>NZ_JBFBAL010000005.1:341457-474288 GCF_040682175.1 Streptomyces sp. NPDC051320
CGCCGGTGCAGGTGAGCGGGGTGGGTCAGCACACGCTGGCGTATCGGGCGACGGATAAGGCGGGTAATACGTCGGCGGTGCGGACGGTGGACTTCACGGTGGTCGCGGCGCCGCCGCAGGACACGACTGCGCCGGATACGTCGGCCTCCGTCTCCGGCACGAAGAACACCTCCGGCGCCTACGTGGGCAGCGCCACGGTCACGGTGACGGCTTCGGACGCGGGGTCGGGAGTAGCCGGGATCGAGTACTCCCTCGACGGCGGCCCCTATCTGCCGTACTCCGCACCGGTGGCAGTGAACAGAGCAGGGAGCCACACCTTCCTGTACCGGGCCACCGACAAGGCCGGCAATGCCTCCACGGCGCTGTCGCTGTCCCTCACCATCGTCGACAGCAAGCCACCCACGAACTGCTCTGAGCAGGACGGCCGTTCGACGGTGTTTGTCGGCTCGATCAACACCGGCATCCCGAACCTCGTCACGACGAGCGGCTGCACGATCAACGAGCTGATCGAGGATCACCGGGCCTGGAGCAGCCACGGTGCGTTCGTCTCGCACGTCGAGAAGATCATCACCACCCTTCGGCGTGAGGGCGTCATCGACCAGCGGGAAGCAGGACGGATCAAGCAGGCCGCCGGCCGTTCCGACGTCGGTAAGCCGCACGCCGCTCGTACGGAACGGTGAGGTAACGGCAGGGGCGGGGGCGCCCCGCCCCACTCCCACGCGGGGGGCCGGTCGGCGACCGGCCCCCCGTAGCCCGTCACCTCCTACGCCTCACGCGGAAACCGGCGGCCGGTGACCAGTGGCCCCTGCCGCATCGACGCTTTGCTCTCCGTGAGCAGGACCACCTCCAATGTGCGTGGGCCGTGCACGCCTTCGACGCGGTCCAGTTCGATATCGCTGGTGGCCGAGGGACCTGAAATCCAGGTGAGCGGCCGTACCGGATCGAGTCTTGGCATGGCCTGCGGAACGGACGCAACGACCTGTTCCGGTGCCCGTACGACACAGATGTGGAGGTCGGGTACGAGGGTCAGCGCGCGCCGGCCCTGGCCGGCGCCGGTGTCGAGGACGATCGTTCCGGTCTCGGCGATGGCCAGGGCACACCCGGTGACGACGGCGTCGATGGTGTCGAGCTCCCCCGGAGACAGCCGGCAGCGGAAGCTGTCATGGCGCTGTTCGACGTGTGCCATGGAAAGCCAGGGCGCGGGCAGACCATCAGGGACGGCGACGCTGCGGACAGCGTGTCGTCCGAGCAGCTCGGCGATCACACCTGGAAGCTCGGTGTCGGCGCAGCGCCGGACGACGGCCCGATAGTCGACAAGGTTCTCGTGCAGCAGGTCGAGCACGGCGGCTGGGTCGTCAGGTGTGTGGGACGTGAGGTAGTTGCGTTCGATGTCGGCGGCGGCAGAAGCGTTGTGGGCGTCGGCGGTGTGAGCGAGCGCGCTGCGGACCCGGGCGAGGATGCGTTCGCGGGAATCGGGCTCGGTCGTCATGTTCGGTTCTTCCTCCACCAGTCGCGGAAGGGCTCGGCCGGCATGGGCGGCAGGTCACGGCTGTTCGTCCACTGACCGGCACCCGGCCCGGGTAGTTTCTTGGGGTGGAACCTGCGTGTCTTTGCGGCGATGCGTTCACCTGTGGCGAGGGCGGCCGGATGGTTGAGAACCCATCCGGCTGCTTTCATCGCCGCCTTTTCCAGACGGTGCCCCCGACCGCCCTCATCGGCTACTCGTTCCCGCAGATGGACCAGCACCTCGGGGATGTCGATGGCGACCGGACACACCTCGTAGCAGGCTCCGCACAGGGACGACGCGTAGGGCAGGGAGGCATCGATCTCGCTTGCCGTGCCCCGCAGTTGCGGACTCAGGATGGCGCCGATCGGCCCCGGATAGACCGACCCGTAGGCATGTCCGCCGGCCCGTTCGTACACCGGGCAGACGTTCAGGCAGGCCGAGCAGCGGATGCAGCGCAGGGCCTGGCGGCCGACCTCGTCGGCGAGAGTGTCGGTGCGGCCGTTGTCCAGCAGGACGAGGTGGAAGGCGCGCGGGCCGTCCTCGTCGGTGGTGCCGGTCCAGGTGGAGGTGTAGGGGTTCATGCGCTCGGCTGTCGAAGAGCGGGGGAGGGTCTGCAGGAACACCTCCAGGTCCCGCCAGCCCGGCACGATCTTCTCGATGCCCACGACCGAGATCAGGGTCTCGGGCAGGGTGAGGCACATCCGCCCGTTGCCCTCGGACTCCACCACCACCAGTGTGCCGGTCTCGGCGACCACGAAGTTGGCGCCCGAGATGCCGACCTTGGCGCGCAGGAACTTCTCCCGAAGGTGCAGCCGCGCCGCCTCCGCGAGCTCGGCGGGCGTGTCGGTCAGACCGTCGGGCGCCGGCCGCCCCCACTCGCCCATCTCGGCACGGAAGATGTCCCGGATCTCGCCCCGGTTGCGGTGGATCGCCGGCACCAGGATGTGCGACGGCCGGTCCTTGCCCAACTGCACGATCAGCTCGGCGAGATCGGTCTCATAGGCGGTGATACCCTCCGCTTCGAGGGCTTCGTTGAGACCGATCTCCTGCGTGGCCATCGACTTGACCTTGACGACCTCCGACTCGCCGGTCTCCTTCACCAGCCGCGCCACGATTCGGTTGGCCTCGTCCGCGTCGGCGGCCCAGTGGACGACGCCACCCGCCGCCGTGACGGTCTCCTCCACTTGTACGAGATAGCGGTCGAGATGCCGCAGCGTGTGGTCTTTGATCTGCTTGCCGGCCTCGCGCAGCGCCGCCCAGTCGGAGAGCTCCGAGACTGCCTTCTCCCGCTTGGCACGAATGGTGTGCGTGGCGTGGCGCAGATTGCTACGCAGCGTCGCGTCGTGGACGGCCTCTCGGGCGGCCTGCGGAAAGGCAGGCATGCCGACGAATGTTCCACTCATACCAGGGGCTCCTCTTGCGTGCTGGCCAGGATCTCCGCGATATGAAAGGTGCGCTGCGGAGCGTCTTGGCGGCGGAGGATGCCGCCGATGTGCATCAGACAGGAATTGTCCGCGCCGCATAGCACGCTTGCGCCGGTGGACCGCGCATTGTGTACCTTGTCCGCGCCCATCGCCGCGGAGACATCGGGATTCTTCACGGCGAAGGTGCCGCCGAAGCCGCAGCATTCGTCGGCCCCGGGCAGCTCCACAAGCTCCAGCCCCTTGACGTTGTGCAGCAACTGGTAGGGCCTGTCGCCCAGGGCCAGCATGCGCAGACCGTGACAGGACGGGTGGTAGGTCACCTTGTGCGGATAGTAGGCGCCGACGTCTGTCACACCTAGCACGTCCACCAGGAATTCGGTCAGCTCGTACGTTCTCGGGACCAGCGACTGTGCAGCTCGGGTCAGATCCTCATGCCCGCTGCTGCGCGCGACGCGCGGATAATTGTCCCGCACCATTGCCACACAGGACCCCGAGGGGGTCACTATGTAGTCGTATCCCTCAAAGGCTCGGCCCATGCGGCGCACCAGGGGTTCAGTTTCGCGGCGGTAGCCCGTGTTGAACTGCGGCTGTCCGCAGCACGTCTGGGCGGCGGGGAATTCCACGCTCACTCCAAGGCGTTCGAGTACCTTCACCGTGGCGATGGCCGTGGACGGGTAGATCGCGTCGTTGACGCAGGTGGCGAACAGGGCTACACGCATCACATCTCCCCTCCGGGCCGGACGATACGAGCTTCTGCCGCATCCCAGGACGCCTTGTTCCCGCGGGGCGTGTAGTGGCGGAGTTCCTGCGTGCGGGCGACGAGCTGACGCATGTCATGCAGGTCGCCGACACGGTGTGCGGTGCGGGCCTGGACGAGGATGTTGCCCAGAGCGGTGGCCTCAGTGGGACCGGCGATCACGCGCAATCCGGTGGCGTCTGCAGTGAACTGGCACAGCAGTTCGTTGCGGGAGCCACCGCCGACGAGGTGGACCTGACTGATCTCGCGGTCGGCGAGCTTCGCAGCTTGGCGCAGGGTACGCCGGTGAGCCAGGGACAGGCTTTCCAGGATGCAGCGGACCATGGGGCCCTGACCGCGGGGGACGGGCTGTCCCGTGCGGCGGCAGTACGCCGCGATTCGTTCCGGCATGTCACCGGGCGGCAGGAATTCCGGGGCGTCGGGGTCGATGATGCAGGCGAATGCTTGAGCCCGGGCGGCGTCGGCGAGCAGCTCCGGGAGGTGCGCCGGCCGGCCTTGCGCTGCCCACGTGCGCCGGCACTCCTCCAACAGCCACATTCCCATGACGTTGCGCAGGTAGCGGATGGTCCCGTCGATACCTCGCTCGTTGGTGAAGTTCGCCTCGCGGGACGCCTCGTTGACTACGGGCGTTTCCAGTTCGAGCCCGGCCAGCGACCAGGTGCCGCACGAGATGTATGCGAAGTGAGGCTCGGTGGCGGGGACTGCCGCGACGGCGGAGGCCGTGTCGTGGGAAGCAACCGTCGTCACCGGGGTGGCGGGGTCCAGGCCGGTGTCCGCGGCTACGTGGGGCAGCAGGGTTCCGGCCGGATCGCCGGGGGAGCGCAGCGGCAGCAGCAGTGAGCGGTCGAGAGACAGGGCGTTGAGAACGTCGTCGGACCAGGTCCCGGTGTGAACGTCGAAGAGCCCGGTGGTGGAGGCATTGGTCTCCTCGGTGCCCAGGGACCCGGTAAGCCAGTACGTGAGCAGGTCAGGGATGAGCAGCAGCGTGCGTGCGGTGTGGAGCTGAGCACTGCCTGCCGCAGAGGCAAGCTGGAAGACGGTGTTGAAGGGGAGATGCTGCAGCCCGGTGATCCGGTACAGCTCCTCCGGCCCGATCTTGGGCCAGACACTTTCGGCTCCGGTGTGGGTACGGCTGTCCCGGTAGTGGTAAGGGGGGCCGGACAGGGCGCCGTCGGCGTCGAGAAGTCCGTAGTCCACGGCCCAGCTGTCCACACCGATCGAGGTCAGGCACCCGTCAGTGGCGCGGGAGGCTGCGCGCAGGCCGTCGACCACGCCCTGATACAGGGCGAGCGTGTCCCAGTGCAACCCGTCGGGGAGCCGCACCGGTGTGTTCTCGAATCGGTTCATCTCAGTGAGCTGGAGGCGACCCGGTGAGAGATCACCGAGGAAGACCCGCCCGCTGGTAGCGCCCAGATCGGCCGCGGCGAAGTAGGCGGGGGGCGCGAAGCCGGGTGAGTCGATGGACATGTGGTGGCTCCTGCGCGGATGCGGTGGTGAGGTCGGAAGGAGGGAGAAGGAGCGAGACGGAGCGAGACGTGCGATCGTTCGCGGGCGGACAATGCTCGTGCGCCGGCCATCTCGCGGGGTCGTCCGCCGTCGCACCCTGGGGCCGGCGCCCGTGGCAGCCGGCCCCAGGGGCGTTGTGAGGGAGCCTCGCCCGGCGGGGACGAGAAGGAGAGGAGACGTCCCGCCGGGGGCGTCAGCGGAGGAAGGCGGCCGCGACGCCGGCGTCGACCGGGACGTGCAGGCCCGTGGTGTGGGTCAGCTCCCCGCCGGTCAGCGCGAATACGGCGTTGGCGACGTGCTCCGGCAGCACCTCCCGCTTGAGCAGGGTCCGCTGGGCGTAGAACTCGCCGAGATTCTCCTCATCGATGCCGTACGTCGCGGCGCGCTGGGCGCCCCAGCCGCCCGCGAAGATTCCCGAGCCGCGCACCACTCCGTCCGGGTTGACCCCGTTGACCCGAATGCCGTGCGTGCCCAACTCAGCTGCCAACAGCCGCACCTGGTGGGCCTGGTCCGCCTTGGTAGCGGAGTAGGCGATGTTGTTCGGGCCGGCGAAGACGGCGTTCTTCGAGGCGATGTAGATGATGTCGCCGCCCAGCCCCTGCGCGGTCATCACCCGCGCCGCCTCACGCGAGACGAGGAAGGAGCCGCGGGCCATGATGTCGTGCTGGAGATCCCAGTCCTTGGCGGAGGTCTCCAGCAGCGGTTTGGAGATGGAGATGCCGGCATTGTTGACGACGAGGTCGACGCCGCCGAAGGCGAGCACGGCGGCCCTGAAGGCGATCGCGATCTGTTCCTCGGACGTCACATCGACCGTGACGGCGACGGCCTGGTCGGACCCGCCGAGCTCCTCGGCCACGGCGGTGGCGTTCTCGGCGTTCAGGTCGGCGACGACGACACACGCGCCCTCGGCAACCAGGCGCCGGGCGATGGCCTTGCCGATTCCGCTGCCCGCGCCGGTCACCAGGGCCACCCGCGTCGCCAGCGGCTTGGGATCGGGCATCCGCTGGAGCTTGGCCTCCTCCAGCGCCCAGTACTCGATGCGGAACTTCTCCGACTCCTCGATCGGCGCGTACGCCGACACGGCTTCCGCGCCGCGCATGACGTTGATGGCGTTGATGTAGAAATCGCCGGCCACCCGGGCCGTCTGCTTGTCCTTGCCGAAGGAGAACATGCCCACGCCGGGTACGAGCACGATCGCCGGGTCCGCGCCGCGCATGGCAGGCGAGTCCGCGTCGGCATGCCGATGGTAGTAAGCGGCGTAGTCCTCGCGGTAGGCGGTGTGCAGTTCCTTCAGCCGGGCCACAGCCTCCTCCACCGTGGACGTCGGCGGCAGGTCGAGGACGAGAGGCCGGACCTTGGTGCGCAGGAAGTGGTCGGGGCAGGAGGTGCCGAGCGCGGCGAGCCGCGGGTGTTCGGTGCGGGCGAGGAAGTCCAGGACGGTGTCCGAGCTGATGAAGTGGCCCACCTGCGGCCGGTCCTGGGAGGCGATCGCACGGACGTACGGCGCCAGAGCCGCCGCCCGCTCCTGTCGCTCTGCCTCGGGCAGCGCACCGTACCCCTCGATTACCGGACCGAACGGCTCGGGCCTGCCGCGCTCGGTGAGGAATTCCTGGGCCGTGCGGATGATGTGCAGCGAGTTGCGTTCGCACTCCTGGGCGGTGGCGCCCCAGGCGGTGATTCCGTGGCCACCCAGGACGCACCCGATGGCCTGCGGGTTGGCCTCCTTGATCGCGGCGATGTCGAGTCCGAGCTGGAATCCGGGCCGCCGCCACGGCACCCACACCACGCTGTTGCCGAAGCACTCGTCGGTCAGCTTCTCCCCGTCAGCGGCGCAGGCGAGCGCGATCCCGGAGTCGGGGTGCAGGTGGTCCACGTGCGGGGCGTCGACCAGGGCGTGCATCGCCGTGTCGATGGAAGGCGCGGCACCGCCCTTGCCGTGCAGGCAGTAGTCGAACGCCGCTACCATCTCGTCCTCGCGCTCGACGCCTGGATACACGTCGACCAGTGCCCGCAGCCGGTCCAGCCGCAGGACGGCGAGCCCGGCCTCGGTGAGCGTCCCGAGGTCACCGCCGGACCCCTTCACCCACATCAGCTCGGCCTGCCCGCCGGTCACGGGATCACTACCGGAGCCCTTCGCAGACGTGTTACCGCCGGCGTAGTTGGTGTTGCGGGGATCGGATCCGAGGCGGTTGGAGCGCTCCAGGAGCGCGGAGACTTCGGGATGGGCGCTGGCCATGTCGGTGTTCCTTCGGCTGAGGGGCGGTTGTGCTGATCGGAAGGTGTGCGTGGGGAAGTCAGGCTCCCCAGCCGGCCTGTTCGCCGCCCACACGCTCGGCCGCGATCCGCTCCTGCCAGCCGGAGGCCCGGTAGGCGGCGACGGGGTCCGGGTGCAGGCCCTGCTCCTCGCGCAGATCGCGGAGCAGGGGACGCACATCGGTGTTGTACGCGTCCATCAGGACGGCGTTCGAAGCGAGCACATCCCCGGTGCGTTGGGCCGCGGCGAGTGCATCGAGGTCGACCAGCAGTGCCTTGGCGGTGGCCTCCTGGACGTTCATCACCGAGCGGATGACTGCCGGGATCTTCGCCTCGATGTTGTGGCACTGGTCGAGCATGAACGCCACGTTCGTCTCCTTCTCGAAGCCGCCGTTCTTGGCTACCTCGTGCAGGATCCGGAAGAGCTGGAAAGGGTCCGCGGAGCCCACCATCAGGTCGTCGTCCGCGTAGAAGCGCGAGTTGAAGTCGAAACCGCCCAGCTTCCCCTCCCGCAGCAGGAGGGCGACGATGAACTCGATGTTCGTGCCCGGCGCATGATGACCGGTGTCCACGACGACCTGCGCCTTGTCGCCCAGCTTCAGACACTGCACGTATGAGGTGCCCCAGTCCGGAACATCAGTGGCGTAGAAGGCCGGCTCGAAGAACTTGTATTCCAGCAGCATCCGCTGGTCGTCGCTCAGCCGCTGGTACACGGTGGCGAGGGACTCCGCCAGGCGGTCCTGACGGGCCACGATGTCGTCCTGACCGGGATAATTGGTGCCGTCGGCGAACCAGAGCTTCAGATCCTTCGACCCGGTCGCGTCCATGATGTCGACACACTCGAGCAGGTGCTCGACGGCCTTGCGCCGCACCTTGGGGTCCGGATGACAGACGCTGCCCAGCTTGTAGTCGTCGTCCTGGAAGGTGTTGGAGTTGACGGCTCCCAGTTCCAGGCCGCGCTCCTTGGCGTGCGTGGCCAGAGCCGCGTAGTCCTCGACCTTGTCCCAGGGGATGTGCAACGAGACCTTGGGCGCAATGCCGGTGAACTCGTGCACCCGTGCCGCATCGTCCAACTTCTCGAACGGTGTACGGGGCACGCCTGCCTGAGCGAAGACCTTGAATCGGGTGCCGGAGTTGCCGTAGCCCCAGGACGGCGTCTCGATCCGCTGGTCGGTGAGTGCGGCCTTCACCGCGGCGATGTCAGGCATGTCAACCTCAAGTTGCGTGTGCAGCCCGCGGATGAGGGCTGACTGGGGAAGCTCGAAGAAAGGATGAATCGATTCACTATCTCTTTCGAAGGTAGTCACAGGCTACGGCGACGTCAAGAGTCGGCGGGGCGCTTCGTACGCCTTATGCAATCGTGCTCCACTCGGGAGGGGGAAGGGTTGTGTGCAACGTCTGAGCACTTCAAGGTGGTTGTCATGAGCGTCCGACCTTCCGAGACCAGTGCCACCGACCGGATTCCGCTTCAACCTCTTGACCTGTGCGGCGGATGGGGCTAGCTTCCGGGCAACTCGTTGAATCAATTCACATGTGGCGGTCGGAGTACACCGGCCGCGGCCCCGAACCTCTCTTGTCGAGCACACCATTCGGCACACCCATGGAGCCATGCAATGACGCACCCTGAACCGGAGACGACTCCGGTGCTCGCGCTGGAGGGGGTGAGCAAGTCCTTCGGTGCGGTCCGGGCCCTCCGGGGAGTCAGCCTGCAGCTGTACGCCGGCGAAGCGCATGCCCTGGCCGGCGAGAACGGCGCGGGCAAGTCGACCCTGATCAAGACACTTGCCGGCGTGCACCGGCCCGACACGGGCACCGTCCTTCTCGACGACGATCCGGTCGAGTTCCACGGTCCCGCCGATGCTCGGGACGCCGGCGTCGCCGTGATCTATCAGGAGCCGACGCTCTTCCCCGATCTGTCCGTCGCCGAGAACATCTTCGTGGGCCGACAGCTGTCCCGCTCGTTCGGCCGGGTCGACCACCGGGCGGTCAAGAACGCCGCCGCGGACCTGTTCACCCGTCTTGGAGTGGACCTCGATCCCGATCAGCCGGCTCGCGGCCTGTCCATCGCCGATCAGCAACTGGTCGAGATCGCCAAGGCACTGTCCTTCGACGCCCGGGTCCTGATCATGGACGAGCCGACCGCGGCACTCACCGGCAGTGAGGTCGCCCGTCTCTTCGGCGTGGTCAAGACGCTGCGCGAACAAGGCGCGGCGGTACTGTTCATCTCCCACCGCTTGGAGGAGATTTTCGAGCTGTGCCAGCGGGTCACCACCCTGCGCGACGGCGCCTGGATCAGCAGCGAGCCGCTGGAGGGACTCACCGAGGACGACCTGGTGCGCCGGATGGTCGGCCGGGACCTCGACGAGCTGTACCCCAAGCAGGCCACCGACATCGGGGAGGTGGCACTCACCGTGCGACGGCTGACCCGGGAAGGCGTCTTCACCGACGTCTCCTTCGAGGTACGGCGCGGCGAGATCGTCGGCCTGGCCGGCCTGGTCGGTGCGGGACGCAGTGAGGTGGCGCGCGCGGTCTTCGGCGTCGACCGGTTCGACGGCGGCGAGGTCGAGGTGCTCGGCAGGAAGCTGAAGCCCGGGGCGCCCAGTCTCGCGATGGGCGCGGGCCTCGCCCTCGTCCCGGAGGACCGCAGGGCCCAGGGGCTGGTGATGGACATGTCCATCGAGCGGAACATCGGGCTCACAGGCTTCGCCGACACGACGCGTGGCGGCCTGATGAACCGCACGGCCGAGCGCAGTCGAGCCGTCGACTGGGCGGTGAAGCTCCAGGTCAAGTACGCACGCCTGGCCGATGTCGTCGGCACGCTTTCCGGCGGCAATCAGCAGAAGGTGGTCCTTGCCAAGTGGCTCGCGACCGCACCACAGGTGCTGATCGTCGACGAGCCGACACGCGGCATCGACGTCGGCACCAAGGCCGAGGTGCACCGGCTGCTGTCCTCGCTCGCCGCCCAGGGCGTGGCCGTACTGATGATCTCCTCCGACCTGCCCGAGATTCTCGGCATGGCCGACCGTGTGCTCGTCATGTACGAGGGCCGTCTGGCCGCCGACATCCCCCGGGCCGAGGCCACCGAGGAAACCGTGATGGCGGCGGCCACCGGCCGTGTGACACGAGGAAGGAACGCGGCATGACCGTGACCGCTACGCCGGTGCGCGAAGGGACCGCGCCCAGCCCCGCAGCGGGACGCCGACTGATCGACAAGGTGTTCAAGGCCCGTGAACTGGCCGTGGCCGCCGTACTCGTGATGATGCTCGTTGTCACACAGCTGTCGAACACCGAGTTCCTGTCTTCGCAGGGCATCAAGGATTTGCTGCTCAATGCCACGATGCTGGTACTGGTCGCGACCGGCCAGGCCGTCGTGGTGATCACCCGTAACGTCGACCTGTCCGTCGGCTCCGTACTCGGCATCAGCGCCTTCGCCGCCGGCAACTACCTGCAGGGCGGAGGCAGTCCACTTGCCGCGGTGATCGTCGCGGTCGCCCTCGGCGCCCTCTTCGGCCTGCTCAACGGTGCCTTGGTCAGCTTCGGGAAGGTCCCCGCACTCGTCGTCACGCTCGGCACGCTCTACATCGTCCGGGGCATCGACTCCATCTGGGTCGGCTCCCGGCAGATCACCGCCGACGCCCTGCCCGACGGCTTCATCGGCTTCGGCCACAACGGCATCCAGGTGGTGCCCTATCTCGCCCTGCTCGCTGTCGCGGTCCTGCTCGTCGTCGGTTACTACCTGCGCAGCTACCGCAGCGGACGCGACATGTACGCCCTCGGCTCCAGTCCCGAGGCCGCCTCCCTCGCGGGCATCCCCGTCCGCAAGCGGGTCATGACGGCCTACGTCGTATGCGGCGCCCTCGCGGGCCTGGCCGGAGCCCTGTACCTCGCCCGTTTCGGCAACGTCGATTCCGCTACGGGCAACGGCTACGAACTCACCGTCGTCAGCGCGGTCGTGGTCGGTGGGGTCGCCTTTACCGGCGGCTCGGGCAGCGTCTACGGCGCCGCACTCGGCGCACTGTTGCTGACCTCCATCAACAGCGTCCTGCCCGCGCTCGGCGTCAGTTCCGTCTGGGTCACCGCGATCAACGGCATTCTGCTGCTTCTCGCCATCGCCGTTGACCGGATACTGGCACTGCGAGTCGCCTCAGTGCTTCGCAAGCAGGCAGCACAGATGAGGAGCGCCCGCCATGCCTGACGTCAACACGAAGACATCCCCCTGGGCCCGGTTCGGCGGCGCAGTCCGCTGGGACACCATGGTCGGTGGGCTGTTGCTCACCCTGCTGATCTGCTCGTTCTCGTTCGTCGGCAACTTCGGGAACACGCTGAACATCTCCTTCCTGATCGGCAATACCCTCCCCATCGCACTGATCGCCCTGCCGATGACCATGCTGGTCGTCTCCGGTGAGGTGGACCTGTCCGTCGGTTCCACCGCCGGGCTGTCCGGGGCGGTGATGGGCGCCCTGTGGAACCAGGGCATGGCGATCGAGACGATCATTCCGGTGTGTCTGCTGCTCGGGATGGTGTGCGGCCTGGTCAACGGTCTGCTCGTCACCCGACTCGGTCTGCCTTCTCTCGCCGTCACCATCGGCACCATGGCGGCCTACCGTGGCATCGCCCAGATCGTGCTGGGTTCCGATTCCGTCACGGACTTCCCCACGCAGTACTTGGACTTCGGCGCTGGCCGCATCGGTGACACGTTCATCCCCTACGCGGCCATCCCCTTCGCCGTGCTGCTCGTGATCGCCGTCGTGGTACTGCACGCCACTCCCGTCGGCCGCTCCCTGTTCGCCATCGGAGCGAGCGAAGAGGCCGCGCGGTTCGCCGGCCTCCGGGTCAAGACGCTGAAACTGTCGATGTTCGTCACCACGGGTTTGCTCTCCGCGCTCACCGGGGTCTTCTGGGCGTTGCACTACGCCAGCGCCCGCTATGACAACGCCACCGGGCTCGAGCTCTCCGTCATCGCCGCGGTGCTGCTCGGCGGCATCGATTTCGACGGCGGCAAGGGAACCCTGGGCGGCGCGATCGCGGGTGTCTTCCTGCTCGGCGCGCTGCAGAACGTGATGAGCCTGCTCAACGTCTCCGCCCAGTCGCAGATCGTCGTCACCGGAGTCCTGCTCGTCGTCTCGGTCCTCGCCCCGCGCGTCAGCCGTGAAATCGCCCGGGCCAGAGCTCGCAAGAGGGCGGTGGTCGCGTCCCTCGCAGCATCGACTGCCGTCTCCTGAACCACGCACCGTCCCGCACACACCCCGAAAAGGAACCACCGTGTCTCTGCTCACCACCAGAACTCGTCGGCTGACTGTGGCCGTTTCCGTGACGGCCGCCCTCGCCCTCGGTGCCACCGCTTGTGGGGGCACCACCAAGAGCGACGCCCAGAAGGAAGGCGGGGCTGTCTCGGCAGGCAAGGCGGACCCGAGCGCCGCGACGAAGAAGGGCCTGACCGTCGGCTTCCTGCCCAAGCAGGTCAACAACCCCTACTTCACCTCCGCCGACAACGGCGGCAAAAAGGTCCTGGCGGAGTTGGGCGAGAAGTACAAGGAGGTGGGCCCGTCCAGCGGTACGGACACTTCCGGCCAGGTCTCCTACGTCAACACCCTCACCCAGCAGCAGGTGAACGCGATGGCTGTGTCCGCGCAGGATCCGGGCGCTCTGTGCACCGCGTTGAAACAGGCCATGCAGAACGGCATCAAGGTCGTCACCTACGACTCCGACACCAAGGCCGACTGCCGCAACGCTTTCGTCTCGCAGGCATCCGCCGAGGACCTCGGCCGCACCCAGGTGCAACTGCTTGCCCAGCAGATCGGCTACAAGGGCGAGATCGCGATCCTGTCCGCCGCGCAGACCGCGACGAACCAGAACACCTGGATCGACTACATGAAGGAGGAGTTGAAGGACCCGAAGTACAAGGACGTCAAGCTGGTCAAGGTCGCCTACGGCAACGACGACGCCCAGCAGTCCTTCCAGCAGACCCAGGGCCTCCTCCAGGAGTACCCGGGCCTGAAGGGGATCATCTCCCCGACCACGGTCGGTATCAAGGCCGCCGCCCAGTACCTGTCCGGTTCCAAGTACAAGGGCAAGGTCAAGCTGTCCGGCCTTGGTACCCCCAACGACATGCGCAAGTACGTCAAGAACGGCACCGTCGAAGCCTTCGAGCTGTGGGACCCGGCCAAGCTGGGCGAGCTCGCCGCACGCACCGCCGTCGCACTGTCCTCCGGGCAGATCAGCGGCAAGGAGGGCGAGACCTTCAAGGCCGGCGCGATGGGGGCGTACACGATAGGCAAGGACGGGGTGATCAACCTCGGCAAGCCGACGGTCTTCAACGCCAAGAACATCGACCAGTTCAACTTCTAGTCCGGGAGCGGTACTGCATGCAGCGCGTCTGTTTCGTCCTTCAGGTCCGCGAGGACCGGAGCGCCGAGTACCGCGAACGTCACGCCGCCGTGTGGCCCGAGATGCGTGCCGCGCTCTCGGCCGCCGGCTGGCACCACTACTCGCTCTTCCTGCGCGACGACGGCCTGCTCGTCGGCAATCTGGAGACCGAGGACTTCGAGGCCGTCAAGGCAGCCATGGAGGCCACCGACGTCAACTCCCGCTGGCAGGCCGAGATGGCGCCGTTCTTCGAAGCACTGGACGGCGCCCGGCCCGACGAGGGGATGAAGCCCCTGACCGAGGTGTTCCACCTTGCCTGACCCCGACAGCCCCGTGTGAGGAGATGTGCCGTGGCGATCCCCCGCGCTGAAGTTGAGATCAGGCTTTCCGCTGTCCCGCATCGATCAGGAGGATCCGTCTGATGGCCCAGTCGGTGGGGATCAAGGACGTCGCCCGCGCCGCCAAAGTCTCGGTCGGGACGGTCTCGAACGTGATCAACCGTCCGGATACGGTCGCCGCCGACACCCGGGCGCGGGTGCTGTCCACGATCGACCGGCTCGGCTACGTCCGTAGCGAGTCCGCCCGCCAACTGCGTGCGGGCCGCAGCCGGATCATGGGACTGCTCGTCCTCGACATGGGCAACCCCTTCTTCGTCGATGTCGCCCGCGGCGCCGAGCGGGCCGCACGCGAGGCCGGGCTCGGCGTGATGGTCTGCAACAGCGCTCAGAACCCGAACGATGAATCCGAGTACCTCTCCCTCTTCGCCGAGCAGCGGGTGCGCGGTGTCCTGCTCACTCCGGCCGACGCCACCGGCCGCAGCATTGAAGCGTTCCGCCGCCATGACATCCCCTTCGTACTGGTCGACCGGGTCGCGGACGGATCGGCAGGATGCTCGGTCTCCGTCGACGACGTCGCGGGCGGTGCCCTGGCGGTCCGCCACCTGGTGGACGCCGGGCACCGCTCCATCGCGTATGTCACCGGCCCGCCCGGCCTGAACCAGATCCTCGACCGCCGCGCGGGCGCCCTGATGGCTCTGGCCGAGGCCGGTCTCGGCTCCGACGCCCTGCGCGAACTGCCTACCGAGCGCCTCGACGTGGCCGCCGGCCGGGACGCCGGCGCCCGCCTGCTCGGCCTCGCCGACCGCCCGACCGCCGTCTTCTGCGCCAACGACCTCCTCGCCCTCGGCCTCCTGCAGTCCATGTACGCCGCGGGGGTCAGCGTTCCCGGAGACCTCGCCATCGTCGGCTACGACGACATCGAGTTCGCCGCTGCTGCTGCCGTGCCCCTCACCTCCGTCCGCCAGCCGGCCGCCACCATGGGTGCCCTGGCGGCCGAACTCCTCCTGGAGGAAACCGAGCAACGGGCCGGCGCGACGATCCACCAGCACCGCCAGGTGGTATTGCAGCCCGAGTTGGTGGTTCGGCACTCCAGCCTGCGGACCCGCTGACCGAAGCGTCGGCCTGTCGGCTCACCTCCGCCACGGAACAGGAAGCGCGGTCTGTTCCGCGCCCAACCCACTCGCTCACGGGCAACGCATTACGAACCCACCGCCGGGGACGCGGACAGCCCGAGGACGCACTCGCCCGGCTGACCGCATCTCCCGGGCGGAGCCTCAGCCGACGCGGGCCTGGCCGTACGGCACGAGCCGGACCGGGCCGGTCAGTCCGTACTGCTGACGAGCGAGCCCGCCGTAGACATCGGGATCGGTCACCCGCAGCCGGTTGGCGAGGGCGGTTGCCACCTCGACCTCGATCGTGTTGTCACCCCGCTTCAGCCACGGGCCGACGTCCACCACCGGGTTGATCTGGTCGACGGCGTCGAGCCGGTTGCCGTTGACGGTCACCCGGCAGGTGCCGTTCAGCGGGCCCAATTCCAGGTAGGCGCCATATCCACCGGTCCACGACCGTTCCAGGGTGACGGTGGTGCGGTAACGGCCCACTCCGGAGACGTCCTCCAGGCCATCCAGCTGTGACCACGGTGCAAGAGCGTCCAGCAACAGGTCGTGCCCTGTCACGGTCGTGGTGGTCAGGGCACCTCCCGGTCGCCAGTCCTCCACATGCAGCTGCCAGGCCGACAGCACCCTGGGGTCGGGCACCTCACCGATCGTGGTGCGGACGGTTCGGCCCTGGGACAGTACGGTGTCGACGGTGCGTGCGGCCGAGTGGCGGACCGTCAGTTCACCGTCCACGAACTCCACGGATTCGGCCTGGCTGCTCACGGCGTGCGGCCGCTTGCCGGCTCGGTCGCCGAACAGGCCCGGCCGGCCGATGGCCACGAGGGCGGTCTCGGCGGGCTGGAGGGTCACGCGCAGCCGGATGGAGTCGTCGTCCTCCACATACCGGCCGATACGCCGGGCCCTGCCGGTCCACAGGTCGAGCAGATAGGGGACGCCCTCGGGTCCGGTCCGGCGCAGAGTCACCTCGTGGTCAATGGGGGCGACCGGTGGCTTTACGTTCTCGGCGTGCTTGCCGTTACACAGGTAGTAATAGTCGACGCCGTCGGCGACGCGATGGGCGTTGAGCAGGGTGGAAGCAGTCGCGTACCGGACGGCCGGCTGCACACCCAGATCGGCCAGCGCCGCCCCGACATCGGCCTTGTCCGACACCCTGCGCACCCGGGGCTGGGCGAGCAGCTTGCTGACGACCGTCCGCAGTCGCTCGTTCTCGCCGTCAGCGGGCACACCGGGCACCGTCGCGGTGTCCCAGGCGCCCAGCATGACGATGGGAAGACCGGCCATGGTGAAGTCCAGCAGCCGTTCGGCGTCCGCTACCCGGAGCGTGCAGGTGGAACCCGAGAAGAAGTCACCCTCGATGAACAGCGCCTTATAGGCGGGGCCGTCCGGAGCGAGCCGACCGCCCGAGACCTTCGCATGGGGCAGTTCCAGTAGCGGGCCGCTGATGAACTGGTGGGTCCAGCCGAGCGGAATGCCGCTTGCGGTGAACCATGACGCTCCGATCCCGGTCGCGGTGTACCCGGTCTGGCGAAACACCGCGACGTCGGCCCGGGTGGTGCCGGACTGCAGAACCTGGTGGATACGGCTGAGATAACCTGATACGTCCGGGATATGCTGCCAGGTCGGCTGCCGGGGCCCCCAGGACTCCCCGTAGCCGACCTTGCCGTGGTATGGGGTGAACGCCGCGTAGCCCGGCCACTTTACGCCGGGCACCGTGGCGTACGAGAAACCGTGCACCACGGTCTGGTTCACTCCGGCCGCGTAGGCCCCGCCCATCGTGGTCAGGAACTTCTGCCATGTCGTGTTGTAGGCGCCTCCCGTGTAGGCGCCCGACTCGCAGGACAGGATGGTCCGGCCGGCCATGTCGCGTGCGCCTGCCAGGCACCGGTAGTCGTCGAGGTTCTTGAACCCCAGTGATTCTCCTTCGGGTATGTCCAGGATCGAAGCGGTGGCGATCGCGTCGGTCTGCAGTCCGTACGGCTGCATCCGGAGCTTCAGACCGAGGGAGCGCGCCCACTTCTTCAACACGGTGACATGGTGGTCGTTGAACAGTCGGGAGACCGTGTTCCAGAAGTCGTGCCGGACCTGGCGGGTCAGCGCGGCGTCGAAGGCGAAGACCTGGTTGCTCTTGCTGAGGATCACCGCGGGCAGGTAGGGCTCCAGCGCGTAACCGCAGTACTTCTCGAAGGCAGCGGGCAGGCCGGACGTCCACTGGAGCGCGTCGGTCTCGATCTCCAGTGAGTCCTCGAACAGGGCGCCGCCGGCCTTCTTGAGCAGCCTCCGTACCGGGGCGGTCAGGATGTGCGCTTCCCAGAAGTCGATGACCGCCTGGATGCCGGCCTCGCTGAAGTGGTCGACGACGTACGCGGCGGGGGAGGTATGGGGACCCGACTCCGGGGTCTGACCTGAGCCGCGCATCCAGTAGGCGATGAGGACCCATTCGCCGTCCGACGGCGCGGTCCAGTTGATGGTTCCTTCGGCGACCTGGTCGGTCAGATCGCGCACCGAAGAGAAGCTGAGCCCGGTCTCCTTGCGCGTGGAGTTGGCGGTGTCGATCTGCGCAGCCTGCACGAGCACCAACTGCTGCCGGGTGACACCCGAGGCGGCAGCTACCACGGGCGCCGGAACCGGGCCCGTGTAGGTCGTTCCGCCCGCCACCTGCACTGCACCGTGAGCGAGTTCCTTGACGGCTGCTTCGCTGTCCGCAGTGATGGAGGGGACTGCCGTCGGCCAACTCGGGCCGACGGTGAGGTCAACGGTGATTCCACGCTTGGCGGCCTGGTCCAGGGCGGCCTCGACACGGGCCGTCCACGCCGGGGTGCCCCAGCCGTTCTCGGCCACGTGGAGCACCGTCTTGTCGTCCAGGCTGTGGGTGACCGCGGCGATCTCCACGCCGCCGAACCCGGCGTCGGCGATCTGGTTCACCTCACGTCTGATCTCGCGCGGGTCCACCAGAGCGTCCGGCCACCACCAGCGGAACTTCGGCTGCACCGGCCGTCCGGGATGCGCGAGCCAGCCCGCATCGCCGGTGCGAGCCGCCGGGGGCCCGGGAGATGCGGCCAGCGCGGTGCCGGCCGGGGCGCCCCAGGCCAGGGCGGTACCGGCCCCGGCGACGGCCGCGGTTCGCAGTAGCAGTCGGCGCGTGAACCCGTACTCATCCCGGGCATCGGCATCACTCATGGTGGTCTGTCTCCTTGCTGCACGTGCCACGCCGACGAGCCGGGCACTCGCATGAGCGAAGCCGCTGGAGAGGGACCGTCGGTGCTTTCCGGTGAACGTTATGAATCGTTTTAACTCTGCAGGACGCTAAGGCGACGTGGCTTGGGAAGCAAGGGTTCTGCGACCGGCCGTCGGAACTTTCGGGTTACTTGCTGGTAGAAAGCTCGCGCCTCGGTAGCCGACCCGGCACTCCCCGTTGACTCTCTCGCCAGAGGGTGTTGAGAATGAGTCCGTCAGTGAAACATTTCACACAGGCCTTGTCAGGTCGCCGTCCTGCGCACCCCGCGCCCTGCGGGTGCTTTCCCATGCCCGGACGCCGGCCTGTACTTGAGGAAGCAAGAGGCGAAATGACGCACGGTCACCTTCCCAGACGCAACTTTCTCCGGACGGTGGGCGCCACCGGTCTCGGCGCATCGGCGGCGGCCCTGGCGGCCGGCTCGGGCATAGCCCAAGCTGCCCCGCCCTACTCGGCACCAGGAGAGCGCATGGCCCACGGCCACCGGACGGCGTTGCCGTATCCCACGATGCAGCGACCGTTCGCCATGCCGGGCATCAAGGACCAGGACTGGACCGGGGCACTCTTCGTCGGTGAGGGCGAATCCAGATTCGCGCTCCGCATCGGCCTGCTCACCGAGTCCGGCAAGGTCATCCGCGAGAAGATGACGAACAACCTCTGGCGGATCGGGCCGATGGCACCCGACGGTGCCTACAAAGAGGTCCAGGTCAGCACCGACGACCGCAAGCTCACACCGGCGCATCTCCAGGCCCTGCGCGAGGTGATGGCGCACCCGGAGCAGTGGTCCGCCGATGAGGTCTCCGACGCGACCGCGAAACTGCCGTCGCTGCAGCAGCAGTACGACGACGCGCAGCGTCAGAAGCACACCATCCGGGTCCGCTACGCCCGCACCGACGACGGCGGTTCCGTCATCGGAGCCGTTACCGCACTCGACCACGACACGACCATATTCCTCGAGGTCACGACGCCCTGGGGCGAGGCTGCGGCCTTCGCACTTGACGGTCAGGATGTCACCGGCAGCGCGCCGGGACTGCTGGAGACGTCCCGCACCGGCCACTTCCGGCTGGCCCCCACCGACCCCGCCGACAGCAGCGGCTGCTACGCGTCGATCGCCGATATGACCGCCGCCATGACCGGCGCCACCGGCGTACCCGGCACCACGGCGGCCGCCCTGCGATACCGGCTGAGCAAGGGCCAGACCCTCACCTTCGCCGCCGCTGTCGGCGGGCGGCCGCCCCGGCTGGATCCGCCGGAGCCTCATGATGCGGAGCAGATACTGGCCACCGCCGAGGCATCGGTCCGGAAGGACAACCTGACGGGGTCCGGTCCGGCGGGGCGGGCAGCGGACGCGGTGCGGGACGCACTGTCCCTCAACACCAACTACGACAAGAACCACCAGCGTGCCTTCGTGATGTGGGGATGGGGCGGCGGGGGCGGCCTTTTCACCGGGTGGGACTCGGCCTTCGATGCCATCGACGCCGCACTCGTGAGCAGGCCACTGGCAACCCAGCACGAGACGGACATCTTCGACGCGGACGCACCACCCAACCAGGTCCCGCTGAAGGGGCCGCGCTACGACCAGCAGAACTCCGGCCCGATGCACGCGTACGCCGTCTGGCGCCTGTACACGAAGTTCGGCGATGTGACCGTACTGAAGAAGGCGTATCCCACGCTTGTGGCCTACTACGATCTGTTGCCGGAGTGGGACGCCGACGGCGACGGGCTGCTGGAGGCCCCCTACTTCGGCGACCGGGTCGGCGGCCGCGGCAACCACCTGGGGCTGGACGACAGTCCCGTCTACGCCGACTACCAGCGCATCCAGAAGAAGGGCGGCAGCGGGGACTCCCGCGACAACACCAACCTCACCGATGTGGCGCTCAACTCGTACTACGCGCTGATGGCCGAGACGTTGGCCAAGATGGCCCGCGTGCTGGGCAGAACAGCGGACGCGGCGCGGTTCGCCGCGCAGCATGCAAAGATCTACCGGCTGATCAACGACCGGCTGTGGCATCCGCAGCGGCGCCTCTACCTGAGCCGCTACCTCGACGGAACGTGGAACGACGTCGTCACGCCGACCGTCTTCTACCCGCTGTTCGCCGGTATCGCGACACCGGACCGGGCGAAGACCCTGGTGCAGGAGCATCTGCTCGACCCCAAGGAGTTCTGGGGGGAGTATGTCGTCCCCAGCGTCGCCCGCAACGATCCGGCCTACTGCGGCGGCGGCCCGGTGCACCCCGGCTCCGAACACTTCAAGTTCTTCGACCGATACGGTGAGGACACCGCCCCCGAGCAGTGGAAGGGAGCGGTGTGGCCCCCCATGAACGCCACCGTGTACGACGGCGTCAAACGGTACGGCTTCGACGACGTGGCCGGCGAGTTCGCGGCCCGGAGCACCGCTATGTACCTCGATGCCTGGGACAAGGACAACTGGTTCCCCGAGTCCTTCGACCCCGAGCCCGGCCAGTCGATCATGGACTCCGCCGTCGACACCGCCTGGCGAACCTACTCATGGTCCAACGCCATGGCCGTGCAGAGCCTGCACGAACTGATCTCCGACAACCCCTGGGAGGGCGACCCGTCCGGCATCATGTTCGGCAGCCTCTCGCTGCCCGGTACCAACAGCATCGCGAACGTGCGCCTGCGTGAGCACACGTACTCCGTCTCTGCCGGACCGAACCGGACCACACTGGCCCGGGACGGCAAGGTCGTGTTCCGGGCCACCGGTGCGCGCGTCGCGGTCCGCAACTTCCTGCTCCACACGTCCGGGGCCTCCTTCGACCTCAACGCGGACGGCCCGACCCGGATCGAGGTGTCCCCGGAGCGCGGCCGACCGCGCCGGACACAGGTACGAGCGGGCCGCACCCATGTCGAGCTGTGAAACCCGGACCCCCGGAACGAGAGGAGAGACCCCATGCTCAGCACCGGAACACCGTCCCCCGGCCGATGGCGGCGGCCCGCTTGCCGTTCCCTGTGGGCGGTAGGAGCGCTGCTCATCGCCTGCGTGGCCGCGCTCGTCACACCCACGGCCAGCGCAGACACCGGCTCCGATACACCCCCGGTCCAGTCGATCAGCGTCGACAGCCGCGGCACCGGACGGGTCTTCGACGGAATTGGGGCGATCAGCGGGGGCGGCGGCACATCCAGGCTGCTCGTCGACTACCCGAAGCGGCAGCGCGACCAGATCCTCGACTACCTCTTCAAACCCGGATACGGCGCCTCGCTGCAAATCCTGAAGGTGGAGATCGGCTCCGACACCAACTCCAGCAACGGCGCCGAACCCAGCCACATGCGCACACCGACCGACGTCAACTGCAACCGGGGGTACGAGTGGTGGCTGATGGAGCAGGCGCAGCGGCGTAACCCGCAGATTCAGTTCTACGGACTCGAATGGGGCGCGCCCGGGTGGTTCGACGGCGGCTTCTGGTCGGCGGACAACATCAACTACCTGATGCAGTGGATCGGGTGTGCGAAGAAGCACCACCTGGACGTCAACTACCTCGGCGGCTGGAACGAAAAGGGATGGGACGCCGCCTGGTACGGCAAGCTGAAGGCCGCGCTCGTGAAGAACGGCTACGACGACGTCAAGGTGGTCGCCGCCGACAACGCGGGCTGGCAGGTGGCCACCGACATGAAGAACGATCCGGCCTTCGCCAAGGCCGTGGACGTGGTCGGCATCCACTACCCCTGCTCGGAGATCCACTGCTCGAGCTCGCCGGACGCCCTCGGCCTGGACAAGCCGCTGTTCGCGAGTGAATCCGGCTGGAACAATTACCTCACCGGCGCGCCCCGGCTCGCCGCGGAGATGAACCATGAGTACGTCGACTCGCGCATCACGGGGTTCATCAACTGGCCGGTGGCCTACGCCTGGTACCCCACCGTCCAGATGCAGGGCAGTGGTCTGCTGCGCGCCAATGAACCGTGGAACGGCCACTACGAACTCGGCCCGACACTCTGGACCATCGCCCAGACCGCGCAGTTCACACATCCCGGCTGGCGCTACATCGACTCGGCCAGCGGTTATCTCGACGGTGGTGGCACCTATGTGACGCTGCAGTCCCCGGGCAAGCGGCCGGCCTACACGACAGTGATCGAGACGACGGCCGCCACGGCCCCGCAGACGGTCACGGTCACGCCGACCGGGCACCTTCCCCGTGGTGCGCTGCACCGGTGGTCGACCACACTGCGGTCCACCGACCCGGCGGACTGGTTCGTCCGCGGCGCCGACGTGCACCCGGATGCCCGGGGCAGGCACACCGTCACCCTTCAGCCCGGCACCGTCACGACGCTCACCACGATGCCCGGCGGGAAGGGGGCGGCTGTGCAGACGGCGCCCCCGTCGAAGACGATGGCATTGCCCTACCGCGACACCTTCGACGGATACCGGGACGGCGTCACCCCCCGCTACCTCTCCGACATGGAGGGCGCGTTCGAGACGGCGCCCTGCTCCGTCGCACCTGAGGCCGCGCCCGGCAGCAGCGGAACCGGCAGGTGTCTGCAGCAGGCCATCACGACCCAGCCGATCAAGTGGTCAAGGGTCACCAGCCCGCTGACCCTGGCCGGGGACAGCCAGTGGACCGACTACACGGTGTCCGCCAAGGTGATGATCCACCAGTCCGGCACGGCGTCGCTGCTGGGAAGGGTGGTGAACCAGCTCAACTCGGTCGGGCCGCACCACGACAACGTATGGGAGGCCTACTACTTGAAGCTGTCGGACGCCGGTACCTGGTCCCTGGAGGCCGTCCTGCCGGACAAGACCACCCGGGTCTTGGCCCACGGTGACCTGCCGACCGCCGCAACGGACACCTGGCACCGGTTCGCCCTCGGCTTCTCGGGCGAGCGGATCACCGCGACCGTCGACGGCACCCAGGTCGCCGAGGTCACCGACACCACGTACGACCACGGCCAGGTCGGCCTGGGACTCGGCTCCTACGGAACCTCCCAGTTCGACGACATCGCAGTCGCGCCGGAGGTGAGCCGGTAGGGCGGGGGCCGGGGCCGATTCGGGCCCGACACCACAGCGCCGCCGACTCCCTCGCAGGGGTCGGCGGCGCCGTGTCGTTCGTCGGCCCGATGGCGGGGTCAGTTCCCGGCCGGGGCGTAGGTGGAGGTGAAGGACCAGTCACCGGAGCCGACCTCGTACACCGCTGTGCCGCCCTCGGTGCGCAGCAGGGTGGCACCCCTATCGGCGCGAACGGTCCCTGAGGTGACCGGCACATGGACCTCTGCCTTGGTCCCCGTGGGCACGGTCACCCGCAGGCGGTAGGCCGAGCCGTCGTGGTGCCAGGAAGTGGAGACCTTGCCGTAGGGCGTGGTGTAGGAGCCGGACGCGGAGGCCAGGTCTCCCACGACGGCCGGCGCGACGAGCAACTTCTCGTAGCCGACCGAGCCGGGCGCCTGCTGGATCCCGGCGAGGCGGCTGGTGAACCACGAGTCGATCGCGCCGAGCATGAAGTGGTCCTGCGACTGGCCGGAGCCGCCGTCCCAGGACTCGCCCAACGCGGTGTTGCCGTGCACCACCTGGTAGCCGTAGCTGGGACTGCTGGTCTGCGTGGCGATCTGGTACACGACGTCGTCGCGGCCTGCTGCGGACAGGACCCGGAACGCCGCGGGCAGCGAGATCTCACCGAGGTTCAGGTGGTAGCCCGCGTCCCGGATGCTGCCCACGAGGTGGTCGAGCAGCCGCTGCCGCTGGTCGTCTGGGACCGCGCCCATATCGAGCGCGAGCGCCTCGGCGCCCTGGCCGCCATTGCCGAAGGTCCCGGTCGCCGTGTCGTAGTACTTGTCGGTGAGCGCCTTGGCGCTCGCATCGGCTTCGCTGCGGTAGGACGCCGCGTCGGCGTCGTCACCGAGCACGTCCGCGATCCGGCTGAGCGCGTCCACCACCCGCCAGTAGCCGTAGGTGCCCGCGACCGCACGCGGGAAGGTGCGGTCCGGGGTGAACCAGTCGCCGAGCCCGTAGTCGAGGATGCCGTCGGAGACCTGGGTCTTGAGGAACGCCGCGTACCTCTTCATGGCCGGGTAGTAGGTGCGCAGCGTGTCGGTGTCGCCGTACGTGGTGTAGAGCTGCCAGGGCACGAGGACGAATGCGCCGCCCCAGTTGGAGTCGTTGCGGTAGGCGCCCGGCAGGCTGGTGTACTCCGGCACGGTGCTCGGGACCAGGCCCTCGGTGGTCTGTGCGTCGGCCATGTCCCGCACGATCTTGCGCAGGTAGGCCTGCATGTCGTAGTTGGCGGCCAGGGCCGGGAAGACGAGCTGGTCCTGCTCCAACCAGCCGAGCTTCTCCCGGCTCGGGCAGTCGGTGAGCACACTCATCATGTTGTTCTCGATGGACCTGCGGATGATCGAGTGGATGCCGTTGACCAGGTCGTTGGAGCTCTTGAAGTCACCTGCGGAAGCGTTGTCGGTGTGCAGCACCTTTCCGCGTACGGAGATGGTGGCTCCGGCCGGCAGGCCCTTGACTTCCAGGTAGCGGAAACCGTGGTAGGAGAATTGCGGGTGCCAGGTCTCGCTCTTTGTGCCGCGTGCGGTGTAGCTGTCCCACAGGGGGGCGCCCACGTTGCTGATGGACTGGAAGGCGTGGCCGTCCTTGAGGCTTTCCGCGGGGTAGACGCGCACGGTCGTCCCGGCCGGGGCGTCCAGTGTGATCTCGGGCCAGCCGGCGATGTTGCGGCCGAGGTCGAAGATGCGGCTGCCCGGGGCGGTGCCGGAGACCTCGGTGCCCTTGAGGGCCTCCTCGACACGGATCGGCTCGGTCTCGCGGGCACTGAGCTGTGCCGGGTGACCGGGGGTGCCGGGGCCGTCGACGGTGACCGCCTGAGACCAGTCCGATCGGTTCTGATGCGGTTCGTCCCAGTGCGGTATCTCGCGGCGGGCGTCGTAGTCCTCGCCGCCGTACCAGTTCGAGGACGTGGTCGGTCCCAGTACGGTACGCCAGTCCGCGCCACTGGCGATGCGCTTGACGGTGCCGTCGGCGAGGGTCACCTCCAGCTGGGCGATGAGCTTGGGGTCGCTGAGGTTCCCGTAGAGCTTGCGGTACCGGTCGGCGGTGCTGACCACGTTGGACATGCCGTTGCCGAGGGCGACGCCGATGGTGTTGTCGCCGTGCCGCAGCAGGTCGGTGACGTCGTACGTGGCGTACTGCACCCGGTCCGCGAACGTGGTGTTCGCGGGCTCCAGCACGGCGTCGCCGACCGGCCGGCCGTTGACGTCGGCCGTGTAGATGCCCAGGCCGGCCACGTGGAGGCGGGCGCTGCGCACCTTCTCGCCGAGCGCGAAGTCCTTGGTGAACAGCGGGAGGCCGGAGGGCAGGTACGGCTTCGGAGGCTGCTGGCCGGTGACCTTCGCGGCCGAGGTGAACGGTCCGGTGGCCGCGTCCCCGGTGGAGAGGGTGTAGTCGACGGGGAAGTTCGGCACGCGGCCGTCGTCGGTGAGGACGTCGGAGCGCGGATAGAGCACCACCTGGTCGAAGGTCCGGGCAGAATTGAGGTCGAGGGTGAGAGTGATGGGCGAGGACGACAGGTCGGCGCCGGGGTGGGCCTGACTGGAGTAGCCGGCCGCGGTCTGCAGGGCGCTGTTGGTCAGTCCGTCGACGGCGAGACGGGGTTCCCAGGTCTTGCGCAGGGTGTTGGACTCCGAGGCGGTGATGGCCGCGCCCTGAGCAAGGTCCGTGTCCGGTGCGGCGGAGTCGCGCACCTCGATCTCCCCCAGCTGCAGCCGCCAGGAACGGTTCGGGAAGTCGTCGGCCAGCGGCAGGCCGAGCTTGGTGACATCGAGCCGGACGTAGCGGGCGGTGGTCTTCGGCAGCCGGACGACGACCGGCTCCACCTTCCGGGTGCTCAGCTTCCAGTCGGGGTTGGTGATCCAGTGCGCGGACCAGTCCTGCGGGTTCGTCAGTCCGGTCTCGAAGACGGCGGTGTCGCTCCAGCGGGACGGGCGGTTCGTGGTGTTCGACCACACCGTCACGCGCCAGTAGACACGGGTGCGCGAACCGAGCTTCTTGCCGGCGTACGTGGTGCGCGGCGTGTCGGAGTCGATCCGGCCCGAGTCCCACAGGTCGGGACGGCCGCTGGTGAGCAGGGCGCGGCTGGTGGCCACCTGGACTCGGTACGCCTGCTGGATGACGTCCGTGCCGCTGCCGCTGAGCTGCCAGCTCAGGTCGGGAGTGGTGTCGTCGATGCCGAGTGCCTGGCTCAGGTGCTGGGTGCGCAGCGTGGTGGCGGTGACGCCGGCGGGCGCCGCCTGAGCGGTCACGGCCGGGGGCAGGATGGTGACCAGTGCGGTCAGGGCGGAGGCGGTGACGAGGGCCGGGCGGCGCCGGACACGTCGGGGGAAGGCTGCGGACACGGGGTCTCCTGGATAGTGCGGTGGACGGGGTGTGGCGTGGAGGCGCGGGGTCAGGCGTCCGCGCGGAACAGCGCGGCCACATCCGTGGCGGACAGCGCCCGGTTGTGGACACGGAAGCCGTCGACGGCGCCTTGCAGATACGGGTGCTTGGAGTTCTGCGAGCGGCCGAGGTAGTTGTGCGTGGTGGCGCCCAGAAGCAGCGGACTGCTCACCATCGCGTCGTTGCGCCCGGACTCCACGCCGTCGACGTACAGCACGCCGGTGCCGCCGCCGACGGTCAGGGCGACATGCGTCCAACGGCCCTGCGGCAGGGCGTCGGAGGCGTCGATGAAGTCCTCGGCCTCCATACCCGCGATCTTCAGGGCGGCGCGGGCCTTCCCGGTGCCGGTGCGCACCGTGAGGAAGAGGTAGGTGTCCTTGTGGTAGCCCAGATCGAACACCCGGGCGGAGTTGCTGAGCGAGTCGGCACGCACCCAGGCGCTGACGGTCAGCGCCTCCAGACCGGTGAGCAGACCGGGCGGCAGGACCACGTGGCCGCCGGCGCCGTCCAGCGCGACGCCGGCGCCGGTGCGGCCCGCCGTCCAGCCGGCGCCCGCGGCCAGTTCTCCGTCGGGGAAGGAACGCAGGGAGTCCGCGGTGGTGCTTCCGCGGCCTTCGTCGAAGGCGTAGTGGGCGATCTCGCGCTCGTGACCGGTCTTGAGCGAGACGGCCCAGTACACGTTGTAGTGCTGGTGCTGGATCCGGTGAAAGGGCAGCAGCGACACCGCTGCGCCGTCGGCGGTGGCGGTGAAGGCCGTCGGACGCCCCGGCAGCCGCCGCACCGAGGCGGGATCGACGTTCGGGATGGTCCGGGACACGGTGCTGCCGTACGCGCCGGCCAGGACCACCGGGCCGTGGGACAGGGAGCGCACCTGCGGGTTGTCCGGCGCCGGACGCCAGACCGGCTCCATCGGCAGCGTCACCTCGACCACGTCTCCGGGGCGCCAGTTCCTGGCCAGCGTGAGGTACGTACCCGGTTCGGCGTGGGCGCCGGCCGGGTGACCGTTGACCCGGACCCGGGCGTGCGAGCCATGGTCGGCCAGCCAGCCGGGGATCCGTACCTTCAGGGTGAACCGGCCGCCTCCGGAGGTAATCGTGAACTTGGTGGTGTCCGCGTCGGGATAGCGGGTCTCCTGGCGCAGCGTCACCCCTCGCTCGGCCCATGTCACCTGGGACGGGATGAACAGGTTGACCCACAGGGCGTCCGCGGTGCGGAAGTAGATGCTGTCGGCGAACTTGGTATGGGTCTCCATGCCCGTGCCGTGATCGCAGGAGAAGTTGTCGTAGTCGCTGCTGTAACTGCCGGGCGCGGCCCCGAGCCCGCCCTTGACCTGGCGCTGCGAGCCCGCCCACAGGCCCGTGTAGTACGTCACGAAGCCGTGCTCGGAGTCGGGGTCCTGCTCGCCGAGCATCTGGTTGTACAGGGTCCACTCGTAGTGGTCCATGTACGCGGCCTTGCCCGGGTCGTGCAGGAAGAGCTGCCGCCCCAGCTTGAGCATGTTGTACGAGTTGCAGTTCTCGCAGCTCACCTCGGAGAGCCGGCTGACGATCTCGCCGGGCGGACCGAAGAACTCCTGGTTGGAGTTGCCGCCGATGGCGTACGAGTGGTGATGTACGACCGTGTCCCAGAAGTAGCCGGCGATGTCGCGGTAGCGCTGCTCACCGGTGGCTTCGTACTCGCGCGCGGCGCCGACGATCTTGGCGATCTCGGTGTTGGCGTGGCGGCCGTCCAGTTCGTCGCGGCCCGCGGCCAGCGGTCCGTACAGGTCCTCATGGTCGAACCGACGGGCGGTGCGCAGATGCGACGGGTCCCCGGTGACCAGGTAAAGGTTCGACAGGACCTCGTTCATGCCGCCGAACTCCACCCGGAGGACCAGCGTCTGCATCTGGTCGGCCGTCAGACGCGAGGTGCGGGTCCCCACCCAGGCAGCCATCGCACGCACCACGTCCAGGGCCCGGTCGTTACCGCTCAGCAGATACTGATCGAGCAGGCCGGCCATGATCTTGTGGATCGTGTAGTACGGAGCCCAGGGCCGGCCGCCGGCCTCCAGTTGGTCGAAGACCTGCTCGGGGAAGGCGGAGAGGTAGCCGGGCGTGTAACCGGCGCCGGATGCGGCGGCCTGGCAGGCCGCGAGGGCGTCGACGATGACCCGCCCCTGGGCGGCGTAGGCGTCGTCCCGGGTATTGGCGTGGGCCTGGGCCAGCCCGGAGAGCAGATGGCCGGTGCTGTGACCGCGCAGCTGGACCGCCGGGTCCTCCCAACCGCCGCAGGGTTCGGCGGACGACGGCAGGCCGGCGTTGAGACGGAAGGTGTGCAGCAGCCGATCCGGATCGATGAACAGCAGATAGGCGCAGGTGCGCCGCATGTTCTCGCGGAACGGGCTGTCCAGGAGCGCGACGGATGACAGGGGGAACGGGGTGAGCCGCGGCGGGACCGCGCCGACGGGAGCCGGACGGCCCTGGTCGGCGGGGCGGGCCGCGGCCCGGGCGGGGGCCCCGAGGCTTAGCGCGACGGCGGCGGCTCCGGCAGCTGCGATGAAGTGGCGGCGGTTGGGGCGTACGGGAGGGTGCGGTGCGTTCATGACGGCAGGGCTCCTGGTGGATGCGGGGAATCCGCCGAGCGAGATGGGTGTGGAGGTGTCGCTCGGCGGCACGAAGCCGAACGGGCCCGTGACGCTCCGTGCGACGGGGAGTGGAGCGCGGGCCGCCCGGAAGGCCGCGCACACCTCATGCCGGCCGGCGTGAGGTGTGCGCGGCGTGATCGTCTCAGTTGTCGTGCTGGTGGCTGTCGATCACGTGGTGTCCGGCGAGCGCTTCCAGGTAGACGTACTCGCCGTCGGTGTGCGCGTCGTAGGCCTTGGCCTTCGTGCCGTTCCAGGCCAGCTTGCCGTCGACGAAGACCGAGATCTGCTTTCCGAAGGTGGGCACCGCGACGCGCCCCTCACTGCCCTGGGGCGCGGTGAGCTCCGCGTGGTACTGACCCTCCTTCCGGTTGACGCGCCACGAGGCGTCGACCGGGCCCAGCGTCGTGGTGATCCGCCCCTGGGCGAAGGTGAGGTCAGCGGTGTGCGGGACGAAGTCGAAGGCGCGTCCGCCCGCGCTGGTCGGCTGGAGCCCCAGCACGGAGAACGTGAGCGCCGTGGTCGGCCCGGTCGCCCAGGCGTGCGCGAGGCTGACGTAGGTGCTGCAGATGCAGCCGTCCGGACGCGACGACTCCCAGAACGTGCTCTTGGTACCGAGCGGGTCGTCGAGCATGGCGCCCCACTGCCGCCGGATCAGATCGACTCCCGCCTGGTCGGCCGCTGTTCCGCCCGCGGCGAAGTGGGCGTTGACCTCCATGGACCCGGCGAAGACCCCCAGGTTCCCCTTGTTCTCCGGGGAGGTCGACCCGCGGTCGTTCCAGTTGGTCGTGAGGTACGAGCTGATGCGGCGAGCCTTGCTCTGGTCGGCCAGGCCGTACCACACCGCGAGCGAGTTGCCGTCCTGGGCGTAGACGTCCGAGTCGGGGTAGAACCGGTATGCACCCTTCTTCTCGTCCCACAGACGGCTGTCGATCGCGGTATGCAGCGCGACCGCCCGTTGCGCGTAGGACTGCGCGAGCGTGGTGTCGCCCTCGACCTTCGCCAGCTGCGAGCCGGTCGTGAGCACGCGCCACATCAGGACGTTGGCGATCAGGTTCTCGCCCTTCGGCAGGCTCCGCACCGAGTCGGCGGTCTGGTCGATCGACAGCAGGCCCTGGTCGTCCATCTTCGCGCCGATGTAGTCGACACCCCGCTTGTACTGGCCCCAGATGCCGTCGACCCACTTCCGGTCGCCGGTGTACCGGTAGTAGTCCCAGGACGCTGCCAGGGTCCACATGTGGTAGGTGTCCGACCCGTACTTGTTCATCATGGGCCCGGAGTACGGCAGTTCACCCGTGATCTTCTGGTGCTGGTAGAGCGTGGTGAGGGCGTTGCGGGCCGACTCGGTGTCGTCAAAAGCCGCGTAGGCGGAGGGGATCTCGACACCGAGGTCACCCGGCCAGACCGTGCGGTCCCGCTTCGCGCCGTCCACCAGAATGGTGTCGCCCACGCCCACGTCGCCGGTGTTGTCCCACGTCTCGGCGGGAGCCTCCCAGACCCGTCCGGTCTTCGGGTCGATGGTGTTGAGCTGGATCGTGTAGGCCCCGGCGTACCAGATCCTGTTGAGCAGGTCGTCACTGGAGTAGAAGTAGTTCGCGTAGGCGCGCGGGTCCTGCATCTTCGGTGCGGCCGTGAAGTGCGCGGTGACCGCGTCGAGGTCGGCACTGCCGGCGGAGTCCATGAAGACGGTCAGGTACCGGAACCCACCGCGCAGGTTCTTCGCCGGCATGGTGTAGGTCGTCGGGCCGTCTACGTCCGCGTAGAGCGCTCCGTCCCGGCTTCGCGGACCGCCGGTGGAGGCGTCGCTCGTGGAACCCACGTACTGCGAGGACTCGTTGAACGCCAGACCCACGCGTTGCGGGCCGTCGGAAGCCGCGAAGTGGAGCGTGACCAGACCGCTGACGTCCTTGCCGAAGTCGAAGGTGACAGCGGATCCGGAGCCGCTCAGCCGGGTGGACTTGCCCGAGAGCACTCCGGAGGCGTCCGTCACCGAACCCACCGTGCTCTGGATCGCCACGGGCTTCAGCGTCCGGGACTGCGGTGAGTAGTTGTAGGCATCCCAGGGATGCCCGGCGGCTGAAGTAAGCGTTCCGGAGAACGCGGTGGCGGGGGCCCCGTCTGCCGCCTGTGGCGCGAGCATCGCCATCACCACGAGCGCCGCCGACGTTGCGCTGGTGAGGGCGGTCCGGTGTCTTCTCTTCCAGGTGGTCACACATGCCTCGCAAAGCTGGATGGGATGCGGAGAACGAGAGGGTGGAACGGGTGCCGCGGTCCGGGGCGGGCCGCTTCGAATGCCGAGCGCCCGGCACAACAAGGCGGTTCCTGTCCCGGCAGACCTGTTTCCACTGCCGGACCCGGCGGCGGGGGCCTCCCTGGTGTGGCGTCCCCCTTTGTCGTTCTCGCCGGTAGGGCGGGAATGAATCGTTTTAACCAGTCGGGACGTTATAGTCAGGCGTTGCGGCGGTCAAGGGCCATGACAAGGCTCATTGGCCCACTTGAATGGCGTCCGTCGCTCGATCGGCGATTGTCACGATTCAATGACTAGCGATGGATGGACTCGCCGTGACTGACGGAACGAACGCGGAGAAGCGCGCAGTTCGAGGCTGGGGCATGAACGATGCAGCCCGGGCCCATCGCTCACCGTCTCAATCTTGGAGTCCGCTCCGGAAGGCGAACTCACCGATCACCTGGGGCCGCGAGCCCGGTGAACGGGCCGAGGGCGGCCGGGAGAACTACGCCATGCCGGTGTGGACGAGATGGTCCTGAATGGCCGAGTGACATCAGCCGCTGGACCGCACTCGAGTTCCATCGGTGGCTGCGAACTCGCTGGGCCGCTCCCCGGATTCCCCTCCGGCGGAGTGCTGTGCGCCGGCTTCGCGGGCGCCGCGTTCCCCGCCGGACTGGTCCTGCTCCCGCACTGGAACCGGCTGCCCCGTGCCGCGTAGCCACAGCTCCCGTCGCCCGGCATCTCCCGTACACCGCATTCCGATTGCCGGGCCGCCTGATCAGCGGGTCCGGCCCACCCGCAAAGTCGTCGTGTACAGGCGTTCCTCGCCCGGTTCCAGGAAAGTCATGGACCCGTCCTCCCTGGCGGCGGTCTCGCCCTGCACATGGTGCGTGGAGGGCTCAAATCCCACTGCGTACGCTCCCTCGCGCAGGTGCATCCACTGGAAGAAGGACGGGAACTGCACCGCGTCGTACTCCAGCTCGAAGTACATGCCCAGACGGTCGTTCACCAGCCGCGGCCGTACGGAACCGTTGGCGTCCGGTTCCAGCTCGTGCTCGTAGACCTGCTCGACGAACCCGGACAGCGGGCCCTGCATGTCGGTGTTCGAGACGCCCTGCTCGGCGACGCTGTCGCTCTCCCACAAGGTGCGGCGCAGCGGCATCTGGTAGCGCGCGCCCTTGTCCAGGAAGGGCCAACCGATGTTGATGTGGTACAGGTACATGTGCGGTGTGGGGTCGAAGCCCGCGTTGCGCACCCGGTCGATGAGCCGGATTTCCGTGCCGCCGAGGTCGGCCTCGATGCGGCGGGTGAGCCGCAGATGTTCACCGAAGATCGCCGCTTGGCGCACCTCGCCTTCCGCCCAGAGCACGCAGCGGTCGTCGTCCTGCCACTGCTCGCCGTAGCCGGTGAGACGGGCCGGTAGGTTGGCGACCCGGCCGTGCAGTCCGTGGGAGACGGTACGGCGCGGCGGATAGCGGTACTGCGAGGCGTCCACCTCGGCGCCGAACAGTGTGTGGTCGAGCCCAGCGGTGAGCAGCAATCCCGAGAAGCTGCGCATCATCGACAGGCCGTCGTCGTCGCGGTATTCGTGCAGGCCAGGATGGCGGAACCCGGTCGCGGAGCGCCAGCCGAAGCCGCGGCCCTCGAACTCCGCCCTGCCAAGGTCCATGGCCCGGTCCACGAGAACGTCGAAGGAGAGGCCCGAACCGGTGCGGAACTCCAGCGTGCGGATGCCGCGTTCTGAACCGTCGTCCAGGACGACGGACCGCACGCCGCCGGCTGCGCCGAGGTCGCCCGCGAGCCGGGCGAGGGCATGGCGGTCGTAGTCGCGTCCGTTCAGCTTCACGCCATCACCCACCCTCCGTTGACTTCGACGCACTGGCCGGTGACGAAGGAGGCATCCGGTCCGGCGAGGAACGACACCACGGAGGCCAGCTCTTCGGGACGGCCGCGACGCTTCAGCGCCTGATGATCGAGCACGTGCCGCCTGTAGATTTCCGGGTCGTCGTGGATCTCCTCGGCCGCGGTGGGGAACGCGCCGGGGGAGACGCAGTTGACGCGGATCTCCTCAGGTCCCAGCTCGCGGGCGAGTGCGCGGGTGAACGCGACGGCTGCGCCCTTCGTGGAGACGTAGGCGGCGAGCGAGTCCCAGCCTCCGTGCATGGTGATCGAGGCGATGTTCACGATCGCCCCGCCGCCTGTGCCGGCCATGCGGCGCGTGGCGGCCTGCGCCGCGACCCAGTAAGCACGCTGGTTGACCGCGACCACTTCCTCGTACTCCGCGAGCGGTACGTCGAGGAACCGCCGGCTCGGGTACACGGCGGCGTTGTTGACCAGGACGCGCAGCGTTCCCAGCTCGCCCGCGGCCCGTTCGACTGCCGCCTCGATTGCCTCCGGGTCGCGCAGGTCGGCGGTGAGTGCCAGCGCGCGGGCACCGGCCTTCTGAACCTGCTCGACCGTCTCTTCCAGCGATGCGGTGTCGCGGTCAAGCGCGGCGACATCGTGGCCGTCGGCGGCCAGGCGGCAGGCTATGGCCCGGCCCAGGGCGCCACCGGCGCCGGTCACGAGTGCTACTTGTGGTTGTTTCATCGGTGGTCCCATCTTCCCGGTTCCGACCGGGTGCCGCGGGGGCGGATCGAGGCGTTGACACTCCGAGCGGTGCCCGCCTAGCGTGGATGTTAGCGCTGCCGGTAGCGCTAACAACAGAGCCCGGGAACAACAAATGCCGCGATGAGGTGGCGTGTTCTGCCCTCTTCACCCTCGCCTCCCTTTCCGCTTCCTTCCTCCAAGGAGTCCCATGACGACGCGCGACACGCCCGGGATACTTGCCGGGTACCGGGTCCTCGACTGTTCCATCGCCATGGCCGGTCCTTTCGCGGCACAGCGGCTCGGCGACCTCGGGGCCGACGTGGTCAAGGTCGAGCCGGTCACCGGTGAGTGGCAGCGGCACGCCGCGGCGGGTGGTGCGGCCGGCAACCGGATCAACGTCTCCTTCCTGTCGCTGAACCGCAACAAGCGCTCCGTCGCCGTCGACCTCAAGGACCCGGCGGGCAAAGAGGTGCTCCGCCGGCTCGTGGCCGGCGCCGACGTCTTCCTGCAGAACTACCGGCCCGGCGTAGCCGACCGCCTCGGCGTCGACTACGCCTCGCTGGCCGCGATCAACCCGTCACTCGTGTACGTCTCCATCTCCGGCTACGGCGAAGACGGGCCCTACGCCCAGCGCCCCGGCCAAGACCTGCTGCTCCAGGCGATGTCCGGTGCCATGCTCTCCACCGGCTGCGCCGGCGAGGCGCCGCGGGCCGCGGGGCAGTACCTCGTGGACGCCGTAACGGCGTCCACCGCGTTCGAGGGTGTGCTCGCCGCGTTGCTGCACCGCGAACGCACCGGCGAGGGCCAGCTCGTAACGGTGAACATGCTCGACGCCGTCACTACCCTCCAGATGCAGGAACTGTCGGTGCACACCGTTGGCGGACTGGCGCAGTCCCGATCCGCGGAGCCGCACGCGCACGTCTACATCCGCGCGCCTTACGGCGCGTTCCAGACCGCCGACGGCTACATCGTCCTTGCCTTCCCGCCCCTGAAAACGCTCGGTGAGCTCCTCGGCGAAAACAGTTTCCTGTCCATGGAGGACGAGGAACACAGCTGGACCCACCGCGACGAGATCTTTTCCCGCACCGCGTCCCGGCTGCTCGCCCGGACCTCGCGCCACTGGCTCGACGCTTTCGAAGCCGCGGGCATCTGGGCCGGCCCGGTCTACGGCTACTCGGACCTGGTCGAGGACCCGCAGATCCGGCACAACGGCACCTTCGTCACCTACGACCACCCCACCGAGGGCCGCGTGAAGGTGCCCGGATTTCCGTACAAATTCTCGGCCACTCCGCCCCGTATCGACCGTGGCGCGCCGCTCACCGGCGAACACACCCGCGAGATCCTGGCCGAAGCAGGCCTCGACGAAGGGGCGATCGAGGAACTTTTCGCCTCCGGCGCCGTGGCGGAGACGTCGTGACCCACACCGGGCTGACGTGGGACCATCCACGCGGCCACGACGCCCTCGCCGCCGCGGCCGGCGACCTCGTGCACTGGTCGGTCCAGCCGCTGGAAGGCTTCGAATCCCACCCCGTCGACGAGCTCTGCGCCCGTTACGACCTCGTCGTGCTCGACCATCCCCACCTCGGTGAGGCGCTCGCGTCCGGCTGTCTTCGCCCGCTCGACGACCTGTTCGGCCAGGAGGAGCTGGACCGCTGGCGCACCGGCTCGATCGGTCCCACCATGGGCTCGTACACCATGGACGGCAGGCAGTGGGCGCTCCCGCTGGACGCGGCCACGCAGGTCGCCGCCACCCGGCCCGATCTTGTGGGGGAGCCCCCCGCCACCTGGGACGAGGTGCAGCGCCTCGCCCGCCGTGCGCCGGTGGCCCTGTCGCTCGCCGGACCGCATGCCTTCCTCACCTTCGCCTCCATCGCGGTCGCACTCGGCGAGGAGCCGGCCGCAGACCCGGACGTGCTGATCAGCGACGGGACGGGACGCGCGGTCCTCGACCTCATGGCGGCCGTCGACGCTCTCGCACCGGCCGAAACGCGCGCCCTCAACCCGATCGGGCTGCTGGAGCTGATGTCGCGCACCGAACGCGTGGCGCACTGCCCACTGGTGTACGGCTACGTCACCTACGCCGACCGGCTGGCGTTCACCGACGCTCCCGCCGCGCGACCGGGAGGACGGCCGGGCTCCACCCTCGGCGGCACCGGCCTCGCCGTCAGCTCCCGCTGCACCACCACTCCCGAACTGCTGGATCATGTCCGCTGGCTGATGTCCCCATCCGCCCAGCGGGAGTTCCTGCCCGAACACAACGGGCAGCCCAGCGCGCGTGCCGCCTGGACCGACCCCGCGGTCGTTGCCGCGGACTTCTACCGCCGCACCACTGCCACCTGTGAGCAGGCCTGGGTCCGCCCCCGGCACGCCGGCTACATCGGCTTCCAGGCAGCGGCCTCGGCCGTCGTCCGGGCCGTCCTCGCCAAGGAGACCAGCCACCGGGCCGCACTCGACCGGATGCGCGTCCTCTACCGCACGAGCCGGACCACGAAGAAGAGGCGAACATGATTGACACTGTCAGTACCCCGCCCGGCCTCGGTACCGAACACGTACTGCTCGACGTGGCCAACCGCGTGGCCACCCTCACCCTGAACCGGCCCGAGAAGCTGAATGCCGTCACCCCTGAGATGTCCTGCGCCTTGGTCCGTGCCGTGGAGTGGTGCGATACCACGGACGACGTCCGTGCCGTGGTCCTGACCGGTGCGGGCGGGCGCGCCTTCAGCGCCGGATCGGACATCCGCGAACTCGACGGCTATCGCACGCCGTGGGAGTTCCGCAACCGCCTCGACTACTGCGACGCCATTCGTGAGGCGCGAACCCCCACCATCGCGGCGGTCGGCGGCTACGCACTCGGCGGCGGGCTGGAGACCGCCCTCTCCTGCGACATCCGTCTCGCCTCACGGACGGCGTCCTTCGGGGCTCCGGAGATCACGCTCGGCTGGATCGGGGGCGGCGGCATGGCCGCCTTCCTCAGCCGCGCAGCAGGCCCGAGCAATGCCGCACTCATGCTGCTCACCGGCGAACGCATCGACGCTGAAAGGGCGTTGGCATGGCACCTGGTCAGCGAGGTGGTTGCCCCCGAAGAGCTGCTTGACCGGGCCCGCGCCCTCGCTGCAGTGATCGCCTCCCGGGCCCCCGTGGCGGCGGAGACCGCCAAGATCAACCTGCGGGCCGCTGGGAACCTGCCCGAGGACCAGGCTCTCGCCTACGAGCGGGACCTGCAGACCATCTGCTTCGCCACCGAGGATGCCGCCGAGGGCCGCCGCGCATTCGCCGAGAAGCGCCCGCCCGTCTTCCGCAAGGCCTGAGAGGAACGTCATGAAACACTGGCCCGACGCCGCGACCACCCTGCCGGGCGACGGTACCGAGGGGGCACTCGTCGGCCGGGTCTGGCGACCCGGCATCGGACCCTCCGTCGTCGCGGTCCGCGAGAGCGGCGTGCACGACGTGACGGCGTCCTTCCCGACCGTCCGGGATCTGTGCGAAACACCCGACCCGGCCGCGCAGTTGCGGGCGGCCGACGGCGAGCGCATCGCCGGACTCGACGAATTGCTGGTCAACACCCCGCCAGGAACGCGTGATCCGGAAGATCCCTGGCTGCTCGCACCGGTGGACCTACAGGCGGTCAAGGCCGCCGGCGTGACCTTTGTGGCGTCGATGCTGGAGCGGGTGATCGAGGAACGCGTACGGGGCGAGGCGTCCGGAGCAGCCGAAGTGCGCGAGCGTATCCGCGGCCTGCTCGGCGACGACCTGGCGTCCCTGCGGCCCGGCTCCAAGGAGGCCGCCGCGCTGAAGGAGCTCATGGTCGCCCGGGGAATGTGGAGCCAGTACCTGGAGGTCGGCATCGGGCCTGACGCCGAGATCTTCACCAAGTCCCCGGTGCTCGCAGCGATCGGTGGCGCGACGGACGCCGGGGTCCTCACTTCGTCGCGGTGGAACAATCCCGAGCCGGAGATGGTGATCGTCGTCTCCTCCGCCGGGGCCGTGGTGGGCGCGACCCTCGGAAACGACATCAATCTGCGAGATGTGGAGGGTCGTTCCGCCCTGTTGTTGGCCAAAGCGAAGGACAACAACGCCTCGGCGGTCCTCGGGCCGTTCGTGCGGCTCTTCGACCGGAGCTTCGGCATCGACGACGTGCGGAAGGCGGCGGTGACCCTGACCGTCGAGGGCGACGACGGGTACCGGCTCGACGCGGTGTCCTCGATGTCTGCCATCAGCCGCGATCCCCTTGAACTCGTCGGCCAGTTGATCGGCCCGCACCATCAGTACCCAGACGGCGCGGTGCTCTACCTCGGCACGATGTTCGCACCCGTGGAGGACCGTGACACACCGGGCGAGGGCTTCACGCATCACGACGGTGACCTGGTCACCATCGCCACGCCCCGACTCGGCGCACTCGTCAACCGGATCAGGCCGAGTGACGCCTGCGAACCGTGGAACTTCGGCCTCGCCGATCTGATGCGGTCGCTGTCCGCTCGGGGAGCACTGTGACGCACGGCGTGACGACCGGTCGGCAGCACCGGGAAGAGGGGGCAGCGGCGGGAGCACTGGATATCGTTTCCGGTGTGACTCAGCCGCCCCTCCGCCCCCGCAAGCGTTCCGCGACCCGTTCCGTGACCCTGTCGGACGTGGCGGCGGCGTCCGGTGTGTCGGCCCAGACGGTCTCCCGTGTCGTGCGCGACCCGCGGTCGGTGCCGGACGCGACCCGCGCCAAGGTCGAGGCGGCCATCGCAGCGACCGGCTATGTGCCCAACCTCGCAGCCAGCAACCTGGCGTCGAACCGGAGCCGCACCGTCGGTGTCCTGGTTCCGCAGATCAACGCGTCGGTCTTCGCGGACACGGTCCACGCCTTCTCGACCGCCCTCGCTGCCGATGGCTACCAGATCTTCGTCGGCACGACCGACTATCAGCCGGAGCACGAGGAGGACGTGCTGCGCAGCTTCCTCGGTCGGCGGCCTGACGGACTGCTCATGGTGGGGACCGACCATACCCCGGGTACCCTCGCCCTGCTGGGGGCGGCCGGAGTCCCCGTGGTGGAGACCTGGGGCTGGTCGGACGAGCCGGTGGATCTGCTGGTCGGCTTCTCCAACGCGGCGGCGGCGTCCGCGATGGTCGCGCATCTCGCCGGGCGGGACCGGCGGAGGATCACGTTCGCGGGCCGGCACACCTCCGGCGATCCCCGGGCCGCGGAACGCCTCGACGGCTACGCGACCGCCGTCCGCGAGCTGCTGGGGGCGGCCCCGCGCACGGTGGACGCGGGACCGGAGCCGGTCACCATGGATACCGGCGTCGCCTTGCTGGACCTGGCGCTGGAGCGGTATCCGGACTCCGACGCTGTGATGTTCTCCAGCGACGTCTTCGCCGCCGGAGCCCTGCAGGCGTGTGTGCGGCGGGGGATCGACGTGCCGGGCACGCTCGCTCTGGCCGGTTTCGGCGACTTCGAGTTGGCCCGGCATCTCGTCCCGGCGCTGACCACGGTGACGGTACCCAGTACTCTCATCGGCGAGCTGGGGGCCGAGCTTCTGCTGAAGCGGATGCGCGGTGCCCCGGTCAGCGCGCCACACCGTGACGTGGGCTACCGGATCGTCGCCCGCGAAAGCTCCTGATGGAGCGGACCCTCCACTCCGGGCACCGTCCACCATCCTCGCCGTCGGCGGCACTTCCAGGTCCGCGACGCGGTGGCCGGACCCAGCGGCGCGTCCAACCACGGGGAACTCGTCCGGTTCGTCCCACCGGCCGTCGGCGGGGGAGAGGACCGAGGCGTCAGCACCCACCGTATGTCCCGGTCGATGCCGAGCCCGCCTTCGACGTTCGCGCCGGTGAGTGAAGCCCACCGTTCGTGAAATTCGACCGACTCGCGTCGCGCGGTCGCAGAGTGCCAGTTCTGCCGTGGAAGCCCCGGCCGGGCCTGTGCGAGGCGCCCGTCGCGAGTGGCCCCGGCGGGGAGCGCGTGCGCCCTCACCGCGGATGCGGCGCGGTGCGGCCGTTCCCCTCCCAGGAGCTATCGCTCATCACTTATGATACGAGTGATGACTTTGCACGTTCCGTTAGCCTTGAGTCCTCGTACCGCGGGGGCCGGGCACACCTGCACCACACATGGGGAGTCGCTGACCAGATGAGTAATCCATCCGCGGACGCCGTTGCCGTGTCCCGCCATCAACCGCGCCGGCCGCCCCTCGCCGCTGCCGTCGTGCAGAGCCTGGCGACGGCCATCGTGCTCGGCGAGTATCCGCCCGGGACCGCGCTTCCGTCGGCGGGCGACCTGTGTGAGCAGTACGAGGTGAGCCGCACCGTCATCCGTGAAGCGACCACGACGCTCTCCGAGAAGGGCCTCGTCGCGACTCGCCAGGGCTGGGGGACAGTTGTGCTCGATCAGGAGCAGTGGAGTCTTCTCGACCCCCTGATCCTCGACGCTCTCTTCCAGCGGAAGGACCGTTTGTTCTTCCTCGACAACCTGATCGAAATCAGGACGACTCTGGAGTGCGCCATGTCCGCACGCGCCGCCCGGGTCATAGAGGACGCGCAGTTGGCAGCGCTCTCGTCCAAGCTCGACGAGCTCGCGACCCTCCGGGACGACCCGGCGGCCTACTCCCGCGCCGACATCGAGTTCCACGAGATTATTCACCGCGCGTCGCGCGACGCGTTCGGGCGCGCCATCGTGTCGAGCATCCAGGGAAAGGCCGTGCGCTCCCCCCAGTACAGTGGCGACCCGACGCGCGAGGACATCGAGCTCACGCACCAGGCGCATGCACGGGTCGCAGCCGCGCTGCTCGCCCGGGACGCCGACGCAGCGGCCGAGGCGATGCGGGACCACATCACTTCCGCGTGGGCTCGACGGCGGCCGCTCGGCACGTCCGGGACCTGACGCGAGTCCATCCACGGGCGCACCTGGCTGTCCGCAGACGTCGCCGGAGCGCCGGAGAAGACCGGACAGAGCGGAGGATCGCGGATCAATCCAGATGGAAGACCTCTTCGGCTTGCACCCAGCGTTCCCCGGGCTCCGCCGAGTCCAGGGGCTGTTGGCAGGGATCGGTGAGTGTCCACCACCGCTGGGTGTCCGGATCGGCGGCGACGGCGGCCATGTCGGCTTCGTAGTCGTCGCCGGTGTGCTCGTAGTAGGCGAACAACGTGTGGTCGCGCAGGAAGATGGAGTACGAGGTGATGTGGGCGCGGGAGAGGGCGTCCAGCACCGGCTGGGGGACCACGCGGTGCAACTCCCGGTACTTCGCCTCCTGTTCCGGGAGCAAGCGGATCACCGAGGCGACGCGGCGCGGGGCATGGGGTGCGGGCATGGCAGGGGGACTCCTTCGGGGAGGCAGGGCCGGTTCGGGAAGGACCTCCGCCGGCCGGGCGCGGTGGCCGGGATCATCCCTTCACGGCTCCCGCCGCGAGGCCGCTCATGACGTGACGTTGCATCACGATAAAGATCACCAGGATCGGGATCACGGCGAGCAGCAAGGTGGGGAACACCTTGGTGTAGTCCGTGGAGTACTGGCCGACGGCCGCGTACACGCCGGTGGTGACGGTGTAGACGCCGCTGCCGGGACCGAGGATCATTTGCGGGCTGGCGAAGTCGTTCCACACGCTCAGCGAGTTCAGGATGAACACGGTAGCGATGATCGGCCGCATCAGCGGCACGATGATCCGCCACAGCGTGTAGTACTTGCCGGCCCCGTCGATCGACGCAGCCTCGTCCAGCGACCGGGGCAGCATCCGGATGTAGCCGAAGAAGACGAACAGCGTGAACGGGATGGTGGTGGCCGTCATGAACAGGATGAGACCGGGCATCGTGCCCATCAGCCCGACGGCGCGGAGCACGAAGATGACCGGCACCAGGATCACCTGGGTCGGGATGAACATCCCCGCGATGAAGAAGAACAGCAGCAGCCGGGAGACCGGCGTCGGGGTGCGGGCCAGTACGTACGCGGCGGGGGCGCACACCACCATGGCCAGTACGTTCACGCAGAGCACCAGCGCGATGGTGGTGCCGTAGCCCTTGAGGATGCTGAAGTCCGGGTTGTTCCAGGCGTCCGCGAGGTGCTGGAACGTTGCCGTACCGAGGTCCAGCGTGAACGGGTTGCTGAGAATGTCCTGTTGGCTCTTGAAGGCGTTGACCACCAGGATGTACATGGGCACGAGCATGCCGACGGCGAGCAGGGTGATGAGCGCCACCCGCAGGGTGGCGGCCGAGGTGAGTGTTTTCTTCATCCGATGGACTCCGCGTCGTCCTCGGCGCGCCTGCGCAGGAAGAGGACCGTGAGGGACAGGACCGCAGCCGCGAGGATCAGCAGCACGGCTTGGGCCGATGCCAGGCCGATGTTCCGCTGCGGGAACGAGACAGCCAGGATCGAGTAGGCGAGGGTCTTGGTGGACCCCGCGGGACCGCCCCCGGTCAACGACACGACGACGTCGTAGGTCTTCAGCAGCGAGATACCCGAGGTGATGACGGCGACCGTCACCGTGGACGCCAGCGAAGGCCAGGTGACGGCACGGAAGGTCTGCCACCGGCCGGCGCCGTCGAGCTTCGCCGCCTCCAGAAGATCCGCCGACACGGCCTGGAGCCCCGCCAGATAGAGGACCAGCTGGACGCCGAACAGGGACCAGACGATGACGAGGATCATCGACCACAGGGCCCAGTCAGGGTCGCTGAGGAAGGGCAGGCTGTCGGTGCCGACCTTTTCCAGCATGGTGTTGACCACGCCCTGGGGCCCGAGGATGGCCTGCCACAGGAAGCCGACGACCAGCGCGCTGAGCACGTGCGGGTAGAACATGACGACACGGCCAAAGGTGTTGAACCGGTTGGTGCGCTGCAGCAGCAACGCGAGACTCAGCGCCGCGAGATTGACGGCGATCGCCCCCACCACGGCCACCACGACGGTGATCACCATGGTGCTGGTCATGTCGTCGGAGCTGAAGACGGTGCGGTAGTTGTCGAGACCGATGAACTCGGGGACACGGGTGGGGAATCCGTTGTACTCGGTGAAGCTGTAGTAGAACGCGTAGATCACCGGTACGACCAGCAGGGCGGCGTATATCAGAACCGCGGGGACGACCATACTGACGGCGGCGCCCGCGTGGCGCCATCCCCGCGGCTTCGAAGAGAGTTTGCGTGCCATGGTCAGCGGTTCTCGTCGACCCACTGGTCGATGGCCTTGGCCGCGTCGGCCGGGCTCGCTCCCGTGTAGAGGCTCTGCGCGACCTCCGTGAACTTGGGGTTGAAGCCGGTCACGGGCAGCCGGACGTTGCCCTGGCCCTCGCCGACGGCGACCAGCGCCGGAGCATCGTCCAGAATGGCCTGGATCTGGGAGCCGACACCGGTCTGCTTGACGTCGGAGTCCTTGCGGAACACCCCGTCGGAGCCGAGCTGCGCCTTGATGGCCGCCGGGTCGGTGACCAGGAACTCGACCAGCTGCTTGGCGCCGTCCTCGTCCGCCGCGCCCTTGTGCACCATGTACGGGTTGGCCATGGTGGCGCCCTGCGGACCGGGATAGCTCTTGCCGTCGGCGGCCGGCGGGGAGAACACGCCCACATCGAAGGGCAGCGTCCCGGCCTTGGCCAGAGTGGCGGCGAACCAGCTGCCGTTGGTGTAGAGACCTGCCTTGCCGGCGACGAAGTTGCCGTCCGCCTGCGAGGGGTTGAGGCCGACGTCGCTCTTGGCTATGTAATGGGCGTCGATCCAGTCCGCGTACATCTGGAATGCCGGCTTGTACGTCTCGCCGACGGTGAGCTTCTCGTCCTTGACGGCGCTCTGCCACTTCGGGTGGAGCTGGTTGAGCGTCGGGTGGTAGATCTGCTGGAGCTGGAGGCCGGTCTGGTAGTCGCCGGCGGTCTGCATCGGTGTGTAGCCGGCCTTCTTCAGCTCGCCCAGGTCGTCGGTCAGCTCCTTCCAGGTCGTGGGAGTCGCGGTGATGCCGGCCTTCTTGAACGCGGACTTGTTGTAGTAGACGAGTGACTGCGGCTGCGTGCCGACGCCGACCGCGTAGTGCGCGTCACCGATGGCGTACTCGTCGAACATCGGGGTGTTCTTGGCCCAGTCCTCACCGCTGAGGTCGACCAGCTCCGGCGCCGTGTCGTCGTCCGGAAAGATGGACTGGATGACGTCGGGAGCGGTCCCCGCGGCCAGTTGCTGAGGGAAGGACTCGGCGACGGACTTGCCGGTCGGACCCTCGATCTTCACCTTCAGACCGGTCTTGTCCTCGAACGGCTTGACCAGCTTCTCCCAGTAGGACTGATCGAGGTTGTCGGTCAGATTGACCATCATCCGGATCTCGCCGTCCTTGCTGCCGGACGCGCCGGTGCCGGACGAGCAGGCTGTGAGGAGCATCAGCGGAACCACGGCGGCAACGACGACGCCGCGCGCCTTGCTCCCTCGGTTGGCAGACATCATTGTCATCTCTCTTTTCCTCGGTAGGGAAAGCTGGGGATCAACATCCACTGGACGGTGAGGGGTGGTCATTGGGGTCGGGCGTCACAGCCGCCCCCGGTAGGGCAGGGGGCCGACGGCCGTGATGTCCGTGGGGGCCTCGTCGCCGTCGACGCGGTAGATGCCGTCGTTGGCGACGAAGAATTCGGGTACACCCGGGTAACGCAGGTCCTCGGGCAGCGGCTCGCGGTCGGTCCAGGCGAAGAACTCCCGGGTGAAGGTGCCTTTGTCCTTGCGGCCGTAGATGTGCAGGTCGCCCGCGGTCAGCGGGGAGCGCACGCACCAGTGGACACCGGACTCGGCCCAGAACGCGCGGTCGCTGACCAGCACCGACTGCCGGTCCCTGGGTGCGAGTACCTTGTCCCAGAAACCTTCACCCGGACCGAGCCTGGCCAATAGGAACATCAGATCGTGGGCGTGCCAGGCGGTGCTGGGGGCGATATCGGCCTCGTTGTGCCAGCCGCTCGCGGAGGCGAAGTAGCCGCCGGGCGTCTGGTAGCCGGCATAGGTCGCCAGGCACGCCTCGGTGAACGCTTCCAGTTCGGGGTCCGGTCCCTCGGCCAGCACCTCGTGGATGCCGTACAGAGTCAGCCCCATGCCCGCGATCAGCATGGGCGTGTCGGTTTTCAGGAGACGGTCGCCCTGGACGTACCAGTAGCGGTGGTAACGGGTGGCGCCGGTGGTGTCGGTCCAGGCGGAGCGGGCCACATGCCGACACAGGCGCTTCGCCTCGGCCAGCAGCTCCGGGTCGCCCTGAGCGCGGTAGCCGAGCACCAGAGGGACGATCATGAGGCCGTAGTACTCGGCCGGTTCCAGAATGCCGCCCTCGGCGCGGTCCCGTACGGTGCGGAACGTGCCGGCACTGTCCGCGTCGGGCACGCCGCGGCGGTGGAAGAGCCGGACCAGGGTGTCGAGGTCCTCGGGTATCTGGTCCGCGTAGGTCTTGTCGTCGGAGAGCTCCGTGTAGAGCTGCTTGACCCAGACCCGGGCGTACTCCTGGTTGCAGGTACCGTCTTCGCCGGCCCGCCCGCCCCCGTACATCTCGCACGCGTCGAGATTGTGGCGGACGGCTGCCAGCGCGGCGCTCACCTCGACGGCGGGCAGCAGATGGCGGGCGTGCTTCAGGGCGAGCAGCATGCCGAGGCTGCCGACAGCGTTGTGGATGAGGCCGGTGGTGGCCGACTCGCCGACCTGGAAGCCGATGTGCTGGTACTGGCCGTCGGGCTGCAGCTCGACGGACTGGTAGCGCAGCAAACGCCGCAGCAGCTCGATGCCGCGCTCGTCGGGCTGCTCGGCCACGGCCTGCCCGAAGGCGCCGACGGCCGGGCCCGCGAAAGTGCTGTGTCCGCAGGTGAAATCCAGGAAGGTGAAGGGGTTTGTGCCCCACACACTGTGGTTGTGGAAGCCGTTGATCGCCCCTTCGTCCGTCACCCAGGTGTGCAGCCAGCCGGCGAGTGCGGCCGTGTCCGGCCTGGTCGTGCGGTGTTCCATGGCGTTCCCTCCGGGGTGGTTTACACGGCCGAGTCGCGTGCGGCATCCAGCAGACCGGCATTGATGCGGTAGAAGCGGGCGGCCGTGCCGCCCAGCACTGCCGCGCGGTCGTCGGGGTCCAGCGGGGCGAGTAGTTTCCGGCACGCCTCCCAGGTGCGCTCGTAGCCGCCGGCCAGCAGTGAGACGGGCCAGTCGCCGCCGTACATCAGACGGCGGGGACCGAAGAGTTCCAGCGCGTCCTCGACGAACGGGCGCACCTGTTCCGCCGTCCACGCGCCGAGGGGCCCGGAGCTGGAGTAGAGGCCGGAGACCTTGGCGTGGACGCCGGGGTGGCGCGCGGCAGCGGCGATCAGCCGTCGCCATGCGGCACGCTCCGCGGCGCCGCCGCCCACCGGAGGCTTGCCGAGGTGGTCGATGACCAGACGCAGCTCGGGATGACGGGCGGCCAGCTCCGGCACATGGGCCAGGGCCGCGGGCGACGAGGTGACGTAGTCGAACGTCATACCCGCTTCGGCGAGCAGCGCTAGTCCCTGGCCGACGTCCGGGCGGAGTATCCGGTCCGGGTCGGGATCCTCGTGGACCAGGGCGCGTACGCCCACCACGTGGGGGTCCCGGCGCAGCGCCGCGAGGCGGGTGCGGGCCCGGCCGGGGGCGTCCAGCGGAACCCAGGCGACGACGGCCACCACTTCGGGGTGCGTCGCCGCGGTGGCCAGCATGTGGTCGGTGTCGGCGTCGTTGTCGGCGGCCTGCACGAGTACCGTAGCCGTGACGCCGGCTGCCCGCAGCGCGGGCCGCGCGTCTGCGAACCCCATCGCCCGGTCGATCGGTGCCATGGCAGGGCCGAGCCAGTCGTACGGAGCGCGGATGGGGTCCCAGACGTGCTGGTGGGCGTCAATGACGGTCATGACCGTCCTCCCGCCGCCTGCGCAGCGTACCCGTCGGGCAACAGACCGAGGCGGGTCAGTTCGTCCCAGAGAGCGTCGGGGACGGAGGCCGCCAGCCGGTCGGCGTTGGTACGGGACTGGCCGGCGTCCCGCGCGCCGAGCACCACGGAGATGACCGCGGGGTGAAGCAGGGGGTAGGCGATGGAGGCCTCCGGCAGGCTGCAGCCGTGGTCTTCGCAGACGTCGGCTATCACGGCCGCCTGGGTGAGCAGTTCACGAGAGGCCGGCTGGTAGTCGTAGGTGGCGTGGAGTGGTGGGCGGGGGGCCGAAAGCAGCCCGGAGTTGTAGACGGCGGCGGCGACGACGCCCACGCCGCGTACCTGCGCAAGCGGCAGCAACTCGTCCTGGGCCGCGTGGTCGAGCAGGGTGTGACGACCGGCCACCATGACGACGTCGACATCGCAGCGCCGGACGAACTCGGTGAGCATGGCGGCCTGGTTCATGCCGACGCCGACCGCCGTCACCACGCCTTGGTCACGCAGTTCGGTGAGGGTGTCGACGCCGGTCGTGGACGCCTCCTGCCAGTGGTGGTCGGGGTCGTGGAGATAGACGATGTCGACGTGGTCGAGGTTGAGACGCTCCAGACTGCCCTCCAGGGACCGCAGGATCCCGTCCCGGCTGAAGTCCCAGCTGCGACGGAAGGCCGCAGGCACCGCGAAACCGCCGTCGTCCAGTTGGTGTGCGGTCTGCGGGCTCGGCACCAGCAGTCGGCCCACTTTGGTGGAGACGGTGTATTCGGCCCGGGGGCGCTGTGCGAGCGCTGCACCGAGGCGGCGTTCGGACAGTCCGAGCCCGTAGTGCGGGGCTGTGTCGAAATAGCGGACGCCGCTCTCCCAGGCCGCGTCGACGGCGCCTTGGGCGTCCTCGTCGCTGGTCGTCCGGGCGAGGTTGCCCAACTGGGCTGCTCCCAGGCCGAGTTCGGTCAGTGCGAGGCTGCGGGCGCAGGTACGGGTACGCATCCTTCTCACCGAACCCTGGCGCGCCCGGAGGCCGCGAGGTCCTCCGGGTGGGCGAATGGGAGGCCTGCGGCGAACCGTTCCACCTCGTCGGCGACGGAATCGCCGATGCGGTGCAGCTCACCGCCCATGGAGCCCGCCATGTGGGGGGTGAGAACGACGTTGTCCAGTGTCCACAGCTCGCTGTCGGCGGTTGGCGGCTCCGGATCGGTGACGTCGAGCACGGCGTCTATCCGGCCGGTGCGCAGCTCTGCCGTCAGGGCGTCCTGGTCGACTACGGCTCCCCGCGCGGTGTTCACCAGCGTCGCTCCGTCGCGCATAAGGGCGAGCCGCCGTGCGTCTATCTGACCTCGCGTTTCGGGGGTCAGCGGCTGGTGCAGGGAGATCACCTGACTGCTCCTCATGAGTTCGTCGAGCGTCACCGGCCGCGCATCGAGGGAGATGGCCTCTTCCGTCGTGAGCGTGGGGTCATACAGGAGCACGTCCAGGTCGAAGGGGCGGAGCAGGGCGAGCACCGCGCGGCCCACGGTGGAGGCTCCGACGATGCCTACGGTCTGCCGGTAGTTCCCGCCTGTCGGGGGTGCGGCAAAGTGGTCCGGAAGGTTCCTGGCCCGCCGAAACTCCCGCGCGGCGGGGAGTACCCGTTTGCCGGCCAGGAGGATCACGGCGAGCGTGTACTCTGCCACGGGCCCGGAGTTGGCGACGCGGGCGTTGGCCGCGACCACGCCGCGGACGGCGAAGAATTCGGGCTCCTCCAGGCAAGTCGCGGCGACCCCGCCCGCGTAGACCACGGCTCGCAGCCGGGAGACATACGGCAGATGGGCCGCCCGGACGACGGGCGCGTCCCAGCCCGCGACGAGAATTTCCGCCCCGGCCAGCGCGTCCCGCGACTGCGGGGATTCCAGCTCCGTGAGGACGAGGTCGGTGTCGATATCGGCGGCATTGCGCATGCGGGTGAGAGCGTCTTCGTCGAAGAGGGCGCGGGTCAGGCCCGGCGGGTTCATGGCGAAGACGGCGCGGGGCCGCGTCACGGGGCAATCCCCCTCTCGGTGTGACCGTCGCGGGGAAGGCGTTCGACGGTGGCTCGGACACGGTCGCCGGCAGCCCGGCCGTCGAGGCCGGGCTCGGCCACAAGACGCAGACCAGCGACGGACGGACGTACATGGGGTCCGTCGGGCTGGGCCCAACCGGCGGTCTCGTTCAGTCGCGCGACGGCTGCTTCGTCCACCGTGATGCCGAGGCCCAGGGCATCGCCGAGTACGATGCCGCCGTCGGCGATCACCTGGTCCACGGTGAGTCCCACCGGGGCTGAGGTGTCCTGCACTTCGGTGACAAGATGGTTGGGGGCCGCGGCGGCAGCGTGTGCCAGCGGGTTGGCCTCGTAGCCGACCGGGCTGACCGGCAGGTCGTGTCCGTGAGCGAGGGTGGCGACCCGCAGGAAGTGCGTGATGCCCCAGACGCTTCCGGTCTGCACCACCTGCACGGCGTCTCCGGCCAGCAGGGGACGGAATTGTTCCAGCCCGGTCAGGTTCTCGCCGGTGGCGACGGCGGTGCGCGCGGCACGGCTCACGGCCCGGTTCCCTGCCACGTCCCACCGGCGTACCGGTTCCTCGATCCAGGTGAGATCGACGCGGTCCTCGATGCGGGCCAGCAGCCGTACCGCCTGGTGCCTGCCCCAGGTCTCGTTGACGTCGAGCATCAGGGCGGGAGAACGGGTGTTGGCGCGCAGCACCTCAGCCACCGCGCTGAGCCGCAGGATGTCGCGGTCCGTGTCGAGACCGCCCTTGATCTTGGCGCCCGTGAAGCCGCGTTCGGCCCAGCCGGCGTACAGCGCAGCCAACTCTTCGTCGCAGAGGGCGATGTCCAGGCCGGAGGCGTAGCCGGGAACGAAACGGTCGGCAGCGCCGAGTGTGCGCCACAGCGGTTCGTCGGCCATCTTCGCCTTGAGGTCCCACAGCGCCATATCGAAGGCGCCGATGGTCCCGAAGGCGGCGCCGCCGTGGCCGCTCTTGAACGTCTGGGCCAGCATCCGGTCGTAGAGGGCGGTGACGGCGCGCGGATCCTGGCCCTCGATGGCGGGGAAGATTCGTTGCGCCTCGGCGTGGGCGCCGAGACCCACCCCGGTGAGGCCGCCGTCGGTCTCGACCAACACGACCGGGACTTCGGTGACACCACCCGCGACGAAGCCGTTCGCGTCCCCGACCGGACGGCCCCAGTTGTGGACGGTCCGGAGGGTCCGGTATCCGGTGATCTTCATCTGCTCCCCCTCTGTGTGCTCGTTCGCCGTCCCCTGGGCGGAGGCACCTTCGCCTCCGGGACACCACGGTGGTGGCTGATGCGCTCCGGGCCGGTGACTCGTAGTCCGGAAGCTCGGGCGCGGACCGTGGGGGAGTGTGCCTGGGCACGTGGCCCGCGCTCGATGACCGCACCTTGCTGATGTTTCGGGGTGTGTGTCCTTCGAGCAGGGAAATGGCGGTGCACGGCCGGGGGGAGGCCCTGCACCGCCCCCTCAACAGTCGTAACGTATCATACAAGTGATGACCTGATAGGCCGACTTCGCACGGGACCTTCCAGGAGGCGGCCGTTGACCGTCACGCGGTGCATCGACAGGTCTGTGACGGACTGGAGCACCATGCCCTGCGCGGCGTCGCCGAAGGTCAGCCGGTCGAGCCGGACATCGCTGACCGGCGCTTCGGGACGGGCGCGGACACGCACCGGGTACTCGCAGCGACCGCCCACCGACCAGCGGGCCACAGACAGGCGCGACACCTCCGCGGGCAGCGCCCCGCCGGTGTCCCCGGCGTACTGGAAGGTGACCTCGAAGGGTACGTAAGTCCAGGCGGGCGCGTCGACGTCGGTGACCCGGACGTTCCGCACGTACCCGCCTCGGGTGGGCGTCGACTTGACGGCCAGGACCGAGGCGACGGACGCCTCGTCCAGATCCGGGTTGAACGGCAGGCTGAGCCGCCGCGCGACCACGTCCGATACCCCGCCGCTCATCTCGCTACCGATCGCCACCGCGGCCCCGCCGCTGAGGTACACGCAGTCCTGGATACGGATGTGTCGCGAGGGGACCCCGACACGCCTGCCGTCCTGGTCACGGCCGGACTTGATGGCGATGCAGTCGTCGTGCGTGGCGAAGGTGACCCGCTCGATCATCACGTTCTCGCACGAGTCGGGATCGCAGCCGTCGCTGTTGGGGCCCTGGCACTCCACGCGGACGTCACGGACGGCGATGTTCCGGCTCAGCACCGGATGGATGTTCCAGAACGGGGAGTTGCGCAGTGTGACGCCCTCGATCAGGACATTGCTGCACGCATAGGGCTGGATGAAACTGGGGCGCAGAAAGTGCCCCTCGCCCAGGACGCGCTCGGTCACCGGAACTCCCTGTGCGCCCCACTGCTCCAGAGTCGCCCAGTCCGCACGCTCGTTGGGCATGCCCGTCTGCCATCCGTACTGTCCGGAGCCCTTCCAGGGCCACCAGTGCGCGTGGTCGCTCTGTGCGTCGAGGACCCCCCGGCCGGTCACGGCGATGTCGTGCTGGCCGTAGGCGTAGACCAGGGGCGAGTAGTTGTGTACCTCGATGCCCTGCCAGCGCGTCCGCACAACCGGCAGGTAGGCGGCCGGATCGGTGCTGAAGTGCACCGTCGCTCCCTCGGCGACATGCAGGTCGACACCGCTGAGCAGGTGGATCGCGCCGGTCACCCAGCGGCCGGCGGGTATCAGCACGTGTCCGCCACCGGCCTCGTGGCAGGCGCGTAGGGCCGAGCGGATCGCGGCGGTGCAGTCGGTGACGCCGTCGCCCACGGCGCCGTGGGCGGTGACGGGAATCCAGACGTCGGGGAAGCGGGGGCCCGGCCGGCCGGCGGCCGCCGCCCCCGTGGCGTGGGCCAGCGGGACCGCGGCGGCGGCCATGGCTCCGAAGCGGAGGAGTCTTCTGCGTGTCGGATCACTCACGGATGTGTCCTTCGGTGAGATGGGCTGGTGGTCCGCGGTCGCTCTACTGCCCGGAAGGGCCGCCGGGTTCGGCCGGATCGGGGAGGTAGCGGTCCACCTCGCCCGCTGCATGGGCGGCGAACATCGGCCCGGCGACATCGGGGTCGCCGGAGCGCAGGACGTCCAAGAGCTCCGCGTGGTGCTCGGCCAACGCGCCCCAGCCGCCGACATAGCGGGGGTCGCCCAGCACATGGAGATCCCACAGACTGGACTCGATCATGCGCCACAGGCGGATCAGCGCGTCGTTGCCGGAAGCCTCGCACACGTGGCGGTGAAAGGACATGTCGGCGCTGCGGAAGGCTGCAATATCATCCTTGTCCACAGATCGGCGCAATTGCGTCACGTCGTCGGTCAGCAGCCGCGTGTGCTCGGCGTCCAGACGGCCGACGGTTCGGCGGGCCACATACTCCTCGAACATGACCCGGATGTCCCGTACGTCCTGGGCCTGCTGCTCGGAGATCCGCGCGACGCGCGAGCCCCGGTGCGGCTGGGAGATCACCAGACCCTCGTACGCCAGCCGCCTGATCGCCTCACGGGGCGGGGCCTGGCTGGTTCCGACCCGGCGGGCGATCTCCGACTCCACCAGGCGCTGACCCGGCACGAGTTCACCACTGACGATCCAGTCGCGCAGCAGCGTGTACACGTGGTCGGAGAGCAGCTGGCGCGGCATGCGAGCCGGGACCGGCGCCGGTCCGTCCCCGTCCGGCTCGGCCCCCGGGCTGGGCCCGGCGTTCCGCGGCCGTGTCGGCTCGGGCAGCTCGGCGGCCTGTTCGCGCCAGATGCGGGCCACTGTCGACTGGGACAGGCCCAGCGTGTCCGACAGGGAGCGGGTGGAGGGCACCGGCGAGCCGTTATCGGCCTGCGCGAGCACAGCGGCGATGCGCGCCTCCGCCTCCCGCCTGGTGACGCTGCGCGGTCGGCCCGAGCGGGGTGCGTCGCTCAGCCCGGGCATGCCCCGACGCAGGTAGCGGGCCCGCCACTTGGCCACGGTGGCGGGACTGACCTGGAGCCGCTGGGACACCTCCACGTTGGTCAGCCCTTCGGCGCAGGCCAGGACGATGCTGCTGCGCAGCCGCAGTGTCCCGGGTGGCTGACGTGAGTAGTCGGACAGGGCCGCCCGGTCCTCCTCGCTGAGCTGGGGAAACGCCTGCGGATCGGGAACTGTCATGGCATCGCCACTCCGTAGTTGCGTGGATTTATGACTCGGAAGGCCGCAGTAACGCCGTCCCGCACACATCAACTTATTGTTCGTGCCGGTGTATTGACGGAGCCTGGGCCCGAACATCTTACTTATCGTGCTCGATCAGTGACCCACTAGATCGTGCGCCGCGATGCCCGCCGAGGAGGAAACGCTGCGTGAACGAAGGACCGGCGAGGTGGGGCCCGGAAGAGCCGGCGCCACGTTGTCCGTCCGCTCTGAACACCATCCCCAGCCCGGCCCAGGACACCTGGAATCCACCGAAGGGGGCAGCTGCCCCCCGTCATGACGGCCCACGCGACGGCACACCGTGCCCGCGCATGCCCGGCCGAATCCATTCCTGCGCCCATCACGTACGTATGGCCCGGCGGAGCGTTCCTGCTGCCCGGTGACCGCGAGCGACGACAGGCCGAACGTGAAGCCGCGGTGACGTGATCAGACCTCGTCACCGCGTACAGGAGCACGCCCGGGTGCGGCACGACCTGTGCCCGCACCTGGCGTCCACCCGTCCAGGGCCGAACGACAAAGCCACAGAACGCACGTGGCAAGGAGGCTTCATGCCCATCAACACCCTCGTAAGTCGAAGGTCAAGACTTCCGCTGCTGCTTGCGGCCGGCGCCCTGCTGGTCAGCGGGGCGACGCTGAATGTCCCGCACGCGAGCGCGAATGCGAAGCCGGCCGACTGCAAGGCCACCGATCTCTTCGTCGCGCCCGACGGGAGCGACAAGGCCGACGGCACAAAGAGCCGCCCCTTCAAGACCATTGCAGAAGCCCGCGACCACATCCGCGACAAGGGTCTCAACCGCTCCGGCCGGATGCACTGCGACATCAACGTCAACCTGCGCGCGGGCGACTACCCGGTCTCCAAGACCATCGACTTCGACGACCGCGACTCGGGCGTCGATGGCCACCGGGTCGTGTACCGCTCCTACGACGGCGCCGGCAAGGCCCGCGTGATGGGCGCTGCTCCGGTCACCGGATGGAAGGAGTACAAGGACGGCATCTACCGTGCCGACGTCGGTACCGACAAACCCTTCTACACCCTCTTCGAGGACGGCAAGCGTGCCACCACGGCCCGCTACCCCAACCGCAGGTCCGACGACGAGTGGGCTCCTTACATGACCTCCGTGCTCAAGGAGCCGGAGAAGGAGGCTGTCCATCAGTGGCTGTACTCCAAACCCGGTGACTGGAACGCGAGCTGGGACCTCAGCAACGCCCAAGCGGTCGTCTGGTCGGGCGGTAGCTGGAGCTGGTTCACCGACACCGTTCCGATCCATGACTGGAACCCGGCGAAGAACCAGATGACGCTGAAGTACTGGACCCGCTACGCACTCATGAACTCCCGCGGCGGCTCACGCTACTTCCTGCAGAACTCGCTGGACTTTCTCGACCAGGCGGGCGAGTACTACATGGACTTCAAGAAGGGACAGGTCTACTACAAGCCGCGCGGCGACATCAATGACGTCACCGTGCTGCGGCCCACCGTGAAGACCCTGTTCAATCTGGCCGGGCCGGACCCCGACCGGCGCGTGCAGAACATCTCCCTCGACGGGCTCTCCCTCCAGTACACCGACTTCGTCGACTGGTACCGCTACGGCTGGATCAGCGACGGTGACTCGGGTGAACCGCACAAGTATCCGGAGTACGACCGGCAGATCGAGCTGCCTCGCAACCGCTTCGGCGCCGTCACCGTGACCAACAGCAAGGACATCACTCTGTCCCGGCTGCACATATCCGACACCGGGTACCACGCGGTGTACGCCCTCTTCGCGAACGACGGACTGACGGTCCGGGACAGCCTGCTGGAGAACATCGGCGGCGACGGGATCAAGGTAGAGGGGCCGTATCCGGGCGAGGGCAACACCTCCAACGGCCACCTGCTGACCAACAACTACATCACCCACTACGGCGAACTGGTGCCAGGCGATGCCTCCGGTATCGAGCTCCAGAACACCGGTCACAACACGATCAGTCACAGCCACATCAAGCACAGCGCGCGCTACGGCGTGAGCCTCGAAGTGCGGCCCGAGGTCGCGCCCGAGGACGACTACGCCCATGACAACACCTTCGAATACCTGCGCATCGACGAAACCGGCCTGGACAGCGGCGACATGGGCGCCTTTTACGCCTACGGCGTCAGCAACTTCGAGCCGCACACGATCGACAACCATGTGCGCCAGGTCGTCATCGGTGACGTGATCCCGGACAGTTCCATGCCGGACAGCGGTACCCGCGGCGTGCACATGGACGCCGGCGGTTGTGGCTTCAGCTTCGAGAACATCGAAGTCGGCAAGGTCACCGACCAGAAGTACCAGAGCTATCAGTGCAACGACGTCAAGAACGCCAACTGGGAAGACGGCTTCGACACATCGAAGATGGAGTACGAGAAGATCGGCGTCACCGCGTCCTTCCCGTACCCGCTGCCCGAGGGCGACACCCAGTGACCGGTCGCTGACCGGACACCCCGAGGAGTACGGGCCCGGTCGCCGCGACCGGTGACGGTCCGGACGAACGGGCCCGTCCCCCCGGGGGCATGCCACGCCGCCGAACTACGCGGGCTGCCTGGGACCACCACCCACGCGGCGGCGCCGCGCCGGCCGGGCGCCGGAGCACATGCGATTCCAACGGTCCGCTGCCGATGGCGGCTCTCTTCGAAGTGACGCGCGACGACACCGGTCCGGTGGTCGCGCGGGAAGCCGGCCTGGCTGCGCCGCCGCCGGGCCGGCTGCGGACGGCACCCGCCGCCCGCGCGGCCGGATCGGCACGCCTACTGCCCGCACAACACAATGGAGGCACCCCATGTCCGAGTTGTCCCGACGAAACGTCCTAGCCGTTGCCGGAGCATCAGCTGCGGCGGTCGCCCTGAGCGCGGGAGCCGCGCAGGCCGCACCGGGCGTGGCTGACACCGCCGAACCCCCGGACGCCGGCTCCGTCCACGGCCCCAACCCCATGCGCCTGTGGTACGAGGCTCCGGCCGCGGAGTGGCTGGAGGCACTGCCGGTCGGCAACGGCCGGATCGGCGCCATGGTCTTCGGCGGTACGGACACCGAACGGCTACAGCTCAACGAGGACAGCGTGTGGGCCGGCGGTCCGCACGACTACATCCGTCCCGGCGCTGGAGCACACCTGGACGAGATCCGCCGCCTGGTGGTGGAGGAGAAGTGGAACCAGGCGCAGCGGCTGATCGACACCAAGTTCATCGGCACCCCCTCCGAGCAGGTCGCCTACCAGGTGCTCGGCGACCTCGAACTTACCTTCACCGGGACGGGCGAGGTGACCGACTACGAACGCGAGCTGGACCTGGAGGAGGCGGTCGTCCGCACAAGCTACACGCGCGGCGGTGTACGCTATGTGCGCGAGGTTTTCGCCAGTACCCCCGACCAGGTCATCGTCGTGCGGATGACCGCCGACACCCCGGGTGCCATCGGCTTGACCGCCCGCTTCACCACCCCTCAGCGGGCGACAGACTCAGCCGTGGACGCCCGCACCGTCGCGCTCGACGGCGTCAGCGGCGACTGGTATGGCCTGCCCGGTTCCGTTCACTTCCGCGCACTTGCCCGCGCGCAAGCGGAGGGCGGCAAGGTCTCCACCGATCAAGGGGCGCTGATCGTCGAGGGCGCCGACAGCGTGACCCTGCTGATCTCCATGGCAACCAGCTACCGCAACTACCGAGACGCCGGCGCCGACCCGAAGGCCAGAGCCCGCCGGCACCTTGATCCAGCGGCCGGGCGGCAGTACGAACAGCTGCGAACCCGGCACGTGGCCGACTACCGGAGGCTGTTCTCCCGGGTCGGTATAGACCTGGGTCTCTCGGAGCGGACCGGTCTCCCCACTGACCAGCGCATCCCGCTCTTCGCCGACGGAAAAGACCCGCAGCTCGCCGCGCTCTACTTCCAGTACGGCCGCTACCTGCTGGCTTCCTGCTCCCGCTCGCCGGGCCAACCCGCCAACCTCCAGGGTCTGTGGAACGACAGCCTCAACCCGGCCTGGGAGTCCAAGTACACCGTCAACATCAACTTCGAGATGAACTACTGGCCGTCGGGCCCCGCCAACCTGGCGGAGTGCTGGGACCCCGCCGTGCAGATGGTCCATGAGCTGGCCGAGTCCGGAACCCGCACCGCCAAGGCGATGTACGACGCACCCGGCTGGGTACTGCACCACAACACGGACGGCTGGCGGGGGACCGCGCCCGTGGACGCCGCACAGTACGGGATGTGGCCGACCGGCGGCGCCTGGCTCTGCGTGATGCTCTGGGACCACTACCGCTTCACCGGCGAAAAGGGCGCTCTGAGCCGCAACTACCCGGTGATCAAGGGCGCGGTGGAGTTCTTCCTCAACACGCTGGTTGTGGACGCGAAGACCGGCTGGCTCGTCACCAACCCCTCGCAGTCCCCCGAGGTCACCCACCACCAGGACGAGGGCGAGAGCGTCAGTATCTGCGCCGGTCCCACCATGGACATGCAACTCCTGCGGGACCTGTTCGACGCCTACCGGCAGGCCGCGAAGGTACTGGACCGGGATGCCGGACTTGTCGAACGGGTCACCGAGATCCGCGAACGCCTTGCGCCCACGCAGATCGGATACCTCGGCCAGATCCAGGAGTGGCTGGAGGACTGGAAGGAGGCCGCTCTGGTACACAGCCGTCACGTCTCCCACCTGTACGGCGTCTTCCCGAGCGCGCAGATCAACCCCCGCACGACTCCGGAACTCGCCGCGGCCGCGGCGAAGAGCCTGGAACTGCGCGGAACGGCAGGTCAGGGCTGGTCCCTCGCCTGGAAGATCAACCTGTGGGCCAGGCTCCTGGAACCGGCGCGCGCCTACAAGCACCTGTCGGACCTGCTCACCCCCGCCCGCACCGCCCCCAACCTCTTCGACCTGCACCCGCCGTTCCAGATCGACGGCAACTTCGGAGGAATCTCCGGCATCACCGAGATGCTGCTGCAGAGCCACGCCGACGAGATCGACCTGTTGCCTGCGCTTCCCGAAGCATGGCCCGCCGGTTCTTTCCGCGGGCTGCTGGCCCGCGGCGGATTCGAGGTCGACCTTGCGTGGACGGTGGACGGGATCACCCACGCGGAGGTGCGCTCCCTGCTCGGCAACCCGGTGCGCATCCGGACCCCACACCCGATGGACGTCGTCGGTGCCGGTGCCGACCGCCCCGAGGAGTGCGTGGTGTCTTTCGATACTCGCCGAGGCGCCCGGTACCGTTTGACCGCGCGCACTGGTCGCTGACCCGGGAAGCGGCACACCAGCTTTGAAACGGCCCGCCGAAGAAACCGACGGGCCGCCTTCACGTACTTTCACGATTCATTACGCATCGGAGGCACGGCGCATCCACGTGGCGATTCCGTGGCCGATGAGCAAATAAATGACTGCGGGAAGGCCATAATTGAGAAGGACGCGCAAACTCTCGACGTCCATTGTGAAGATGTCCTGTGCCCACCAGCCCAGCCAGTCGGCCACGCCCTGTACGAATCCGACAAAGGGATTCGACCGGTTTGCGTCGAGCAGGTAGAGCAGAATCCACAGGCCCAGAAAAACGGCGGCGACGTCCCCGAGGGTCTGTATGAACAACGCCGTGCGACGCGTGCCTGAGCCGTCCCGGCGCCGGTCCCGGCGAGGCGCGGGCGCTGGACCGCTCGGCGGGTAGTCATAGTCGCGTATGGGGGCGGGGCGCGGCATACCGCCGCTCGGGGGATAGCCGCCGTACGGCTGGTTCATGGGCGGCGGCACGCGCTCGGGGTCGTTCACGGTGGGGGTCCAATCTGGCGCGCCTGTCACGCCTCGGCTAGGAGATAACGGAGCGCCATCGGCAGACGCCCGTGTTCCGGTCTGCGTCGGAAAGGGCGTTCCGCGTTACACATGCGGTTCCGTTCGCCCAAGAATGGGCGCCGGTGCGAATTACGCGCAGGCCGGTTTCTGGCCACGGATAGCAATTGATCAACGTCGCCAGTGTGTGAGAGTGCGGCGGGTGTTCGGATTCCGGAGTTCGCGGCGCACTGCACATCGCCGTGGTGGAAGCGCCGGTTGAGGAAGACCGGCACCGCGGTCAGCGCGATACCTTCCTGGCGCGCCATCAGGTACGAGACCGGCGCGAGTTCGCACACGTCGAACTCCAGGTCCCGGATCTTCCGGCGGTAGGCCCCGATGACCGGCTTGACCTCCACCGGCTCGACCAGGTACCCGCCGATCTCGGTGTCGCCGTCCAGCAGCGGCTGCGCGTGCGGATAGTCCCCGAGGACCACCGTGAGCTTGTCCATATCCTGTCTCTCCCTATGTCTGTATTCGGTCCGGCTGTCCGTGCCGCGGCTTCAGCCGCCGAGGCGGGCCGGCGGTACGCCGAGCGCCGCGCAGGACTGCTCGACAAGCTCGTCGTAGTCCACGGCACGCGGAATCACGTCCTGCTCCAGTGCGTAGGCGGCCGCCTTGGTGCACGCGCCGCGCAGCGCCTCGAAGCCCACCGGGTGCTGGGGCACCGCCCCGGCCTCCTCCTTGGCGGTAAGCACCGACTTCATCGCGTCGTACGCGGCGAGGACAGCGGCCGAGTGCTCCGCGGCGGCGGCCTCGGACACGCCAGATCGACGCCGTACTGCTCGGTGAGGAACCCGCGCACCCACACGCCGGTGGTCTGGCTCCAGGCGCGCACTCCGACGCTGTGCCCCGCCACGTCGGCGACCGACAGCTTGCCGAGGGTCACCAGAGTCTGGTGCTGATGGCGTCCGAGCGTGGTGACCGGCAGCAGCAGCCCCCCGCAACGCCACGCTGCGGACACCCGGCACCGTGGGCTGCGCCCGGCGGTGCCAGGGCCTGTCACCCGTTCGTCGGCACCGATGAACCGGGCCGCCCGGACTTGTCGTGCACGACGAAGTGCGGGCCCCACCCCTGTCCTACCTTGCGGAGGTCACCGGTTCGAAGCCTCGGAGGTGGGGATCCGCATGTCCGCATGGGATGAGCTCAACCGTCCGCCTGTAACGCCCGCAGGGACGCAGTTCCCCACCATGAACGGGCGGGAGTCGATATGAGAGGCGCCACGGCACACGCCGGACGTGCCCTGCCTCTGGTGGCGGCCACTGCACTGCTGGCCGGCGGCTGCGGAGGATCCGGCTCGAGCGTCGCAGGGGACGGCAAGTTGGCGGACGGCAAGACGTTCACCACGGCCTACGCCTCCGACCCGGGCCCCCTCGACCCGGCGAAGACGGTGATGTCGATCGCCGTCGGCATCAACCTCTACCTGTACGACCCGCTGATCCACCTCAGCGACAAGGGAGAGCCCGAGGCCGGGCTGGCACAGAAATGGCAGGCGACGCTCAAGACGGCGACCTTCACGCTGCGGCCCGGCCTCACCTGTTCCGACGGCTCGCCGCTGACCGCGAGCGATGTGGCCGCGAACATCGACTACATCGGTGACCCGAAGAGCAAGTCACCCCTGGCCGGTGTGCTGATCCAGCCGGGCACCACAGCCGAAGCCGACAACGGGCAGCGCACCGTCACGCTCACCAGCGGTGCCCCCGACGCGTTCCTGCTGCGCAACGTCGGTTCCGTGCCGATCGCCTGCGGCGACGGCCTCAAGGACCGCACGGTGCTGGCCAAGGGCGGCAAGGGGAGCGGCACCGGCATGTTCACCATGACCGAGGCCGTGGCCAACGACCACTACACGCTCACCCGGCGCAAGGACTACAGCTGGGGCCCCTCCGGGCGAGGGGCCCAGGGGCTGCCGGACAAGGTGACGATCCGGGTGATCCCCAACGAGACGACGGCCGCGAACCTGCTGATGTCCGGCGAGCTGAACGCCGCCGCGGTCTCCGGCCCCGAGCAGAAGCGGCTGGCCGCGCAAAAGCTGTTCCACGCCGACGTGCAGGCACCGCTGGGTGAGCTGTACTTCAACCAGAGCGGGGCCCGCCCCGGAGCGGACGAGAAGGTGCGCCGGGCGCTGGTCCAGGCACTGTACCTGTCCGATGTGGGCAAGGTGGTCACCAACGGCACCGGAAAACCCTCCCAGGGCCTGGTCACCGGAGAGCCACGAGCCTGCACCGGAGACTCGGTCACCGGCAACCTCCCCCCGTACGACCTCACGGCGGCCAAGTCCGCCCTGGACGCCGCCGGCTGGGCGCCGGGCCCCGGTGGCATCCGGACCAAGAATGGCAAGAAGCTCACGCTGAGCCTGATGTACGGCACCCAGAACGGGCCCAGCATGGCCGCGGGCGCCGAACTGATCCAGAAGGAGTGGAAGAGCCTGGGGGCCGAGGTCACACTGAAGCCGGCGGACAGCCCCGCACTGAACAGCACGCTCTTCGGCTCGGGCAACTGGGACATCTCGATGGGCCCGATCGCGCTCACCGCGCCCAACCAGCTCGTCCCGTCAGCCCCTCGGCTCCACCGGTGGCCTCTCCGGTGGATCCGACTGTCACCTGGAGCGACGGCAGGCGTCCGGAGGCAGCGGTGGCGAGACCGGAGAACAGCCTGTCGAAATCCCCATCGTGGAACAGCTCAGCCAGCAGTTGAACGACCTTGCCCGAGGGAATCGGGCAGCCGAGCAGAACGCCGTCGCCGTGCCACGCGCGCTCGTGGTCGAGGCCGAGTTCGTACGAGCGCGTCCGCGGGGCGAACGTGCCGGTGGCGACCATGAGGTACTCGGATGTACCGATGGAGTCGAATACCTCCGCGCCGCTCATGGAGTGCACCTGACGGGCGGCGACGACCTGGTCGTGGCCACCGATGACGACCCGCGCGCCGGGGGCGAGGGCCACTCCCGGCAGAGCCGTGGGCAACATTTCTCCCGCATCCGCACCGGTGGGCAGCGCGGGCGCGAAATGCCAGGGCGTGAGCCCGAGCCGCTCCATCACAGGCGCATGCGGAGCCAGCGTGGTCAGCTCGAAGCACTGGCTGTGAGTGATCTGGCTGGTCGCAGAGACCCATTCGCCCGTCATCCGATGGGTGACGAACGTGCAGAAGTCCACCCAGCGGGCCGTCGACCGCCACAGCTGCGGCTCCCGGACCCGCAGATGCGCCGTGCGCTCAGGAGTCTGGTCGAGCCGGTGACGCAGCCCGGAGACCTGGTACTGCTCGAAGGAGTCGAGCCAGCGGGCCGTTTCCGCCTCGATGGCACGCACCGGGCGCCGCTCCCACCAGGCCAGCGACGGGTAGAGCATCCGGCCGGCGTTGTCCACGGCGACGGACTCCTCCTGCCCGAAGGACGCCACGGCGGCTCCGCCGAGCGCGCCGTGCGGCGCGGCCGTCGTCCTCGCATACTCGGCGATCAGCTCCGCAGTGGCGCGCCAGATCGCCTCGGCGTCGTGGAACGCGAGCTCGTCGACATCGAGCGTCGGCGTGCGGATGCGGCCCGCAGGAAGCGGCGTGCCGTCCTCGTCGACGCCCGCCACCTTGATATGGGTGGTGCCGATGTCGATGCCGAGAAACCACATGGGTCGGGTGCCTTTCCTCGGAGCGGGGTGGAATCAGAGGCCGAGCTTGCCGGGATTGAGCACGCCATTCGGATCGAGGGCGTTTTTCAAGCGGCGCAGCAGGAGGTGCGAAGAGCCGAGGGAACGCCTGGTGTACGGCGACCTGGCCAGGCCGCCGCCGTGGTGATGGGACAGCTCGGCGCCGTGTGCAAGGGCCACTCGCATCGCGGTCGACCACACTTGCTCCAGTCGGCGTACGGCTTCCTCGTCGTTCTCGGCTTTCCCGCGCAGGATCAGATAGAGGGAGGTGCCTTGGGTGTAGACGTGTGAGAAGTGAGCGAGGACCTCGTCGGCCAACGGCGCGAGCGCCTCGGTGAGAGCGTGGTACAGAGGCAGGATGCCGGTCCAGGTGTGAGCCACCTCCACTGTTTCCGCGTATCCGCCGTCCTCGGCGAGCAGATTTTCCACCCCCGAAAAGTCGAACCGCCTGGCCATCCACTTCTCCGTGCCACCGGGCCCGGTGGCGGCGCCGCCGTGTTCGCTGACGATCGAGCTCAGGGCGTCGAGCTCCGCTCGGGCAACAGCTTCGAGCCCCTGGGTGCCCGCGAACATGACGGGGAAGTCGACCGTGTCGTCCTGGAGCGCGTGCCGGGCCTCGGCTGTGTCGTACAGCCGCAGGACGAAAGGCCGCAGCCCTGCCGCGGCCTGGGCCCGCATCACTGCTACGCCTGCTTCTACTGACGGCAGTCGATAGGTCTCCAGCAGACGGACGGGCGGCACCGGGAAGATCTTCAACGTGACGGACGTGATGACGCCGAGCGTGCCTTCGGAGCCGAGGAAGAGCTGGCGCAGGTCCGGCCCCATCGCGGCGCGGGGCGCTGCAGACAGTTTCAGCGTCTCGCCGGTCGCGAGGATCACGGTGTAGCCGACGACGAGATCCTCGATGCCTCCGTAGTACGAGGAGAACTGGCCGGTGGCGAGAGTGGCGAGCCAGCCGCCGACACTGGAACGGTGCAGCGACTGCGGTGAGTGGCCGAGCGTCCAGCCCCGCTTCTGAAGTTCGACCTCCAGCTGCCCGCCGTTGTAGCCGGCGGATGCCTCGACGGTGAGGTCCTCGGTGTTCACGGTGTACGTGGTCGGCAGGGCGGAGACGTCCAGCACGATGCCGCCGCGCACCGGAAGCGGCTGGCCGGTCACGGAGGAAGCGAGCGCACGGACGGTGACGGGGACATCGTGGTCCGCTGCCACGGCGAGCACCACGCGTATGTCGGCCTCCGAGTCGACCGAAACGACGGCGTCGGCGCGGTGGGTGTGCCGGCCGATCTTGTCGAGCTTGGCGGAGAGCGGCCAGGAGTCGTGGCTGGAGGCGGTGAGGGTCGCCTCGTCGGTACGAACCGCATCCGGCCCGAGATCGTGCGACAGGGCGGAAAGCGCGGCGGAGAGGTCTGTCATTGGTGCTCCAGATCTTGCTGGTTCCGGGGAGGCGGGACGTGCGCCGGGTGGGCGCGGCCGAAGGCGGTGCGCCGGAGCGGCTCGATTGACAGCCGCTGTGGTGAGATTCTAAGGTCACAATGCAATTCTCTGCAAGCTGCATATTGGAGCTTTTTCATGGACGCACGAACCGGTAAGAAGATCCGCCTCGGGCGGCTGGTCAGGCCTGCCAGCGGGCGGGCGGTCGTGGTCGCCGCCTCCCACGCGGTGACGAGCGGGCCGCCCGCCGGGCTGCGCAGCACGGCGGAGATCCGGTCTGTTTTCAGCAAGCTGACTACCGCCGACGGCATCATGGTGACGCCCGGGATGGTCCCTCTCCTGGAAGACACGTTCACCGGGCGCGACAAGCCGGGGCTGATCCTCCATCTGGACTGGAAGAACCACGCCCGGGGCACCTACACCCCCGGCACCGACGGCCGTGGGGAGGGTGTGCTCGCCCAGCTCGCGGACCTGGAGGCGGTCGCCGCCGCCGGTGTCGACGCCGTCATGACGTACCTCTACCTGGGGCAGCGCGACACGCGGCTCGAGCGTGCCGAGGTGGAGCGCAATGCCCGTATCGCCCGTGACTGCGAGCGCCTCGGTCTCGGCCTGATCATCGAGCCGCGCTCCGCGCTCGAGGGTGACGACCCGGACGCCCTCAGTGCCAAGGTCATGAGCATGTACTGCCGGATCTCCGCTGACATCGGCGCCGACCTGGTGAAGGCGCTGTGGCCCGGCTCGCCGGAAGCGTTCGCCGAGGTGACCGAGAGCTGCTACGCGCCAATCCTGCTGGCCGGCGGGAAGGGCGGCGACGACCCTCTTGACACGCTCGCCCTGGCACACGACGCCGTCGCCGCAGGCGGGGGCGGAGTGATGTTCGGTCGGCGGATCTTCCGGGCGGAGCAGCCCGAGCGCGTGTTGTCGGCCCTGCACGCGGTCGTCCATGATGGTGATCCGGTCGACCGTGCCAGGGCACTTCTGGCCTGAACGCGCGTCAGCCCGCCGGGCCGTTCAGCTGCAACCCAGCATGTCCGCACTTCCGCCCCACAGTCCGAAAGCACCGCGTGACCATGGCAACCTTGAGTTCCACCACCCGACTCGGCCCTGCCCCAAGGGAGATCATCGCCCGGGATGTACTCCGAGCGGGGGTCGGGGGGCGCCTGCCGACGACCGTCCACTACCAGGAGGCGCTGAGGGTCGGCTCCGGTACGGTCCAGAAGGCGCTGAAGGACCTGCGGAATGAGGGGGCGATGTCTCTGGTCGCTCGCGGACACCAGGGCACCTACATCACCGAACTCGATGCGGCCCTGCTGTGGTCGGCGGCGCGGCTCAGCCCAGTACACCTGCTGCTTCCGCCAAACGCCCCGCCGGAGTCGATGCGCGTCGCCACGGCGGTGGCGGAGCGCTTCGCCCCGGTGGGCGCGTACACGACGGCCGGTCACCTGCGCGGTGCGGAGCCCCGATTGCGGGCGATCGAGGCTCACCGGGCGGATATCGCCCTCATGTCCGCCGGAGCCGCCAGAGACTTGCTCGCCGCAGGAGCCGGTCACCGCACGCTCACCTTGGGGAGCGGCACTTACTACGCGCCGGGAAGCCTCGTCGTCGTAACCCGTACCCCCGGACCGGGGCGTGCCCCGGAGGGGACGGAACTCCGCATCGGTATCGACCTGGATTCCGACGACCACCAACGGCTCACCCATGCCGAGTTCCCCCAAGGCACAGGCCGCCATGTGCCGACCGACTTCACGTCCGTGCCGCGGGCGGTTCTCCTCGGCGAGATCGACGCGGGCATCTGGCATACCGTCGACTCGCTGATCCCCCTCGAGGCGGCCGGCTTGACCGTCACCCCCCTCACCCGCCCTGACGCGGTGGAACTCGCCCGGGCCATCTCCGCCGCCGTCCTGGTGGCAACCCAGGACAACATCCCGGGCGTCCTGCTCTCCCGCACCACGGACGAGGGCCGCGGCCTCTTCGCCGCGCCGCAGACCCCACCCCAGGCGGTCTTTCCCGGCGACGCCCCCCTGCGGCTGCGGGTGTGAGCTGGCGCAGGGCGCGACACGGCGAACAAGGCCGGCGTGTGATGTCAACGAGCTTGTGAGTACGGTCTTTTCGAGGCGGTTGCCGCTGGTCATGGAGGGCGTGGCGAATGACCCGCTGTCGGGCGGCGCGTGGTTGTCGTCGTGCGGGTCCGGCCTCTGGTCCTACCCGCGGCTGCCGCCGGACTTGAGTCCCGACAGAGTCGTTGCACCAGCCGCGCCGGACCGGGCGGTCGCTCGCCCAGCACCGGGCGATCCTGGAAGCGGTCGAGGGCGGCACACCGGGTAGTGCGCTGCGACTGTGATGCGCAGGCACATCCGCTCGGTGGCCACGGTGCGGCTCCTGGAGTGGGAACCGGATCCGTCACCCGGCGCGTGAGCTCGCGGCCCTGGCGGTGGGTGCCTGCTCCCGTCTAGGCTCGTCGTGTTCGTACTGCGTGGCCAGAGAAGGAGACGTAGACGCGGACGAGCGTCGTAGACCATCGGAAACACTCGCCCGGTGACGGAGCCGGCGTGGGACGCGCGTCCCCGCCCCACGCCAGCACTGGACGGCTTCAGGCGCAGCCACGGGTCGGCACATCCGGACGCCGACGACCCGGTGCGGCGCGTCCCGCCGGGCGGCGAAAGGGACGTGCCGTGCCCTCGGCCAACTACCGCACCCTGCTGCGGACTTCCGGAGCTTTTTCCTTCTTCCTCGCCGCCGTCATCGGACGCGTCGGGCTTGCCATGACAGCCCTCGGCATCGTGTGGCTGGTGCACGCGCGCACCGGGTCGTACGGTGCTGCGGGCCTGGTCACCGGTGGGTTCGCCGTCGCGGACGCGATCTCGGGGCCGCAACTCGGGCGGCTCATCGACCGGTTCGGGCAGACCCGCACCCTGCCCTGGATCCTTCTCGCGCATGCCGCGGCGGTGGCGCTGCTGCTGACGGGCGCGGCGCCGGACCTGGTGTCCGGCTTCCTCGTCGGCGCCACACTGCCCCAGCTCAGTGCCCTGGCCGCCGCCCGCTGGTCCGCCCTCCTGTCTGGCGAGCGGGCCGCCGCCCTGCCGAGGGCGTTCGCCCTGGAGGCCCTCGCCAACGGGCTGTCCTACCTGGCGGGGCCCGCCCTGGTGAGCGTGCTCGGAGCCGCGGGGAGGCCGGGCCTCGGCGTCCTCCTCGCCGCCGCCCTCGTGGTCGGCGGCGGCCTGGCCCTCGCCGCCCAGCGCCGCACCGCGCCCCCCGTCGCCAGCCACGCCGAACGCCGCGGCGCGGGACGGGCCCTGCGCCGCGCCGCCTTCGCCCGGCTCGTCGGTATCGGCCTCGCCCTGGGCGTATTCTTCGGCGCGATGCAGGTGTCCGTGACCGCCTACGCCGTCGGCCGTGGCACCCCGGACGCCGCACCGCTGCTGTACGCGGTGTCCAACTGCACGAATCTGGTCGGGGGTTGGGCCTACGGTGCGCGCCGGTGGCCGGGTTCGCCGATGCGGCAGCGCGCCGTCGCCGCCGTCTGTCTCGTTGTCGCCTGTCTCCCGCTGACCTTCCTGGACGCCCCGGTGCCGCTCGCAGCCGCCCTTGCCGTGACCGGCCTCGCGGTGCCGGTGCTGCTGATCCTGGCCGCCGTGCTGACACAGGCGACTGTTCCCGACGCCGTCCTCACCCAGGCCTTCACGTGGCTCAACTCGGCGACTGCCGCCGGTGCCGCCGCGGCATCCGCGCTCGCCGGGCGGGCGGTGGACACGGCGGGAGCCCATGCCGGGTTCGCGGTCGCCGCGGCGGCCACAGCCGGCATGGCACTGCTCTCCGCACCCGGCGCGCGGCGAGAAGCCGGAGCGCATGCGGATCGGGCGGGCCAGGAGGTGGCGGGCGGGCGGCCTTAAGGCGTGCTCTGATGCAGGGCCTCATCGACCATGGCCTGTCTCAGGCCGACATCGCACGAGAGCTTGGAGTGACACCTCAGGCCATCCAGAAGATGCTGGGCTGCTAAAGCATTGCGCAGTGGGTCATGTCCGGGGCCAGAGTCGGATCGAGGCGGCCGTGACGGTGCCGTGGAAGACGTAGGTGCGTTTGTCGAATCTCGTGGCCACGGCCCTGAAGTTCTTGAGGGCGTTGATCGTCCGCGCGACTTCGTTCCTGCGTTTGTAGATTGTCGTCGAAGCCGACGGGACGGCCGCCCTTGTTGCCGCGGCGTCAGCGGTTGGCCCGCTGGTACTTCGGTTCGGGGGTGGTGTGTTTGATCTGGCGTCGGCGCAGATAGCGGCGATTGCGGCGGGAGGAGTATGCCTTGTCGCCGCCGAGGTGGTCCGGGCGGGTGCGCGGATGTCCGCTGCCGATGCGGGCGACGCGGGCGCGTTTCATGACAGGGATGAGCTGCGGGGCACCGCCCACTGGCCCGGTGCGATCAGAAATACGAGCGGGCGGCGCCCGCCTTCCCGGGCGAGGTGGATCTTGCAGGTCAGGCCGCCCCGGGAGCCTCCGAGCCCCTCGTCGGACCGGTGCTGCCGGGGACTTGATCCTTTTTCGGGAGGCGTGGTGCTTTCTTCCGGGCCCGGCGGCGTGCTGGTGAGCCCGACAGAAAGTGGAATCCCCGCTCACCATGGACCAGTCGATACGGCCCTCCGCGTCGGCGTCCGGCCAGGACGGAGGATTCCGTTGATGACCCTGCGGAGGCTCGCCCAACGCCGGCCCTGTTGACCGGACTTCGGCAGATGCATCTCCAGCCGGACCCATAATCCTGACCGACGGCCGACGCCTTTGCTTCGCCGACTACGGCCTCGCCCTCTCCTCCCGATTCGATCTGTCACCGTCCGAGACCACCGCGTAGACGACGCGGCCGAGTCCGGATCGGGTGATGCCGCCTGCGCACATGCCGCAGGGCTGGCAGCTGGTGTACATGGCCTCACGGGCCTTCGCGGTTGCTCAGGCGAAAATCAGTTGGCGGGCTTGCCGAACCAGCGGGAGAGGTGGTCGTCCAGGTCCTGCTGATCGTCGCCGATCCAGGCGACGTGGCCGTCGGGGCGTAGCAGGACGCACGGAGCATCCAGTACCGCAGCGGGATCCGCGAGGTAATCGACCCGGTCCGACCAGCCGCGGACGGTCAGGCGTTCGGTACGGTCCAGCAGCAGACCGCGGCCGCGATGCAGCAGATCGTAGAGGTGGCCGTGTTTCACACCGAAGTCGGGCAGGCGGCGGCCGAGCAGGTCGGGGCCTTCGCCGAAGTCGTAGCGGATGCCGATCGCGGTGATCTTCTCGATGAGACAGCGGTTCACCTCGTCGAAGTCCATCAGTTCGGTGAGCAGCCTGCGCACGGCCTGCGGGCCCGGTTCGGTGGAGTGCAGTTCCATCTGGGCGCGGGTGTTGTCCAGCACGTCCTCGGCGACCGGATGACGTTCGGCGTGGTAGGTGTCCAGCAGCTTTTTCGGCGCCCAGCCGCGGATCTGGGCAGCCAGTTTCCATCCGAGGTTGAATGCGTCCTGAACGCCCAGGTTGAGGCCCTGTCCGCCGGTGGGCGGATGGATGTGTGCCGCATCACCGGCCAGCAGCACCCGCCCGACCCGATAGCGTTCGGCCAGCCGGGTGGCATCCCCGAAGCGGGACAACCAGCGCGGGGAATGCACGCCGAAATCGGTTCCGGCGATGATGCGCAGCTGCTGTTTGAAATCCTCGAGGGTGGGCGGTTCCGTGCGATCGCTGACTCCCGCGGCGGGGACTACGACGCTATAGGCCCCTGCGCCGAAGGGCCTGAGCCAGAATCGCTTATTTGTCTCGCCGATTTCGGTCACCTTTGCGGCGATCTCCTCCTGCGGCACACCCACCTCCATCTCGCCCATCAGCGTCTCGGTCCGCGAGGGCTCACCGGGGAAGCCGACGCCGAGCAGTTTGCGCACCGTGCTGCGCCCACCGTCACAACCGACGAGATAACGCGAACGCAGCTGTTCTCCGTCGGCCAACTCAACGGTCACACCCTCGTCGTCCTGCTCGAAATCGGCCACCGCACAACCGCGCCGGACCTGCGCACCCAATTCGATCGCATGCTCCTCGAGCAGGCGAACGATGACCGGCTGCTGGAGGCCCAGCAGATAGGCGTGCGCGGAATCCAGGCCCTGGGGCGCGGGTTTGTTGATACCGGCGAAGAAGCCGCCGGCCGGACGCTGTCTTCCGTGTTCGCGCATGCGAGCCAGCAGCCCGCGCATTGCCATCAGCTCAAGGCTGCGAATATGGAGACCCACGATGCGGACGAACGACACGGGCTCGGTTTCCTGCTCCAGAACGAGTACCCGCACATCGTGCAGCCGCAGTTCGGCGGCAAGCATCGCACCAGCCGGCCCGCACCCGGCAATGATCACGTCGAACATGGGCGCGCGATCGGCGCCGGAGGCCGGCGACCGGAGTCCGGGGACGTCGCCCCGGGTGAAGTCGCGCTCGACCGTATCGTTCGACGACGGCTCGGCGGAGAACTGCGAAGAGTCCATAGGTGTTGCCTTTCAGGAGTGCCTTGTTAGTCGAGGCGCTCCCGGCGACACCTACGTCAATCGCCGGCCGTGACGGGAAGGGGGAGCACCCACATCGATGCAGCGTTCATGGGTCTCACCTCCTGGGGCGGTGTCACGGTCCACTGCAAGCTACAAGTCCGAGCAACGCCCCGTCCAATCCTTTTCCCAGCCGGGTGATCACGTCTCCGAACGGGCCGTGCGGGGCGAATCCGGCGTGGCGGCGCGGCCGGCCGCGGTCGCGGTCGGCGATCCGGGGGGAGCCCCGGTAGCCGCCGTGCGTGCGTCATGGCAAGTCGTGCGGTGGTGCGGCGTTGACTGGGCTGCTGATGGCGTGACCAAGACCAGGCTGAAGTCGTTTGGTGTGAGTGGCGCCACATCCGGTGCCCACACGAACGAACGGAGCAACCTTGATGCGTGGGACAAGACTGGGAGCGGCCGCGTTGCTGGCCGGGGCCGCAATCCTCTGCGGTGCCACGACAGCCACAGCAGACCCAGGGCCGATCGACGTCGCCCAGGACAGCCCCCTGACCGAGATCGTGGGCACCACCGCGGGCACTCTGGCCGACGACTCCGCGCCCTGCGCTGCACCGTGGGCCGATCAAGGCTTCGACGGTGATGTCAGCTACGCATGCCAAAGGGTGCAGATCAATCAGGACAACTGACCACACGCTTCGCAGGCGTAGTGCAGAGTCTTCGCCCAGAACTCTGGGCGAAGACTCTGCACCGGGCTCACCGGTGAAAGCTGCGACCGGTGCTGAGTGCCGCCAACGATCATTGTTCCGCGCCCACCGCCGGGCGCCCGCCTCCGGCAAGCGTTCCCCAGCCCAGGCCGACATCGGCCCCTCCACTGGCCGCGCCTGCCGGGCAGATCCAGACAGTCTGCCGCCGTGTCTGTCGTCGAGTCGGGCACGGGCGGGCGCACCACAACGTCTATCACCTTACGTGGCCGCCGCCGAGGAGGAACTGTGAGCAACTCCGTGCTGTACATGTCAATGTCGGTCGACGGATTCATCGCCGGGCCCAATGACGGGCCGGGCAACGGGATCGGTGATGGCGGGGACCGCCTGCACGAGTGGTTCGGGATGGACGCCGAGGGCAGTCATCTCGACGCCGCCGCCCACCTGTCGGGCGTGAACCGCGACGTCATGGACGAAGCGTTGGCCACCGGGGCGGTGGTCACCGGCCGGCGGACGTTCGCAAACGCGGGCGGCTGGGGAGGTGACCACCACGACGGCGTACCGATCTTCGTCCTGACCCGCCGCCAGCCCGATGCCACGCTGCAATGGCCCGCGGTGACCTGCGTCAGCGACGTGAAGGACGCGGTGCGCATGGCGAAGGAAGCTGCGGGCGACAGGGACGTGCTGGTCCACGGCGCGGTCACCGCGCAGCTGGCGCTGACCGCGGGGGTGCTGGACGAGCTGCATATCCATCTGGTCCCGGTGTTGCTCGGGCAGGGCCGCCGGCTGTTCGAGGACATGCCGCCCGGGCACATCGAGCTGGAACCCACCCGTGCCTTCAGCGGACCAGGCGTGCAGCACCTGCGCTACCGGGTGCGGCAGGCGGGATGAGTCGGATGGCGCTCTAACGCGTGTGGAGCGCGGCGGCGCGTCCCATCCGGACGATCGCCTCGGTGAGGATGGACTGGGAGGTGGCGAAGTTCAGGCGGACGTGTCCGGCTCCGCCCGTTCCGAAAATGTGGCCCGAGGACAGGGCCACCCTGGCGTGCTCAAGGAACAGTTGGGCGGGGCCGGCCAGGTCGGTGACGACTGCCAGGTCCCTGGTGCCTTCCGGGTCGAGACCGAGGGACCGGCAGTCGAGCCAGGCCAGGTACGTTCCCTCGGGCCTGGTGTAGCCGATTCCCGGCAGGTGTTCGGCGATGAGCCGGCCGAGCAGGGCTCGGTTCGCGTCGAGCCCCGCCAGCAACGCATCGAGCCACCTGTCCCCGTGGCGGAAGGCCGCCGTATGAGCGATGACGCCCAGGTAGCTCGCGCCGTGGTTGACTTCCTCGGGCATCCGGCGCAGATCATCGGCCGCCGCAGACCCTGCGATGACGAGCGCCGCCTTGATCCCGGCGAGGTTCCAGCCCTTGGTCGCTGACATGAGCGAGAAGGCGTTCTCGGCCCCGGGCACACTCAGGTAGGGCGTGAACTGTGCGCCCGGCAGTACGAGCGGGGCGTGGATCTCGTCGGCCACGACCCGGATTCCGTACCGGTGAGCCAGCTCCGCCACGGCGGCGAGCTCCTCGAAGGTGTGCACCGTGCCGGTCGGGTTGTGGGGGTTGCTGAGGAGGTAGGCGATCTTGCCCTTGCCGTTCGCTGCCCGGGCGCGCCGGAACGTCTCCTCCAGCGTGTCCGGGTTGATCCGTAGATCCTGCCCGAGCGGCGCTTCGATGATCCGGCGGTCGTCATGTGTGATGAAAGCGTAGAAAGGTGCGTACACCGGAGAGTTGACGATCACCGGGTCGCCGGGATCGGTGATCAGCCGCAGTACCTGGACCGCGCCCATCATCACGTCCGGCACCAGGCCGACTCGGTCGACGTCCACCCCGTCCCAATTCCATCGCCGCGAGGCGAAGCCGGCCAGTGACTCGGCGAACTCTGTTCCGGACGGGTAACCGGTGTCACCTCTCTCGATGGCGTCGCGCAGCGCGTCGGCGACTGCCGGCGCGAGCGGTACATCCATCTCCGCCACCCACAAGGGCAGGACGTCTGCCGGGTGCGTCCGCCACTTCATGCTCCTGCGCTGACGAAGCTGCTCGAGCGTGCACTCCTCAAGAGGATTCGCACACTTCTGAGCCTCGGTCTTGTCGCCTGCTGGGTTGCTCCCGCCAACGGTGGTCATCTTCAGCATTGGACCGCCATCTCGATCGCGATGCAAGCGCCGAGAGACAGCGACGCCACGTTGAGCGCGAGGCGCGCGTGACGACCTCGGTCGGCCGAGTCCAGGCGGCAGCCGGCCGCGCGGGGCGTGGACCGCACCCTTGCTGGCACTGTAGAGGCCCCGCTCGCAGGGAAGGTCTGGTGGCCGACCAGCGACGGACAGCGTCGCTGCGTCGCGTTGCCGGATCGTGGTCGAATACCGGACCGTTCCTGTTAAGGACCTTCACCACGAACTGCGGGCGGGCTCAGGGAACCGCGGCGAGACAGATCTGGACGCACTGGCCGATGGCCGGTCCCAGACCGCCGCGGCCGACGCGGACGGAGGTTACCAGCCCGTCCCGGTCGGCGACGCGGTCGCCCACCGCAACGCCCATGCCGCGATTCTCGACGCCCAGCGGCTGTACATGGCCGTGTGACGAAGTAGCCCCCGGCCGGGCCGGCGCGCTGCCCGGGACCGTAAAGCGTGCGGCGTGACTTCCGATCACGGAAGAAATGCATCGATGAGCAGCAACAGCCGGACCGAGGCCGAGTCCGTCGAGCCGTCTGACGTGAGTCGTCAGGAGCAGTCGGCCGGTGAGGTGCCCCGGTCCGTCAGCGCCAGGCCGAGGTGGGCCCGTTCGCTGAGCCAGCGCGTCGGCCGGTGCCGCGGGTCACCGGTCGTGGCGTGCAGGGAACGCTGCAGGGCCAGCATCCGCGCGGCACCGATCCGGTCGCCCCAGGCCAGCGGCCCCACCGGGTAACCGAGGCCGGTCGTCACGGCGAGGTCGATGTCCGCCGGTGTGGCCAGCGAGCGCTCTGCGATCGATGCCGCGACCGAGACCACCGAGGCGAGCAGTCGCTGCGCCACCGAACCAGCGGTATCCCGCACCACCGACACGGCGAAGGGCTCCTCGCCCTCCGCCGCCCTGGCCAGGACAGCGCGGGCGTCTCGCGCGGCGGTCGGGTCGGCCGCGGGGGTCACCGCGAGCACCCGGCGGCGGCCGGCCGGGGGCATGGGGTCGACGCCGAAGGTGCACGTGGCGGGCAGTTCCAGCGAGGCCGCCGCCGCTGCCACCGTGGTGCCCCAGACAGGGACGAGGACGACGGCGCCTTCGGACGGTCCGGCGCCGTCCTCGACCGTGGCTCCGGCGGCGGTCAGCGCGCTCCGCAGCCCATCGGCGTCCTCGCCGCCCGCGACGAACACCGGCCGGTCCGCGTCACCCGCCACCGGCGGTTCGGGCGCCGGGGCGGGTGCCTCGGGGCCGTACGCGAACCACCCCTCTCCGGTCTTCCGGCCGTGCAGGCGTGCGGTCACCCGGTTCGGGGTGAGATAGGAGGGGCGGAGCCTGTCCTCGTAGCGGAAGCCCTGCCAGATCGAGTCGATAACGGCAGCCGTGACGTCGAGCCCGGTGAGATCCATCAGTTCGAACGGGCCCATGCGCAGCCCTAGGACGTCCCGGGCGATCCGGTCGATCCCGGCGGGGTCCGCGACGGACTCCTCCAGCAGTGCCAGGGCTTCCGTCACCAGTCCTCGGCCGGCGTGGTTGACCAGGAAACCGGGTGTGTCGGCGACAGTCACCGCGCGATGGCCGCAGCTCTCGACCAGCGTGGTGAGGACCGCCGGGATCTCCGGGCGGGTGGCGGCGCCCGGCACGATCTCGACGATCTTCATCAGCGGGACGGGATTGAAGAAGTGCAGCCCCGCGAGCCGCCCCGGATCCCGCAGTGAGGCGGCGATCCGGGTCACCGACAGGGACGAGGTGTTGGTCGCGAAGAGCGCGGAGTCCGGCAGGGCCTGCTCCAGCTTCCCGAAGACCTCGGCCTTGGTGTCCAGATCCTCCCGTACGGCCTCGATGACCAACTCGACATCCGGGCCCGGCGCCCACGGGTCATCCAGCGGAACGAGGCGTCCCAGGGTCGCCGCACAATCCCCGGCGGACATCCTGCCCTTCTGCACCGCACGTTCCAGCATGGACCGTACGAAATCCACGGCCGCTGTCACCGCCTCGCTCCGGACATCACCGAGCTCGACGATGTGTCCCGCTGCTGCAGCCCACTGGGCGATGCCACGGCCCATGGCTCCGGCGCCGACGATCCTGATACGCATGACGGTTACGTCCTCTCGGCAGGTGCGTTCGTTGTCAGCGGAGGTACACGCGGTCGGGGTCGACGTCCTCGCGCAGGAGCCGCAGCTCCGCCGCGGTCGGCGGGGGCGTCGTGTCCACGGACCCGGCGACCTCGAGGTCCCAGCCCGTCGCTGCTCGCACCTGATCCACCGTCACGCCCGGGTGAACGGCGACGAGCCGGAGCTCCTCACCGACGCCGGCGCGGGCCAGGATGCCCAGTTCGGTAATCACCCGGGTGACTCCGGCCCCCAGGGGCCGGATGCCATCGGCGAGTGCCCGGTCCGGGCCCGGAGTGGTACAGAAATCCAGGGACCCGGTGAAGGAGCGCGGGTTGTGACGGCGCATCACCACGAAGACCTCGTGGGAACTGGCCATCACCTCGATGGCGCCGCCGGAACCGGGGAGCCGCACGGAGGGGCTCTCCCACTCGCCGATGACGGAGGTGTTGAGGTTGCCCCACCGGTCGATCTGCGCGGCACCGAGGAAGCCGACGTCGATGTGGCCGCCCTGAAGTACACAGCCGAACAGCGCCGGCATCGACAACACGGCCTCCGCGCCCGAGATGAGTACGGCGTCGGCGATGGTTTCCGGCAGATGCGAGGGGTGCGCCCCGCAGACCCCGGACTCGTACACGACCTCAATATGCGGCGCGACCGTCAGACGGGCGAGCTCCGTGGCGAGCGTCGGCAACCCGATGCCGGCGAACACCGTGCGGCGAGAGGCCAGTTCGCGGGAGGCGACGACGGAGAGCAGCTCGGACGAGGTGACGGTCTCCGGTGCGGTGGTGGTCATGTCCCGTTCCTTCTCCTGCGGCGCGCTCACAGCCGCCGCCCGTAGTTCACAGGTTCGCTGAGCGCTTCGCCTACCGCGAGCCCCGCCCAGAACTCCTCGCCCAGCTTGTCGACGTACTCGGCGTGATCGGCAGTTGCGTACACCCATTCCGCCAGCCACGCCCGCAGCCGCTCCGGGTCCCTGCTGATGTGCGACCACGCCCGGTAGAAGTCGTTGTCGCGGTCGTAATAGCCCTGCGCGAAGGACGGGTGTGCGCCGCGCGGGCAGACGACGACGGCGTCTACGGCGTGCGACGGGACGAGTGTGCGGTTGGGATCCGAGCGGACCACGTTGTCCTCAACGACCTCTTCGACGACGACGATCGCCTTGGCCGCCGCGTACACCGCCTCGGCCTGAATGCCGGTCAGCCCCCAGATCTGGGTGTTGCCCCGGCGGTCGGCCCGCTGGGCGTGAATGATCGTCACGTCCGGGTTCACGGGCGGTACGACGTAGATTTGTTCCGGCTCCCCGTCGGGCCCCGGATAGGGGGACGTCACCTTGCGCAGGTCCCCGTTGACGCCCGGCAGATCACTGCCGCCGTAGCTGCGCAGAGGGTAGAACGGCAGCCGCTGGGACCCCGCGAGGTAGCGGCACACCATCCCGTAGTGGCTGTACTCCTCGAAGGCCAGCGGAGCCGGGTCGGCACGCTCGATCCTGCGCCGCAGCTCGCCGAGCGAACCGGCGGAGGAGTTACCCACGAAGGAGGAGACCAGCCGCGAGACACAGCCCGCGGCGATCATCTGATCCACCACGATGTCCGCTGTCATCCGTACGACGGTGAGGTCCTTGCGGCCCTGACGGATGATCTCGTGCCCGGCGGCGGTGGGGATGAGGTGGGTGAATCCTTCGAGGCTGACGGTGGCTCCGTCGTGCACGAACGCGGCGACGGCTTCCTTCATCGACATGAGTTTGCTGGGCCCGTCGGCCGTATCCGTCCGCTCCACGGTGCTCCTTGGCGAGTGCGTGCTGGTCGCCCTTACCGTGTCAGCGGCCATTGATTGCTGTCCAATACCAAATTATGGTCGAATCAAGACAGCTGGTTAATGAATGGAAGCACCGATGGAACTGCGTCATCTGACCGCGTTCACCGCCGTCGCCGAAGAACTGCACTTCGGCCGTGCGGCCAAGCGGCTGCAGATGGCCCAGCCCCCGCTCAGCCAGCAGATCCGGCAGCTGGAAAAGGAACTCGGCGTCCAGCTCTTCGAACGCAACACCCGCTCGGTGCGACTCACCAGCGCGGGGGAGTCCTTCCTCGAACCCGTACGGACCGTGCTCGACGACCTCGACACGGCGGTACGGGCGGCCAAGGCCGCCGGGCGGGGGGAGTACGGCCGGGTCACCATCGGCTTCGCCGGAGCTTCCAGCCACGAGACGCTGCCGCTGCTGACCCGGGCCGTGCGGGCTGCCCACCCCGGGATCGAGCTGGCTATGAAGGGCCAGACATACGCCAACGTCGCCCTGTCCCGGGTCGCCGACGGCTCCCTCGACCTGGGGTTCGTCCGCCTCCCGGTCACCCAGCCCGGGGTGGCCCACCGGGTGATCGACGAGGAGGAGCTGCTGTGCGCGCTGCCCTCCGACCACCCGCTCGCCCGCCTCGAGAGCATCCCGATCGGAATCCTGGCCGAGGAACCGTTCGTCTCCTTCCCCGCAAACGCCGGCTCCACGGTGCGCGACGCGATGGTCCAGGTCTGCGAGGACGCCGGTTTCAATCCGCGGGTAGTGCAGGAGGCGCCCGACTCGTACACGATTCTGGCCCTCGTCGCTGCGGGCGTCGGCGTCACGCTCACCGTCTCCTCCGTCCGGCACATCCAGCAGAACGGTTTGGTCTACCGGTCCCTCGCCGGGCCACCCATCCGGCGGCAGGCCGCGCTTGCCTGGCGTACGGACAACCCCTCGGCGGCACTCCGCGCGGTGCTCGCGGTCGCCGAGGAGGCGCTGCCGACCCCTTAGGGCCGCCCGTTCGGTCCATGCCGGGCCGGCGGTGTGAGCCGGCCTGACCCCCATGAAAGCGCCTGCCGTCCGATTGAGACGCGTGGCGTCTTGAAGGGGAGGAAATTCGATATTGGACCGACTCAGTGGTCCAGTGCGAAGGTCGCCCCACACACCCGAACCCGCTGAAAGGTGTTCTGCCGTGCCCGACCGGACCGATGTCGTCATCTGCGAGCCGCTGCGCACACCCATCGGGCGTTTCGGCGGAGCGTTCGCCCAGCAGACACCGGCCGCGCTCGCCGCACGCGTCATCGCCGAGGTCGTCGCCCGTACGGGGATCGACCCGGCGCGGGTGGACGAGGTGATCCTCGGACATGCCTATCCATCGGCCGAATCCCCCGCCATCGGGCGCGTCGCCGCCCTGGACGCCGGCCTCCCCGACACCGTCACCGGCGCCCAGATCGACCGGCGCTGCGGCTCCGGTCTGCAAGCCGTCCTCGACGCCGCCATGCAGATCCGGGCCGGCTTCAGCGACATCGTCATCGCGGGCGGCGTCGACGTCATGAGCGCCGCTCCCTACTACACGCACGACGGACGCTGGGGCATCAAGGGCCCCGGCCTCCAACTCCACGACTCGCTTGCCCGGGGCCGAGTCACTGCGGGGGGCGTCCACCACCCCGTACCCGGTGGCATGATCGAGACTGCGGAGAACCTGCGCCGCGCCTACTCCATCAGCCGCTCCGACCAGGACGCCCTGGCCCTGCGCTCGCAGGCCCGCGCCACCCGCGCCGCGAAGGAGGGGCGCTACGACGCGGAGACCGTGCCCGTCACGGTACGCACCCGCAAGGGCGAGACGGCCGTCACCGCCGACGAGCACCCCCGCCCGGACACCACCGCCGAGCAACTCGCGGCGCTACGCCCGATCATGGCCAAGGCCGACCCGCAGGCCACCGTCACCGCGGGCAATGCGAGCGGGCAGAACGACGCGGCCGCCGCCTGCCTGGTCACCAGCGCCGCCACCGCCGAACGGCTCGGGCTCACCCCGCTCGTCCGTCTGGTCTCGTTCGCACGCGCGGGTGTCCCCGCCGCAACGATGGGCATCGGGCCCGTCCCGGCCACCCGCGCGGCCCTCGGCCGTGCCGGACTCACCCTCGCCGACCTCGACCTGATCGAGATCAACGAGGCCTTCGCCGCCCAGGTACTGGCCTGCACCCGCGAACTCGGCCTCGGCGCGATCGACCACGAGCAGCGGATCAACGTCAATGGCTCCGGTGTCTCGCTCGGCCACCCCGTGGGTGCCACCGGCGCCCGCATCCTCGCCACGCTCAGCCGCGAGATGCACCGCAGCGAGGCGCGTTACGGGCTGGAGACCATGTGCATCGGCGGAGGCCAAGGCCTCGCCGCGGTCTTCGAACGCATCGCCGCCTGACCACCCCGTCCCCGTACCGTCCCCTCTCTTTCCGACTTTCCCCTCCACGCGGCCCAGGGCGTCTCGGGCGACGCCGGGCCGTCCGTGCCCCCATCCGCTTGATCAACCATGTTCACGGGAGCCACCATGAGTGCGACCACCGCAACCGCACGCGAGCGAAAGAAAGCCGCGAACCGTGCAGGATTCGGAGCCTTCATCGGCTCCACCATCGAGTGGTTCGACTTCTACATCTACGGAACCGCGGCAGCGCTCGTCTTCGACAAGGTGTTCTTCCCCGAACTCGAAGGCTCCATAGGTACCCTGGTCGCGTTCGCCACCTTCTGGGTCGGCTTTCTCGCCCGCCCCATCGGCGGCATCATCTTCGGTCACTACGGCGACCGGCTCGGCCGCAAGAAAACCCTCGTCATCACCCTGCTGATGATGGGTGTCTCGACCACCGCGATCGGTCTTCTTCCCAGCTACGCCTCCATCGGAGTTGCCGCCCCGATCCTGCTGATCTGCATCCGCATGATCCAGGGCATCGGCCTCGGCGGTGAGTGGGGCGGCTCCGTCCTCATCGCCTCTGAGCACGCCCCCAAGGGCAAGTCGGTGCTGTACGGGGCGTTCGCCCAGCAGGGCTCACCCGTCGGCAACACCCTCTCCACGGTGAGCTTCCTCGCCATCAGCCAACTGCCCGATGACGCCTTCGTCTCGTGGGGCTGGCGGGTGCCCTTCCTCGCCTCCGCCGCACTCGTCATGATCGGCTTGGTGGTCCGCCTGAAAGTCGCCGAATCCCCGGCCATGGCCAAGATCATCGACAAGAAGGAAGTCGTCAAACTCCCGCTGACGGAAGTCCTGCGCAGTCACCCCATGCTGATCGTCCTCGGCATCGGCGCCTGCACCATCGGCCTGTCCGCGACGTACTTCAAGTCGACGTTCGCCCTGTCATGGGCCACCACCTCCCTCGGATTCGACCGCAGCTCCTTCCTGACGATCATCCTCGTCGCCAACATCACCCAGATCATCGTGCAGCCCTTCGGCGCCCTCATCGCGACCCGGATGAAGAGCTGGTCCCGCGCGGTGATCGTGATGCTGGTCCCCGAGCTGATCCTGATGCCGGTGATGTTCGTCCTCATCAGCACCCAGAACTACGGCCTCGCGATGGTCGGGGTCGCCGTCGCCACGATCCCGCACTGCCTCTACTACGCGGCCCTCGCCGGCATGCTCGCCAGCCGCTTCCCGGCGCATCTGCGCTACACCGGCATCTCGCTCTGCTACCAGCTGTGCGGCACCCTGCTGGGCGGTACGACCCCGATCATCGGCCAGTTCCTGCTCAACCGGACCGGCTCCGTCACCGCGGTCATCGCCTACGCCGCGCTCCAGGTGGCTCTGAGCCTGGGCTGCATGCTGCTCCTGCTCAAGCGCCCCAATCACGACGAGCTGGCCACCGACGCGGTCGCTGCGCCCCGTACCGCCCCCGTCCCCGCCTGACCGCCCGTACACGCTGAACGGAGTACCGTCCATGCCCCTGTCCGTGCACGGTGTCCCGGAGATCCTCGCCCTCGCCGGACGCGACCTCGGCCGCTCCGAGTGGAAGGAGGTCACCCAGGAGCTGATCGACGCCTACGCGTACGTCTCGGGGGATCACCAGTGGATCCACACAGACGTCGAACGCGCCGCCGCCGGCCCGTACGGGCGCACGATCGCCCATGGCTACATGGTCCTGAGCTGGGGCATCCCGATGTTCGGCGAGCTGCTCCAGGTGAGCGGCGTGGGACGGGCGCTCAACTACGGGGCCAACCGGGTCCGTTATCCGGCGCCCGTCCCCGTCGGCAGCCGCGTACGGTTGCACGCCACGGTCACCGAGGTGACCGAGGTAGCGCGGGGCGGCGTACAGATGACACGCGCCTTCACCTTCGAGGTGGAAGGCTCCGAGAAGCCGGCCTGCGTCGCCGAGTCGCTGACGCACTTCTATCCGTAGGCCGGCGACATCCACGTGCAGTTGCCCGCCCGGAACCTTCCGGGCGGGCACCTGCACGTGGACGACCGCTCCCTGACGCGGACCGTCTGCTGGTTCAGCCGCAAGGGCGCGTCGACCCAGCCCGGCAGCTGGAGGCCTCAATGCCGCTTGGCAAGTACCGCTGCGCTGCGTGCCGGGTAACGGTGGACTCGGGAGCGGAGCAACGAGAACGGAAGAGCTGTGGGGTGGCGGGGAGGAAAATGGGCGAGGGCCGGAACGGGTGGGTGCACCGGTTCCGGCCCTCGTCAGAACCTGAGTCCCGCCGTTCCTGGAGGGGGCGGCCGTCCCAGGGACTCAGGTGGTTGGGGTGGTGTGTGGTCAATCCGCTGGGTCAGTAGGCGGAGTTGACGTTGTCCATCGAGCCGTATTTGTCGGCGGCGTAGTTGGCGGCGGCGACGATGTTGGCGACGGGGTCGGTGAGGCTGTTTTTGGTGCCCTTGACGTGGTAGGTGTCGAAGGTGGGCTGGATGACTTGGAGGAGGCCCTTGGAGGGGATGCCGTTGCGGGCGTTGACGTCCCAGTTGTTCTGGGCGTGGGGGTTGCCGCTGGATTCGCGCATGATGTTGCGGTAGAGGCCCTGGTAGGTGCCGGGGATGTGTTTGGCCTTCATGATGGCCAGCGATTCGCGGATCCAGCCGTCGAGGTTGTTGCCGTATTTCTTGCTCTTGACGATCTCGGAGACGGTGTCGGTGTGTTTGGCGCCGGGGGCTTTCTTTGCCGTGGTGTGGTGGGTGGTCTTCTCGGCGTGGTGGGCCTGCTGGGTGACGTGGGCGGCGGTGATGGCGGAGATCGCTGCGGGCGCGGTGTGGGTGGGCTCGGCGGCGTGGGCGGGGTGCGGGGCCAGGGACAGGGCGCAGGCGGCGGCGCCGGAGGCGGCGATGCTGGTCACGGAGGTCTTGCGGAGGTTCAGGGTGCGGCGGGTGGTGGCAGTCAAGGGGGGTACCTCTCCATGGGGGACGTCGTGGGGAGGCCGACTGGGGGGTCGGCGACACGGGTGTGGCGCTGGGGCCGTGGTGCGTGTCGTGGGGCCGGTGTCTGGAGGACGGGCGGTGTGCTGTGCCCGGTCCGGCGCTCGGCTCCCCGGTATGTCCAACACCTTGCGAGAGGGTCTGGGCTGCTGGCAATGGTGTGACCTACGACCCCAGATAGTGACAAAACGGACAGAAGGTGGGGGAGGTCGTGTGGCAGGGGGGAAAGCCCGGCTGCGGGTCTACTAGGGGTCCTCCTGTGTGACGCGGGCCCTATGCCCGAGCTCACAGGCCACCGGCCCGGCAGCCCCGATTTCCCACTCCGTGTCACACCTTGAACACAGCAACACCCGGCCCGCTCTCGATGGCGCGGCCGGCTTCGGCGATGCCCGCATCAGCACGGCGGTGACTGCGGCAGAAACCCAGCGCCGGGGATGCGATCAGACCGGGCGGAGACGTGCGCAGTATGCGAAGCGGCCAGCTGGTGGCAGGAGGCCCAGGGTGGCAGCGGCAGCGCAGGGGAGTGCCACTACTTTCGTCATGAGCGTGATGCACCGCAGAACGTGGTGCGCCGCCGTCGGTCCGCTGTCTCGCTGGCCCCACTCCTCAAGGACGTCGCCTCCCGCCCGCACCTCTCCTCTGCGCGGGTGTCGTGGGAGCCGCGGGCGTCTGCGGAGCGGAGGATGGCGGTGGAGGCCGTCCTGGCATGGAGCGCGCTGCAGGAGACGATGCCCGGCCGGTTGCGGCCGTGTGCCAACCCGGAGTGCCGGCTGTTTCTCATCGCCCGGAGCAAAACCAACAAGGCCCGCTGGTGTTCGATGGCCGTTTGCGGCAACCGAATGAAGGCGAGGCGCCGCTACCAGCGCACCCGCCACGACGCAGCGGGATAACCCCGACCGGCGATCACGTATGGTCCCCGCGGCTACGCCGACGCTTCACCTTGGCGATCTCGCCTCCGATGGGAAGCCAGTAATAGAAAATGAAGGTGGCGATCACGGCCACGCCGAGTGCCGGAAGCAGGGCACCGAGCAGGATTCCGGTGCCGAGCCAGACAAGGGCGAGCTGGAAGCGCCCCAGCCTCAGGCATCGGACGCTGCTTCGCGAGCAACCCCACCGGACTGACCGACAACGCTGACCTGACCTACGGGTGACCGCTTCTCCGGCGGCGCCATGGCCGCTCTCTGCCCGGTCCGCCGGATGGGCGAGGCCGACAACGTCGTCCCGGCGGTTGTCCACCTGGATCAGGCGCCTGTCGTCACCGGCGCGATGTCGTACGAGGACGGCGGCCAAAGCGCGGGGCACCGGCCCGGTCCGTGTGGCAAGCCGTTACTGGACCCTGCGTACACCACCTCTTCATGGCCACTGTTCTCCTGCTCTGAGGGCCGCGGTCCGCCAGACGGGCACTGGAGGGTGGCCGTCGAAGGCACGGTGCGGCGGGGTGATCGGCGCGTGCAAGTCATCAGCGGTTTGCGCGCGGCGAGTTGGCCCGTGCTGCGGATACGTCGTCGACCAGGCCCAAGGGCAGGTCCCGGGCTCCTCTCGCCTGTCGCCATGCGCCTCGTCGTACGTGTGCCTAGGCTGGCATGTGCAGCCGATCCCCTCAGAGTTGTCACATGGAGCCGGGGGAGACGATTCGTCATGGCAGAGGTACTTTTCGCGGTCACTGGCACTCCTTACCTGGCTCTGAACGTGTGCCACGTCCCGGTCGCGATGCCGGCCACGAGGATCCACGGCGAGTCGCCCTTCCCGGGTTACCGGGGCACGGGCTTCCCCAACTTCCCCAAGGAAGAGGCGGAGGCTGTCGGGCTGCCCGACTCACAGTGGCTCCTCGAGGACGAACGGGAGGAGGAGGTCGGCGTCGATTACAGCAGCGGCGAAGTCCGGAAGCCGTACATGGTGGAGGGCCGCAGCCTGATCATCGGACAGCATCTGCTCCCCGCCGAGGTCCGGGCGGAGCGGCTACTGAAGGCTTCCGTGTGAAGGAAGACATGCAAGGTTCCGGTGGTGGCACCCGCATGGGAAGGGGCGACGTGGCCATATTGAGAGCCGTCAGTGTCGGCATGCCGAAGGACGTTGCCTGGCACGGCAAGACCGTGCGCACGGGCGTTTACAAGGAGACAGTAACCGGGCCGCGGATGGCGCGGCGATTGAACATCGACGGTGACGGCCAAGGCGATCTGGGCGGCCACGGAGGCGAGCAGCGGGCAGTGCTGGTGTACCAGACCGACTCGTACCGCTTCTGGGCTCACGAACTTGGCCGTGACGATCTCGAATCGGGCCAGTTCGGGGAGAATTTCACCGTCGACGGCCTGCCGGACGACGAGGTGTGCATCGGTGACCGCTACCGCATCGGCGAAGCGCTTTTCGAGGTCACCCAGCCGCGGGTGACGTGCTACCGCGTCGGTCTGCGCATGGGCGAGCCGCAGATGGCGGCGCTACTCGTGGCACATCACCGGCCCGGCTTCTATCTGCGCGTGCTCGAGGAGGGCGAGGTCGAAGCCGGGCAGGAGATCGTCAGGGTCTCCGGCGGACCCGAGGCGATGACCGTCGAGGAGATCGACCGGGTGCTCTACCTGCCCGGGCATACCCGTCGGCAGGTCGAACGTGCCCTGCGGATCCCCGCGCTCAGCCCCGGTTGGCAGGCATCCATGCGAGGCCTGCTGGGGCAGGGCGACAACGAAGCTGCAGGAAATTCCGGCAGCGCCGGGCTGAATGCCGCGGCCACCGCCCCGCGCCCCGCCTGGTCCGGCTTTCGCCCGTTGATCGTCACCCGCATCCAGCCCGAGAGCCGCAGCGTGTTCTCTCTGTCGCTGGCCGCTGCCGACGGTTCCGATCTGCCGGCCGCTGAGCCGGGGCAGTTCCTTACGGTCAAGCTCCAGCCCGAGGGAGACGGGCCGCCGCTGATCCGCAGCTACTCGCTGTCCGGAGAGCCGGGCGCCGGAACCTACCGGGTCAGTGTCAAGGCCGGACTGCACGGCGCGGCCAGCAACCGCCTGCGCAGCCACATTCGTACCGGTGATCATCTTGACGTCGCGGCGCCCCGCGGAACCTTCTTCCTGACCGGCGGGGACAATCCGGTGGTCCTGCTGTCGGCCGGCGTCGGGGTCACCCCCGTGCTGGCAATGCTGCACGCACTCGCCCACGACCGATCCGCCCGCCAGGTGTGGTGGCTGCACGGAACCCGTGACGGCACCGAGCACCCTTTAGCCCGGGAAAGCCGGGACCTGATCGGCATGCTCCCGCAGGGCCGGTCAAGGATCTACTACAGCAAACCCGCCCCTGAAGACCGTCAGGGCATCGACTACACGGACATCGGCCACCTGTCGGCCGACCGTATCGCCGGCCTCGGACTGCCTACGGACGCCGACGCCTACGTGTGCGGCCCCGAAGCCTTCATGGACGGCGCAACCACGGCCCTCGTTGACGCGGGTCTGGAGGCGTTTCGGGTCCATACCGAGATCTTCGGCGCGGGCCCGTCCCTCACCCCCGGGATCGACGGCTCGGTGGCGGCCGCACCCCATCAGCCCGCAGGCCGGGCCGGCACCGGACCCACGGTCACCTTCGCCCGCAGCGGTCTCCACGTGCCGTGGAACACCACCCAGGAGTCCCTGCTGGAACTCGCGGAAGCCTGCGACGTCCCCGTCAGGTGGTCGTGCCGGACCGGCGTCTGTCACACCTGCGAACTCGCCCTCATGTCCGGGGCGGTGACTTACTCTCCCGAGCCGGTGGAGCCCCCCGCCGACGGCAACATCCTCATCTGCTGCTCCAAGCCCACGGAAGAGATCGTCCTGGATCTGTAGGGCGCGGGACCCTGGTGAGCACCGTGGGCTGGACGAGGGGCTGGGCGGTCGGTCTTTGCGGGGCCGTGCCCCGAACGTGTGGTGGTGGCGGTGACGCCAGTCTTCCGTTGGGTGGGCGCGCCGCGTTTGTGCCTGCCCGGTTGTGCCTGCCCGGAGAACAGCAGATTCTGAAGGGGATGAACGGGGCTGGTGTGGCGCCATGACTGCATGGAACGCGGAGCAAAGTGCCGACTTTCGTGGTCCCCTCGATGTCACCAGGGCGGCCACAGTGGTCGTCGACGCCCAGGACACGGTTATCGGATGGAGCCCCGCGGCGGAGCGGCTCCTCGGTTACCAGCCGCATGAGATCGTCGGACGGCCCCTGGCCACGTTCCTGTCACCCGACCCGACACCCTCGGTGCTCCCTCTCCCCTCCCGGTTCCGCGGACACGAGATCCGCGTCGCCCGGCACCGGGACGGACGTGAGCTGATCGTCGCCACCGCTGTCTGTCCCCTGCCCGGCTCCGGTACGGCGGAGCATCTCCTCGTCGCGACGAATCTGAAGGATCTTCGGCTGTGGGAAACCCGGCTGGCCCTGTTGCACGGACTGGCCACCCAGTCACCCGTCGGCCTGGCCATCTACGACACAGACCTGCGCCTGACCTGGTGCAACGCGGCGTACGAACGGGAGATCGGACGACCATTCACCGAGTTCCGGGGTTTTCGGGCCCATGAGCTGTACTCCGAAGGAAAATTCGTGACCAAGGGGCATCCGCCCACTCTCGACGCGGTCATGCGTCATGTACTGGATACTGGAGAACCGTTTCTGGACCTGCACTTCCAGGGCCGGCCGCCCAGCGACCCCGACACGGACCACCTCTGGTCCTGCTCCTACTACCGGCTCCAGGACACCGACGGACACATATTCGGAGTGTGCGAGGACGCATTCGACATCTCCGATCGCTACAAGGCCCAGCGGCGGCTGGCCCTGCTCGTCGAAGCGGGCCGCGGAATCGGCACCGCCCTCGATGTGATGGTCACTGCCGAGAAGATCACCGAGGTGGCGGTCCCGGAGTTCGCCGCCACGGTCACGGTCGACCTTTCGAGGGCGGTCCTCGAAGGCGAGGTGCCGGCCACCAGCGACTCAGCTGCGATGTCCCTGGTACGGGTCGCCCGCCGCTCGGCCGAGGAAGCCGAACAGGAGAAGCCGGGACAGCAGCCCCCACTCGTGAACCAATCACCCGTGGAGTACCCGTCTGATTCCCCGCAGGATCGCTGCCTCTCGTCGGGCGGGCTCGTGCTCGACGACACGGTCCTGGTCGTGCCGCTGCGGGCCGGGAACAGCACACTGGGACTCGTCACCTTCGCCCGCGACACCGGTTCGGCCACCTTCGACAGCGGTGAAGTGGCCCTGGCCGACGAGTTGGCCGCCCGTACGGCGGTCTCCATCGACAACGCCCGCCGCTTCACCCGTGAACGCACCGCCTCGCTGGCCCTCCAGCACCAGTTGCTGCCGCAACACGTGCCGGAACAGTCAGCGGTCGACCTGGCCTACCGCTACCTGCCCGCGGACGACGTGACAGGGGTCGGCGGTGACTGGTTCGACGTCATCCCGCTGTCCGGGACCAGGGTCGGACTCGTGGTCGGCGATGTGGTCGGCCACGGCCTGCAGGCGGCCGCCACCATGGGGCGGCTGCGTACGACCGTACGCGCGTTCGCCCAAATGGACATGGATCCCGTCGAGCTGCTGTCGAGGCTCGACGATCTGGTGGCACAGTCGGCGGAGGAGCAGTGGGGCGAGGCGGGCACGCCCGACGGGACCGACGCCGATGTGACCACCGGGGCGACCTGTCTCTACGCGGTCTACGACCCGATCTCGCGGCGCTGCGTCATGGCCAGGGCCGGGCATCTGCCGCCGGCGGTCGTCGACCCGGACGTCCGGCTGTCCTTCCCGGACCTGCCGGCCGGCCCGCCCCTGGGCCTCGGCGGCCTGCCGTTCGAGTCCATGGAGATCGAGCTGCCGGTGGGCAGTCTGCTGGCTCTCTTCACCGACGGCCTGGTCGAGGCCCGCTCCCGCGACATCGATCACGGACTGGACACCCTGGGACGTGTACTCAGTGACCGGCACGCGTCACTCGAAGAACTGTGCGACCGGGCGGTAGCGGAACTCCTGCCGGGCGGAACAACGGCCGACGACACCGCCCTGCTGCTCGTCCGCACCCGCGAACTCGACACTTCGCAGGTTGCCGAATGGGAACTGCCCGCAGAACCGGTCGCCGCGGGCCATGCCCGGGACCTGGCCACCGAACAACTGCACCATTGGGGCCTCGACGAGCTGTCGTTCGCAACCGAACTCGTCGTCAGCGAGCTGGTGACCAACGCGGTCAGGTACGCCGCGGGACCGCTCCACGTACGTTTCATCCGTGACCGCACCCTCCTGTGCGAGGTCACGGATACAGCCCACACATCACCGCACCTGCGCCACAGCGGAGAGGACGACGAAGGCGGGCGCGGCCTGTTCATCGTCGCGCAACTCGTCCAGAGGTGGGGAACGCGCTACAGCCACTACGGCAAAACCATTTGGACCGAGCAGGCCTTCCCTACGACGGGATGAGACCGCATGACCGCCGCTCAAGCGTTGAAGCAGCGAAACCGGACGACTGGCCTTGCTGCCGGCTCCGGGCGTCCCGGAGGAGGGGAAGGCCGGGGGAGTGGCGTTGACCGCGGTCAACGCTTTTGTTGTCGTGTGTCCGTCGATCTGACTCTGATCTCAAATGAGCCGGTGTCCCATTCGCTCGGCGTCCCAGCTGATCCGGATCGGCAGGGCATCTGCCGGTCGGTCTCCGGTGGTCTCGGCAGATTCGCGCTGAAGGAGGCATCTTTGGATGGGCGGCCTCCGTGCATGCCCGCGGATATCGCGGAGCGCGATGCAAACCGAGCTGGGAGTTGAGTCATGACCGGCGACGAAGAACAGATTCGGGCTCTCATCGAGCAGTGGGCCTCAGCTGTGCACAACGGTGACCTGACGCGGGTCTTGTCGGGCCACGCCGACGACATCGTGATGTTCGACGTTCCGCCACCTTATGACGGCGTCCATGGCATCGACGCCTATCGCGAGACGTGGCCTCCCTTCTTCGAGTGGCAGGCGCAAGGTGCCTCGTTCGAGCTCGTGTCCCTCGACGTCGTCGCCGGAGTCGACGTCGCCTATGCCTACGCCTTGCTGGATTGCGGAACGCCACGGGAGCGCGCCGAGCGGCCGGCCAACCGTCTGCGGCTCACGCTCGGGCTCCGTAAGGAGCAGGGGCAGTGGCTCGTGGCACACGAGCACCACTCCTTCCCGGACAGCAGCAACGTGGACTGAACGCCGCGAAAGGGACTCCCAGCCCTGCCTGTAACACCTCAAGCCGGCATCACTTCGAAACCCCGGAGCTCGGTCCGGATCAATTGAGACAACCAGCTGACCGAGAATCTCGGGTGACCGGCGACCGGCGGTCGCAATGCCGCCCTCGGGCAACATGGGCCCGGACGAACGTCGATGTCCGCCCGATGGCTCCCGCCGATGTCCGCATCCACATTTTGAAGGGATTGCTGGGCGCAGGACACTAGCGCGCCACGCGGTAGCGGAGGTGGACGACTCCGGAGCTGAAGGTGCGGGTCTCGACGAGTTCCACATCCACCCGGCGCTCGCGCTGGGGAAAGAACGGGATGCCACCGCCAACCAGCACCGGGTAGACCCTGGGCCGGTACTCGTCGATCAGACCCAACGCGGCCGCCTCGGCGGCGAGAGTCGCGCCGCCGATCGCGATGTCGCCCTCTTCCGGCTCGGCTCTCAACCGCTCGATCTCCTCCGTCAGGCCGCCGGAAGCCAGGCGGGCGTTGCCCTGCACCGCCGACAGCGTGGTGGAGAACACCACCTTGGGGAGCGGCTTCCAGATCGCGGCCCACTCGAGCATTGAGTCGTCGAGCGAGGGATCCTGGTCGGCGGCTTCCCAGTACAGCATCGTCTCGTACAGCCGTCGTCCCAACAGGTGGACGCCGACCTCTCGAATCTCGTCGGTGACGAAGCGGAAGACCTCGTCGTCGGGCTCCGTCCAGTTGAAGCCGCCGTCCGGCCCGACGATGTAGCCGTCAAGTGAGACGCCCATCGAATACGTCACGCTGCGCATCGCAAGTCCTCCTCGCTACCGGGTTCGACAGTACGGCCGGTTCGCCGTTTGCTTATCCGACGTCGACTTCATAGGCGCGAGCGAGGCCGTCGAGGCCGTCTGCCCAGCCCTGGCCGATGGCCCGGAGCTTCCACACGGGGAGGCCGTCGGCACTGTGCCGGTAGAGCTCGGCGATGACCATGGCCCGAAGGGAAGGATCAGCGGGAGGATTGAATGTCCAGGTGACACCGCTCGAGCAGTCCAGCATCAGGGCTGCGTGAGTGAGGGACCCACAGGTCAGGCCGGTGTCGACGTCCATGTTGATGGCGATGGCGACTCGCTGCACCCGGTCGGGCAGGGCGCACAGATGAACGGTGGCGCGTTCCACAGTGTGGGCCCCTTCCTGTTGTTTGCCGAGGAGACGCGCGCCACCGCCGGCAGCGGAGGGCTGGTTGTAGAAGACGAAGTCCTCGTCACCGCGGACCCGGCTATCGTCCCCGAGCAGGAACAGGGTGAGGTCCGCGTCGGCACCGGTGAAGCTGAAGGAGACGTGAAGCCCCTGCCAGGCTTCTTCGGGCAGCACGAGGGTCTGGCCCGGGATGAGCGCTGCAGCCGCGACCGCAGGCGCGATGGGTGCGGGTTGCGGCTGGGCGACAGTCTGGTGCTCCCACTCGGCGAACGGTCTGATCCTGTACGGGTCGCCGACCGTGGTCCGGGGGTCCGGAAGCGGATGGGCTCCGAGGGCGTTTGCCAGGCCGGCCATGGCGGGTTCGCCGGAGTCGGGGTCGTCCTGCGCGCCGTCCAGCAGGGCTTGGAGGCCGGGTACGCGGGTGGCGTCCAGCGCCTTGAGCGTGCTCGAGAGGTTACCGGCAGCGGTGGTGGTCACGGAGCAGGCGACGTCCTGCCCGATGTCCAGGAAGCGCAGGGCGTCCTCAGGCGCCCGCCAAGGTGCTGATTCGATCGCACGCCGTGTCCAGCGGCCATAGGCGACGAAGCCGAGTCGCTGAGGGTCGGGCAGGCGAGTCATGACGGCCAGGTCGATGGCTTCGATGCCGGGCGCAGTGGCGAAACCCTCTTTGAGGGTGGCGACGATGTTGGAGCCCATGGCTGTCAACCACCAGAGCAGCCGGTCGCGTTTGGTGAGGCTCTTCAGGCTTGGGCGACCGCTGGGTGTCAGGCCGGCGGTTTGGGTGGGCATCGTGTCAAGGTCCTGCTGTCGCATGACGACCGACAGGACCGTGCCATCCACGCCGACTGCGCAGCCGGCGGCCGGGTTGTCGGAGAAGGCGGTGTTCACTGCCTCGCAGACGGTGGCCTCGTCGTTGGAGAGCAGCGCATCCCACCACTGCCCGGCCTCGGTGACCATCTGTTCGCGCACTACGTGGAGACGCGCTGTCTCCGCGGCCAGGTAGGCGGGGGCGCCCCGTTGTGCGCGCCGCTTGGCGGCAGTTCGCTCGGCACGTGCCAGCCGGCCCACCCCTTGAAGGTGAAAGGCCTGGGCTTCGGCGCATGCCCATGGCAGGCCGAGTTGCGGAGTGGCTGGGATCACGGGCGGTTGCACAGCGGTGAAAGACTGCAGGTGGACGCTGGTCATCTGGCGCCTCAGCTTTTGCAACTGAGCGATGGCGGCGTCGCGCTCCGCCTCATGTTGCGCTCTTTCGGCCTGGTGGCGCGCCCGTTCCAGCTGGGCGGCCGATGGGGCGACCGATCGGGTCTGCGTGCTACGACGTGTGCTGGTCCGTCGACGACCGCCGCCGAGAGAACTCGACGCGTAGAAAGGGCCGAGCCCCGTCGACACCCTTGCGCCGCCGCTGCCCACACTGAGCCTCGCCGCACGTGGACCGACGGAGGTCCGCACACCGCGTGTGGAGACACGCACACTCAGCCCAGGCACACCGACACGGAAACCGAATCCCATGGCCCACCCCTTTCCTGGGAGGCACAGTGTGGCACTAACAGATGCTTCGGGAGTACGTGTGAGGCTTATCCGCCCCTGGGGAGTTCGTCATCCGTGCCGGGCGGTAGTGACTGCAGTCGGCTCCTGCTGCTGGTCTCGGCGGGCAGGTCCGCCGATCGGGCGGTGGTGATGCGGGGTCTGAGGCAGGGGCAGGCCGTCGCGGGTCTGGGGGCACGTCGCCCATGCAACGCACCGCGGACCCCGCCGACTACCTGAGCCTGATGCGCCGGCTCTCCGTCTTCGTCGCCGAATGCGCCGAAGCAACAGCAACCCTCGTGGCCGTCCCACGCGATGGCGGTCGAGGCGCCCACGCCCCCGGACGCGCTGACCGGCAGTGGCGCAGCCCCACCCACGCGTCAGGCAGTACGAGGCGCAGGGACCCCGTACGAGGACACGCCCCCGGCGATCGTCGCCCGGACGCAGGACAGCGTGGCGGATCGCGGCACCAACAAGCTGACGGTGCAGGACCTCAAGGCGATGCAGCGGGGCTGACCGCCCTCTCGCCACAGCCGCCCGTACGCCGACGCCCAGGACCGGAGGCCCGTGAGCGTCGGCGCATCTGCGCCCGATGCGTGACGCAGCCATGCGTCACGCCGAGGCCAGGATCCGTCCCCGCGGGCTGCGGCGGACGGTGTCAGTAGCCGAGTCGGACGGTAAGCCGCAGCGTTCGCCACGGCTGACCATGCCTTGCGAGCATTATCCGGTTTTCCGCAGCGGGCGCCGGGACGGGGGCCCCGGCCGGGCGGGTCAGAGCCCCGGATGAACGACGGCGTGGAAGCCGGCGCACGCGTCGCCGGACAAACGCGGCCGATTCGATCCACGGCATGGCTATCACCGGACGTTCACGCCACCGCACGCCACGGGGGCGTACGGTGGGTGATGGCAGGTCGGCTAGTGCTTGCGGCCGGTCAGCAGGTCGCGGGCACGATCCACCAGACCTGTCCCGGGACCGAGGATCTTGTTGCCGGGCGGGGTGTCCGGTGCGGAGGGATGCGGCCGGGTCGGCGCCGTCTTCTTCGCCTTGCGGATCTTCTCTCCGAGGTCTTCCAGCGCGTCAGGAGTGCACGCGGCGGCGAGCAGCGGGAACAGCCTGTTTTCCTCGTCGCGCACGTGCTCGGTGACCTCCAGCTTGAGCTTCGTCACCAGGTGGTCGAACTGGCTGTCGTCGGCGTTGCGGCCTTCCAGGTCCTTCAGCATCTCCTCGACGCCGGCGTGGTCCTGGAGTTCCTTGTCCGCCAGAGCGTCTCCGCCCTCAACGTGCTCCCGTACGGCCGGGTACAGGTACTGCTCTTCGGCGACCGAATGCCGCACCAGCTCCACCGTGAGCTCGTCCACCAGTTTCCGCCGCTGGGGGTCGCCTACCGGCTGCGATTCGATCTTGGCGAACAGCTCATCAACTTCACGGTGATCCGTGGTCAGCTCCGCGATGACATTCCCGCCGTGCCCCATGCCAGTTTCCTTTCCCGATTTTCAGCCGGGTGAGCAGATCTACTCACCGTCCCCAGGACGGCTACCCGCAGTTTCGGCCGACACGCAGGGATCCGCTCGCCGAGGCACACGAGCATGGGAGGGCTCCCTGACGGCCCAGCCACGCAGGGCACGTATCGGCGACCATGGTTCAGGAGAAGCAGCCGAGACCGGCAATGCCCTCACCTGTCGTGGGTCAGCCGATGACGATGGGGTCGATGAAGGTGCCGGGGCGGGTGGCGCCGGACTGGTCCAGGATGGCGCCGCTGTAGGGCCACTTGAGGGTGATGTGGGTGGTCTCGTCGGGCGGGGTGAGCAGAACCTCGCTCACCCGGAAGGGCTTGGGGCCCTTCATCGTGCTGGGGAGCGGCAGGATGTCCATGGAGACCATGGCGGTGTCATCGCCGGGGTGCAGAGTGATGGTGCTGGGCTTGACCGAGGAGCGGCGCAGGTCCCAGGCCGCGCCGGACGTGCTGATCAGGCGGACGCCGGGGAAGCCGCGCAGGGTGCAGGTGCGTCCGCCGCTGTTGGTGAGCCGGATCGAGGCGATCTGCTGGTAGTCGGCTTCCATGTCGGGGGCGCCGCCGTGCGGGCCGCCCCAGCTGTAGCGCAGTTCGCCGGTGTGACAGCGCTTGCTCTCCTGGGCGGTGGTGTCGGCGACGTTCACCGCGTCGGTGCGCGAGCCCTTCGCGGCCGTCTTCTTCACGCCGTTCCCGGGCTTATGGGCCCCTTCCCGGGAGCCGCCCTGCGTGTCCGAGGTCGAGTCCTTCGCCGTGTCCGAGGTCGAGTCCTTCGCGGCATCGGAGTGTGCGCCGGCCTTGGCAGATGAGGATGGCCCGGAGGACGAGTCGCACGCGGTGGCGCCGGCGCCGACCGCGATGACGGCCAGCACGGCGGCGGTGCAGCGAACGGCGCGGTTGAGCTTGGCGGACATGGTTCCTCTTTTCCGGCGCCGGGTTTCCGTCCGGCGCTCCCCGTATCGAGTGCGTCTTACGGAAGGTGAGATGAGTTCTCTCCGGCGAGAGTTCACAGGAAATTGTCCGGACCCGGTAACAACACCCATCCAGCCACCTGCCACAACGTCGTTGTCACACCTGGCAACCCAGTAGCGAGACTTGAGCTGGGTGACCCGATCGGACATGGGGGCGCGCGCCGGAGAGCGGCTCGGGCGGCGCTGCTGTGGGCTCCAGTCGCGCCCTTGAGCAGCCACTGGTGCTGGCTGTGAGCGTAGTCATCCAGGCGGGCAGCGTGGACAAGCAGTTCGGCGCAACGCTCGGCGAGCCGGACGTCCAGCGTCTAGGAGGCTCACTCGCCTGCCTCGGGCGATCAGTCGTCCGACGTGAACCTTCACCGCGAGAGGAAGGCGCCGTATGCCGGTCGTGGATCGCAGCATCCCTCCGCCGCGATAAGTACGCAATTCGTACGGTTAATGTACGCCGCTCGTACGGTCTCTCGGGATAGGGTGTTCGTCAGGAGGTGTTCCATGTCCGAGTTGTTTGCCGCGGTCGATGCGCTGGTCGCGTCCCGCTCTCCGCTCCCGCCGCCGGCGGAGCGCAAGCGGCTGCGCGCCGCGCACGGCCTGACGATTGACGAGGTGGCCACCGCATTGCAGGTGCGTCGGGCCACGGTCAGCGGTTGGGAGTCCGGCAAGACCGAGCCCCGCCCGCCGGAGCGGGACGCGTACGCCCGGCTGCTGGAGAAACTCGCGGAGCTCTACCCCGCGGCGGCCGGCGCGGCAGCATCCGAGGACGTTGCGGGGCCGGCCACGTTCTCCGGTACGCCCGCCCCGGCGGAAGCGCCCACTCTGTCCGCGGGCCCGGCGCCCGAGGTTGCGCCCACGACTACATCCGAGAACGCCCCGTCCCACTCTGCCCCCGTCGCTGCTCCGGCGGCCGCGCCGCGTCCGGTGCGCATCATCAGGCCGACGGCGTCGACGTCGCGGCAGCCGGCCGCGAAGAAGGCGGCCCCGGCCGCTACCCCGGCGGGGGGCACCGACCCACGGTTCGAGAACGGGCCGCTCGCGGTCATCGACGTCGAAGACGGGAAGGTGTTCGCGTACTGCGTCGGGGGCCTGGTGCTGGATGTGCCCGCCAAGTCCGTCCCGGCCCTGGTCGACTGGACTCTGTCCGAGGCCAGGCTCGGCGCGCCCAAGCTCAGCGGGCCGGGCAAGGATGCCGATCCGCTGATCGTGTTCACCGAGGCCGCGTGTGAGCGCTACGGCCTGCCGCTCCACTTCACCGAGGAGGAGCGTTTGTCCGGTCGGCTGCCGGAGGGCCACAAAGTCATCAAGCAGCTGAAGCGCGCTGAATGGCAGCTCACGAAGCGCGGGTTCGGGCCGTGGGCGCGGATCTACCGCCCGGCGCGGGACGGCAAGCGGATGTGCGTGCAACTGTGCATCCTGTCCTGGGATGCGCTCGACACTCGGCACTGGGGTGACGCCGCGACGCTTCCGCCGGCGGAACTGGCCCGGCTGCTGGGCACGTACGCGGGCCGGGTGATGACGCCGCGCGGATCCACTGCGGTGACCGGCCTGGAGCTGATGACCGCCCTGCACCCGCCGACCCGCGCGTCCGAGGCAGACGAGACGGGGAAGCGGCACAGCGAGCACAACCCCGGCAGCCTCGGGAAGGACCCGGTCGACCCCGCGCCGTGCGAGGCCCCGGACGGTCACCCGCTGCTCGCCGACCTGCCGAGGTTCCACCAGCGGGGACCGGACGAGGTGCTGGTGGAGGAGGCGTACGACTGGGCGCGTCCCATGACTGACGCGGAGTGTCTCAAACCGCACCTGGTCGGGCTGGACGTGAACATGGCCTTCGCTGCCGGAGCGAACGGCACGATCGTCGGTCTCGGGGGGCCGACGCACGTCAAGAACCCGCGGTTTGACCCGAAGCTGCCCGGCGCGTGGCTGGTCGACCTGAGTCACGTCGATCTGTCCCGCGTGCTGGCCGGCAAGGAGTGGCGGCAGCTCGAAGGAGACCTGCTGCCCAGCCCGTTCACTCCGAAGGGCGACCGCCCGAAGGGCCCGGCCTGGTACGCGACGCCCACCGTGGCGTATGCCGTGGAGCTCGGCTACGAGGTCGCCCCGACCGAGGCATACGTCCGGTATGACAACGGCCGCTACCTGGACGGGTGGTACAACCGGCTGCGCGACGCGTACGTGGCGACGATGGCCGACCTCGGCGTCACCGGCGACCTGTCTCCGCACGACTTCCTGGCGGCGATGGACGGCTACCGGCAACGGGACCCGGAGCTGGCGATCGTGGTCTCCGCGGTGAAAGCCACCGTGAAGGGCGGCATCGGCAAACTCCGCGAGCGTCCCCGCGGTGAGGGCTGGCGGCCGGGCCAGCCCTGGCGGGCCCTGTCCCGTCCCACGTGGCGCCCCGACATCCGCGCCGCCGTCATCTCCCGCACCCGGATCAACATGCACCGCAAGGTCGTCAAGCACGCCCTGGCGACGGGCCAGTACCCCATCGCGATCCTCTCGGACTGCGCCGTGTACGCGGCCGACGGGCCGAGTGCACTGGACGTCGTGCCCTACCGGGACGGCAAGGCGTTGCCGGGCGGCTGGAGGCTCGGAGTGTCACCCGGGATGGTCAAGCACGAGGGCACTCAGACCACCTTGTGGGGGGAGGGCGTGCGCGAGCAGTTCGAGGCGCCGGAACTCAACCTCGCCCGGTACATCAAGGACGGCCGGATCACCAACAAGGACGACGGGGAGTAACAGGTGAGCATGTTCGGGGACAGCCTGAACGAGGCGGTGCAGAAGACGTTCACCCGTCCGATCCCGAAGTCGGCCGGCGCCCAGATGCGGTACCTGGTCAAGCAGCTCAAGGGCACCAAGGCTGTCGCCCAGATGCTGCGGGTATCCCAGCGCACCGTCGAGCGGTACGTGAAGGACCAGATCAAGAAGCCCCGCAAGGACCTCGCCGCGCGCATGGAGCGCGAGGTGAAGGCCCGCTGGCAGCCGCAGATCAGGAACAAGGCCAAGAAGGACGCAGCCACCACCGGCGGCATCGTCATCGACACACGCGCCCGCCTCGGTTATACGGCTCCGATCGGCTCCACCGACGAGGATCGGCTGCGCCACCTCACCGTGGCACTGCCACCGCACCACGCCGCCAAGCTCTTCGACGCCCAGGAGCAGGGCGCCAGCGACGCGGACCTCCAGAAGATCGCCGCCGAAGCGCTCAAGGAGGTGTACTTCCAGGACAATGGCCGCCGTGCCGGGGACCTGGAAGAGGTTCTGCTCACCGACGTGGAGCACATCGAATTCGAACTGTAGGTCCGAACAACCGTTGTCGCCGACCACATCCTGTGGCTGGGCACGCAGTTGGCCATTGACCGGTTCAGTTGGCCACTTCTGCACTCAACTCGGGGGCACATGACCAGAAGCACTGCGCAGCGTCCGTCCCGGTCCGGGCCTCCTCAGCGGCCGTCATCCGTCGTTACATGGGAGCGGCGACAGGAGACCGGTGGGGCAGTCGAGCTGAGTTCACCCCATTTTGCGCGCGCCCGAGGCGCTCAATGGCCAGATGCCCATTGACCTGAACGCCGTGGAACACGCCGTCATTCACAGTGTCACCCCTGGTCCCGTCGGCCGCAGCACAGCGCGATTACCGGCGGATTACTTGCTTACTGGGTGGCCGAGCTAGGACTACGGGACCGACACGGGCCACTTCAACGTCCGAGGGAGGGCCGGATCGGCCCTGGGGTGGCGGCTGGTACCGGTACTCGCTCTGTGCGCACCGGGCGTTCTCGCGGGCCCCTTCGCCATACCCCAGCTTCGTGGGGGCCTCGGTTGCCATGCGCGAGCGCAGCGTCTTGTCGGGGCGTGCTGACGCAGACCCACCCATCTGACGGCCCGCCTGTTGTCGGTGGGCACTGGACGCAAACCTCGAAGCGGCCGTATTCATCGCATCGAGTGGCAGTGGGGAGTTCCGGCGCTCCGGTGACATCACCAACGATTGAATACCACGAACGCCGCCGTCAAGGAGCATCAAAAAGTCACGCCCCCTCTTTCTCAGGCTCCATTCCACTCGCCCGTTGAACCATATAGCGACGTTCCCCGGCGTCCGTCCAGATCAGCGGGACCATCGTTTGAAGGATGTCCCGAGCGAGTCTGCCGGCCTTCGGCTCTGAAGGTTCGCAAACCGATTGCGCCTCGCTCAGGGACAAGGACCTACTTGCGCATCAGTTGCGCAAGCCGAGCAAGCCCAACCGAACAGGATGATTCACCGTGGCACGCGTCCTTACACTCGATGACCTGCGCTCCCCTGCGGTCCGCGACAGCTTCCCTATCCCCACCGTACGCGGGGTTGCAGTGCCGCGTGCGAGCAGGGAGGTTCCCGAGATCGTCTGCCCGTACCCGGAAGTCGGGATTCACCCCGAGGCGCAGCGGCTCAAACGGGATAGATTTCAGTGGATTGTCGAGAAGGGGATGGCGCCTCCGTAGCCGGGCGTGACCGAGGAGGAGGTGCTGGGGGCGGCTTCAGCGGCAGTGCATGCCGGATCTTCACGCCCGCATGTGGTGCGACGCCCCGAAGTACGAGTACCTGACGCTGGCCGACAAGCTCCTGACGTTCTTCTGGATCCTCGACGACTTCATGGACGAGGCCCGGGGCGATGAATACCGTGCGCTGCAGGTCGAGTCGAGGCGTTCAGACCGATCCGGTGGGCGGGTGTCCCCGGCCCCTGCCGGGACGCGTGGGGTGCGCGCACGCTGGACACGTTCGCCGAGCTGTGGAGCCAGGTGCGTGCCATCTCACCGCTCGACCAGCTGAAGCGCCATGCGAGCGTCATCGACAACTGGCTCAATGTCTCCCTCAATGAGAGCGGAGCGGTGCGGTATCAGCGCCGAATCCCCACCACGGCGCACATCCTGGGCAAATTTATCCAGGTCCACGGGATGGACATGTTTATCCCGTGGAACCAGATCGCGCTGAACGCCTACCTGCCCGAGGATATTTACGGGCATCCGTCCGTGGCGGACACCCATGTGCGTTTCATGAACACCGTCTGTTGGTATAACGACATCTACGGTTTCAACCGCGATATGGCATCAGGTGAGGTCTACAACCTCATCGCGGCCATGATGGCCCACGAAGGAAAAAGTTCCGTCGAAGCCGTCACCTTTCTCGTGGACCGCACCAACGCTGAAATGACGGCGCTTGACTACATGGCGCAGTCGGCGGGCAAGGACGGCATCGCAGACGACAGGCTGGAAAGGTACACGGCCAGTATCAAGAAGGTAGTACGGGCCATGCTCGAATGGCACGTAACCTCAGGAAAATACGACCGGCAGGAAGTCTTCACCCCAGGCCTGCCCGCGCCGACCTCCCACTCCCGTCCCGGCCCGGACCGCGTTCCGACGGGTCCCACCGGCCTGGGTACATCCGCCACCCGCCTGGCGGCCCACCTATCCACCCGGCAACCCCAGCGTTAACCCACTCGCCCCCGGCCGGTGAAGGACGCACGTGGGCGAGCCTCATAGCATCCCGCATAGCTGGTGAGCCGTCAGCGAACGAAGACATGCCCGTCAGGGCAGCGGTGCAGGCTGTAGGCATGGATGTGATCGAGGTCCTGCCGAAACTGCGTATGCTCCGCTTCCCGGTGGGGGCGGCATATCTGTGGCAGGACGACGACGAACTGACGCTGATCGACACCGGGACGGCGGACTGCGCGGCGAAGATCGAGGAAGTACTGAACGGTGAGTTGCGGCGGATCGTGCTGACGCACTGGCACGAGGACCACACGGGCTCGGCCGCCGAACTCGCCGCCCGGCACGGCGCGGAGGTGGTGGCTCATCGGCTGGAGGCGCCGGTGATCAGGGGCGAGGCGGCCGGAACACCGCCGGCACTGGAGGCATTCGAGGTACCGATCCGGGCGGCTCTTCCGCCACTGCCGCCGGCCCCGCCGTGCCGGGTGGACCGCGAGGTGGAGGACGGTGATGTGCTGGAGTTCGGTGGCGGTGCGGTAGTGGTCGCGGTGCCCGGGCACACGACGGGTCGATCGCACTCCACCTGCCCGGGGAAAGGGTGCTGTTCACCGGGGATGCAGTTGCCAACGTCGGCCGGACCATGCTGGGTGTCTTCAACACCGACCGCGTCCGGGCCATTGAGTCGCTCCACCGGCTTGCCAAGCTGGAGGTCGACACTGCGGTCTTCGGGCACGGTGACCCAATCGCGCACGGTGCCGCGGCTGCCCTGCACGCAGCAGCCTCAGCAGTGTGACGAAGGTCAGCCGTTCCTGGGCGGTTCCATCTCAGAGGCCGAACAGCCTCGTCGTCCACACCACAGCGCCATGATGGCAGCGCAGGTGCAGGACCCCGATGGTCACTGAGGGTTCAACTCCGGGATCACGGAACCTGTGCCTGTCCCGTCTACCCACCGGCCCCCATAAGCCGCCTACCTGCGCGGTCTCTGAAACGCTCAGTCACAAGGAGGGGGGCTAGCACGCCCACGGGCATCCGGATGCAGTCGCACAACACCATCCGCCTCGCCTCTGTCGCCCTGCGCTTATCTCGCCGGAGCCGACCTGAGTGGCATCTGACCACGGGGTGGATCATCAGATCCAGGTGGGCACGTGCCCCTCGGTGTAACGGGCGCCGAAGCCGCCCTGCGGCAGGATCTCGTCGATGGCCTTGAGGTCGGCGTCGGTCAGGGTGAGGTCGGCGGCGCCGACGTTTTCCTTGATGCGCTTCGGACTGCGGGTGCCGGGGATCGGCACGATGTGCTCGCCCCGGGTCAGGAGCCAGGCCAGGGCCAGCTGGGAGACGGTGGCACCCTTGGCCGCCGCGAGCTCGGCAAGCCGGTCGACGGCTTCGACGTTCTTCTCGAAGTTGCCCGCCTGCCACCGCGGGTCGACGTTGCGCATGTCGGTGGCTTCGTACTGGCCCGCGGGCTTGGCAGTGCCTGTGATGAATCCGCGGCCGAGGGGGGAGTAGGCGACGAAGCCGATGCCGAGTTCGTCCAGGGTGGGGAAGAGCTGCTCGATGTCCCGTTCGAACAGGGAGTACTCGGTCTGCAGAACGGAGACCGGCTGCACGGCGTGCGCCTTGCGGATCGTCTCGGGTCCGGCCTCGCTGAGGCCGAAGTACTTCACCTTGCCCGCGTCGATCAGCTCCCTGACGGTGCCCGCGACCTCCTCGATGGGCACCTCGGGGTCGACGCGGTGCTGGTAGAAGACATCGATGTGATCCACGCCGAGGTAGTGCAGGCTGTTGTCGGCGACCTTGCGGATGTTGTCGGGCCGGCTGTTGAGAGCGGCTCCGATCTGCTCCGGAGGCACGGACATGTCGACACCGAACTTGGTGGCCAGGACCATGTCGTCGCGGAAGTCCCTGACCGCCTTGCCCACCAGGATCTCGTTGGACCCGGTGCCCCAGCCGTACATCTCGGCGGTGTCGAAGAAGGTGACGCCCAGGTCGTGCGCGCGGCGGAGGGCCGCGACGCCGGACTCCTCGTCGTTGGGTCCGTAGGCCATCGTCAGGCCCATCGCGCCGTAGCCGATCGCCGAGACCTCAAGGCCCTGGCTTCCCAATGTCCGGTGCTGCATGACGCTCTCCTTAGAAAGAAACTAGTGCCGCCCCCGCCAACGATTGCCCGTCAAGGAGCGGCGTCCCCTACGTACGCTCGAAGGCGGCCGATGCCCCCTTTTCGGGCGGTACTTGGCTTTCGGCCAACGTGGCATGGGGGTCCCCGTGGCCCATTAAGGCCTTGGGGGAGTGCGTGACGGGCGTCGCGACGGGGCGAACGGTGGCGGGGGTGGCGCTGCAAGGCAATGGTTGGCGGACCGTTGTGTCAGTGCGCTGCGGCGGTCAGTCCGGCGCGGTGGATGCGGGTGTGCTCGGCGACGCGCCGGCCGAGGTGGCGGGCGGTGTTCAGGTCTGCGTCGTGGACGGCAGGGCTGTCGTTGAAGCTTTGTGCGCCGGCGCCGAGGTAGAAGCCGAGGCGGTTGTCATCCTGGGGGCTGGATGTGGTGGTGTTCCAGCCCGGCAGGAGACCCAGGCTCACCCAGAGCATCCCGTGCTGGGCCGCCAGGAGCGAGAGGTACTGCAGGGTGTGCATCTTGTCGCCGCTCATCGAGCCGGAGTTGGTGAATCCCGCCGCGAGCTTGTCACTCCAGGCGCGGGTGCTCCACCGCTTGCTGGTGGCCTCGGCGAAGGCGTGGAACGCCCCGGACGCGGTGCCCATGTAGGTGGGGGTGCCGAAGATGATGGCGTCCGCGGTGTCCAGCAGTTCCCAGTCGGCGTCGCCGAGGGAGGCGACGTCCACTTGGTGGACGTGCGTCCCGGCGATGGAACGCACACCGTCCGCGACGGCCGTGGCGATCTGCGCGGTGTGGCCGTAGCCGGAATGCGACGCGATAACGATTGAGATATCGGACATGGATGTTCCTCTCCTGCCGCGATGGCGGCGTGTTCGGTGGCAGTGCCGACGGACTATGAGCTGCCCGTTGCGGCGGTCGGCCGCACTGCTCAACGGGTAGGGGGCCGGCGGCCCGGACAGGGTGTGGCGCATGCCCTTGTTGTCGCGGGCATGCGCCGGCCCCCACCAGCTTGGACCGTCGATCCGCATGTAAACGTATCACTGATATAGCGACGCTACGAAAAATGCGATATCGTTGTTCCATGAACGAGGAACGACGCAACGCGCGGCGCCGGGTGCTGCAGGTGGCCGCCAAGCTTTTGGAGGAGGGCGGCAGTGAAGCGGTCTCCACGCGCGCTGTCGCCGCAGCCGCAGGTGTCACGGCCCCCGCGCTCTACCGGATGTTCGACGACAAGGATGGACTCCTGGCCGAGCTGGCCGCTTACGGATTCGAGATGTACCTGGCCGAGAAACGGGAGGCACTGGCGCTCACACCGGACAACCCGGTGGCCGACCTCTACCGCGGCTGGGACCTGCACGTCGACTTCGGAGTCCAGCACCCCGCGTTCTACATGCTCATGTACGGCACTGTGCGGCCCGGGCGGCGGCCCCCGGCCGCGGACGAGGCGCACGCCCTGCTGGTGAGCCTGCTGGGCCGGGCGGCCGAGGCCGGGCGCCTTCGGGTTCCGGTGGAGCAGGCGACCCGCGTCATCCACGCGGCGACGACGGGTGCCACGCTGGCGCTGATCGGCGAAGAGCCCTCGGAGCGGGACCTGACTACTTCGGCGCGGCTGCGGGACACCGTCATCGCCTCGGTCACCACGGACTCGCCCGACTCATCCGGGTCGGACCTGGCCTCGCGCGCACTCGCCCTCGATGCCGCACTGGGGACCGCGCTCACTACCGGGCCCCCGGCTGCGGGTACCGGGGTTCCTCTGCGAGACACGGAGACGGCTCTGCTGCGGGAATGGCTGCATCGGCTGGCAGGCTGAATCGGCCGCCTGCTCCGCAGGCGGTGGGCGCAGTCGGTTACGTCGGCCGCCCGGAGGGGCGTTCAGTCGCAGCGGCCGGCCCCACGTACAGCGCCCTCGTCCTGGCCTGGGCAAATCCTGCACATCGCGCTCCCAGAGGGATGGAGCAACCCCTGGAACTTTCCGCCGAGGACGAGAAGCAGGCGATCAAGGTCTTGTTCAAGCTCCTCGACGAGTTCGCTGCCGAGCGCGAGGCAGAGCAACGGGAACAAGTTCAGATGGACAGAGGTCGGGTCGTGCCCTGTCACGCTCGGGATTCCCTGCTTGTCACGGCCGCGCCATGGTTCACCCTCAGTGAGACGTGACATAGCCCGTTGGCTCAACGGGACGACACTTATTACGCCGTACCACCACTGCCCTGTCCTGTGAAATGTTCCACACCCCTTTAGGGCTCGTCCGGCGGATCATGGGCCGAGCCAGGGCCGGACCGAGGCGTGGGCCGGCCAGTGCCCTAATCGTGTTGACCGCCCCCGGAAGGCAGTGCTGGAGTCGGCACGTGGACAGCATCCCCGCCAACCGGCGGCTCTGGAACCAGATCAGCAGCGCCTACCAGCACGAGCACGACCCGCAACTCGGTGCCACACCCCGGCTGTGGGGCATGTACTCCATCCCCGAAGCGCACCTTCACGCCCTGGGCGACGTCACCGGCAGGCGCATCCTCGAACTCGGCTGCGGCGCCGGCCAGTGGTCCAGGGCGCTCGCCGCCGAGGGCGCCACCGTGGTCGGGCTCGACCTGTCCGAAGCCCAACTCGCCGCAGCAGCCGACGCGATGGGAGCGGCCCGTTACCCGCTAGTGCAAGGCGCCGCCGAACAACTCCCCTTCGCCGCCAACAGCTTCGACCTGGTGTTCTGCGACTTCGGTGGGCTCAGCTGGGCGCCCCCGCACCTGGCTGTCCCGCAGGCCGCACGCGTCTTGAGCCGAGGCGGGCGCCTGGTGTTCAACGTCGCCAGCCCATGGTTCGAAGCTTGCTACGACGAAGCCGCCAGCCGCGTGACCACGACGCTGCAGCAGGACTACTTCGGGCTGAACACCATCGCCGAAAACGACGGCGCGACCAGCTATCAGCTCACCTACGGCGACTGGGTCAAGGTCCTGTGCGGCGCGGGTCTCATCATCGACGACCTCATCGAGCCGCGGCCCGAACTCGGAACACCCAACGGCTACAACGAAACCGACCCACCCGACTGGGCACACCGCTGGCCGGCGGAACTGCTCTGGGTAACCCACAAACCGTAAGTTCCGCCGCGCCGAGACGTGAAGGCATCCCCTCGCCGGACAGCCACCCATCACCCGCTAACAACCCTGCGGGACCCCGACCGCGACCCCTACGCCGACATCGCCTGGGAGGCCGTCAACTCGCCCGCCCACTACTGCTCGATGAGATCCCGCAACACCGCGGGGTGGGCCCTCAGCATGAGGAGAACTCCTTCCGTACCGTGCAACACCGGGTGAACCGTGCGCCCCAGTAGCCAGTTTTCTCGCCCCCATGTCATTGCGCCAGGCGAGCGCTCCCACCGCCGCCGCCCCGTTGACGCCCCGCCGGGCCACGGGCCAGAAGCGCCCCTGCTGACTCGCCGTCCATCGGCCCAATGCCGCTCGTATGCCGCCCGGTGGGCTACACCAGGCACTGGTGGCGTCAGTCTCCGGGCGCCGCCGCTTATACGGCAGCCGGTTGTGCGGGCATACGGCCGGCCGCCTCGGGCATCCGATAGCCCATTCGGGAGAAGGACCCCTTATCGCGAGTTCGAGCAAGGAGCTGGACGTGGGACACGGCGGAGACGTCATCCAGGAACTGACCACCGACCACCGCGAAGTCGAAGAGATCTTCGCCCGGATCGAGGCACTGCTGGCCGGGGACCCGCAGCGCAAGGAACTCGTCGATCAGGCCACCATCGAGCTGGTGCGCCACTCCGTCGCGGAGGAAATGCATCTCTATCCGGCGGTCCGCCAGTACCTGTCCGAGGGCGATGCTGTCGCGGACAAGGAAATCGAGGACCACTCGACGGCCGAACGCACCATGAAGCAGCTGGAGAGCTGCCAGGCTGACGACGCGGAGTTCGACCGCTCATCAGCGAACTGATGCGGGAGATCCGCAGCCATGTCGAGGACGAGGAGAACAACCTTTTCCCGCAATTGCGGCAGGCCGCCAGCAGCGAAGACCTCGACGAGCTGGGCGAGAAGGTCCGCAGCGCCAAGAAGACAGCGCCGAGGCCGCCCCCACCCCTCCTCACCCTCCACGCCACCTGGCAACAAGCTTCTTGCCCCGGGCGCGGGCCTGGTCGACCGGGCCCGCGACGCCCTCACCGGCCGAGGCAAGAAAGACTGAACCGAACGGACAGCGCGTTCAGTCCAGGCACGAAAGTGGGACCCCGGACGGACGGCCACCGCCGAGGCCCTGCAAGGTCCGGCCGATGTACGGACAGCGGTTGGCGTAATCGGGCCGTTGGCTCCGGTCTGGTGCGACGGCTGGGGGGAACCAGTGCCGCGTTCACCCGTCCCCGCGTAAGAACGTTGCAGCCCGGAGCAGTGAAACCCGGCGTTCACCCGACACGACACTCGGGCCCACGGCCTGCCCAACCGCCGCCATCAACAACGAAATGGGCCACCGACTCCGTCGGCGGCCCATCATGAAAGATCGAGGGTAACGCGGCGCCAACTCCGGACCCGGTTCCCGAATGACAACCACCCGATAACAGCGCGCAGGCACCTTGGTGCACCACGTCCATGGTCGGCCCCGTACCAACTGCTGCGGGAAGATCGCACGCGATTACCCGCGACCAGGTACCAGAATCGAGCACTGGCCGCCTCTACGATCCACCGGATTTCACTATTGCCCGCCTCGTAGGTAGACACAGCGCTGTTCCCGGCAACCTTGCTGCGGTTGCCGGGAACAGGGAGAGGGGGCAGTGGTTACTTGGGCTTGAAGGCGTCCTTGGCCTTTTCCTTGGCCTGGCGCAGGTCGCCCTTGGATTCTTCGGCGCGGCCCTCGGTCTCCATGGACTCGTTGCCCACGGCATCTCCGACAGTCTTTTTGATCTTGCCCTTGGCCTGCTCGCCCTTGGACTGAGCCTTCTCGTTCGCAGCCACAACCATTCACACCCTCTCGTCACGAACACGGTCATTTGCATGCCTGACCGCAAAATGAGCGCTCAAACCCGACCGGTTGACTCAAGGAAACTAGCGCGACGGGCGGTGCCGTAAAAATTGTATAAGTATACGGGAGTGATTCCGTGTCGCCGGGGCAGTCGATCGTTCGGAGGCTGATAACAATGGTTCCTATCCTTCTCGTTCTTCTGCTCGCTCTGATCCTCTTCGGCGCGGGATTCGCGGTCCAGGCCCTGTGGTGGATCGCAGTTATCGTCCTGGTGGTGTGGTTGCTCGGCTTCGTGGTGCGCCCGACAGCCAGTGGCGGCAAGCGTGGCCGCTGGTACCGCTGGTAGCGGATGCCTCCGATCAGCACTGATGCGGGTGGGCCCGGTGTGCAGACGCCGGGCCCACCCGCATTTTTTCGTTCTCAGAGACCAGGGGCAATTGCGTGAAGCGGTCATGTCCGGAAAATGGGGGTGCGAGAGAGGTGCGGCCGGGGGCTGCCGTGACGTGTTAAGAACCCCGCCTCCAACACGGCACCTCCGGCTACTTACTTTTCATGAGCCTTCCGCGACTTCTGAGGCACCTGGCTCGCCGGGCTGTGCCGACCCTGCAGTCGGCCTGAGTACCTGCGCTCATGTGCCGCGCCGTCCAAACCACGCCCGGCCTGGCCGTACAGTCACCGTTCATGATGGAGGAGCGGCCGCCGTCGCGGTAAATGCGCGGTTCACCGCGACGGCGAACCGGCCTACCGACCAAGGCGGAGACGGCCGGCTTACCTCCGGTGGACGCATGGAAGTCATTCACCGCCCGGACGGTGTCACCCTCATCAACGACGCGTTCAACGCCAGCCCGGGATCCGTCCTCGCCGCGTTTGACGCACTGGCCGACATCGCGGGTACTCGCCGCCGGGTCGCAATCCTCGGTGAGATGTCCGAACTCGGTGGCGACATGAACCGCCAACAGTGGCCGCCGCGCGCAGTCCAGGTTTGTACATCAGTTCTTCGACGGTGTTCAAGCGCGCGGAATCACCGCCACTGGGCAATGCGCGTGGTGGAGGACGGCGTGGGTGACTCTGCTGAGCGGGGCCCCGAGCCTGTGCGCCGGCCGCCGTGCGCCCATTACCACCAGGTCGGCTGTCCTTGATGCCTCGACCAGCGCCCCCGCGACCGACTTGGACCGGACGACCTCCTCAGTGATGGCGGTTTCGGGGAACTCCTCCCGTATGGGTTGGACGGTGTGTGCCGTCGCTTCGGCCTCCGACCTGCCGACGGTGCCGGCGTCGTCCACGCTGTCCGGGAACCTCCACGCGCTGACGACTCGCAATGACGCACCGTGGTGCTGAGCTGTCTGCGCGGCGAACTGGAGGGCGTCGCGGTCTCCGTCATCCCGCACCGCGGCGACGACCACGCCCCTTGAGCGTTCGGCGGTCTCCCGTACGATGACCACCGGTCCCCGTGCGTGGGACGCCACCCGAAGTCCGACCGAGCCGAGCAGCAGGGCAGTGAACCCCCCGTGCCCTCGGGAGCCGACAACTAGGGTCTCGTGTGGCCCTGCCGCGTCCAGCAGACTTTCCTCCGGGGTAGTCCGGCCCAGCACCTTCTCCACCTTCAGGTCCGGGTACAGTGCAGAGACTTTCGCTGTGGCTTCCGCCAAGAGGGCGCGTCCCTTGTCCAGCACGGTCCGGGGGCCGGCCAGTACCCAGTCCGCCATCTGCTCGATGCTCGTGCCATATACCAACGTCAGCGACTTGTCCCGAGCGGCCGCCTCTGCAGCGGCCCAGAGCACCGCCGTGGTTGCGGGATCGGATCCATCCGTGCCGACGACGACCGGACCGAGCGCGTGGTGTCGCGCAGCTGTCGTGTCCATCGCTTCTCCTCCGTGGGTGAGACAGCGAGCTGGGCGATCGGCTGGACACCACTGCGGCCCGACCACTCATGGGCTTGCGCTGGATCGGTAGCAAACCGTGTCTTCAGGATGCGACAGGGGAATCAAAGCAGCAATCCGGGATCTGATCGGGGGATGCCTGGTGTAAAGGCGCCTGTCGCGCTCGACCGGCAGAGAAGGGGGCGTTACAACGGGACCTCGGCCCGATGCCTGTGCGGCGCCGGCGTCCGGTGCCGTGAAGGGCCTGCCCGCATCCTGACGACCGGATTGAGGACCGTGACGGATTTCCATCCAGCCGCTGCGGCGCCCGCGGTACGGATCGTGTTGGTCGCCGACCCGGGAGTGGCTTCAGAGATCGCCCAGGGTCTGGCCGGCGACCTGCCGCAGCAGCTCCGGCGGCGGGTCCGCCCGGACATCGACTGGCAGGTGACGGCGCGGGCGGCTCCTCTGATCGCGGACGAGCAACTGGACGTCTCCTCCGCGGCCGGCGTCGTACGTCCCCACCTCCCGGACTGCGACTGGGACGCCGGAGTGTTCCTCACCGATCTGCCGCGACGGTCTGGTCTGCGTCCGGTGAGCGTCGAGGTGAGTCTGGAGTACCGGATTGCACTGGTGTCCCTGCCGGCGCTCGGCTCCTGGCGGATGCGCCAGCGCGCCCGGCGCGTTGTCGCGGATGTCGTGGGCCTGCTCACGGGGGAGCCTGTCGGCATCACTCCGTCCCCGGAGGAGGCGGGCCGCCGACTGGGGGGTGCCAGGGCCGACAAGGAGGGCCTCGAGCGCTTCATCGTGCCCGGATTGCGCGGTCATCTGCGCCTCGTCTTTGGGATGGTGAGGGCCAACCGGCCGTGGCGGCTCTTCGCCACGCTCTCCCGCGCGCTGGCCGGTGTCTTTGCCACCGCCGCCTTCGGCACGATCAACAGCTCGGTTTGGATCATCGCCTCGGGCACGAACGTGTGGCGCCTGCTCGGGGCCTCCGTGGTGTCTCTCCTCGCGCTCACGGCATGGATCATCGTCGATCACGAGCTCTGGGAGCGCCCGCACGATGCCCTCTCCCGCGCTTTTTCCCGCCTCTACAACACGGTCACCTGTGTGACGATCGCCTTCGGCGTGCTGTCCCTGTACGCGGTGCTCTTCCTCGCCCTCTTTGGTGTTTCGTCTCTCATCCTCGCCCCGCCGGTCCTCGGCAAGTTCATCGGTCACCGGGCCACCGTCTACGACTACGCCGTGCTGGCCTGGCTCGTCAGCTCCGTGGGCATGGTCGGTGGCGCGTTCGGCTCCGGGCTCGAGGACGGCGGCACAGTCCGCAATGCGGCGTACGGCGAGCGCCAGCGGCAGCGGTGGCAGATGCTGCGGCAGGAGAAGGAGGCGCAGGAGGGTGAGGGGCAGGGCGGCAGGGCGTGATCGTTGCGAGCGGCGAGGCGCACGAGCGACATGGATCGGGAGCTGTATCTGCCCAGTCCTGGACATCAGGCCGGGACCGCTGCCGGGCGGCGAGGAGCCCCGAAGAAGGGGGTCCGCTACCAAGGGCGATCTCGCCAAGGCCCCCGCCGGGTCGACATCGGGCAGGGTGACGACGTCTCCTGGGTGGTGCTGGCCGACCCGGAGGATAACGAGTTCTGCGTGCTGAGGTCGCCCGCCACCTGATCGGCCCCGGCCACCGGCCGGCCCGGTGGATGCCCGCGCTCAGATCAGCAGGTCGAAGAGTTCGAAGGCCTCGTCCCACTGGTCCGTGGAGGGGCGGCGAGTGTCGTGGGCGATGGTTTTGAGGGCGCGGGCGAGGGCGACGCTGAGGCCGCCGGCCAGGTCGGGCAGCCGCTGCTGGGTGTCCTCGGCGGCGTCCATGCCGAGGTTGGGGCGGGCGGCGAGCTGGTCGAGCAGCGGGCGCAGTTCGATGCCCTCCTCCAGCTTCTGGAAGGCGTGGATGCTCTCCTGCAGGCCTTTGGTGACCGGGAGGTCCTGTGGCTCGATGATGTCCCGGTCGTTGGCCTTGGCGTCGGCCGTGCCGATGAGGAAGAGGTCGTAGAGCTTGGCGTCCACGAAGTCGTTGTAGCGCTTGAGGTCGTTCTTGTTGACGTCGAGGCCGGCGGCTGCGCGGAAGAAGCGCTCGAACTTGGTAACTCCCATGACGGGCATGTCATTTCACCCCTTTTTGCGGCGGTGGATGGGCTGAGGTCAGTGGGCTGCGGTCATCGGATAGCGGGTGGTCCCACCTCCCCGAGGTGCTCGTGCGCCAGGCGGACGGCCATGGCCCCCTCGCCGACCGCGGAGGCTACCCGCTTGACCGATCCGCTGCGGACGTCGCCGACGGCGAAGACTCCCGGCAGACCGGTCTCTAGAGCGAGCGGGGCGCGGGCGAGGGGCTTCCAGAGGTCCGGTGTCACATGGACCACGTCCTGCCCGGTCGGAATGAAGCCGCGCGGGTCCAGGGTGACGGTGTCGGCGAGCCAGGACGTGCCGGGGAGCGCGCCGATAAAGACGAACAGGGCACCGGCCGCCAGCACATGCTGCTCGCGGGTGCGGTTGTCTTCGACGACGATGGATTCGACCCGGTCCTCGCCGGTGACCTCCCGGACCTCGGTATGCAGCTGGACATGGATCCGGGGGTGCCGCTCGATCTGGTCGATCAGGTAGCGGGACATGCTGTGGCCGAGGTTTCCGCCGCGGACCAGCAGATGGACGGCGGGCGACTCGCGGGCCATGTACAGGGTTGCTTGGCCAGCGGAGTTGCCGCCGCCGACGACGGCCACCGGGTCAAGACGGCATCTCCGTGCCTCCCAGAGGGTGGCGGCGTAGTGGACCCCGAGTCCCTCGAACCGCTCGACGCCGGGGGCGGTCAGCCGCCGGTAGCGGGCGCCGGTGGCCACCACCACGTTGTTGGCGGCGACCGTGCCGCCGCTGGTAAGCCGCACCACGTTGGTCCCGTCGCGCTGTTCGAGGCCGGCGGCCTCGGCGGGGACGGCGATCCGGGCGCCGAACCGGTTGGCCTGCACGACGGCGCGTTCGGCGAGTTCCATGCCGGAGATCCCGGATGGGAATCCGAGGTAGTTCTCGATCCGGGGGGACGTACCGGCCTGGCCGCCGGTCGCCACCGCGTCCAGGACGACGGTGGAGAGACCCTCGGAGGCGCCGTACACCGCGGCGGCCAGGCCCCCGGGTCCCGCGCCGACCACCATCAGGTCGCAGAGGGACCTCGCGACGGTCTCGGTCCGCAGCCCGATCACCTGGGCGAGTTCGACGTTGGAGGGATTGCGCAACACCCGGTAGTCGTGCCAGACGACGACCGGGGTCTCCTCCGGAGCGACACCAAGACGCATCAGCAGCGCCTCGGCCTCGGTGTCCTTCTCGAGATCGGCCCAGCGGTGCGGGAGGCGGTTGCGGGCGGCGAACTCCAGCAGCCGCCGGGTGTCGGGGGAGAAGGCGGAGCCGATGATACGGAAGCCCGTGCCCGAGCCGGCCAGCATGGTACGGCGCAGCAGGTAGGCCCGCAGGATCACGTCGCCGAGCGCGGGTTCGTGGCTGAGTAGGTCGCGCAGCGGGGCCGAACCCACTGCCAGCACCTCGCCGGGTGTGCTCACCACCGCGCTGAGGAAGGCGCTCTGGCCTTCCAGTAGGCCGATTTCGCCGAGGAAGCTGTGCGGACCGTGCAAATGGACGACGTGTTCCTGGTGGCCGTGGCCTTCGATCACGGCCACCGTGCCGCTGAGGACGACGAAGAACTCCTCGCTGGGTTCGCCCGCCCGGAAGAGCTGTTCGCCCTCGCGGACCGGCCGTACCTGTCCGCAAGATCTCAGAATGGCGGTCTGGTCGTCCGTTAGCCGCGGATAGGCGCCGTAGACGTCGGCGACGTGCGAGGCATTGGCGGGGGTCACGGTTCACTCCCTTCGGCAGAAACAGCGGCGGAAGCAAATGCAGAAGCAACAGCGCTGGAAGATGCGCCTGGCGAGCCCGCCGGGCTCAGACCATCGCCTCGTGCACGAAACACCACCGCCAGTCCTCGCCGGGCTCGAACGACCGCACAATCGGGTGCCCGTCGCTCGCCGCATGAGCACGGGCGTGCCGCATCGGCGAGGAGTCGCAGCAGGCGACGTGACCGCAGGTCAGGCACAGGCGCAGGTGCACCCACGGAGTCCCCTCGCGCAGGCAGTCCTCGCAGCCCTGCGGCGTCCTGGGCGTGACGGGCCGGACCTGGGACAGGTGCGGGTCGGGAAGACTGGTCATCGCGGCCTCGCGGAGGCGGGATCGGCTGGTCCGTGGGACGCCGACAGTGACTCGTCCACCCACTTGCGCAGCGCGTTCGCGGGTGCGGCGCCGGTCTGGCGGGCGACGGGCCTGCCGCGGTCGAGGATCAGCAGGGTGGGAACGGCTTGGACCTGGAACCGCCGTGCCAGGGCGGGCGACTTGTCGATGTCGACCTTCACGAGCTTGATCCGGCCAGCCAGGTCCTCGGCGACCTGTTCGAGGGCGGGGCTCACCATGCGGCAGGGTCCACACCAGGTGGCCCAGAGGTCGACGAGCACGGGCAGGTCCGCCTGCTCGGCGACCTCCCTGAAGTCGGCGTCGCCCGCTTCGGCGATCCACGGCAGCGGGCTCCGGCAGTTTCCGCAGCGCGGGCTGCCTTCCGCCGCGGCGGGTACGCGGTTGGTCCGGCCACAGTTGACGCAGGCAACCGTCCGCACCGAGGTCTCGGCGCCGTCGGTACTGCCGTCACGGCCGCCGTGGCCTTGTGGGGAAGTACTCATCACGGCTCCTGCGGCTCGTCCTGGAGGGTGACAGTCAGTTCGCCGCCTCCGGCGTCGACCAGGATGGTCACGCCTTCGCGTGCCTCACCGCTGAGCAGCGCGCGGCCGATCCTGGTCTCGACCTCGTGCGAGATGAAGCGGCGCAGCGGCCTGGCCCCGTAGACCGGGTCATAGCCCTCGCCCGCGATCAGTCGGCGGGCCGGCTCGGTGAGGACGAGGGTGATGCGCTGCTCGGAGAGGCGGTCGCGCAGCTCTTCGAGGAGCAGATCGACGATTCGCTCGATCTGCGCGATGCCGAGCGGGTGGAAGAGGACGATGTCGTCGACGCGGTTGAGGAACTCGGGACGGAAATGGCCGTTGAGCTCGGTCATCACCAGCGCCCGCGCCTCGGGCTTGATCTCGCCGGCCTGGGTGGCGTCCTGGAGCAGGTACTGGGAGCCCAGGTTCGAGGTCATGATGACGACGGTGTTGCGGAAGTCGACGGTACGGCCCTGGGCGTCGGTGATCCGGCCGTCGTCCAGCACCTGGAGCAGCGTGTTGAAGACGTCGGCGTGAGCCTTTTCGATCTCGTCGAACAGGACGACCGAGTACGGCTTGCGGCGCACCGCCTCGGTGAGCTGGCCGCCCTCCTCGTAGCCGACATATCCGGGGGGCGCGCCGACCAGCCGGCTGACGGTGTGCCGCTCCTGGTACTCGCTCATGTCGAGGCGGATCATGTTGGTCTCGCTGTCGAACAGCGCGGCGGCCAGCGTCTTGGCCAGCTCGGTCTTCCCGACGCCTGTGGGGCCGAGGAAGATGAAGGAGCCGATCGGTCGGCGCGGGTCGCGCACTCCGGAGCGGGCCCGGATCACCGCGTCGGCGACGAGTTGGACGGCCTCGTCCTGCCCGACCACCCGCTCGCGCAGGATCTCGTCCAGTTTGAGCAGCTTCTGCCGCTCGCCCTCCTGGAGACGGGTGACGGGGATGCCGGTCCACGCGGAGACGATCTCAGCGATCTCCTCGGCGGTAACCACCTCGCGCAGCAGCCGGCTCTCGCCCTGCTTGTTGGCGAGCTGGTCCTCCTCGGCGGCCAGGCGGCGCTCCAGTTCGGCGATGGTTCCGTAGCGGAGCTGGGCGGCCCGGTTGAGATCGTAGGCGCGTTCGGCCTGCTCGGCATCCTGCCGGGCGGCGTCCAGTTCCTGGCGCAGTTCCTGGACCTTGCGGATGGCCTGGCGCTCGGCCTCCCACTGGGCGTGTTTGGCGTCCACTTCGCCGCGCAGGTCTGCCAGTTCACGGCGCAGATCCTCCAGTCGGGCCCGGCTGGCGGGGTCGGTCTCCTGGTCCAGCGCGGCCTCCTCGATCTCCAGCCGGGTGGCCCGGCGGGAAAGTTCGTCGAGTTCCGCGGGCATCGAGTCGATCTCGGTCCGCAGCCGCGCGCAGGCCTCGTCGACAAGGTCGATGGCCTTGTCCGGGAGGAAGCGGTCGCTGATGTACCGGTGGCTGAGGGTGGCCGCGGCGACCAGGGCGTTGTCCTGGATCTTGACGCCGTGGAAGATCTCCAGCCGCTCGCGGATGCCGCGAAGGATGGAGATCGCGTCCTCGACGGTCGGCTCGTCCACCAGCACGGTCTGGAAGCGGCGCTCCAAGGCAGCATCGGACTCGATGTGCTTGCGGTACTCGTCCAGCGTGGTGGCGCCGATCATGTGCAGCTCGCCGCGGGCCAGCATCGGCTTGAGCATGTTGCCCGCGTCCATGGCACCTTCGGTGGCGCCGGCCCCGACGACGGTGTGCAACTCGTCCACGAAGACCAGGATCCGGCCCTCGGCGCTCTTGACCTCGGCCAGTACGGCCTTCAGCCGCTCCTCGAACTCGCCGCGGTATTTGGCTCCGGCCACCAGCGAGCTCATGTCGAGCGAGAACACCGTCTTGTCCCGCAGCCCTTCGGGCACGTCACCGCGCACGATCCGCTGCGCGAGGCCCTCGACGATGGCGGTCTTGCCGACCCCGGGTTCACCGATCAGCACGGGGTTGTTCTTAGTCTTCCGGCTGAGGATCTGGATCACCCGGCGGATCTCAGCGTCCCGGCCGATCACCGGGTCGAGGCGGCCGGTGCGGGCCTCGACGACGAGGTCGCGCCCGTACTTCTCCAGGGCCTCGTACGCTTCCTCAGGATTGGCGGAGGTGACCCGCTGATTCCCGCGCACCGTGGTGAGGGCGGCGAGGAAGGAGTCCTTACTGACGCCCTGTTCGCCGAGCCGCTGGCCGGCCGCGGTGGCCGAACCCTCGTCCACCAGGGCCAGCACCAAGTGCTCGGTGGAGACGTACTCGTCCTTGAGCCGCTTGGCCTCCTGCTCCGCGGTGTCGAGCAGCCGGGCCAGCCGCTGGGTCACCATGACCTGGCCCGGGGCGGCGCCTGGACCGGTCGTGCGCGGGCGCTTGGCGAGATCGGCCTCGACGGCGTCCCGAAGGGCGGCCGGGTCGGCGCCGGCGTCGGCCAGCAGACGGGTGGTCAGGCCGTCCTGCTGATCGAGCAGGGCCAGCAGCAGGTGCTCCCCGTCGACCTCGGTCTGGCCCATCCGTACAGCGACGCTCTGCGCTGCCTGCAGCGCTTCCTGGGACTTCTGGGTGAGGCGGTTCATGTCCATGTCGTGGGCTCCTTGGCGGCTCGTTCGCTGAGCCGCAGCGCGGTCTCCAGGCGATCGATACGGTCGAGCAGGTCCAGGACGACGCCGACGGCCGCGTAATTGAGGCACAGTCCGGCCCGCAGCCGCTGCACCCGGGCGATGGCCGCCGGCGCGCCGGCCCGGAACCATAGCCGGCCGCGGGCGTCACGCTCGGTGTCCACCAGCCCGAGTGCCACGAAGCGGCGTACCAGGTCAGGGGGCAGTCCGCTGTGGGCGGCCACGTCGGCCATGGTGAGCTGGTAGGGGCTGGTCCGGTAGACCCGTACCAGGGGGTAGGCGGCCCCGGCCCCGGCGCCGGCCTGTCCGGCGCCTTCGGCGGGGTTACGGTGATCGGCTCTCATGTCTGCTTCCTCGGGTCGAAAGAGGAGACGGCGGCCAGTTCCTCGAACAGCTCGCGTTCGCGCGGGCCGGGCGAGGGCGGAACCATCACCTTGATCTCGGCGTAGAGGTCACCGGGGGAATCATTGGGATGAGGCATCCCCTCGCCGCGCAGCCGCAACCGGCGGCCGGTGGATGTACCGGGCGGCACGTGCACCTTGACCGTCCCGCCCGGTCCGGAGACCGGCACCGTCGCGCCGAGGGCGGCCTCCCAGGCGGTGACGGGCAGATCGACGTGGATGTCGCGCCCGACGAGCCGGTAGTGGGGGTGGGGGGCGATCCGGACCACGAGGTAGAGGTCCCCGGAGGAACCCGGGCCCCGGCCCCGGCCGCCCTCCCCCGCGAGCCTGATGCGCTGCCCGTCGACCACCCCGGCCGGGATGGTGACGTCGTAGCCGCGCTCCCCGCCGGGGCCGCCCAGGGTGATCTTCCGCTTGCCGCCGCGGTACGCCTCCTCCAGGCTGAGCGTGAGTTCGGCCTCCTGGTCCGCGCCGGGGATCGGGCTGCCCCGGCCGGCCCGGCCGCCGAACATGCCTCCGAAGAGGTCCTCGAAGTCCACGCCGGAGGTGTCGAAGTCTGTCTTCGTCCAGGTCCGGGCGCCGCCTGCCCGGTCGGCGCCTCGGGTGCCTCCGAAGGGGCTGCCGCGGTACGCGCCGGCTCCACCGCCGAAGCCCTGGCCGGCCGCGACCCGCTCGTCGTAGTCCTCCGGAATCTGCCGGAAGTCCGGGCCGAAGCGGTCGTAGCGGGACCGGGTGTCGGGGTCGGACAACACGCTGTACGCCTCGTTGATCTGCTTGAAGCGCTCTTCGGCGGCCGGATCACGGTTGACGTCCGGGTGGTAACGGCGGGCCAGGGTACGGAACGCCTGCTGGACCTCGGCGGCGTCGGCGGTGCGGGGGACGCCCAGCACCTCGTAGTAGTCGTCTGCCATGGCGGCCTCACTCCTGCTTGCGGCTGACCGCTACTGCGGCCGGCCGCAGTTGGCGGCCGGGTTCGCCGTAGCCGGGCCGCAGCACCTGGACGACGGTGCCCGGAGCGGTGTCCGGGTCATCGGCCACGGACACCACCTCGTGCTGCTCGGGGTGGAAGGGGACGCCGGTCTCCTCGTAGCGTGGGTAACCGAAGCTTCGCAGCACCTCGACGGCCTGGTCGCGTACCGCCTTGACACCGCTGACGATCGCTCCGGAGTCCGAGTCTGCGTGCTCCAGGGCCAGGTCGAGGTTGTCGACGACGGGGAGCCATGCGGAGGCCACCCTGGCCCGCTCGGCTTCCAGCTCTCGGGGGAGTTCGCGGGCGTACCGCTTGCGGAGGTTGTCGAGGTCGGCGAGGGCACGCCGCCACTTGTCCTCTAGTTCCGCGATACGGGCGGCCTGCTCGTCGGGCGACTCTTGGCGCGTCTTTTCGGGCGTCCGTGCCCCTTCCCCGGCCTCGTGGGCCTCGGGTCCGGGCGCCGCCGGCTGGGCGGGCTCGAGCGGGGGCCGGCCTTCGGGGGAGCGGGCCTGTTCCTGATCCGACATGTCGGCGCCCTAGCTCTTGTCGAAGTCGGCATCGATGACGTCGTCGCCACCTTGAGATCCGCCCCCGGGACCCTGGCCGGGCTCGGCGCCGGGCTGGCCGCCCGGCTGTCCGGCTCCGGCGGCGTGGGAGGCCAGCGCCGCGTAGATCTGTTGGAGTTCGGAGGTGAGACCGCGGACCCGGTCCAGCGGCGCGTCCTGCTTGTCGGCGGCACGCGCCTCCTCGATGAGCATCTGGGCGCGGGCCCGCTCGTGCTCCGGTGCGGCGTCCTCCAACTCGTGCAGCCGGCGCTCGACCTGGTAGGCGGCGGCGTCCATCTCGTTGCGGGCGTCGATGGCCTCGCGCAGGGCCAGGTCGGAGCTGCGGTTGGCCTCGGCTTCCTGGATCATCCGCTCGACCTCGGACGGGTCGAGGTTGGAGCCTTCACTGATGGTGATGCCCTGCTCGGCGCCGGTGTCTTTGTCCTCGGCGCTGACCTTGAGGATGCCGTTGGCGTCGATGTCGAAGGTGACCTCGATCTGGGTCTCGCCGCGGCGGGCCGGCCTGAGGTTCTCCAGCCGGAAGCGGCCGAGCACCCGGTTGTCGGCGGCCAGCTCGCGTTCGCCCTGGAGCACCACGATGTCCACGGCCGGCTGGTTGTCCTCGGCGGTGGAGAAGGTCTCCGAGCGGCGGGCCGGGATGGTCGTGTTCCGCTCGATGATCTTTGTCATTACGCCGCCCGCGGTCTCCACGCCCAGCGACAGCGGGATGACGTCCAGCAGCAGGACGTCCTTGACCTCGCCCTTGAGCACGCCGGCCTGGGTGGCGGCGCCCAGCGCCACGACCTCGTCCGGGTTGACGCTCATGTTCGGGTCCTTGCCGCCGGTCAGCCGCCGTACCAGCGTCTGCACGGCGGGGATACGGGTCGAGCCGCCGACGAGGATGACCTGGTCGATGTCGTTGTCGGTGATCTTGGCGTCGCTCATCGCCTGCTTGACCGGATCGAGGCAGCGCTCCACCAGGTCGGCGGTGATCTGCTCGAAGGCGGAGCGGCGGAGCGTCTCGGTGAGGTGCTTCGGCCCGGAGGCGTCCGCCGTGATGAAGGGCAGGCTCACCTGGGTCTGGGTGACCGAGCTCAGTTCCGTCTTCGCCTTCTCGGCCGCCTCGAACAGGCGCTGCAACGCCTGCGGGTCCTTGCGCAGGTCGATGCCCTCGGCCTTCTGGAAGCCGTCGGCCAGATGGTCCACCACCCGGCGGTCGAAGTCGTCGCCGCCCAGGTGCGAGTCGCCCGCGGTTGCGCGGACCTCCACCACGCCGTCGCCGACGTCCAGGATGCTGATGTCGAAGGTGCCGCCGCCGAGATCGAAGACCATGACGGTCTCGTGGCCCTTTTTGTCCAGTCCGTAGGCCAGCGCGGCGGCGGTCGGCTCGTTGATGATCCGCAGGACGTCGAGGCCGGCGATCTTCCCGGCGTCCTTGGTGGCCTGGCGCTGTGCGTCGTTGAAGTACGCGGGTACGGTGATGACCGCCTCCGTGACCCGCTCGCCGAGCGCCTTCCCGGCGTCGTCGGCCAACTTCCGCAGCACCTGCGCGCTGATCTCCTCCGGCGCGTACTGCTTGCCGTTCACCTCGAAGCGGGCCACCCCGCCCGGTCCCTCGACCACATCGAAGGAAACCGCCTTGGACTCGTCGGAGACCTCGTCGTAGCGACGGCCGATGAACCGTTTGGCCGAGGTGATGGTGCCTTTGGGGTTGAGGATCGACTGCCGGCGCGCGAGCTGCCCGACCAGCCGATCACCGCTCTCGGAGAAGGCGACGACCGACGGGGTGGTCCTGTTCCCCTCGGCGTTCGGGACGACGGAGGGCTCACCGCCCTCCCAGACCGCAATGACTGAGTTGGTGGTACCGAGGTCGATGCCTACTGCCTTCGCCATGGGAATCTCCTCCGTCGCGACGCGGGACCTTGCCGGCGGGCTGCCGGGCGTACGGAGCCGGGGCACACCGCACCTTTTCGCAGCCTCCCGCGGTACGCGGCGCGCTTCCCCGCCCCGGCAGGACCAATCCGCGCCGCCGTTCCGGTCCGCCAGGACGGGGACGCGCCACGGTCGCAGGGGAGACCCGTGCCGAGCGGCGTAGCGTGGAAGGGGGGAAGCCGATGTCGAGCCGCGAATGGACCTGCGATGGACGCTGTTCCCTTTTCGACCGCCGGACCTCCCCCTGCCATCCCGGAGACGGGGGCCGCGGGACAGGCACTGCTACGGCTGGTGGCGGTCATGCTCGACGGCGACGACGAGCGTGAGGTGCTGTGGGGGGCCCTGGCGCTGATCGCCGCCACCGGCCCTTTCACCGCCGAAGCGGCGTATGCCGTGCACCACGGCCTGGCGTGGCGCTGCCCACCGCGCTCGGTGGTTGCCTCCGCCGTCGCCCGGCCGGGGAGCGCGGCGGCGCGGGATCCGGCGGTGGACCCCACCGGCAAAGTCCCGGCTGAAGCAGCCGCCGCCGAAGTGGTGGCCGCCGACCGGCTCGACCGGCAGATTGACGCTCTGGACGGCCGCAGCCGGCACCTGCACGAGTCGGGCGGGCTGTGGGTACGGGCCATCGCGCTGCGGTATCGGGACCACTGCCTCGGCTATCTCGTCGTCCGGTCTCAGACCACGCCCTCGGCTGAGGAGACCGCCCTGACCGATCTGCTCGCGCAGCAGACCGGGATCGCCCTCGCGCGCCTCACCGCGCGCAGGGGAGAGTCGGCCCGCGCCGGGTCGGAGAGGTTGGCGGGGATCGGGGACCTGTCGGAGACCGAGGGCGGCTCACCCACCGCTGGCCTCGGCGCAACAGTCTCTGCCCTGGCCGCGCGGCTCGCCGTCCACGACGCGCTTTCCCGCGCCGCCGTCTCCGGGAGGGGCGAGGCGGGAATCCTGCAGGCCCTGTACGACCACACGGGATTCGCGGCCCTCACTGAGGACCGCTTTGGCAACCCGCGGGCCTGGGTGGGTCCAGGCCGGGACGAACCAGGACCCACCGGCGGAACGCGCCCGGGGCCGGAGAGCCGGCGCCGGGATGCCCTGATGCACAGCGCGCGGCGCCGGCCCGGCGCCGTCCGGGACCGGGACCGGCTGGTCGTCCCCATCGAGATGGCCGGGGATCTGCTCGGCGTGGCCGCGCTGGTCGATCCTGACCGGCGGGCGGCGGAAACGGACACCTCGGCGCTCGAACAGGCCGCTCTGGTGCTGGCTCCCCAGCTCTCCCACGAGCGCAGGCTGGCCGAACTGGAGCCCCAACTGAGGCGCGACCTGGTCGACCGGCTGATCTCAGGTGAGGCGACCGACGACGTCTTCACCCAGGCAGCAGCCCTGGGCCACGACCTGCGCCGGCAGCACAAGGTTGCCGTACTGGAGTGGCCCGGGACGGCCGAGAGGGCCGCGCTCGGCGACGCGGTGGCGCGGGCGGCCGGGCGGCTGCGCTGGGACGTGCTCGTCGGCTCTCGTGGCGAGACCACCGTCGTCCTGGTGGCCGGTGAGGACCGGCGCGATCCGGGAGGCGAGCTGCACCGGGCCGTCTCGGACGAACTCGGCACCGGGACCGGCGCGATCGGGGTCGGCGGCCACTGCGACGTCTTCACCGATCTGCCGCATTCCTACGACGAGGCCGTCCGCGCCCTCACCGTCCGCCGCCGGTCCCAGGCCCCGTACGGCAGCACCGGCTTCGAGGAACTGGGTTTGTGCCGCATGATGGGCACCGGCGACGGCGAGCGGGAAGCCGACTGCTTCGTCCGCGAATGGCTGGGCCGGCTGCTGCACTACGACGCCCGGCACCACACCGAGCTGGTGACGACACTCTCGCGCTATCTGGAGAGCGGCGGCAGCTACGACGCGACCTCCGAGACACTCTTCATCCACCGCAGCACCGTCCGCTACCGCCTCCAGCGCATCCGCGAGATCACCGGACATGACCTCAGCGACGTCGAGACCCGCCTCAATCTGCACGTCGCCACCCGCATCCGCAATGTGCTCGACGCACCCCGTTGAGTCGCAGGCGAGCCCGTGTCGGTCACTGCGTGCGGTCGGTCCTGGCGGGCAGCCACAGCGTCACGGTCAGGCCGCCTTCCGGGCGGGCCGGGCGGTGGCGCGGCCCCCGTGGGCGCGGGCGATGGCCCCGACGATGGACGGGCTCGGTCCGGTGCCGTCGGGCAGCTCGGTGGTTCCGCCGCGGCGGCGGGTGCGGTCGCAGGCACGGACTTCCCGACCAGGCGCCGGACACCCTCGCGTCCACCACAAGACGCTGGCCGCCAACGCTGCCCACCTGGCCGGTATGCTGCGGACCGGCCCGTATCCGGCGAGCTGACCCTGGCGCGGGTGTCTGGAAGAAGATCGAAGGCCGGGCCTTCACCACGAAAAAGCGACTCCCCTCGGGGAGCATCGGCTCGACCAGGTCCGCGTGCGGGCCCCTCAGCGCGGTCGTCATGGGAGCGAGGAAGAGCTGCGCGGCTGGCTAGAGTTCGCTCACCCGCCGTACCAGGAGCCCGCCGACATCGCGGAGACCGTCGCGGACGAGCTGGCCAGGGACGGGGTCGCGGTCCGGCAGCGAGTACGGGGCGCGTGCTCGGCCACCGGTCGCTGCTGGCAACACGCGTCGGCCGAAACGATGCCGCTGCTCGGTACCGGCGGCGGTTCCGCGCCCCGAGAGCCGGGGCCCTGCCGCGGCGGCCGAATGGGAGAACGGTCGCCATCCTCCAGCCGGAGAGCCAGACCACCGTGGGGGGCGAAGGCGCCGAGTGTGACGCCGAGACCACCGACCGTACCCACGCGACCGTGAGCGGCGATGTCGACCTCGTCTGCGCCCGCAGTACCCCGACACGTCTTGACCGACAGCCTGCGGCTCCCACCCAGCGGGCTGCACCTCGACCTGCGGGGCATCGAGTTCTTCGGCTGTTCGGGCCTGAATGCCCTGCTGGACCTGCGTACGCCGGCGGCACAATCGGGCACCAGTTCACTGTGTCAGGGATGACACCTGACCCGCCCCTCGAACTCACCGGCACTCATGGGCTGTTACCTCCCGGCGTCCGCCCGGGGGAAAGCCAACCGTCGCTCAACAATCGCCTGGTCTCCAGGGCGACTTGGCGGGCCTCGCCGGTGGGGACCAGGACGACGGGCGTTTCGGCGCCGGGACCGCTGAGCAACTCGGCCGGGGCCTCGGAGCCGCCCGCGGGGACGAGCAGATCGCCGGCTAGTCCGAGGGTCGTCAGCCCGGCGCAGACTGCCTCCCGTATTTCGGGCTGGTCCTCGCCGATCTCGCCGGTGAAGACCAGGGCGTCCAGTCGGTCCAGGGAGGCAGCCATCGCGGCGATGCCGCATCGGCAGCGGTGGGTGAAGACGTCCAGTGCCAGGGCGGCGTTCTCGTCGCCAGCCGCGCGGTCCCGTACGAGGTCGCGGGTATCGCCCGAGGTGCCGGACAGCGCCAGCAACCCCGAATGGTGGTTCAGCGCGTCGTCCAGTTCCCGCGGGGTGAATCCGTGCCGGGTCTGCAGCCAGATCAGGGCACCGGGGTCGAGGCTGCCGCTCCGGCGGCTCATCACCAGACCCTCCAGCGGGGTCAGGCCCATGGTGGTATCGACGCTGTGCCCGTTGCGGACGGCGCACGCCGAGCAGCCGCCGCCGAGGTGCGCGATGACGATCTGCAGGTCTTCCGGGCGGGCGGTGAGTAGGCCGGACGAGCGGGCGAGTGCCCAGGCGTAGGACAGCCCGTGGAAGCCGTAGCGCTGGATGCCGTACTCTCGGCGCCACCTCGCGGGCACCGCGTACTCACGGGCGGCGGCGGAAAGGCCGGCGTGGAAGACCGTGTCGAAGCACGCGGCGTGCGGCAGGTCGGGCAGCAGGTCGCGCGCGGCGTCTAGGACAGCGAGGGCCGGTGGCACGTGCAGCGGTGCCAGCTCGGCTGCGAATCGGAGCCGGTCGCGGACCGACCCGTCCACCAGCGTGTGCGCCCGCAACTGCGGACCACCGTGCACGATGCGGTGCCCCACCGCGACCGGCGTCGGCGCGTCCTTCAGCAGCTCCCGTAGCTGGTCGGCCACGTCGCTTCCGGGCGCGGACGCACTGTCGCGTGACGCGAGGACCGTCCCGTCGTCCGCGAAGGCCGTGAGGTGCAAGCTCGACGAACCTGCGTCGGCGACCAGCACGGGCCCCGGGCTACGGCTGCGGTCGGGCATCGTGCTCCCTCCTGCTCAGGCGGGCCGTCCGCGAACGGGGCTTCTCATCGCGCTCATGCCACCTCGCCTCTGCCTGAGAACATTGGATCAATAGATGTGACGCATGTCCGCATCAACGTGGCGAACGGGTGCTTTCCGCCGGCCCGACGGCTCTGCTCGGGCCCGGGTGTCGTTGAATGACAGTACGAATATGTCACCCATTGGCCCCGGGCGGACGCGGCGCGTCGATCGCCTGCGGGTGGACAGGCACGACTCGGCGGAGGAACCGGATCGTGGTCCGTGGGCCGACGCGCCGTCGGTGGTTAGATCTCGGTGGTGGGCCGTCAGCAGCAGACCGGGGGCGACGAAGAGGAGCGCGCAGGACATGACGCGCAGGCTCGTCAAGGCCCGGACCGGGCATCCCCGACACGAGCGCCGTGGGGAGGCCCGGTTGCCCGGTGTCCTCGCGACGCTCGCCGCGATCGTGCTGTATCTGGCCCTGCCGCAGCGCTTGCTGATCGCGCCGCGCTATCTGCTGCCGGCGCTCGAAGTGCTGTTGCTCGTGCCGCTGATCGCGGTCAATCCCAAGCGCCTGACCCGCCAGACCCCGGTCTTCCGTGTCCTGTCGCTGACGCTCGTCCTGGTGATCGCCGCGAGCAACCTGTTCGCCCTGGGTGTGCTGATCCACGAGCTGGTGTACGCGGGGGTGAAGGACGGGCGTTCGCTGCTGGTAGCCGCATTGCAGGTCTGGGCCACCAACATCGTCGTCTTCGGCCTGGCCTACTGGGAACTGGACCGGGGCGGCCCCGTCATCCGTACCCAACTGCCGCGCGGCGAACTGCCGCTGGCGGACTTCCGCTTCTCCCAGGACGAGAACGACGACGCGGTCCAGGAAGTCGCGGACGGATCCAGTGTCGTCTCGGACTGGATGCCCACCGTGGTCGACTACCTGTACGTGTCCGTCACGAACTCGACCGCCTTCAGCCCGACCGACACCATGCCGCTGTCGACCCGCGCCAAAGTCATGATGAGCGTCCAGAGCATCGCCGCCCTGCTGACCTCACTCCTCGTCATCGCCCGGGCGGTGAGCGTTCTCCACTGACGGATGACCCGCCGAGGATTACGGGGCGGTTTCAACCGGGTCCCCCGTCGCGAGCGTGTTCACCCGAAAACCAGGCCCCTGGAAGACGGAAGGTCCGTGCGGCTTGGGGATTGCCGGGTCGAGAGAGCGCCGTCCGGCGAGACGAATACACCCGTTCGCCTCCCTGACGCGGACATACAACTCATCTGTTGATCTAATGTTTTGCAACGGTTCGAGATGGTCACCTCGCTTTGCCGCTATGGCCACACCCGGACCAGCGTTCCTCACGGAAGCCAGACTCACGGAAGTGTCCGATTGGACTTGCGGTGAGGAGACAGAACGTGACCGGCCTTTCCCGGGATCGCCGCCTCGGGGCGGTCACCCCCACCGGGATGCCGCGCTCTACGTGTCAGTGTGTCGGCGCCCTGTGGCCGGTCCTGAAGCGGACCTCTGCTTGCGCAGGCGCAAAGCGCGCAGCATTCGCAATGGAAACAGCCCGAGAGGAGCGCTACGGCCCAGGTCCTGTCGGTCTTGGTCGAGCGCTCGCGCATAGCGCTGGGCGTCTCCGGCTGTCGGATACCGCTTGGTGCCCGCTACTCCGCAATCGCGGTCGCATTGCCAGGCAATTGTTTCGTCTTCGCTGGAGAAGCGAAAGCGATGTCCGAGAAGACGGCAGGTCAGCATGGGAGCCACTCTATGTGAGGCGTGACGTGCCGTCAGCCCCGAAGCGCTTAGCTCAATCCGACCTAAAGGAATATCATGACCACTACGACAGGTATGAAAACCGTCGCTACCCACGTCCCGGCCCGGCTCGACCGGCTGCCGTGGTCACGATTCCACTGGCGGATCGTGATCGGCCTCGGTTCGGTCTGGATCCTCGATGGCCTTGAGGTGACCATCGTCGGGGCCGTTGCCTCGCGCATGACCGAAAAGGGCAGCGGCATCTCCCTCACGAGCGCCGACATCGGAATCGCGGCCGCGATCTACGTGGCCGGGGCCTGTTTCGGTGCGCTCGTCTTCGGCCGACTCACGGACCGCTTCGGGCGCAAGAAACTATTTATGATCACGTTGGGGATCTACATCATCGCAACTGTGGCGACCGCGTTCTCGCAATTAACCTGGTACTTCTTCCTTGCCAGATTCATCACCGGCATGGGTATCGGTGGAGAGTATGCGGCCATCAATTCTGCCATTGATGAGCTAATTCCGTCTCGCAACCGTGGTCAGGTGGATCTGGCCATCAATGGCAGCTACTGGGTCGGCTCCGCGATCGGCAGCCTGGCTGCGGTGGGACTCCTCAGCGGCGCCTTCGCGGTGGACCTCGGCTGGCGCCTGGCCTTCGGCCTCGGCGGCATTCTCGGGCTGGGCATCATGGTGGTGCGCCGCAATGTCCCGGAGAGCCCTCGATGGCTTTTCATCCATGGCCGCGAGGAGGAAGCCGAGCGCATCGTCGACCACATCGAGGCCGAGGTACGGCGGGAGACCGGAAGGAAATTGCCTGAGCCGGGCGAGGCCATCACTATCCGTCAGCGACAAGTTATTCCCTTTGTGGAGATCGCCCGAACGGCAGTGCAGCGGTACCCACGCCGTGCAATACTCGGACTCGCGCTCTTTATCGGCCAGGCATTCCTGTACAACGCGATCGTGTTCGACCTGGGCACGATCCTCAGCGGTTTTTTCGGCGTCTCCTCTGGATCCGTCCCGTACTTCATGGCCATCTTCGCCGGCGCCAACTTCCTAGGACCACTTCTCCTTGGCCGCTTGTTCGACACGGTTGGTCGGAAGCCGATGATCGCCGGCACATATTTGGGCTCAGCGGGCGTCGCCGCCGCACTCGCGATCTTGCTGATGAATAATTCGCTGACGGCATGGTGGTTCTTCCTGTTGGTCTCGGTGACCTTCTTCGTGGCTTCGGCAGGGGCCAGTTCGGCCTACCTGACGGTCAGCGAGGTGTTTCCCATGGAGACCCGGGCGCTGTCCATCTCCTTGTTCTTCGCCATTGGTACAGCCGTCGGTGGGATCACGGGGCCAGCGCTGTTCGGCCAGTTCATCCAAAGCGGAAACAAGAATCTGGTGGCCCTCGGTTTCATCGTCGGAGCAGCCGCCATGGCCCTGGGTGGACTCGTCGAAGTGTTCTTCGGCGTCCGAGCCGAGCGACAGTCCCTCGAGAACATCGCTACGCCGCTGACCGCGGAAGAAGCGGAGGCGGAATGGCGAAACAAGCCCTCCCCGCAGGCCGAGCGTGACCGTGCCCGACCGGAGGAGGACCGCAGAGAGGCCCGCCACCGCGACGAGCGGATCGCCGGCCGGAGGGCCCGCAGGCGCGAGCGCGAAGAGACAGGGGGACGGAAGTACCGGCCTGGACCGGGCGGTTCGTTCTACTCACCGGGCCTGGTCGGTTCCATGGGCAAGACCAGCCGGTCCTCCGCCGCGGCCGAGCGGGCCCTCGACGAAGAGATCGAGAAGGTGGTCAAGATCCTTGAAAAGCGCGGCCCAACTGAGCGCGAGGAACTCGAGAAGGCAGTGGAGGGGAAGTCGTGGGGTCCCGGCCGCTTCCGGAAGGCACTGCGAGAAGCGGTCAGGGAGTCCCGCGCCGAGGGCCGCCCCGACGGCGTTTACGTCCGGGCAGGCCAGTCCTCTGGCCCGGGCGGGGGTGGAGAAACGTCCGAAGACGGCCGCCGCGACGGCGGCGACGGATAACGGCGACGACCGAGGAGAGCGGAGAGAGTGACGGCCCCGGCGCTTTCTCACCCTGCCCCGAGCCCACGAGCCTGGCACGCCCAAGGCAATGGAAGGATCACAAGATGGTTGACACAGGTTTCTCTTCGTTCGACACCATGGTGGACAAGGCGAATCACGTCCTCAAGGAGATCGAGCACGCCTACGGGTGGCCCAAGGACCGCCGGAAGCAGTCCTACACCGCGCTGCGAGCGGTGCTGCACCCGCTGCGGGACCGCTTGACAGTCGAGGAGGGCGCGCAATTCGCCGCTCAACTGCCGACGTTGCTGCGGGGCATCTACTACGAGGGATGGAAGCCCTCTGCAACACCGTTGAAGATGAGCAAGGAGGAATTCTTCACACGCGTCCGGGAGGAATTCCCCTACGCGGTCGAAGGTGACACCGAGCAGCTGGCACGCACCGTCCTCAAGGCGCTGCAGCAGCACGTCAGCGGCGGGGAGTGGGATGACCTGAAGGCGAATTTGCCCGCTTCACTGGCCGCCATCCTGCCTTAAAAGGTGTCCTGTGCGGTGAGTGAGTAGGCGTTCGTAGCAGCGGAGGTCGGTAGTGAGACCGAGGAAGGCCAGGTAGTTGCAGTGGTGGTGTTCGTAGCAGTACCCACCCCGTGGGGTCCGAACTGATGCGGCGCGCGCGGCTGCGAGGGCGACCACCGACCAGCCCCCTCCGTGCGCTTACTGCCCGGTCCCGCCTACATTCGCGGGGCAACCCACCGACATCTCCCAATGCCGCGGTTCTTCCGTCCATCCACCTTCCCAGGCGGCCGTATGGAACCGCCCAAGTAGGGCTACTTACGGCCGCTTGGCCATGGGCCGGAAATGGTCGGGACAGAGGCCCGCACCCGGCGTCCCTACGTGGCCCATGCTTCGCATGGCGTTCCTCCGAGATAACAGGCCCTCCTCACGCCTGTCACCTCGGTGCGGCTGACTCGGACGGCCCTGGCCTCGGCCTAAGCTCAGCGCTGTGACGTGGCTGCGGGCGCTGGTGGAGGTCGTGCGTTCCGGGCTGACGATCGAGCGGACGCGGCTCGAACCCCTGGTCGCGCTGCGCGTGGCGGCCGGTCTCGCGGTCGTGATCGGACTCTCGCTGTGGCTCTCCTCCCCGGCCTCCGCCGTCTCCGCCGCGTTCGGCGCATTCTCGGCCGGTGCCGCCACGTTCCAGCGCAGCTGGCGCCCGCGCAAGGTGCTCGCGCTGGCCACGGGCGCCGGTCTGGCGCTAAGCACCTTTCTGGGCTATCTCGCGGCGGCACACCTCGTAGCGTTCCTCCTGCTGCTCGCCGTGTGGGCATTTTTCGCCGGGATGGCCTGGGCCGCGAGCCCGACCGCCGGGATCGTCGCGAGCACCACCGTCGGCATCATGCTGGTGACCGTCACCCTGCCCACCAGCATCGGCCAGGCCCTGGAGCACGCCGCGGTCATCGCCTTCGGCGGTGTCGTGCAGGCGACGCTCATCCTGCTCTTTCCGATCCGCCGATGGGGAGCGCACCGGGACGCGCTCGCTGATGCCCTCGCCGCCGTGGCGGACTACGCCCGGCGGCTGCGGCACGATCCGATGGCCCCCTTCAACCCGGAACCGATGATGACGGCTCGAGACGCTGCTGCGGTCACGCCGTTGCAGGCGCGCAGGCGGCCCGCCGCCCTGCACGGCCCCCGCGGCCTGGCCGAGCGCATCCGACCGGTCCTGGCCTCGCTCGCCGATCCCCGGGTCGGCGCTCCGGCGGAGGGACCGGAACGCGACCGGGTGTGGGAACTGCTGGCCGCGACCGCCGAGGTCCTGGACGCCGCCGCCCGTTCGATCCGCCGCGGTGCCCCGGCCCAGGTGCCCGCCCTGGACCTGGAGGCGCTGCGGGGCGGAGGAGGGGACGAGGTGCTGAAGGGGCCTGCGCGGGTGGCCGCGGCCTGGCTGGTCGACCTGCTCGGCGAGGTCATGGAGACCGCGGAGAGCGGTGACACCCACGCGGGGCACGCTCCTGCCCCCGGGAAGCCGGGTGCTTCGACCCTGCTGCGTCCGACCATGCTCCGGATGGTGCCCGTCGTCCTGCGCGCGATGCGCCGCGAACTCGTGCGGGAATCGCCGGTCCTCCGGCACGCCGTACGCCTGGCGGTGGTGGCCTCCCTTGGCTATCTGGTCGGCACGGCACTCCCCCTGGGGCACGGCTACTGGGTGCCGATCACCTCCGTCATGGTGCTGCGGCCCGACTTCCATCAGACCTACGCCCGTGCTGTGGCCCGGTTCGCCGGCACTCTGGTCGGTGTCGGACTGGCCACCGGGGTGGTGCAGTTGGTGGGCCCGGGCCCGGAGCTGTCCGGCGGGCTCGCCGTGTGCTCGGCCGCGCTGCTGTACCTTCTGATGCATACCGGGTACGCGGTCTCGCAGTCTTTTGTTGCGGCGTATGTCGTCTTTCTGCTCGGGATGGCGGGCGAGGAGTGGCACCAGACCGTGCGGGACCGGGTGCTGCTCACGCTGCTCGGCGGTGCGCTCGCGATGCTGGCCTACATGGTCTTTCCAGCCTGGGAGACCCCGCGGCTGCTGGACCGGCTCGCGGACTGGCTCGTCGCGAGCGGGCGGTACGCGGCGGCGGTGGTCGCTGCGTACGCGGATCCGGCCGACCGGCACCGTGCGGAAGTACGGCGGTCTCTGCTCGCCAGCCGTGCGGCGGAGGCGGCGTGGGACGAGGCTTTCGACCGGGCCAAGCGTGAGCCCGTCAAGCACCGTGGACTGAGCCGAAGTGCTGCGGAGGACGCCCGGGAAGCGCTCAAGTCGCTGGGACGGGCGGCGATGCTGCTGGAGGCCCATCTGCCGGAGCGGGGGGCGCGGCCTGTCCCCGACGCCGAGCGGTTCGCCGAGGCCGTGAGGGCGGACACCGCGCAGGCGGCGCGGGAGGTACGCCAGCGGCGGACCCCGTCCTGGGACCGGGTCGAGGAGGCGCTCGCCGCCTGGGACAGCGCCGAAGACAGCCCGGCTCCGGTGGTGCGGCGCGGGGCGGAGCTCTTGCTGCGGGCCCTGAAGGAGCTGACGACCGCCATCGACACGTCGCCGCTGGAGCGGGAGGTGGCGTCGGTCCGGCAGGATCGGCAGGCACGAGCGAACAGGGAAGAAGAGGAAGCGCAGGGGGAGCAGGATGGCGTCTCCGCTCGGCCGCCGCGGGAGGTCAGCTGAGCGGGGCCGGCCGACCACTGTGGCGGGGCGTTGGATCTTGGGTTGGTTGTGGTGTGAGCGGCCGGTTGGCGACCTGGCCGTCCCTGACCTTCACGTTCACGCAGTCGATGAAGACGACCGGGTACACGCGCTGTCCAGAGGACGGTTCTGCCATTCGGCCATGCCGGCCATCACGCTGTCGGTAATCGTGGAGATGGTGCTCTTGGACACCTCTGTCCCATAGACCTCGGCCAGGTGGGCGGAGATCTCGCCGTGGGTAAGACCCTTCGCGGACAGCGACAACACCATCTCATCGACCCCGCCCAAACGCCGCTGGCGCTTCTTGACCAGCTGCGGCTCGAACGTACCCGCCCGGTCCCGCGGCACCGTGATCTCCACCGGCCCGACCTCGGTCGTCACCGTCTTGGACCGGTGGCCGTTGCGGTAGTTATCGCGGCCACCCTCGGTCCGTTCACCGAGCTCATGCCCCAGGTGATCGGTCAGCTCGCCCTCCAGCGCCGACTCACGCACCCTGCGCGTCAGCTCCGCCAGCAGACCGCCCTCACCGGTCAGCTTCACCCCGCCGGCCTCGGCTCGGGCCACCAGCTCGGCAACCAGCCCGTCATCCACAACATCCGGTGCGTCCACGGCGACCTCCCCGGCCTCGATGCCACTCATCACGTCAGTCATCAACTGTCGCTTCCAGTACGGGAGGTACACCAGTCACGGTACAGACCTACGGCCAACCGGCACGGTTCGGCAGGGGACTGTAAAACGTTCGGTGTAACTCCCGATCATGGAAGATGCATCGATGACCAGTGACAACGTGACTGAGGTCGAATCCGTCGAGCCGTCTG
>NZ_JBFBAL010000006.1:0-325874 GCF_040682175.1 Streptomyces sp. NPDC051320
GACCACCCGACCGCCGAGCAACTCCGCGTAGAACTCCGCCAGCCGTACCGGATCGGCGCAGTCCAACGCGACCGCCTGCAGCTTTCGGATCACTTCCGACACCCCTCTTGCGCCTGAACCATGCGGCCGCCGACCTGTCCGACGCGCTCCTCGAGCGCGGGCACTGATCAGCAGGGTCAGTGCGCCACAACCGTCATCTCGAACGAATAGCGTGAGGCCCGGTAGACGTGAGAGCCGTATTCAACCGGCTTACCGGAACCATCGTAGGCTGTGCGGGTCATGGTCAGCAGGGTGGCGCCGCGGGACTCCTCGAGCAGCTTTGCCTCGGCGGCCGTCGCCCGGCGGGCGCCGATGGTCTGTTCCGCCGTGGTCAGGCGGATGCCGGACTGGCGCAGCAACTGGTACAGGCCCCCGTCGGCCAGCGCCTCCGCGGTCAGCTCGATCAGGTCCGCCGGCAGATAGTTGCGCATGAGCGCGATCGGCTGGTCGTCGGCGAACCTCAGACGTTCGATCGCCAGCACCGGCACGCCCGCCTTCACGCAGAGCGCGGCAGCGACCCCCTCCTCGGCCGGCACCGTGTCGATGGACAGTACCTTCGTGCCTGGCCGCCGCGCCTCACGCTCCAGGTCCTCGTAGAGGCTGGTGAACTCGACCTGACGCCGTATGCGGTTGGTGACAACCTCGGTGCCCACCCCGCGCTTGCGGGCCAACAGTCCCTTGTCGACGAGGTGCTGCATGGCCTGGCGCATGGTCGGGCGGGACAGCCCGAACTGGTCCGCCATGGCGATCTCGTTGTTCAGCCTGGTCCCTGGCGGCAGGTCCCCGATCTCGATGAGGCGCTGCAGCTGCTGGGCGAACTGGAAATACAGGGGGACCGGACTGTTCCGGTCGATGGTGATCTTCTTGGTGAGCGGTTCCACGTCACCCTCCTGCGGGCTGCTGCCTGGACACGCCAGTATGCCTCAGTCCCTTTAAGCTCCGTACGTCAGTATGTCATGACAACATCTTGATTCGTCGCGTGCCAGAGGGTCGGGGGACATCTTCCGCGACTGCTCCGTGCACGACTACGACATCCTCCGCTGGGTCGCCGGCGGGCGGATCGGTGTGCGCGCGACGGGCGACCCGAACCACCGGCCCGTCGTCGCTTCAGTAACCGCTGAGCAGTGTCCGCACAGCGCGAAGGGTCTCCGGTCCCGCATCGCTCTGCCAGCGTGAGGGATCCGCAGGACGCCGCCCCCAGAGGAGGAGGGTGCGCGCTGCGGCGTCGCTCTCGATGGTGGCAGGGCCCTCGGGTGCAGTGAAACGGATACCGGCGCCGCCCGCGTCGGCCGTGACCAGGATGTCGTCGGTCCCGAAGACGCGCAAGCGTCCCTCGATGCGGCCGTCGGCATCGAACTCCAGGGCGGCGGAGCCCCGGCGCAGGAGCGGTGGGCCGACTTCCTTCACGCTGTGTTCGGTCATCCACGGCTCGGTGAGCGCCTGCACCGCCGTGCTGTCGTCGCCGGTCATATCCCAGCGGTGCAGCACCAGTTCTTCCCGCATGTGCTCGGCGAAGAAGGCCGGCTTCACCACACGCCCCGTCCACATCACCTCGGTGTCCGGCGACAGGTCGTGCACCGCAGCCTCGGCCACGTCGACGAGCTGTTCGCACCGAACAGTGAACGCCGACCAGAGCTCGGAGTCGGACAGCGCCCGGTAAGGGGCCTCGCGGTCGAACCCCCGGGTTTCGACCGGGGCGCCGGCCAGGTGGGCGGCAAGTACCCGGGCCAACTCCTCCGCGTTCCCCGTCTGGTGGATGAGGACGTCGCGTACCGTCCACGCCTCGCACCAGGTGCCGGCATCCGGCCTCCGCGCCTGCACAGCGTGCAGGAAGGAGTCCAGTTCCGGAAGAAGATCGTTGACGCGGGCAGCAACCATGTCTGGCGGAGTGTCCAGCGGACCAGGAACGCAAACGACCACCGGCATTTGTCCCTCGAACGGCGTCCATGCCGCCCCGGTGCCGATCCGCCTTCGTCCCCCGACCCATGCCGGCCGCAGGGGGAATCACCTGGTTTTTTCGGCTACCGGACAGGTGAGGGGGTCGGGATCACGTCAGGCCGGTGGGCAGGGAGGTGCGAAACTGCGGCCCATAGGTTCCGGGGGCATCGGGGATCTCGATTTCCATGAGCTCGAGGGCAGGGTTCTCCATCCCGTGCATGGCGTGTACGGCCACACGAAGGGCCCGGGGATCGCCGTCGGCCCAGGCCGTTTCGAGGTTCGCCAACACAGCCATGAAGGTGGCATCGAAGTGGTCGAGGAGCTTGCGGACCCGCGCCGGCGGGCTCGGCCAACCACCGAGGGGGACTCTCCCCATGGGACGAACGTCGGGGAAGGGCACGGGTTCGCCGGTGAACTGCCAGGTTCGACCGACCTTTCGCAGACGCCGCCCGTGGTAGATCTCGCCGAAGGCGTAGTAGTGAGCCGGCTGGTCGTCGTCGAACTGCTCCGCAGGCGAGCTGACGGTGCCCTCTCCCTGCTCCTTGATGATGTCGATGGCCCGTTCGACGGCGCTGAGGCTGTCGATCGGTTCCAGGACGTCGGAGCCGATGCGCTCCGAGAGCTGGCCCTGTGTCGACAGCTCCGGTGCCAGCGTGCGGAAAGCCGTCAGCAGCGCGGTGTAGAAGTCGCCCACGGTCGAGGCGGTGTCCCGCGCTTCTGTGAGCGGGTCTTCGGGGGCTTCGATCGCCATCATCACGTCGTGCACGTAGGACTTGGTGAGGCCCGAGAGATACACGGTCACTTCAGGCCGCACACCGCCCGGCAGAGGACCGGGATAGGAGGCCAACGCCTCCGTGATCCGTGGCCGTCCGCCCACAGCCACCAGCAGGTTGCAGACGACGCCCAGGTGATACATCTCGTCGCCGACGATACGTCGGATCAGCCGTGCGGCCTCGCACTTGCGGTCGATGATGGACCACCAGCCGCACAGGTACGGCGGAATCGTGGCCAACTCCAGTTCCACGGCATGCTGAAGGCTCTGCCGGAGCCAGTCGAGGTCGCGACGGCGCTCGGGAATCCTCAGCAGGCGGGCCACGCACCCGTAGTCGCCGTAGTCGATGGCATCCTGCGGCTCGGCCTTCTGCGCGGCCGCGGCCGACCCGGCAAGCGCGACGGGGGCGGTGGCAGCCAGGGCCGCCGAAGCCAGAAAGCTCCGCCGCTTGAATGGGGAGACACTCGGCATGTCCGGGTCTCCAGTCGTATCGGCCACCGTTGCCTCCATCCCTGCCCCGAACCCGCCCTCGGGTCGAGGGCCCTGAGTCCTTCGAAGGCTCGTGAAGCTAGCAGCGATCATGGCGTGCCCGGCGGCACACCAACCGCGCGGCGCAACCATCACCCTGTCGGCCCCGCCCAGCCTGCGGCCTGACCGCTGCAGAGACCCTGGTCGGCATCGACTCCGGCGGACGGGTGGTTGCGACACTCAATAGGTTATAAAAATGAACAAATAGTTCTGCATAGCCCTCGATGGAGAGGTGTTCCGGTGGACCTCGACGCTGTCGCCGACGAGCTGTACGGGCTACGACCGGATGACTTCACCGCCACCCGCAACGAACGTGCGCGTACGGCCCGTGCGGCCGACGATCGGCCGTTGGCACGGCAGATCAGCAAGCTACGTCGTCCGAGTCTCTCCGCTTGGGCCAGCAATCTCCTCGTGCGCGAGCATCCCGAGGAGATCGAGCCGCTCATTCAGCTGGGAGCAGGGCTGCGTCAGGCGCATCAGGACCTCGACGGCGAACAGCTGCGTGAGCTGTCGGGTCAGCAGCGGAGCCTGATCAGCGCTCTGTCCCGGCAGGCCGGACACCTTGCAGCGGAGGCCGGCCATCCCATCAGTGAGGACGCCCAACGGGAGGTCGAGAATACGCTGCACGCCGTGCTTGCCGACCCTCAGGCGGCTCGGGACTGGGCGAAAGGCCGGCTCATCAAGCCGCTCGACGCGACCCTGAGCTTCGCCGCCGCCGCAGGCGCATCGCCGGACTCCGGCCGGCCCCCCGGGCGTGCGGAGAAGCAGACGGCGACGTCCCCCCACGCTTCCCACCGACAGGCCAGGGCCACGGCGGACAAGCAGCGGCGCAGACGGCTCGCTGAAGCCCGCCGCGAGGCCGAGGATGCCGAGCGCGAGCTCCTGGAGTGCCGGAACGAGGCAGCGACCGCCGATCGCGAGGCGGAAAGGGCCGGCGGGCGCGTGACCGAAGGCCGGCAGCGCGTCGTCGAACTCACCGACGAGCTCAAGAAGGCCGAGGAGCAGCACCGCCGGTCACGTGACGGGGAGCGCGAAGCCCGCGACCGGGCGCGAGCCCGTGACCGGAAAGTTCGGGAAGCCGAGAGACGCGCCCAAGCGGCCGCGGCGCACGTCAAGAGCTTGGCGGACCCGGGAGATGACCCGTAGTACTCCGCCGCCGCAGGATGCTTTTTTGGTCGTCTGCGCCGTCACCGGCTCGATACGACAGCGCACCCAGCGGAAGGAGGTGGGCGCGTCACGTCACATTCCGGGGAGCTGTGCCGTCGGACTGCTGAACGCACCCACGCGTCCACCGGCTTCGGTGACAAGGAGAAAATCGATGAGTGACTTCCAGGCCATCGCCGACCGCGTCGAGATCGAGGCGCTGCGCGGCGAGTTCACCGACGCGGCGATGATGCGTGACCGGGCCCGTCTCGCGTCGCTGTTCACGCCGGACGGCGCGCTGCGGATGCCCAACATCCCCGCCGAGCTGGTCGGCCGGGAGGAGATCCGCGTCGGAGGCGAGCGGCTGCAGAGCCAGTGGGACTTCTTCGTGCAGACCACACACCCGGGCATCATCCAGCTTGACGGCGACACCGCGACCGGCCGTACGTACATCCAAGAACTCGCGCGCACCCGCGACGGCCGCCAGGGGCTGAACTACGCCATTTATCACGACCACTACCTGCGCACCACGGACGGCTGGAAGTTCACCGAGCGGGTTTACGAGGTCAGATACCTCGACACCACTCCGCTGACGGGCTCGGCGCCCCGCGCCACGGGAGCGCTCGCCGACCCGCCGGCCGCTACGGACAGCGACAGGTTCAGCGCAGCAGAACCGGAGCGGGACAGTCCGCGGTGATCACCGGGCACAGGGGCTGCCGGCCAGTCAGATGCGCCAGGCGCGGATCCGGTCGGCTGCCTGGTAGACGGTGGCCTTGCCGGCCTGGATGTCCCGGACGAGTTCGACCAGGGCACCGTAGGGGGGGTCGATGCCGTCGCCGGAGGCGTGCATGTAGGCGACGGAGACCTGGCATGCGAAGAGCGAATTCCGGTACGGCAGGGGTTCCAGGCGTACGAGAGTGTGCAGGAGGGCCGCGGCACGCCAGGCCGGGTCGGGGTCGGCGGTGGTCGGGCGCGGGATGCGGGTCTTGTGGCGCGCGACGGCCGCGACGAGCGCCGAATAATCGGCGACGGAGACGTCTTCGGGGACGGCCTCCTCCTGGACGTCCAGGAGCCAGGGAATGTCGATGTGCAGCACCATCAGGCGGCTTCGGCCCCTCGCTGTCCGGCGGATTGAGGTACCTCGTCGGGGAAGGCCGCGTCGAACTCTTCTCGGTACTGTTCACCCCAGGAGACCGCGTACCGGGCGAACTGCCGGCGCTGCTGTTCCCGCAGCGGCAGGTCGTGGACGAACTGCTTGAGGGACTTGCCCTCGGCGGCCGCGGCGGCGCGGACCTCGTGCAGTTCCTCGTCGGTGAAGGTGATGTTCAGGGACGGCATGACGCCATGGTACCTAGTAGGTACCGAACCTGCCAGGGAGCCCTCCGCAGCGGACCGCCGCGCCGGCTGCTCGGCGGGCTCGGTGGCGTGGTCATGGAGAGGGGTCACTGCCCGCCGGTGCGCAGCCGCCGGAGGGCCACGTTCAGCGCGTCGCCGACCGGGCAGGGCATGGACGCGCCGGTGGCGCTCGCCACCAGGGACTCGGCGACATGCCGGAGCTTGGTGTTGCTGTGCTGGGACACTTCGACCAGTACCTCCCACGCCCTCTGTGAGGAGCACCGTCCCAGGGCCATCACCATGCCGCGGGCCTGGTCTATCACTGGGCGGGTTTTCATCGTCTGCCGCAGCTGGTCCACCTCCGCACGCAGCTGATCGACCTCCGCTGAACACGCAGCGCAGGGTTCCTGCGCGGGGGTTGCGTCGTGCGGGTCGCGGGTGTGGTCGAAGGCAGTGCTCATTTCCGTCTGTCCCCGGGTGGTAGCGCGATCGTCCTTTCAGCTCAGAGCCCCCGCCGGAAGCCGGAAGCGACCTCCCGCAACTTCTGATGGTGGGCCCCTGAGGCACCTGAAATCAACCGTTACCCGCACTTCGGGCCGCCATGCACGGGAAGCGGCGCCGGGGGCTGTTTCGGCCAACCCCCGGCGCCTGCGCCAGGCGACGTCGCTCCGCGCTGTACGACGGCTTACCAGTCGGTTCCCCGGCCAAACGTTTGGACTCCGCGCCGTGCGCCGGTGCCCTCCCCCCTGCGGCATTTGTCGGGCGCGATTACGGTGAAGAAGGGGATGGCGTCCGAGGAGGACTTGTATGGGCATGCACAGCCTGACCCGGCAACTGCCGCTGAGGATTCCGCTCGGAGCTTTCTTCCTGCATTCCGGCCTTTCCAAGCGTGGCGCGGACCGGTCCACGGCGGAAGGGCTGCACGGGTTCGCCTGCACCGCTTACCCGTTTCTGAAGAAGCTCGACGCTCAGCCGTTCGTCCGGCTGTTGTCGGCGGGGGAAATCCTGCTGGGCGCGGCGCTGTTGGTGCCGGTTGTTCCGGCAGCCGTCGCCGGAGCGGGCGTGTCGGCGTTCTCGCTCGGCACGATGGGGCTGTACCTGAGCGTCCCGGGCATGCGGGAAGAAGGCAGCCTGCGCCCGACGCCGGACGGGCTGCCCCTCGCGAAGGACGTGTGGATGCTCGGCATCGGGCTCTCCTTGATGCTGGACGATCTGATCGAACGCTGCCGACACCGTCTGCTGATGCCGGGAAGCTGAATGTCGTCGCGCTTCTGTCAGTGGTGAAGGAACTGCGCACGAAGACCCGTCATCCACCGCTCGTACCCGAGGGAGATTCAACGGGAGAATCCACGTGGGTTTCTGGCGCCGGCAGATCGACCGCCTCCGCAGCGGATTACAGGCGGGACGGTTCCTGGAGCGGGGGAACGAGCTGGAACTGCTGCACCGCTCCATGGGATTCGCGGCACTGGGTCTGGTGACCCTTGTCCCCCTGCTGATCGTCGTCGCGGCGGCGGATCCGTTCCGCCGCCGCGGCTTCGCCATGTGGATCGTCGACGGCATGGGGTTGTCCGGGCGTTCCGCACACGCTGTCCAGGATCTCTTCTCCTCACCGCGGCAGGTGATCAGTACGACGGGACTGGTCAGCGTGGTCGCACTCGCCGTCTTCGGGCTGACCTTCGCGGCGAGCGTGCAGACCGGGTACGAGAAATCGTGGGGACTGTCTGTCCGACCTTGGCACCGTCTCTGGCGGCAAGCGGTCTGGTTGGCGGCGCTCATCGCCTTTCTCTATGTCGCGGTGCAGACCCGGGATGTGCTGTCCGGAGCGTTCCGTGTGACGGCGGCCCTGGCAGTCGGCACCGTCTTCTTCTGGGGTGGGCAGCATTTCCTGCTCGGGGCGCGTGTGCCCTGGCGGGCTCTGCTGCCCGGAGCCGTGGCGACCGTGGCCGGTCTGGTCGGTCTCCGGGTCGTCTCCGGCCTGGTCTTCGTGCCGCTCATCGTGACGAGCGCCGTCAGCTACGGGCCTGTCGGCACCGTACTCATGATCGAATGCTGGCTGGTCGGCGTGGGATACGTCATCTTCGGCGGAGCACTCCTCGGCCGCCACTTCCACCGCCCCGGGTCCGCCGAACAGGGTCACACCGTGCGCAGCGAGGACGGCGGGCCGGGTACCCCTCCTGCTTGAGCCGCGCCGCAAGCTCAGGATTGGATTCCCGCACGGCCCGAAGGCGGGGATTCCCTCCGAAGGAGAGGGAGAGGGACCGGCTCCCGGCCGACAGAGGAGGCCAGACTCTTCCCGGACGTCCGGCACCCTTCATTGAGCGGCCCGCACGGCCCGGTTCGTGCCGGGGAGGCGTCGTGTCCGGGGCATGGCTCGGCTCGGCATCGGTGATGTGGCCGATGCCGAGCCGCGCACCAGGTGCGGGGGAACTCAGCGGGGGTGTCGGGAGCCGGCCCGGAAATCCACCATCCGCCAGATCCTGATCTCGCGTGCCAGTCCCGGGAGCTCCTTCACCAGGATGGCGAGTCCGAGTCCTCCGACCAGCACGGCCTGCGCGATCAGCACTCGTTTCGCAGTCACTCACATTCCCTTTCTCTGCTGTCCCGTTGAGTCAGCGTCCCCTCGCGTCGGGTGTGTCAGCCGGGCGAGATGTTCGGCATGACCTTCATGATCGCGTTGTGTTTCTTCCAGTGGATGCCTGTTGAGCGCCGTGCGTCGGATGTGCCGTCCTTGTGGTGCCCGGGCTGGCGCTTGAAGGACTTCTCGTTGCCCCTGTGGGTACCGAAGACCGTCTTCGGCGTGTCGGGTTTGACAGCAGGCTTTCCTACTCGGATCTTGCCCATTGCTTCCTCCTTACCGGTGTTCGGTCAGTTCTGCGAAGAACCGCTCGATCTCTGGCCATACCCGTCCTCCGCCGGACAATCCCTTCCATTCTCGCCGTACGACGGCGACCATGCGGAAGCAGTCGTCGACCGGGACGATCCAGTGGTGCCGGGCCTCACGCGCGGTGTTGACCAGCAACGCCTCCACGTCCGCCGCCAGATCCGCGAGCTGGGGGCAGTTGTCGACGACCTGGCGCCAGGCCTGCGCGTCGACCTCCCACTCGGTCGCTCCGGCCGGGCTCGGGTAGTGCGCGGACACCGTGCCGTCCGCGCGCGGTACGAAGAAGGCCAGGCCGACCGGCACGCCCAGGGGTTCCGTCGAGACAGGGGCCAGCCGGATCCGCCGTTGCGGAACCAGTCGGTAGTGGCCCCGGCTGGCGGCGTCCCGGACGAACAGCAGCGAGCACGGGCGGCACGCGCACAGCAGTTCCCCGCGGTCCGTGTCGACCATGTGCCGGTGGTCGGCGGGCACGGGCTCGCTGCACAGTTCGCAGTGTTCCGCCGCTTCGGCCCGCCGGGCACCGGCCCGGCGAATGACGCGTTCGAGCGCGCCGGCGCTCACGTCTTGCCTCCGGACGCCACGGCCCGGCGCGTCACCGTGTCCAGGGGAACGAAAGCGGCGTCAGGCTGCTCGGCCGCCGGTTCCCAGCGGACGGCCGACAGTTCGGGTGCGGCGGCCAGTACGGCTTCGCGGACGGCCTCCTCGACAGGGGCCGCGGAGGAACCGCAGCCTTTGACGGTCAGCCGCACGCTCGCCACCCCGTCGCTGATGCCGGTCAGTTCCATCTCCCCGCCGTGTTTCCGTACGGCCGGCCGGAGATTGTCCAGAGCGCGGACCACCCGGTGTTCCAAGGGGTCGGGATGGATCTCGTGCAGCACCATCAGGTGGCCGAGCAGTTCATCGTCGACCAACCGGCCGCTGAACTGCGGGTCGGCGAGGTCCCGCACCCGGGCCAGTGCCTCGCCGTAGACCTCGGCGAGCGCCTGGACGGCTTCGATCGCCGCGTCCGACGTCGGCCCCGGCGTTCCCTCGACACGCTCCAGCAGCTCGTCGATGCGGGCGAGGCGCTGACCGATCGCCGGGGCGTCGAGCCTCCCGTGGTCAGTCATGGGTGGCTCCGAACGTCGGCGAGTGCAGCTTCTTGAGTTCCTTGCCCTGACCGAGGTACATGTGCACGCCACAGGGCAGGCAGGGGTCGAAGCTGCGGACGGTACGCATGATGTCGACGCCCTTGAAGTCGTCCGGACCGTTTTCCTCGAAAATCGGTTGCCCCTGTACCGCGTCCTCATAGGGGCCGGGGGTGCCGTACATGTCACGCGGGCTGGCGTTCCACGGCGTCGGCGGATAAGGGTGGTAGTTCGCGATCTTCTTGTCCTTGATCACCAGGTGGTGGGAGAGCACGCCCCGGACGGCTTCGTGGAAGCCGCAGCCGATCGCCTCGTCGGGGACTTCGAAGTCGGTGAACATCTTGGTGTCGCCGGCCCGGACCATCTCCATCGCCCGTTCGAGGAAGGTGAACGCCATGGCCGCGGAGTACGCGACGAAGTACGGGCGGGCCCGGTCGCGCTCCAGGGTGTTGTTCCACTGGGGGATCTTCCACTCCAGCGTCATCTCCGGCAGCTTTTCGCTCTTGGGCAGGGAGATCTGCACACTGTGCCCGGTGGCCTTGACGTAGGGGGTGTCGACCAGTCCGTTCAGCGCCGTCGACCAGAGCCGTGCCAGCGGGCCGCCACCGGTGTCGAGCGCGAGGTGCTCCTCGGTGTTCTTGTCGTACCAGCGGGGGCTCATCACCCAGCTGTAGTTGCCCTGCAGGTCCCTCTTCTGCGGCACCGGCACGGTCGTCTGGTTCCAGGGGTGACGCATGTCGACGGGGTTACCGAGCGGGTCATGGGTGACGAACGGCTCGTCGCCGGTCCAGTCCTCGTAGTAGGAGCTGCCGAGCAGGATCCGCATGCCCAGGTTGATGTCGACCAGGTTGTTGGTGACCAGTTTGCCGTCGACGATGATGCCGGGGGTGACGAACATCGCCTTGCCCCACTCGTTCATGTTCTTGTAGCTGTAGTCGCAGACATTGGAGTCCTGCCACGCGCCCCAGCAGCCGAGCATCGTGCGGCGGCGTCCGACCTCCTCGTAGCCGGGCAGCGCGTCGTAGAAGAAGTCGAAGATGTCGTCGTTCATCGCCACCGACTGCTTGACGAAGTCGAGGATTTTCACCAGTCGGGTGAGGTAGTCGGTGAAGGTGCTGGGTGCGGGCACGGTTCCCACACCACCGGGGTACAGCGTCGACGGGTGGACGTGGCGCCCCTCCATCTTGCAGAACATCTCCCGGGTGACCCGGCTGACCTGCAGCGCCTGTTTGTAGACCTCGCCCTCGAAGGGATTGAAGGCACGCATGATGTCGGCGATGGTGCGGTAGCCGTGGATTTCCCCGTGCGGTGCGGGTGTCTTCTCCGCCTTGGCGAGCACACTGGGGTTGGTGACCTTGACCATGGCCTCGCAGAAGTCGACGAACACCATGTTGTCCTGGAACAGAGTGTGATCGAACATGTACTCGGCGGCCTCGCCGAGGTTGACGATGGCCTCGGCGAGCGGAGGGGGCTTGATGCCGTAGGCCATCTGCTGCGCGTAGTTGGAACAGGTGGTGTGATTGTCGCCGCAGATTCCGCAGATACGGCTGGTGATGAAGCCGGCGTCCCGCGGGTCCTTGCCCTTCATGAACACCGAGTAGCCGCGGAAGAGTGACGAGGTGCTGTGGCACTCGGTCACTTCCCGGTTGGCAAAGTCGATCTTCGTGTAGATGCCGAGATTGCCGATGATCCGGGTGATCGGGTCCCACGACATGTCTACGATCTGCGCGGGCTTGCGCTGCCCGGTGCGCGCCGGCCCCTCGGTGGTCGTCATGTCCGTCCTTGCCTCGTTCCTCGCTCGGTGATGTGGGGGTCAAGCGTTGCCGCCGGTCCCGCCCTGCTGGTGGCTCAGGGCGAGTGGGGGCGGTGGTGTGCGTCAGCGGTGGCGTGCGACGGGAGCGGTGGGTGTCAGGGGCGCCAGTGCGGGTCGTAGCCGCTGGTCAGCTCGGACCGGTTGTGATGCCACTTGGGTTCCTGGTTCACGGCCATGTTGGTGATGCCGCGCATCCGCCGGATGAACGCCCCGTACGGCTTGATGAGGAGGGAGGACAGGCTGCCTCCCGACGGTTCGTCCATGAAGGGCATGAAAGCGTCCGGGAATCCCGGCATGGTGCAGCCGATGCAGATGCCGCCCACGTTCGGGCAGCCGCCGACGCCGGACATCCAGCCGCGCTTGGGAACGTTGCAGTTGACCACGGGGCCCCAGCAGCCCACCTTCACCTGGCACTTGGGCGAGTTGTAGTCCTTCGCGAAGTCACCCTGCTCGTAGTAGGCCGCGCGGTCGCAGCCTTCGTGCACGGTCTTGCCGAACAGCCACTGCGGCCGCAGCATGTGGTCCAGCGGGGGTGGCGGCGCCGACCCCGCTGCGTGGTAGAGCACCCAGGTCAGGGTCTCCATGAAGTTCTCGGGCTGGATCGGGCAACCGGGTACGTTGACGATCGGCAGAGCGCCCTGTGACTTGAAGTCCCAGCCCAGGTAGTCGGCCAGGCCCATGGATCCGGTGGGATTACCCGCCATCGCGTGGATTCCGCCGTAGGTCGCGCAGGTGCCGGCTGCGACGACTGCCCAGGCCTTGGGGGCGAGTTGGTCGATCCACCAGTTGAGAGTGAGCGGCTCGCCGGTCACCTCGTCGTTGCCGAAGGAGGTCCAGTAACCGTCGCCCTCGATGATGTTCTGGTTGGGGATCGAACCCTCGATGACGAGGATGAAGGGCGACAGCTCGCCACGAGCAGCGGCCCGGAACGGTGCGAGGAACGATTCGCCGCCTTCGGTGGGCGAGAGCACCTTGTTGTGCAGGTTGACTTTCGGCAGCCCGGGGATGAGACCGAGGACGACGTCTTCGATCGACGGCTGGCCGGATGCGGTCATGGAGACCGTGTCGCCGTCGCAGCTCATCCCTTCGGAGATCCAGAGGATGTCGATTTCCTCGAAGCCGCTCCGGTCCACCGCCCTGCTCGGGTGCTGGCTCGTGCTGGTGGTGCCGCTTTCGATGCTCATGTCTTCGGCCTCCCTTGCATCCTGTCGCGGAGTCGGTCGTAGATGGCGGCCATCGGGCCCGCGAGTGCGAGACCGGGCGGCTCGTCCGGCGCGTTCGGGTGCGGCCGGGTCGGTGCCTTGCCCTTCGCCCGATCGAGCTCATGGCCCAGTTCGTCGAGGGCCTGCTGATCGACGGCATCGCGCAGCTGTGGCAGCAGCTCGCCCTCCTCCTCCCGTACGTGCTCCTCGATCTCCCGCTGCAGGTCGGCCACCAACGGGTCCTCCTGGTCGTCACCGGCGGAGAGTTTGTCGAGGGCCAGCAGGGTCTTCTTGACGTCCATGTGCTCGGCCAGATGCCGGTCGATTTCCTGCTGCCCGTCCGGAAGAACCTTCTTGGCCAGGGGATAGACCATCAACTCCTCCAGGGCCGCATGCTTGGACAGCTCCCGGACGAGGACCTCGACCACGCCGCGGCGCTGCGTACTGGACGCTGCGGCGGCGTAGTCGCGGAACAGCTGCTCGACCATCCGGTGGTCATGCTTCAACAGCTCGATGGCGTCCATCGGTCCTCTCCTGAGCGGGGTCGGTGGCCAGTGGCTGCAGCTCGTCCGGCCGGAAGTAGAAGAACCGGCCGTACCAGCTGTGCAGTTCAGCCGTCGGGTCGTCCTCGAGGCTGACGGCGACGTGCACGCTCCCGTCGACGTCGTGGAACACCGCCTCCACACGGGCGGTTCGGTCGATGAGGAACATGTCGTGGGCGTCAGCGCCGTGCCCCCGTGGGCGCAGCCGCACCCTGCTGCCCTTCCTCACCGGCACACCGTCGACCAGCGCGCTGTCCGTCGCCGGAGACAGACCGTCGTCGCCGCCCTCGTCCCACCAGGGCGTGGACGCCCGTGCCGGGGCAGTGAGGGTGGGCTCGACCTGCGGCGGCGGAGTGGCTCGCAGGGAGCGGATCGCACCGTGCAGTCGCGCGAAGACCTCCGGCGGCATGCCGTCGACCCGGTCGAGGATTTCGGCGGCGCGCGGGTCGGTCGCCCTGGCCTCACGCTTCTCCTCGTCGGTCAGCAGCAGGGTCCGCAGCGAAAGGATCTCGTCGATCTCCGCTGCGTCGTGCAGGTCACCGGGGCTCTCGGGCGCCACCTGCGGGTGGTCGGGGAGGAGAATCGGTGACGACAGCAGCAGATGGCGCGAGCCCTCGTCGTCGGCCAGCACCGGGTAGGTGTGAATGTTCCGGCAGGCCCGGGCAGCGGCCTCGGCCCACTGGGGCGGATCGGTCAGGGAGATGAACTCCAGCCCGCTGCCGCCGATGAACGTGTGGGTGGCGATGAGGGTATGGCGCAGAGCTTCCTCACGCGCGGTGCCCGCCCCGACCGACTGCCCGGTGTTCTCGGTGCGTACCCGCAGCCGGTGGAGCGCGCACGGGCCATCAAGGCGCTCGGCGCTCAGCGTCGTCAAGGCCTCGACCGGGTGAAGTCGGCGCACCACCCGCCCGGCGCCGTCGAGCTCTTCGCTCTCCTCGCCACCGGGCGCGCCGACCGGGAACTGCCGGTCCGCGGTGAGCAGGTCGGCCAGCGGGACGACGATGTCACGCTCTCTCGGTACGGCTTCGTCGAAGGTGAGATGCATCCTGCCGTCGGCTTCCAGGGACTCCACCGCCGTGTACCGACCATGCTCCGCCCGGCGCTCCACGCTCTTGTGCTGCAGCTGCAGGTAGCGCACGCGCACGTGCACCGTCGCATCGGATCCGGCCTCGAGCAGGCACTCGGTCTGCTGCTGCCAGGACTCCACGGAGCCGGCCAGCGCCGCCGGCACCGGGCCGTCCGCCTCGACCCAGGCACGCGGGGCAAGGATGCCGAACTGCCAGCGCACCCGGTTCTTGGCCGAGGACCTCCGATACGGGTAGAGGAGGTAGCCCTCGTACAGAACGGCGTCGGCCACCGCGCGTACACGCTCGAAACCAGGTCCCGCCGGGCCCACACTGCCGAGCGCGATGTGCGCCGGGTCTTTCATCGTCCTGCCTCCGTTTCGCAGGTGAGGCTTCCAAACTTCGCAGGTGCCCTTGCACTTCGCAGGTTGCCCGCGGTCCGCCCGGGGTGGCCCGCACCGCGGTGGGGACCACCCCGGGCGGCAGTCGAGCCGCGCTCCGCTGTCCGGCAGCCAGACTGGGGGCTGCCCGGCATCGGCTCGGCGTCCCGCTCCGGTTCCGCTTGCAAAGTTGCTCCGTTCGAGGCCGGCGGCCCCGCCATTGGTGGGGCCGCCGGCCTTCGGAAGCACACTGCGAAGTGCATTCACCCAGATTCACACCATTTACGAAGAACAGCGCGTTTTGCCGGTCACTGGGAGGAGGGAAGCTTTCCGCGCATCGGACGCCGGGCCAGGGGTACCCGGAGGCGCGCTCGTCAGGGCAACGGACGAATACGGGGACATCAGCTGAGGAGGCCGTCATGGCCGACACGAACGTGCATGACGTCTTGGGTGCGGTGCGGGATGTGCATTTTCCCGCGGGCAAGGACGACCTGGTCGATGCGGCCGAGCGGTCCGGCGCGTCCGGGGACGTGGTCAAGGCCCTGCGCGGCATAGCGCCCGAGCAGTACGCCAACAAGGAAGAGGTGGCACGCTCGGTGCGCCTGGACCCCGCGTCGGACCGGGGCCACAGTCGGGCGCAGCGTGCCGAACAGGCACGTCAGGGCGGCAAGCCCGGACTCTCGCAGCACTTGCGGGACGCCCCGAAACCACCGGTGGAGGACGAGTTGGACCGGTGAGGCCGACGGCTGCGCCGGGAGGAGGCCGGGTATGACGCGCAAGGCAGCGGTCCATGTACGCAGGGTGTATGAGGAGCCCGCGCAGGACGACGGCACCAGAGTGCTCGTCGACCGGGTGTGGCCGCGGGGCCTGACCAAGGAGAAAGCCGGACTCGACGAATGGTGCAAGGAGATCGCCCCGTCGACGGAGCTGCGCAAGTGGTACAGCCATGATCCGCAGCGCTTCGAGGAGTTCGGCCGGCGCTACCGCAGCGAACTGAAGGAACCAGAGCGGGCGCAGGCCTTGGGACGTCTGAAGGAGACCGCGAAGGACGGGGCGCTGACACTCCTCACCGCCACCAAGGAGCCCGAGATCAGTCAAGCGCAGGTGCTGGCCGATCTGCTCGGCGGCTGACGCGGAGCGGGCGGTCCTGCGCAGCACAGAAACGGGCAGACGTCCGCCGCCGTTCATCTCCGGCCGTGGCTCCAGCGAGGCCCGTTGTCGGCCCATTCACGCTCCCATTGGGCCATGCGGTGTGCATCGAACCTGGACCGGACGATAGCCCACAGCAGGAGCAGCAGAAGACCGGTCCCCAGGACGGCGTTGGCGGCTGTGAGGGCAGCCGCGAAGACGGTCTGGGCCGGGCTCGGCGGTCCCGGTACGATCCGGTCCTGGTCGGTGACCCACACATGGGTGGCGGTACCCGCGTGCTGCCCTGGTCTCACCAAGGCGGTGGCCGTATGGGGGGTGCCGTCCGGGGCGGTCCATCGCACCGGGGTCTGGACCGTCGGCTGGTCTTGGCTCTGGGCCGCCGGAGCAGAGACCGGAGCGGTGCGCTGGAGCACTGCCGTGACGTGGTGGACCTCCGAGCGCTGGCGGGCTGCCGCGTGCTCAATAGCGGAGCTTGTCATCAGAGCCATGAGCGGTGCCATGCTCAGGAAGAGCAGGAGGAGGAGCAGGGTCACCCATGCCTCCACGCGGTCGCAACGGCGGCGGAGGGGGTTGTGCCGCCATCTCCACAGGTGCGCCGACAACGGTTGCATCGCTGGACCTCCTGCCTGAACGGAGTGCCGTAAGACCATTGTCCCGCCGACCGCCGGGACTTACCGGGGCGTTCACCGGCTGCAGGTGTCCCCGATTCGATGGCCGGTGTGGGGGGAAGGGGAAAAGAAGAGGTCGTCGAAGGTTCCGTAAAGGCAGGGCATACCGATCCTCGAAACGAACAGATACACGTGGAACGGTGCCCCTGCCCGGACCACCTAGGAGCAGACCAGTGAGCACACCCCCCAACGACCCGGTCCCGCCCACTCCGACGCCTGCGCCCGGACCGGGTGGGCCGCGGCCGGGACCCGTGCCTGGGCCGGCGCCCGCGCCGGGCGGCCCCGATCCCGTCCCGCCCGCGCCGCCGCAACCGGAGCCGGATCCGCCCGCGCCCACGCCGCCACCTGAACCCCGCCCGCAGCCAGGGCCGCTTCCCGGTCCGGGACCGGCTCCCGAGCCCGTCACCTGATCGATTCGCCCGCGCGCACTCACTGACCGGTGGGCCACGTCTCTTCCTCTTTCGTCAGTGCTCCACGTTGCTGGTGCAGCGGCGTCAGTGCATGGGTGGTATCGATGAAGAGGAAGGCGTCGTAGCGCTCTGCGATGACGGTGGGAACATAGTTGCCCCGCTTCTCGCGATCGGGTTGGTAGACCACCCCGATCGCCCGGTGGTCGAGCGGCGTGTCGGACCAGTCGCCGCACCGGTCTGCTTCCCGACCGTCGGCTAGGCCGGTCCGGAAGAGGAAGAGCGCCGATCCGTCCGGCAGCGCCCGGTGCAGAAGATCCTCGACGCTGCCGGGGCGGGCGGTTGGGACTTTCATGCTGCGCGCGGGCGCTCCCCAGGCGTCACCGGCGAGCACCGTGCCGTGATACGAGCCGAACCCGATCAGGATCACGCCGTCGGCCGCATGGCGTTCGCGCACCAGTTGTCCCACGTTGACCAGCCCGGCATCCGTCATGTCGGTGGCCCGGGCGTCACCGATGTGGGTGTTGTGCTCCCAGACGACGGCCTTGGCCTGCGGGCCGTGGTGGCTGATGAGCCGGTCGAGGGTGTCGGCCATGTGGTGGTCACGGATGTTCCAGGACTGAGGACCACCGCGCACCATCGCCCGGTAGTAGCGTTCCGCACCGGCCAGCACTTCGGCGTTCTGACGGGCGTCGAGGTCGGTGAGATCTCCGCCGGACGTCACCGCTGCCTCCCGGGCGTGCTCCCGCACCGAGATCAGCAGTCCGACCACCTCCGGCTCGCAGCCGCTGGGCACCAGCCGCGTTGCCCGTGCGTAGGTCTGCGGGTCCTCCGCGTAGGGCTCGAAGCATCGATATGCCGCCAGCGCCTGGTCCACCAGTTGAGGGTCATGGTCCCGAAGATGGGACAGCAACGCGTCGAGCGACTCCCACAGGCTGTAGACGTCCAGGCCGAAGAAACCGACACGCCGGCCACTCGGCAGATCGGCATTGTGGGTGCGCAGCCAGCGGGCGAATCGCGCCACATCGGTGTTCGCCCACATCCACGTCGGCCAGCGACGGAAGTCCCGCAGCGCCACGACGGGGTCATCGGGTGCCCCCGGCGCCCCGGTGACCGACCAATGCACTGCTCGGCAGTCAGGCCAGTCCCCCTCCACCGCTACGAAGGAGAAGCCCTTTTCGACGATGAGCCGACGGGTCAGCTCTGCGCGTCGGCTGTAGTACTCCGACGTGCCGTGGGACGCCTCCCCGATCAGTACGTAGCGTGCGTCACCGATCCGTTCCAGCACTGGGTCCCACGCCTCCGGTCCGGACAGGGGGAGAGCGCTCCTGCGTATCTCCGCGGAAAACTCGGTGGCGGGCTCGTCGCTCATCGGGGCCCCTCCATCATTCCTGTGCAGAGCCGGTCATGTGCGGGCCTCGCGCGTCTTCGACCGGTTCGCCTTGCGGACGGCTGCCAGCAGCTCGGACTTGGTCATGTGTGACCGTCCCTCGATGTCCAGTCGTTTTGCCAGCTCGTACACATGCTGTTTCGACGCCTGCTCGTCAACGCCTTCGCCGCTTCTGCCCCCCTGCTGCCGCGGCCGGGCGGCCTGCGGGTCGGACGGCCCTTTGCGGTCGGCTTCCTTGCGCTCCCAGTGGTCGCCGACCTTTTCGAACTTGTGCTTGAGAGCCCCGTAGGCCACCCGATGAGCCCGCTCCCCTTCCCCGTACTCCTCCACTGCGGAGTCATGGGCCTTGATCCACGTGCGTTGGGCCTCCTGGGGGGACCGTTCCAGCGTCGATGGCAGTTCCTGCTGTCCCGGCATGGACTCTCACCTCGTTCGCAATGACTCGGGCACTGCCGGGTTCCACAGCGGCCCGCGCCGAAACGTGGGGTGGGCTCGGGCCGCGCCACGATCGGGTGACCTGCTTACCGGGCGCGCGTCCGGTCGTTCCGGCCGGCCCCGGGCCGGGCATGATCCGGGCATGCTGCCCGGATTCCTGACCAAGGCAATCAACCTCCTGCTCGACCGGAAAGGCCATTCCCTCCATTCGAGGACGGCGGCCTGGGCGACCGGTGTTCTCATCGCAACGATGCTCGTGGGGTCATGGGCGGTCGTCATCGCCGAGCGTGGCACCGCGGGAGCCACCCTGACGTCCTACCCGCGCGCCGTATGGTGGTCGGTCGAGACAGCGACGACTGTCGGATACGGCGATTTCTATCCACTGACCGAGTGGGGACGGATCATCGCCGCCGTCATGATGGTGGTGGGCATCACGACCTACGGGATGGTTACGGCCGCCCTCGCGACCTGGTTCGTGGGCCGGGAGAACGCACGCCGCCACCGCCTCGCCGATGCCGCTGACCACACGCACCATGTGTGCGAGGTGGCAGCGCAGGTCCTGCACGAGCGTTTTGACCGTATGGAACGTCTGCTTGCCGAAGCCGACCGGAAGCCCCGGGGCTGACACCTTCCCGCTGCCCCGGCGGGCCGCCTTTCTCGCGCCGACAGAATGGGGGAGCCCCCGTGATCATCCCTCGCTCCGTCCACGAACGCATCAGCCGCGAGACAGCGGCGTTGGCCCCGAAGCTGTGGCAGGTGGCCATGGCACTGCACGAGCAGCCGGAGCTCGCCTTCGAGGAACACGCCGCCGCGGCTCTGCTGACGGCCGAACTGGAAAACGCCGGCCTTGACGTGGTGCGCGGAGTGGCGGGCCTGCCCACCGCTTTCACCGCCCGGACCGGTGACGGGCAAGGCCCGTGCGTGGCCCTGCTTCTGGAGTACGACGCACTGCCCGGCCTCGGTCATGCCTGCGGTCACAATCTGATCGCCGCCGCTGGGCTCGGGGCGGCGATCGTCCTGCGGCGGTCCCTGCAGGAAATCAATGGCAGTGTTCTGGTGGTCGGCACCCCCGCGGAGGAGGGCGGTGGCGGCAAGGTGATCGAGGTCGAGGCGGGCGTCTTCGATGGAGTGGACGCGGCGCTGATGTTCCATCCCGGGGTGCACAGTTGGTCGTCGGCGCCGCTCACCGCCCAGGTGCAGTTCCGCGTGGGGTTCCGGGGCCGCGCCGCGCATCCCACCGGAAACCCCACCGAAGGTATCGACGCGCTCGGCGCCCTCATTCAGCTGTTCAACGCACTGGCGGCACTTCAGCCCCGCCGGCCGTCAGGCTCGCATGTCCAGGGCATCATCACGGACGGCGGCCGCGCCACGAACATCGTTCCGGAGTACGCGGAAGGCCGTTTCGGACTGCGCGGCGCCACGGGAGAGGACCTCGACCAGCTGATCAGTGATCTGCGGAACTGCGCCGACGGCATCGCCCTGGCCACCGGGACGACAGCCGTGACCGAGCAGGTCTCCACCCGGTACGAGCATTTCCGCAACAACGACGTGCTGTCCCGGCTGTTCGCCGGACATGCGGAGCGGGCCGGTGTCCCCCTCTCTGAGCCGACGCCCGGCGTCTATCTCGGGTCGTCCGATATCGGGAACGTCAGCGCTCAGGTTCCGGCCATCCATCCGTTCGTCGCCATCCTTGATGCGTACGAGTCCGACCACACGCCCCGCTTCGCTGAAGCAGCCGCGTCCCCCTGGGGCAGGAGGACAACGCTGGCCGCTGCCGAGGCGCTGGCCTCCACGGCTGCCGACGTGCTGCTCGATCCCGCCATCAGCCGTGCGGCCTGGTCGGACTTCCATGCCAAGGCCGCTGCGGGCCGGTGATCCGGCGAGGGAAAGCACGGTGAGCAGGTTCCTCGTGTCCTGCTGCCGCCGGTCATTCGGCGCCTGAGGCGTCGAGCCCCGGTCGGGGTCCGGTTGCGGGTGGGGGCTTCCGCTGGAAGGTCGCGTACAGCAGCAACAGCGAGGGGACGAGGGCCAGGAATCCGACGCCGAGTGCGATCAGGCAGGCAACCAGAACGCTGTCGACGGAGGCGGCCGCGGAGACAGTGACACGGGGACCCAGCATGCGGGGGTACTGGGCGGCGCCCCACGCCCAGAGGATGGCGGCGACCGCGAGGGCCGCGGCCGCGCGCGCGAGGACGAACCGCCGTGCGGCCAGCAGGGCCAGCCCCAACAGGCCGGCGACGGCGCTGAGGATCACCAGCGGCAATGCCCGATGGGTGAGGCCGTGGAAGAGGAGGGGCGCGTCCTGATCGAGAATGGCGATGCCGACCAGCGCGACCAGGCCGCTCAGCAGTCCGCTCACCAGCGCCCGGCGGCGAAACCCCGTCGCCAGTGCCTCCTCCCCCGCGCGCGCCGCATCGGCGCACAGATAGACGGCCGCGAGATGCGCGCAGGCCAGTACGGAGAGTACGCCGCCCAGCAGGGACGTCGGGTTGACCCAACTGGTGAGCGTGTCGCCGGCGGCCAGACCGGGCGGCACCCGGCCGGAGGCGACGCCACCGGCGACCGTCCCCAGAAAGAACGGGGTGACGACGGAGGACAGGGCGAAACAGGCGCCGAACAGGCGCTGCTGCCACAGCTCGGTGCTGGCTTTGCGGAAGGCGAACGCGGCGCCGCGGGCGATGATGCCCAGGGCGGTCAGCGTCAACGGAATGTACAAGGTGGAGAGAACAGCGGCGAAAACGGGTGAGAAGCCGGCCCACAGAAGCACGATCACGAAGATCAGCCACACGTGGTTGGCTTCCCATACCGGGCCGATGCTGTGCTCGATCAGCCGGCGTTGCGGCAGTCCCCGGCGGTCCCGGCCGGCCAGCAGGTCCCAGAGCCCGGCGCCGAAGTCGGCGCCGCCGAACAAGGCGTAGCACGTCAGGCCCGCCCACATCACGGCCAGTGTCACGTTGGCGAGCAAGGTGGCCTCCTGGGCTGCGGGCGTCGGATGACAGGGTCGCGATGGGCGTCACACGACGGAGTAGTCCTCGACATCGCTCTCCTGAGGGGCGATCGGAACAGGTCTGTCGCGGGTCATCCGGCGCAGTACGTACACCGAGGCCGTGGTCATCGCCGCGTAGACGACCAGGACCGTCCACAGTCCGGCCATCAGTCCCGGGGCCGGGTTCACCGCGTCCCTCACCCGCATCACGCCCCACACCACCCAGGGCTGGCGCCCGAGTTCGGTGACGCACCAGCCGCATTCCAGAGCGACGACCGCGGCAGGACCGCTGACGGCGGCGAGCAGCAGGAAGATGCGCGAGCCGCGCATCGCGAGCAGCTCGCCCCCTTTTCGCCGGTGCCACCACGCGGCCAACAGCAGCCACACCCCCATGGCGAGCAGGAAACAGCCGATGCCGACCATGACGTCGAACGACAGGTGCACACCGGTCACCGGCGGCCACTGGTCCCGCGGCACCTCGTGCAGTCCCCGGATGACGGTGCTGGGCCGGTACCCCACCAGCAGGGACAGCCCGTCCGGGATTTCGAGTCCGTAGCGCAGTTGTTCGCCGTCCGCGACACCGAGGATGGTGAGCGGCACGTGGGAGCCGGTGCGGAAGACCCCTTCGATGCCGGCCAGTTTCATCGGCTGGTAGTGGGCGAGGAACCGCGCCGCCCAGTCCCCCACGACGAGTTGGAACGGTGTGACCACGACGCCGGACACGAAGGGGATGAAGAAGCCGGCCCGGTGATAAGTGTCGTTGCGTCCGCGCAGCAGCGCGACGGCATACACGGAGGCGGTCAGGAAGGACGCCACCATGAGCGCCGCGAGGATCATGTGGACCGTCTCGGGCGGACTGGCCGGGTTCATCATCGCCGCCCACGGGTCGACGTGGACGACTTTGCCCCGGCGCAGGGTGAACCCGCGGGGCTGATTCATCCAGGAGTTCGCACAGACCACGAAGAAGGCCGAAGCGATCCCGGCCGCCACGATCGGCAGTCCCATCAGCAGATGCCGCCGCGGGGGCATCCGGTCCCACGCGTACAGGTAGATCCCGAGAAAGATCGCCTCAATGAAGAAGGCGATCCCTTCCAGCGCGAACGGCAAGCCGATGACCTGCCCGAACCTGCCCATCAGCCCGGGCCACAACAGACCCATCTCGAAGCTCAGAATCGTTCCGGACACGGCTCCGACAGCGAACAGGACTCCCATGGCCCGCGCCCAGTGCCGGGCCAGCAGCCGATGGGCAGGATTGCCGGTGCGGATTCCGTACCACTCAGCCATCAGGGTGAGCAGCGGCAGCCCCACGCCGAGGCAGGCGACGACGATGTGCCAGGCCAGGGAGAAGCCCATCTGGGCCCGCGCGGCCGACAGATCGCCCGGGGACGCCGCTGCGGCGATCGCCCAAGGCCGCAGGGATTCTTCGAGAGGGAGGCTGCCGGGCAGATACACGTACGGCTCCTAGGGGCCGGGACATCGCCCTGTGTACGGCGGACGCTGGCTGGGTGCAGGGTTCATCATGTCCGAAAACGGCATGAATCGACGCGCGGCTCTCCGTTGGCGGGTCGGGGCGGCACCCGGGTTACGCCGTGCAGGGCTCAGCAGCCGTGCTGAGGTTCTGGCCCTGCCGGAACGAAGCGCACCGGGGTCCCGGGGAGCGCCTGGGCGGCGGGTGCCAGGTGTTCGGGCGGAACGACGCCGATGACCGGGTAGCCGCCGGTCACCGGGTGATCGGCGAGGAAGACGACCGGGCGGCCGTCCGGCGGGACTTGTACCGCGCCGAGCGTCATCCCCTCGCTGGGCAGTTCGCCCTCGCGGGAGCGTTCCAGTGCCGGGCCCTCCAGGCGCAGACCGATGCGGTTCCCCTTCGGGGAGACGTGGTAGGTGCCGGTCAACAGGGTGTGCCGGGCGTCCGGGGTGAACCAGTCGGCGCGCGGCCCAGTCACGACCGGCAATACCAGTTCGCTGGGCGGCGCCGGCCAGCGTGCTGCTTCAGCCGCGGGCGGCCCGCCGGCCGGCCGCGGGGAGCCGACCGGCAGCTCGTCACCCTCGCGCAGCGGGGCGGGGCCCAGGCCGGAAAGAAGGTCCGTGGCGCGGCTGCCCAACTCTGCGGCCACCTGCACGCCGCCGGCGAAGGCGAGGTAACTGCGTACTCCGTACGTGGCGGGACCGGCGTCCATGACCGCGTCGGCCGGCACACGTACCGGAGTGCCCCAGGGCGCCGGGGCTCCGTCGATCGTGACGGCGCAGGGCGCGCCGGTGATCACGACGACGCAGGGGGCGGACACCCGCACGGCGCAGCCGGTGAGGGTGGTTTCCAGGGTGGCGGCGCTCTCCGGGTTGCCGAGCAGTCGGTTGGCCAGTCGGTGCGCGGGTTCGTCCAGCGCTCCCGAGCGCGGAACGCCGAGATGGGCGTAGCCGGGCCGGCCGAGATCCTGGACCGTGGTCAGTGCCCCGGCCCGTACGACGACCAGCGTTCTCGGCACGTCTGCGGCCCCGATCTGCTGGGTTCGGCTCTCGTCGGCGCCGCTCAACGGACGTCCTCGGCGACGAAGCGGACCCGGGTGCCGGGTGCCAGCAGTGCGGCGGGCGTGCGAGAACTGTCCCACAGCACGGTGTGCGGGGCCGTGCCGATCAGCTGCCATCCTCCGGGCGAGGAACGCGGGTAGACGCCGGTGTACGGGCCGGCGAGAGCAACGGCACCCGCCGGAACGCGGGTCCTCGGATCGGCGCGGCGTGGCACGTGATGCTTCGGGCCGAGCCCGGTCAGGTAGCCGAAACCGGGGGCGAATCCGCAGAACGCGACCCGGAACGCGGTGCCCGCGTGGATACGGGCCGCCTCCTCCGTGCTCACACCCCACAGTTCGGCCACTTCGGCCAGGTCGGGGCCGTCGTAGCGAACCGGGATCTCGAGCACGGCGCCCTCGTCGCGGCGCAGGGGCGGCACGTCCCAGCGCGGCAGTTCGGCGGCGAGCCGCTGTGGCTCGTGCAGGCCGTCGAGCAGGACCGTGCGGGCACCGGGGATCACTTCTCGTACGGGGGGCAGAGTTCCGTCGGCGCGGCGGCGCAGGATCTCGGCGTGCAGCGCTTCTGCGGCCTCGGTGTCGGCGAGCTCGACAAGCAGCCCGGAGCGGCCGACGCGGTGGATCCGGCCGTTGCCGGCCCGGGCGCTCACGTGAACGCCCGGACAGCGACTCCGGCTTCGGCCAGCTCGGTGCGGATCCTCCCGGCCAGTCGTGCGGCTCCCGGGGTGTCGCCGTGTACGCACAGCGAGCGGGCGGTCATCCGCAGGATGCTGCCGTCGGCAGCGGTCACCGCGCCGTCGCGAGCCAAGGCCACGGAGCGCCGGATCACCAGTTCCGGGTCGTCCAGTACGGCGCCGGCCTCGGTGCGGGGTACGAGCGTGCCGTCGGGTCGATAGGCCCGGTCGGCGAAGGCCTCCAGCACGGCGGGCAGCCCCGCCGCAGTGGCGGCGAGCAGCAGTTCGGACCCCGGCAGACCGAGCACCGGGAGGGCGCCGACCGCGAGCCGGACCCCCTCGACGACGGCTGCGGCCTGGTCGCCGTCGCGGACGGTGCGGTTGTAGAGGGCGCCGTGCGGCTTGACGTACGTGACGCGGCCGCCGGCCGCCCGGGCGAAGAGGTCCAGGGCGCCGATCTGGTAGGCCACCTCGGCGGCCAGTTCGGCGGCCGGTACGTCCATGGCTCGTCGACCGAAGCCTGCCAGGTCGCGGTAGGAGACCTGGGCGCCGATCCGCACGCCGTGGGCGACGGCCTGTTCGCAGACCCTGCGCATCGTCAGGGGGTCGCCCGCGTGGAAGCCGCAGGCGACGTTGGCGCTGGTGACCGAAGCGAGCAGCGCCTCGTCATCGGTCAGATGCCAGCGGCCGAAGCCCTCTCCGAGATCGGCGTTGAGATCGATCGTCGGCTCTGTCCGCGCGTCGGTGACCGCGGTGCTGGACGTCGGCGAGGTGCTCATGGACGGGTCACTCCTGGTGGTCATCGCGGTCAACATAAGCGATTGTTGAACGATTCCACAAGGTGTTGTTGTCCAGCACGTGTTTCTTCGCTTCACTGGGCACATCACTCATCTCGGGGAGACCTGCATGCCGACCGATGCCGACATCGTGTCCGAACTCAGCGCGGATCGCGCGCTACTGGGCCGCACCAGTACAGCCGAGCGGGTGGCCGACATCCTGCGCACCCGCATCACGCAGGGCACCTTGCGTCCGGGCGACCGGCTCACCGAGGGGGAGATCGGCGGCGCGCTCGGCGTCTCGCGCAACACGCTGCGCGAAGCTTTCCGGCTGCTGACCCATGAGCGGCTGCTGGTACAGCAGCTCAACAAGGGAACGTTCGTACGCCGGCTCAGCACGGCGGACATCGTGGACATCTACCGCGTCCGCCTGCTGGTGGAGTGCGCGGCCGTGCGCTCCCTGGCCACTCCCCCATACCCGCTGGGGGATGTGGAGAATGCCGTCCTCACCGGCGAGGAGGCCGCCGCGGCGGGCCGCTGGCAGGACTGCTCGACCGCCAACATCCATTTCCACCAGGCCGTGACGGAACTGGCCGGCAGCGCACGAACCGACGACCTGATGCGGGGCGTGCTGGCCGAGCTGCGGCTGGCATTCCACGTGATGAACGATCCGCGCCGTTTCCATGAGCCCTACCTCACCCGCAACCGCGACATCCTCACCACGCTCCAGCAGGGCGACGCCCGCGCCGCGGAACGGCTGCTCGGCTTCTACCTAGAGGATTCGCGGCGCCAGCTCACGGAGGCGTACCCGGAGGCGAGGGCAGCCGGCGCTCGCTGAGCGCGCCCGCCGGGGGTAGTGAGACCTACGTCATAGTCGCATCGTTGAACAATCCCTTACCCTCCTTGGCGACTGGCGGCAGACTGTGGCTTCCAGCAGAGCGACCGCACTTCAGGGTCGCCCGTCCCTGCTCTCTCATGCACGGAAGGCCGAGTCAGCATGATTGTCCTGCTCGGCGTCCTTGTGGTCGTCCTCGGATTCGCCACACGACGCAATCCCCTGCTGGTGGTCGGAGTGGCCGGCATAGCCACCGGACTACTGGGCCACCTCTCCCCCGACGCCATCCTGAGAACCTTCGGCGAAGGTTTCGCGTCCAGTCGCTCGGTGACGATTTTCGCCGTCACACTGCCGGTCATCGGTCTCCTGGAGCGCAACGGCCTGCAGCAGCAGGCACGCACTCTCATCACCAAGCTCGGCAAGCTGACAACGGGCCGCTTTCTGGCCCTCTACCTTCTGCTGCGCCAGCTCACCGCAGCTGTCGGCCTGCAGACCATCGGAGGCCCGGCACAGAGTGTGCGTCCCATGGTCGCTCCCATGGCGGAGGCCGCTGCAGAGCGCGCAAACGGCGGCCGTCCACTTCCCGAGCGGCTGCGGGAGAAGGTCCGCTCCCACTCCGCTGCGGCGGACACCGTCGGCGTGTTCTTCGGCGAGGACTGCTTCCTCGCGATCGGGTCGATCCTGCTCATCACCGGTTTTGCCAACGCCACATATCACACCCACCTCGAACCGTTGAGCCTTGCCATGTGGGCCATACCGAGTGCGGTGTGCGCCTTCGTGATCCACGGCGGTCGGCTGCTGTACCTGGACCGCACGCTGGAGCGAGAACTGCTCACCGCCAACGCGGAGATCGCCCTACCGACGCCCGGCACCGAGGGCCGTATCGCCGGAGGGGCCGAATGATCAAGTCCGAATGGTTCTTCTGGCTGGTCGGCGCCGTCTTCATCGTCATGGCGCTGCAGATGCTGCGGGACACCAGCAATCCGAAGCGGTTCGGTTCCGCCGCCTTCTGGGGCCTGCTGGGCGCCTGTTTCCTCTACAGCACGGGCGTCACCGAGAAATCGGTGCCCGCCGAGCCGCTCGGGCTCGGCGTCCTCGTCCTGATCTGTCTGGGCGGCTTCAACCAGGTCGGCAGGGGCAAGCTGCGGACGACCTCCGATGCGGAGCGCTCCGCGCTCGCCGCTCGCTTCGGGAACAAGCTGTTCATCCCGGCCCTGACCATCCCGGTGGTGGCCATGGTGTGTGCGGTGCTCGTGAAAAAGGTGTCGATCGGCGGAACGCCGGTTCTCGAGCCGGGCTCCGAAACGATCCTTGGTCTCGGCATCGGCGCGATCGCGGCGGTCGGCGTCGGCATGTGGGTGCTGCGCGAGCGCCGGCTGTCCGTCCCGGTGCACGCGGGACGCGGGCTGCTGGAGTCCATGGGCTGGGCCCTGCTGCTGCCGCAGCTGCTGTCCGTTCTCGGAACCATCTTCCAGGCCGCCGGTGTCGGCACCCAGGTGCGCAGCGTCACCGAGAGTGTCCTGCCCGACGGTCAGAAGTTCGCCGCCGTGGCGCTCTACTGCATCGGTATGGCTCTGTTCACCGTGATCATGGGCAATGCCTTCGCCGCGTTTCCGGTGATGACGGCGGCGATCGGCTGGCCGGTCCTCATCGAGCAGATGCACGGCAACCCGCCGGCCGTCCTGGCCGTCGGCATGCTCGCCGGCTTCTGCGGGACCCTCGTGACGCCGATGGCCGCGAACTTCAATCTCGTCCCGGCCGCGCTCCTCGAGCTGAAGGACCAGTACGGGCCGATCAAGGCGCAGACACCCACCGCGGTGGCCCTGCTGGCGTGCAACGTCTGCATCCTCTACTTCTTCGCCTTCTGAACGGTCGCCCTCATGAACCAGCCTCCGACGCGCGTGCTGATCACCGGCTTCGAGCCTTTCGACGGTGAGGACACCAACCCCTCCTGGGAGGCGGCGCATCGCGTCGCGCAGCAGCCCCCGCCCGACATGGACGTCACCGCCGTACCGATCAGCTGCGTCTTCGGCCGGGCCATCGACGAGTTGCGCGACGCGATCGAGGAGAATTCTCCCGAACTCGTGGTCTGTGTCGGCCAGGCGGGCGGCCGGACGGACCTCACCGTCGAGCGCGTCGCCATCAACGTCGACGACGCCCGCATCCCCGACAACGCGGGCAAGCAGCCGGTCGACGAGCCCATCGTGCCGGGTGGCCCCGCGGCGTACTTCTCCTCGCTCCCGGTCAAGGCGTGCGTCGCCGCCGCCCGCCGGGCCGGTGTCTCGGCATCGGTCTCACAGACCGCGGGCACCTTCGTCTGCAACCACCTCTTCTACGGGCTCGCGCACCTCATCTCCACCCGGCACCCGGGGATACGCGGCGGTTTCGTACACGTGCCGTACATCCCTGCTCAGGTGACACACCGGCCGGCACCCTCCATGGCCGCCCACGACATCGCCACCGGCCTGCGAGCGATCCTGGTGGCCGCACGCGAGAACATCACCGATATCCGGGAGACCGGCGGAGCGACACATTGAGCAAGCAGACACCGGCCGCCTCGGAACTCCCCGATGCGGCGCTCACCGCCCGCGCCGCCGGGTTCGCTCGGCTGGCGCTGGAGAACGTGACACGCGAGTACCCCAACATCCCGGCTCACCTGCTCGCCGGCCCGGCGGAGCTGGTGCTGCCGCGCATCCATCACCCGGCGTTCTACGGGGCCTACGACTGGCATTCCTCCGTGCACATGCACTGGCTGATGGTGCGGCTGCTCCGCCGTTGCGACGACCTGGTCGACGCCTCAGCGGTGACGGCGGTGCTGGACGCCCATCTGACGCCCGAGGCGCTGGTCACCGAGGCGGACTACCTGCGGACCCACCCCTCGTTCGAACGTCCCTATGGCTGGGCGTGGCTGCTGGCGCTCACCGCCGAGTGCTCGGCGCTCGGCAGCACGCGCTGGACCGCTGCCCTCGCGCCGGCTGCGCGTGCGGTGTCGGCACTGATCCTGGACTGGCTGCCGAAGGCGACGTATCCGGTACGACACGGCACGCACGTCAACAGCGCCTTCGCGCTCGGTCTCGTCCTGGACAGCGCGGTGGCCGCGGGGGTTCCCGAGTTGACGCGGCCGGTAGCCGAGCGGCTGCGCGACTGGTTCGCGGCGGACCACGGCGCCGCGCTGCGCTGGGAGCCGTCCGGGCAGGACTTCCTCTCCCCCGCCCTGACCGAGGCCGACGCGATGCGGCGGGTACTTCCCGGGGCGGAGTTCGCCCACTGGCTGACGGCTTTCCTGCCGGAACTCGGGGAGGGAGCGGACCGCGACAGCCTGCCGGGCACCGCCGACGCGCGGACGCTCTTCCTGGCGCCACCGCACGTATCGGACGCGACGGACCCGCAGATCGGGCACCTGCTGGGCCTGTGCCTCAGCCGAGCGGCCGCACTGCGTCACATCGCCGGAGCACTCCCGCCGGGTGACGAACGCGTCGGTGTACTTGCGACGGCGGCCGACGCGCACCTGGCGGCGGGCCTGCCCGCCACGGCTTCCGGGGACTTCACCACGGACCACTGGCTGGCCACGTTCGCGGTGCTGGCCCTGGAGAGTGACTGTGCCCGTGACTGACCTGTCCGGTTAGGGGCACTCGTCGCTCATGACCGCACCCAATCCTGACCCGGACCCCGCCAACACCCCTGGCCTCGAGCCAGGTGGAGGGGTGCCGCCCGGAGAGACTCCCCCCGCGGAAGGCGGCATGTCCGAGGCCGGCCCACGCAACAGCCCGCCCAAAGGCTGGGCGAAGGGACCCCTCACTGTCATCGCGATCATCGTCCTGCTGTTCGCCGCGGGACTTGTCGCCATGGCGCTTGCCCTGTGACCGGCCGCGGGCATGAGAAGCCCCGACTGGTCGGGGGAGCCAGCCGGGGCGGTCTGCGGCGGGTACGGAGGGCGGGTCGCCTCTCGGCGAAAGGCTCCATGGGGCTTCAGCCGAATGATCTTCCCCATGGGCAATAGGTGAGGCCCGGGGACACTGTCCCCTACGTACCCACGTGTAGAGGAACGGCAGAGCCGGCCCGGTTGTTCCACGGCGGGGCCCACGGGCCGTGTGAACCACCGCACGTTCGCCACGGTCACTTCTCGACGGCCACCCGCACGGTCTTCACTTCGCTGTCCGACGCGTCCGGCACGGCCATGCCGGCGTCCACTCCGCTGCGCAGGTATTCCAGGACGCCCATGGTGAGCCGTTCCCCCGGAAGCGCCGCCGGGATTCCCGGCGGGTAGGGGGTGAGCATCTCGGCGGCGACCCGCCCGGCTGCCTTCTGCCACCCAGGCCGGTGATGTCGACGATGATCTGCAACGGGTCCATGTCGGTGGCTCGTCCGGGTCCGCAGAAGTCGTCCCGGCCATGGACGCGCATGCCGTCGATCGTGTCGATGCCGGCCCGTACGTGATCGACGAGCGCCAAGGCGTCGTCGTACAGGGCACGCCCGTGCTCGACCATCTGGCGCCGCCAGCCGTCGAGAGCCGCGTAGACCAGGCAGGAGGGACTCGTCGTTCCGAGCAGGTCCTCCCGGGAACTGAGCACGTTCGGGTCGACCAGGTCGCCCCGCAGGTGGAACACCGAGCTCTGTTCCAGTCCGGAGCCCATCTTGTGCACCGAGGTGACACACACATCCGCTCCGGCGTTCATCGCCCAGGCCGGCAGGTCCGGGTGGAACGGCAGGTGAGCCCCCCACGCCTCGTCCACGATCAACGGCTTCCCCCGCTCATGGCAGACTGCGGCGATCCCGGAGAGATCCGAACACGTACCGTACGGCGTCGGGCTGGTCACCAGCACGCCCTTGGCATCGGGATGCTCGTCGAACGCGGCCCGGAACGACCTCGCATCCGGCGGATGGGCGAGGTGCAGACCGGGGTCCCACTGCGGGTCGACCCAGATGGGACGCATTCCGGACAGGATGATGCCCGACACCACGGACTTGTGCGCGTCCCTGCCCAGCAGCAGTTCCTCGTACGGGCCGGCCACCGAGAGCATGGCCGCCTTGACCGACAGGGAGCTGCCGCAGGTCGAGAAGAAGGTGTGCTCGGCACCCACGGCGTCCGCCATCAGCGCCTGCGCCTCGGAGATCACACCGGTCGAGGACATGCGGTCGTCGAGTCCGCTGGTTGCCAGCACGTCGGACCGGAAGACACCGTCTCCGAGCACCTCGCGTACCCGGGGATCGGCACCACGGCCCTGTTTGTGTCCGGGTGGTGTGAAGGGCAACTGCCTCTCGGCGTGATAGTTGGACAGCGCCTCGAGTACCGGTGCCCGTGAGTGATCCATGGGTGTCGGGTGCCCGTGTGCCCGACACCGAAACGAGGGCGGCCGGGATGTCACGCCAGCGTGCGCACCATGGCGTCCCGGACGACGGCCCGCAGGTCACCGGTGCTCGCGAAGGTGGCTCGCTGCACGCCCGCCCCGCCACCACGGTTCATCAGGCGTCTCAGGTTGTCCTTGACCAGCAGCAGGTCGTCCGCGTCCGTCAGGGCGTCGGCGATATGGTCCACGAAGGCCTCGCCCACTGCCTCGGCAGGAGCCGGTTGCCACGTCACGGGGTGAACCAGCCGGTCGGAGACGCCCGATCGTGCCGCTCTCCACGTCGCGAGCCGCAGCAGGCCGACCGTGACGGGCGTGGGTGGCTCACCGGCCTGCCAGGAGCGGACGGCCGTCTCCACCAAGCCCCGTATCATCGCGGCGAGGAGCACGGTGTCGTCGACGGCTACACAGACATCGGCCACTCTCACCTCGACGGTGGGGTAGTTGCGGGAGAGACGGGCATCGAAGTAGATCATGCCCTCGTCGAGCAGTGTTCCGGTCTCGAGCAGTGCCCGCACCTCTGCGTGGTAGCGCTCCGCCGAGCCGAACGTCTGCACCGGACCGGCGGACGGCCAGCGGCCCCAGACCCGGTTGCGATAACTGCTGTGCTCACTGTCGCGCCCCTGCCAGAACGGTGAATTGGCGCTCAGGGCAAGCAATACGGGCAGCCAGGGCCGGATGCGGTCGAGGACGGCGACGCCCTCCTCATCGGAGGCAACCTGTACGTGGACATGGCAGCCGCAGGTCAGCTGTTCCTGCGCGGTGAGTCCGAACTCCTCCACCAGCCGGTGGTACCGCCGTCCCGCGCTCACCGACGGGGCAACGGGCAGTGGGGACGTGGCCAGGGCCACCACGTCCGCGCCTGCTTCGCGCGCCCGCTCCGACGCCACGTTGCGCCAGCGGCGCAGTTCCAGGGCCAGATCGCTCATCTGCAGCTTCGGCCGGGTGGTGGTCTCCAGCTGCTCCCGCTGCAGCTCCGGCGCCAGTCTGGCTCCGTCGTCGTCCGCATCCTGCGCGGCCAGCACCGCCCCCGCGACTGCCTGCGGCTCCCCGGTGTCCGGGCTCACCAGCAGCAGTTCCTCCTCGACCCCGACCGTTCGCATGGCAGCAGTCCCCTCCTTCACGGTCCGTACAGTGCCTGGGGCCGTACGGAGCGCCCCGGGGCGTCACTCGACAGTCACCGACGTGGCGCCGGGTGTGACGGTCACGCGTTGGCCGTGTTCACAGTGCACGACGCGGTCCGCCAGCCCGCGGTGGCCGGCTTCGTCGAGGAACGCGCTCAGCGGCGACTTCATCACCGTGTAATCCCCGTAGTGCACAGGCAGTACACATCGCGGTTGCAGCAACTCGGTGAGTTCCGCTCCCTGGCCCCCGTCCATCGTGACGACGAAGCCCCCCGGCAACTGCGTGCCGCCCAGATGGAGCACGGCAACATCCAAGTCGGCATAGCGCCGGCCGATTTCCCGGATGCCGTCGAACAGCAGGGTGTCGCCGCTGATGTAGAGACGGAGGCGGACGTCACCGGCGACCGGGCCGAATTCGAGAATGCTTCCCATGACCGGGGGCAGCAGGTGGCGCAGCGGACCGCCGGCATGGCGGCCCGGCATCGCGGTGAGCAGCACCTGGCTGTCGTTGTGGACGAGACGGTGCTGCTGCCAGTCCTGAAGTCCCGTCGCGCGATGGAATCCATGCAGGCCCTGAAGCCGGCGTGAAGCATGCGGCGTGGTGATGATCGGCAGTGACCGGTCCAGGCTGCGTCGCGCGACCCGGTCCCAGTGGTCGCCGTGCAGGTGCGAGAGGACTACCGCGTCAAGATCCGGCGGCAATTGGTCAATCGAGATGTCAGGTTCGGTCAGTCGCCTGCTCATCAGCCCGTAACCGAGGTAGGCATGCCGGCCGCGGTGCAGGAAGTTCGGATCCGTGAGGAGTGTCAGGGAGCCGTACCGGATCAACAGTGTCGCGTTTCCGACGAAATGAAGGTGCACCGGCGCTGCGGGAGAAAGACTCGCTGGAGGAGGAAGGGTCATAGCGTGAGTTCCGTTCGGTCCCGTCGATCCCGATGGCCCCCGACAATTCCGTGCGCCGGGTACCCGGGCCGGACCCCCGTATGCCGGCGGCGGTCGACCGGTGCCGAAGGGTGGCGCAGGCAGCGAACGGGCTGTCGGCCTATCCTGGGAATCGGGGCCAGGCCGAGCGGAATCCCGATGGCCTGTCAGGGGGTACGGCGGCTCGCCCGGCCGGACGCGGCCGCAGCGCCTCCGGTGCGGTGCCCGGCAGATCCGGTCCGCGCCTTGGCCGCCCCGCTGAGAAGGAGGTGCGTCCGACATGGAGCGTGGCAGCAACCCAGTGAGCCCACGCAAGGACGACGAGCTGAAGCACGAACTGCAGGGCTACCTGCGGTCCGGACAGCACACCCGCGTCGAAGAGGCCAACGACCCCGAGCCGCCCGCGGATGACGATGCCCGGGTCGACCCGGGTGGGCCGGTACCACCTCCGGGAGAGGAGCGCGACCGGGCGCGGGCGAAGGCCGATGCCGAATCGCTGCGGCTGGAGCTGGCCCGCCGACTGGACCGCACCGCCTTCCCTGCCGACCGGCAATCCCTCCTCCAGGTGCTCGAAGAGGAACAGGCCCCGGACACACTGCTGGCAGCGGTGAGTGAGCTGCCGGCCGAAGGCACGTATGGCAACGCGGCCGAGATCGTGAAGGGGCTCGGCCGCGGAGACACCGCCTGACCGGGCGTCCCCGGGCCGATCGCCTACCGGCCCGGAGTCCTGGTCTCATGTACGCCCGCCGACAGCTTGCAACAGCGGTCGGCGGGCAATCGGGACAGTAAGGCGTCAGCAGGGCGGCGCCGATCGAGATCGTCGAGGAGCCTCGAGATGCGCATGCAGGAGGTGGAAACCATCGGCACACAGGGCGGGACCGACGCGGCGAGCCAGGAACTCTCCGACGAATGGCAGGCATCGGACGCTGCCCAGTACCGGGCCGTGGGCAGCCTGCTTGAGGGACAGACGGCTTCGCGGCAGACCGAGGACCTTCGGCACGAGGTCGACGGGCTGCGGCAGGCCCTCAGGACGCATCCGCTGATCGACACAGCGCGCGGCATCGTCATGGCCACCGGCTCCTGCTCCGAGGAGGAGGCCTGGCAGGTCCTGGTCGACGTTTCCCAGTGCACCAACATCAAACTGCGGGAAATCGCTCAGCGTCTCGTCGACAGCATCACCGGCCCGCCCCCTTCGCGGCCGATAAAACTCGCCTTTCAGGCCGCTCTGGACCGGATGCGGGCCGGCCGGACGTGAGGGGCGGTGCACTCCCGCAGGGGCGACCACGCCGGTCAACCCCGCCGCCAGTCGCCGCTGGTGAGGTGGGACCCGGCCTGCGGGCCCATCCGCAGCATGCCGCCGTCGACAGCCCACGAGGCACCCGTGGTGTAGGAAGCATCCGGACCGGCGAGGAAGGCGATGACGGCAGCGACCTCCCGGGCGTCGCCGGGCCGTCCCAGCGGGATGCCGGGACGTTCGGCGGCCGTGACGTCGGCGTCCTCCTGGCCGGTCATCGGCGTGGCGATCTCCCCGGGAGCCACTGCGTTGACCGTGATGCCGTGCTCGGAGAGTTCGAGCGCCATCACCTGAGTGAGCAGGCCGAGGCCGCCCTTCGCGGCGCAGTAGGGCGCCGCACCGACGCGCGGCTGGTGTTCGTGCACGGAGGTCACATTGACGATCCGGCCACCGCCGCCCTGTGCGATCATCCGCCGCGCGGCGCGTTGGGAACAGAGGAAGGGACCGATCAGGTCAACCTCGATCACCTGAAGAACCGTTGAGTGCTCGATGTCGAGGAAGGGTGTCGAGGTGCCGGTTCCTGAGTTGTTCACCAGGACATCGACGCGTCCGAGCTCATCGGCGAGCGTGTCGACAGCCTGTGCGGCATCCGGAAGATCGGTGAGATCCATCTGGGCGATCGCCGCTCGTCGCCCGAAGCCGCGCACCTCCTCGGCGGTATCCTCCGCTCCCTGCCGGTCGCTGTGCCAGGTGATGCCGATGTCCATCCCCGCCCCGGCCAGCCGCACGGCGGTCGCACGGCCGATACCCGAGTCCGCGCCCGTGATCAGGGCCACGGGCCGATGTTCGTCTGTCGCGCTGCTCATATATGTGTGCCCCTTACGACGCGTGTCCTTTGCTACGTGTGTCCCTGCTACGTGTGCCCCTTGTGCAATGACGACTAGGCGGGCGGGCGCCATTCGATCAGGAGGATGGTGGCGTCGTCCCTGACTACGTCGTCCTGACGTTCCAGAATCGAGTGCATCAACTGCCGGAGTGCCTCCGACGCCAGCTCCCCGGCGGCGGTGGCACGGATGATGGAGCCGGTGAATCCCGTCAGCCCGAACTCCCCGCCGTCGGCGACGCGGGCTTCCGTCACCCCATCGGTGTAGAGCAGTACCTGGTCCCCCGGCTCGAGTGTCATCTGGTGCACTTTCCGCGGCGTGCCGGCCAGCGTGGCCGGCATGCCCATCGGAGGTTCTCCGGGGCGTTCCAGGGCGTGGTCGAGCACCTGCTCGTCGCGGATGAGCAGCGGTGGGGGGTGGCCGCAGTTGACCCAGTTCAGCAGCCCGTTGGGCAGGTCCAGTTGGATGGCGATCCCGGTGCAGAACTGGTCCGGAAGCCATTCGGCGAGTACCTCGTCGACGACGCGGACGCTTTCGTTCAGTCCCCCATCGTTTCGGCGGGAGCTCCGGAGGCCGGCCATCGCGATGGCAGTGGTCAGCCCGGAAGCGAGGTTGTGGCCCATCGCGTCGAGGATCACGGCGTGCAGTGTCGACTCGGTCAGCGCATGGTCGAAGGCGTCTCCGCCGAGATTGTAGGCGGGTTCGAGGACTGCGGTGGAGACGGCCCATTCGTTACCGATGGTGCGGGGCGGCAGCAGCGCGCGCACCATTTCGGCGGAGAGGGTCATCGCCCCGGCGCGAGTTCGTTGCACGAGCCGGTCGCTGAAGGCCCGCTTGGAGGTGATCGCCATCGCGAGGATGGAAGCGAGGGTCCGGCAGCGGTCCAGCAGCGTGCTGTCCAGTGAGTCCATGTGTACGGCGATGACGCCCAGTCGCTCCACGCCGTCGACCAGCGGAAGCCAGGCGATCAGAGTGCCGTCGGCCGTCGCTGTCACCCGCAGGCCGAGTGCACGGTAGGCCCAGCCGCCCGTTGACTGGTCCACGAGAAGCTGTTCCCCGCCCGAGAGAGGTATCAGCCGGCGTTGCTGAAGGTCGACCAGGTAGATCACGACCCGGCGCAGGCCGAGTTTGGCCGCGTAACTGTCGACCAGGGAGGACAGTTTCGTCGGCGCCGTGGTGTGCACGCTCGCCAGGAATTCCTGCAGGAGGCGTTCCCCGTGGCCGGCTTCCGGACCCGTCATCCGTGCCGCCCGCAGGGGGGCCGGAGTTTCTGCGGGGTACTCCCTCGGTCCCCGCGGAGTCGGCGGGGATCGGCCGGGGCTGTGAGGAGGTGCGCGCAGGACATGAGCGGAGCTCCACGGGACGGTCGGGGGCGGAGTGCCCGGGCGAGTACGGCACGAGCAGCGTGGCCGTGCGGTTCCAGCCAAGTACCCGAGTGGCGGCCCGCGCCACTCGGCGGAGACCATATGGGGGCAGCCCCCAGGGTCCGGCCCGGAAAGGGCCGTTTACGGAGGCCAGCTGCCGCTTTCGTCCGGGGCCTCATCCTGCGGGGAGGTCCGGGCGGCCGCCTCCGCACCGACCGTGCCGGGGAGCGGCTGGTGCCGGGCGGCCGCCTTCTGGCGGGCGTTCAGGTACGAGACCGCCGTGTTGGTGACCGCCACCAACGGCACCGCGACGACCGCACCACCGATACCGGCGATCAGGCCGCCGGCCGCCACCGAAAGGATGACCGCGAGCGGATGCACGCGTACCGCCCGGCCCAGGATGAACGGCTGCAGCACGTGGCCCTCGATCTGCTGCACGGCGAGCACCACGGCCAGCACCATCAGGGCGGTGAAGACGCCTTGGGTGACGAGCCCCACGACCACCGCGAGTGCGCCGGAGACGACCGCCCCGACCAGCGGGACGAAGGAGAACACGAAGACGAACACGGCCAACGGCACTGCCAGCGGAACGCCGAGGAAGAAGATCCCGATGCCGATGAAGACCGCGTCGATGAAGGCGACGATGACGGTTCCGTGCACATAGGCGGTGAGCGTGCGCCAGGCTCGGGGCCCTGCTCCGGCGACTGCGGGACGGGCCGCGGCCGGAACCAGTTTGAGTACCCAGTTCCAGACTCGGCGGCCGTCGTAGAGCAGGAAGAGGGTGCAGAAGACGGTCAGCAGCATACCGGTGATGATCTCGGCCAGCACCGTCACGCCCTGCAGACCCAATGAGGTGATCTTGTCAGTGTTACGGGAGATGCTGTCGCTCAGTTTGTGGGAGATCTGGTCGATCTGCTTCTCGGTCACGTGGAAGGGGCTGTGGAGCAGCCAGCGCTTCATCTGCTCGGTGCCGCCCTGCAGCTGTCGGGAGAGATCGCCGAAGTTCGCCGTAACCTGCCAGACCACGAACCATCCGATCAGCCCCAGGCACACGAAGCCGAAGATCGCGGTGAGCGCGGTGGCCGGCCCCCGGGGCACGCCGTGACGGCGCAGACGGGCCACGGTGGGCTGCAGCAGCGCGGTGATCAGCAGCGCGGCAGCGAAGGAGAAGACCACGAGGCGCACAGCGCCGAGGGCCTGCATCACGACCCACAGGGCGCCTGCCAGGACGAGCAGCCGCCAGCCGGCCTCGGCAGCGACTCGCACCCCCCACGGAACAGCGGTCACCGGCTCCGGTCTGGCCGTCGCGGTCGGCGCCTCTTCGCCCGGTGGCGGATGGCCGACGGCTGCAACGGATTCCTCCTCCGCATCATGGTGCCGCGCCTCATGTTGTCGTTCGGAAGCCGCTCGGCGCTCTTCGAGGCGTTCTCCGAGCTCCGCCAGACCGGCGCCGACGCGTCCGATCCACCGGGGCGTTCTCACCATCGACGTGTCCTCCCGCAACTCGGCCCTTGCCGCTCGGCCCTTGAAGCCAACACCCAACGGCTCCGGGTCGCGTGTTCGAGGACGCCGTCGCTCGGGCCGGAGCCCCGGCCAGGGGGCCGGGGCCCGGACTTCGGCCAGTGGCCCCGTACAGCCCGGACTTCAGCCCGGGTCAGTCAGTGGAAAGTGCTTCGAGGAGCTGTCCCGCCTTGGGGTCGGGGAGCGCCCGGGCGGCATCGGCCAGCGCGACCATACCTACGAGGGTATGGCCGTCGATGACGGGCAGTCGACGCACCTTGTGGCTCGACATGGTCGAGAACACCTCATCGGCGCTGTCGTCGGCGCCGATGGTGACCGCTTCGCCCTGAGCGAGGTCACCGGCCTTGACGGTGCCGGGGTCCTTACCGGCGCCGAGAACCTTGACGACGATGTCGCGGTCGGTGAGTACGCCCTTGAGCTTCTCGTCGGTTCCGCAGATCGGCAGGGCGCCGACGCCCAACCGGGTGAGCTTCTGCGCGGCGTCCAGCACACTTTCCTGGGCACCAACGCACTCAGCACCCGCGGTCATGATCTCGCGTGCGGTGGTCATCGAGGTTGCCTCCTGTAAGGGGGTCGGTACGCGGAGCGGCGTCGGGGGCTGTCTTTTCAACCTTCCGACGCCTACGTTGCTCCGTACGCAGGAAACGCACCTTCTGAGTAACCGGTGACCGCGCACCGAAACAGCATCCGCCCGATTCCTCGCCCGTCCGCCCGGCGCCGGTCCCTGCGGCTGTCGCCCGGCTCATCCGGGGAGCGAGCCGGGGCTCTCCCGGACGACGTCGGCCGCCTGTTTGTCGTCCCGCAGTCCGAGGAATCGAGGGTGGCGCAGCATGCCGTCCCGGGTCCATTCGGTGAAACCGATCTGCGCGACGAGTCGCGGCCGCACCCAGTGGGCCCGCTGCTCTTTGATCCGGCCGGCGAACGGTGAGGCGTCCGTGCCCAGTTCGTCGAGTTGCCGGCGGATGTCCAGCAGCGCAGCACGGTCGTATCCGGTGCCGACCTTTCCGGCGTACCGCAGCCGACCGTCCCGGTAGTAGCCGAGGAGCAGGGCACCGAAGCCGACGCGGGTACCGGCCGGTTCGGTGAAACCTCCGATGACGAACTCCTGGCCCTGCTGGCACTTGAGTTTCAGCCAGTCGGGTGATCGGCGCGGCTGGTAGCGGCTCCCCGCCCGCTTGGCGATCAGCCCTTCCCAGCCCCGGGCGCATGCCTGATCCAGCAGATCCTGGCCGCCTTCGTTGCGGTGCACGGTGAAGCGCAGCGGTGCCCGGTACGCCAGTGCCCCTCGCAGCAGGGATTTACGTGAGCGCAGCGGAAGGCGGGTGGTGTCCGCGCCGTTGAGCCGCAACATGTCGAACAGGTGGTAGGTGACGGCGACGGGAGTGGCGCGGATCCGGCGGGCGTCGGAGAGTTGCATGCGCTGCTGGAGCAGCCCGAAGTCCGTACGACCGCGGGCGTAGGCGACGATCTCACCGTCCGCGGTGAAATCGGGGCATGCCTGGGCGGCGAGTGCGTCGATGATCTCCGGGTAGGTGTCGTTCAGCCGCCTGCCGCTGCGGGACAGCAGGCGCACACCGCTGCCGTCCCGGACGACCAGCGCCCGAATCCCGTCGAGCTTGCGCTCGAAGATCCAGCCGGACGTGAAGTCTCGCCGGTCACTGAGAGTGGCCAGCATGGGCCGCGAAGCCAGTTCGATGCCGGGCCGCGCGGCGGTCAGCAACCGCTGCTCCTGCTCCGTCAGCGTTTCCAGACTCTTGCCCCGGCGCGCACTCCGGGTGTCCTGGTCGTTCATGGCGTCTCCTTGCGCGACGTACGAGTCGGCCGTTGCGGTGGATCGCCGCGGGTGTGGCCGGGTTCCCTGTGGGCACTCGCGACGGCAGCAGCATCGTGACCCCGACATCATGACCCCGACAGCGCAGCTTGTCGCGGCACCGCCGTGGCAGCGGAACGGACACGCATGAGCAGCGGTTTCATGGGTCCGGAGGGCTACCGCCCCGACCCGTTCGGTGAATTCCTCGCACGCTATTTCGGCAGCGGCGCCGATCCCCGGAGCGGTGCCCGGCCTCCCCGGCAGGCTGACCTCGCGCGGCTGATGAGCGGACCCGCCAGGGAGTTGGTGACTGATGCGGCTTCCTATGCCGCGGAGCACGGCAGCTCCGAGCTGGGTACCGAGCATCTCCTCCGGGCGGCTCTCGAGGCCGAGCCGACGCGCAGCCTGGTGGAGGACGCGGGTGCCGACCCCGACGCCCTGGCCGCCGATATCGATCGCAGTGTCGGTTCGGGGCCTCAGCAGTCGGCCGTCGCCGTCACCCCTGCCGTCAAGCGGGCCCTGCTCGGCGCGCTCGACCTGGCACGGACCACCGGCGCCTCGTACATCGGCCCGGAACACGTTCTCGGGGCGCTGGCGGCCAACCCCGACTCGGCGGCGGGCCGCATCCTGAACGTGATGCATTTCGATCCGCAGGCCGCCGCCGTCGGCGGGCCCGTCCCGCAGCCGTCCGGCGCGGAGCATCGGGCGGGACAGCACCAGGACACTCCGACGCTCGACAAGTACAGCCGTGATCTCAACGATCTCGCCCGGGCCGGCCGGATCGATCCGGTCATCGGCCGCGAGGAGCAGATCGAGCAGACGATCGAGGTGCTGTCCCGCCGCGGCAAGAACAATCCCGTGCTGATCGGTGACGCGGGGGTCGGGAAGACGGCGATCGTCGAGGGCCTGGCCCAGAGGATCGTGGAGGGCGACGTCCCCGACACGCTGCTCGGCCGCCGGGTGGTCGCCCTCGATCTGACCGGCATCGTCGCCGGTACCCGCTACCGCGGTGACTTCGAGGAGCGGCTGAACGGCATCATCGAGGAGATCCGTGACCACTCCGAGTCCCTCATCGTGTTCATCGACGAGTTGCACACCGTCGTCGGTGCGGGCGGCGGTGGCTCGGAGGGGTCCCTGGAGGCGAGCAACATGCTCAAGCCCGCCCTGGCTCGCGGCGAGTTGCACATCATCGGTGCCACGACGCTGGAGGAGTACCGCACCCATATCGAGAAGGACGCCGCACTCGCGCGTCGCTTCCAGCCCATCCTCGTGCCGGAGCCCACGGCTGCGGACGCCGTGGAGATCCTGCGCGGTCTGCGTGACCGGTACGAAGCCCACCACCAGGTGCGGTACACCGACGAGGCGCTGCTCGCGGCCGTCGAGCTCTCCGACCGCTACATCACGGACCGTTTTCTCCCCGACAAGGCCATCGACCTGATCGACCAGACCGGTGCCCGGGTCCAGCTGCGTTCACGTACCAAGGCCACCGACGTACGGGACCTGGAGCGCCAGGCCGAGCAGCTGACCAGGGACAAGGACCAGGCGGTCGCGTCCGAACAGTACGAGCGCGCCTCCGAGCTGCGCGATCGCATCAGCGCGCTCACCGAGCGGATCAAGACGGAGGATTCCGGACGGCCGGGCGACGGCCGCATCGTCGAGGTCACCGCGGAGGACATCGCCGAAGTCGTCTCACGGCAGACCGGCATCCCGGTCAGCAGCCTGACCCAGGAGGAGAAGACTCGGCTGCTGGGTCTCGAGGAGCATCTGCACACCCGCGTGGTGGGACAGGACGAAGCCGTGAAGGCTGTGTCGGAGGCGGTGCTGCGCTCCCGGGCAGGGCTCTCCGACCCCCAGCGTCCCATCGGCAGTTTCCTCTTCCTCGGGCCGACCGGGGTGGGCAAGACCGAGCTGGCTCGCGCCCTCGCAGAATCGCTCTTCGGCAGCGAGGAACGGATGGTCCGGCTCGACATGAGCGAGTACCAGGAACGGCATACGGTCAGCCGACTGGTCGGCGCCCCACCCGGATACGTCGGGCACGAGGACGCCGGCCAGCTGACCGAGGCCGTCCGGCGACACCCGTATTCGCTGCTGCTCCTGGACGAGGTCGAGAAGGCACACCCCGATGTCTTCAACATGCTCCTTCAGGTGCTCGACGACGGGCATCTCACCGACGCGCAGGGCCGCCGGGTGGACTTCAAGAACACGGTCATCGTCATGACCAGCAACCTCGGTTCCGAGGCCCTGGCGGGCGGTCGCGGGGTGCTCGGCTTCGGCTCGTCGGACGCGGCGACCAGCGCGGAGAACACCGCGAAGGAGCGGGCGCTGAGCGCGCTGCGCGAGCACTTCCGCCCGGAATTCCTCAACCGTCTCGATGAGGTCATCGTCTTCCGCCGTCTCACCGAGGACCAGCTGCGTGAGATCACCCGGCTACTGCTGGAAGGCACCCGGCGCAGGCTGCACGCCCAGAACGTCACCATCGACTTCGACCCGCAGGCCATCGACTGGATCGCCGAGCGCGGCCATCGGCCCGAGTACGGGGCGCGACCACTGCGGCGCACCATCCAGCGCGAAATCGACAACACGCTGTCCCGGCTGCTCCTCGACGGCGCTCTGCCGGAAGGAACCCGAGTGCGCGCCGAGGTCGAGAACGGCGAGCTGGCGTTTCACACGCACGACGGACCGTGAGCCGAACGGGCGAGTGAACCGCCGCCGGGTCGGCCGACGCGGCGGGGCGCCGTTTAAACCACATTGACGAAGGTCACAGCTGCGATATTGCCCCCACAGTTGGAGAGAGTGATGAGCGACAAGAATCCGGTGAAAGCCGCAGCGGAAAAGGTCACCGACACGCTGAGTGGCGGCTCCGGACCGGACGGCGGGATTCCCGGCAAGCCGGGCCCCGAGTCGCCGCCGGTCGACGAGCCGACCGAGCCCAGGGCGCCGCTGCCGCCCAAGTCGGACCAGAGCGGTCCCGATACAGTGACCCCCACCGGACAGGCCACCGGCGCCGATCAGAGGGCCATGGCTCAGTCGGGTCCCTATCTGACCACCGCTCAGGGTGCCCGCCTGTACGACTCCGATCACTCCCTCAAGGCGGGTGAGCGCGGGCCGATTCTGCTGCAGGACCACCATCTGCGGGAGAAGATCACCCACTTCGACCATGAGCGCATTCCCGAGCGGGTCGTCCACGCCCGGGGGGCGGCGGCCCACGGCGTCTTCAAGGGCTACGGCACCGCGGCGAAGGTCACCAAGGCGGCGTTCCTCACCAAGGACGCCGAGACCCCGGTCTTCGTGCGCTTCTCGACCGTCCTCGGTTCCCGCGGTTCGGCGGACACGGTACGGGACACGCGAGGGTTCGCGACGAAGTTCTATACCGAAGAGGGCACGTTCGATCTGGTGGGCAACAACATTCCGGTCTTCTTCATTCAGGACGCGATCAAGTTTCCCGATGTCGTCCACGCCGCGAAACCCCACCCGGACCGGGAAATTCCGCAGGCCCAGAGCGCGCACGACACGTTCTGGGATTTCGTCACCCTGCACACGGAGGCGACACACCACACCCTCTGGAACATGTCCGACCGAGGTATTCCGCGCTCCTTCCGGATGATGGAGGGCTTCGGGATCCATACGTTCCGGCTCGTCAACGCCGAGGGCGCGACGACCCTGGTGAAGTTCCACTGGAAGCCCAGGCTCGGTGTGCACTCCCTGGTCTGGGAGGAAGCGCAAATCGTCAGCGGCATGGACCCCGACTTCCACCGCCGGGACCTGGCCGACGCCATCGAGTCCGGTGCCTTCCCGCAGTGGGAACTGGGGATCCAGACCTTCCCGGACAACCCTGAGCAGATGTTCCAGGGCATTGATCTGCTGGATCCCACCAACATCGTCCCGGAGGAAATGGCGCCGGTGCAGCCGATCGGCTTGCTGACCCTCAACGCCAACCCGTCGAACTTCTTCGCCGAAACCGAGCAGGTGGCTTTCCACCCCGGCCATCTTGTTCCGGGCATCGACATCACTGATGACCCGCTGTTGTCCGGCCGGCTCTTCTCCTACCTCGACACCCAGATCAGCCGGCTCGGCGGTCCGAACTTCGCGCAGATCCCCATCAACCGCACGCATGCCCCGGTGAACGACATGCTGCGGGACGGAATGCACCAGACGGCCGTGCACAGCGGCGCAGCGCCCTATCGCCCGAATTCACTGGACGCCGGCTGTCCGTTCCTGGCCGGCGCGGACAACGGTGCGTTCGTCGAGGTACCGCTCGAGGTACCGGCGGGCAAGAAGGTACGCGAGGCCCCGGCGTCATTCGATGACCACTTCAGCCAGCCCCGGCGGTTCTGGCTCAGCATGACGCCCGTGGAGCGCGAACACATCATCGGCGCCTACACCTTCGAGCTGGGCAAGTGCTACGAGCAGGCGATCAAGGAGCGGGGACTGAAGGTGCTCGCCAACATCGACCCGGAGCTGTGCGAGCGGGTGGCGAGGGGGCTGGGGCTCCCCGCGCCCGAGGCCACGGAGCCGCTGGCATCGGTGGATCCGAGCCCTGCGCTGTCGCAACTGGGCAAGGTCTGGCCGCTGGACGGACGCATCATCGGCATCGTGGCCGACGAGAAGGGCGACCTGGCCGGTGTGCGCGCGGTGCGCCAGGCCGTTCTGGATGCCGGTATGGTGCCGCTGGTCATCGCGCCGGCGGGCGGGAAGCTCGACGCGGACAGCGACCCCATCACCGTCCAGCGCACCTTCGCCACCGCCCGCTCGGTCGAGTACGACGCCATCCTGCTGGCTGGCGTACCGGGAACCGGCCGCGACGCCCACGGTTCACGGGACGCGAGGGCCGGCGAAGGAGCGACCCGGCCCGCCACGGCGACCGACCCGCGGGTTCTGCTGCTGGTCACGGAGGCGTTCCGGCATGGCAAGGCCATCGGAGGCTGGGCCGGCGCCGAGGCGGTCCTGGAAGCGGCGGGTGTCCCCGTGGACGCTCCGGGTCTGGTGATCGGCGGCGGCGGTGACAGCACGCTGGAGCAGGTCACGCAGTTGCTGGGCACGCACCGGGTCTGGCAGCGGTTCCCCACCACCGTCTGAGCTCCCTGAGCCCGTGTCACCGTTCCGGAGCAACAGCTGACACGGGCTCAGGACTCCCGGGCCACTCCCCCGGTCGACCGGCTGACTGTGCGTTTCGAATCGATACGGACGGGACACTCGTACGCCCATCGCAACGGACAGTCAGCAGGAGGTCGAAAGCACCGTGTCGGCGTCGCACAGGGAGGACCGGGCCGGCGGTCCGGCGCAGCGGGGGGAGCGCGTCGCAGTAGTGTTCGACCGGCGGTTCCCGTTGATGTCGGCCGGCAAGGAACTGCTGCGCAAGGCCTTCCCCGACCATTGGTCCTTCCTGCTGGGCGAGATCGCGCTCTACAGCTTCATGGTCCTGGTCGTGACCGGCGTCTATCTCACCTTCTTTTTTCACCAGGACATGACCGAGTTGCCTTACGCCGGCTCGTACCGGCCGCTGCACGGGGTCGAGATGTCGCAGGCCTACAACTCGGTCCTGCACATCAGCTTCGATATCCGCGGCGGGCTGCTCATCCGGCAGATCCACCACTGGGGCGCATTGGTCTTCATCGCCGCCATCGGCGTGCACATGCTGCGCATCTTCTTCACCGGCGTCTTCCGCAGGCCGCGTGAGGGCAACTGGATGATCGGCGTGACGCTGTTCTGGCTGTCCATTCTGGAGGGCTTCTGCGGCTACTCACTGCCCGACGACCTGCTCTCCGGCACGGGGTTGCGTACGGCCGAGGGCATCGTGCTCTCCATTCCCGTGGTCGGCAGTTATCTGACTTTCTTCATCTGGGGCGGTGAATACCCTGGCGAAGAGATCATTCCTCGTCTGTATGCTGCTCACATTCTGCTGATCCCCGGAATTCTGATCGCGTTGATCACCGTTCATCTCTTTCTGGTGATCTATCTGAAACACACTCAGTGGGCCAAGCGGGGAAATACGAACCGCAACGTGATCGGCAAGCCGATGGTCCCGCAATACACCGCGAAATCCATTGGCCTGTTCTTCATCATCGCCGGCGTTCTTACCGCGATGTCCGCGCTGATGCAGATCAACCCGATCTGGGACTATGGCCCCTACCGTACGGATCAGTCCTCCATCGACGCGCAACCCGACTGGTATGTGGGTTTCCTGGAGGGTGCGCTGCGGCTGATGCCCGGGGTCGAGTCGAATGTGGCCGGTCATACGATCGTGTGGAACGTGTTCCTGCCCGGAGTGGTGCTGCCGGTATCGCTTTTCGCTCTCCTCTATCTGTATCCGTTCTTCGAACGGTGGATCACCGGGCAGACCGGCGAGTACCACCTCGCCCAGCGGCCGCGTAACCAGCCCACCCGCACCGGGCTGGGGGTGGCCGGTGTCTGCGTCTACGCCGTGCTGCTCCTGGCAGGTGGTCAGGACGTGCTCGCCTACGTCTTCAAATGGCCCGTGGAGTGGCTGACGTACATCTTCCGCACCGCGCTGTTCGCCCTGCCGTTGCTGGCCTACTGGATCACCAAGCGGGCCTGCCTCGGGCTGCAGGCCCGGGACCGGCGCCGCCTCGGAGCGGGGGACGGAACCGGCGACGTCCACCTGACCGATGCCGGTGGCTACCAGGAACGCCGCGCCCTGCTCCCGGGAGCGGAGCAGCACCGGCTCCTCGTCCGGGACGCGCCGCGCCCATTGACCTATGGCACGGAGCCCTCGCGCTTCTTCCACAAGCACCGGGTGCGCAACGCCCTCAGCTCCTGGTTCTTCCGCGACCGTGTCGAACTGCCCGCCACGGAGCAACAACAGCAGCGAATCCAGGAGGTCCTGACCCCCCCGGATGCGGAGGCGCAGGAGAAGGCCAAGGATGAAGGAAGGAAAGCGAGCGGGCACCGGGTGAGGAAGGCAGCTGCGCGGATATTGCTGGCGGCAGGGAACAAATTGAACCCTTGATTTTGAACCCATGATGACGGGACAGGGCAGGCATCCATGACCGACAGAAGTTCTCAGGAGGACGGCCCGCCGCTTGCCGGGCGTTCCGCGCGGAGTCTACTCGCCGGGCCGCAACCGGACCCCGCAGGGGCGGCCGGGTACACGGATCATCCTCCTCGGATGGGTTTCTTCACCGACACGTCGGTGTGCATCGGATGCAAGGCGTGCGAGGTGGCGTGCAAGGAGTGGAATGCCATTCCGGAGGACGGCCTGGAACTCACCGGCATGTCCTACGACAACACTCAGGGGCTGGGCGCCGACACCTGGCGACATGTGGCCTTCATCGAGCAACGCAAGCCGCTGGGCGGCCAGGAACCAGGAGTCGATCACAGTGGCCTGAACGTCTTCGACGCCGCGCGGCAACTCAGCACGGCTCCCGCGGCCTCCGAGGGAGGCTCGGCGGCGCCGCCTCCGGAGGTGGCGGGCGACGGTACCGCCGCCGGTGACATCTCCCCCGTCGCAGCGGACGGACGCACGGAACTGCGCTGGCTGATGTCTTCCGACGTGTGCAAGCACTGTACGCACGCCGCCTGTCTGGACGTCTGCCCCACCGGCTCCCTGTTCCGGACCGAGTTCGGCACGGTGGTCGTCCAGGAGGACATCTGCAACGGCTGTGGTTACTGTGTGCCCGCCTGTCCCTACGGGGTCATCGACCAGCGCAAGGACGACGGCCGGGTGTGGAAGTGCACCTTGTGCTACGACCGGCTGGGCGAGGGCATGGAGCCGGCCTGCGCCAAGGCGTGCCCGACCGACTCGATCCAGTTCGGGCCGCTGGAGGAACTGCGGGAGCGTGCTGACGCCCGCGTCGCTCAACTGCACGAAGCCGGTGTCGCCGACGCCCGTTTGTACGGCGAGAGTCCGGATGACGGGGTGGGCGGGGACGGTGCCTTCTTCCTGCTGCTCGACCGGCCCGAGGTGTACGGGCTGCCACCGGACCCGGTGGTCACGACGCGCGATCTGCCCTCGATGTGGTGGCATGCCGGTGCGGCTGCCGTGACGCTGGCGGCCAGCGCCGCGCTCTGCTTCGCCGGGAGGTCCCGGTGAGCGAGTCCGAGGTGACCCGCGAAGGTGTGCGGGGGGCGCGGCCCGGCCGGCAGGCGGTCACCGGCAAGGCCGCCGGGCGCAAGCGGCGTGGCGGCAAGCGCGGCGAGCAACCCATGGTTCCCGAGGCCGAGTTCTCCTCCTACTACGGCAAGCCGGTCCTCAACAAGCCCACGTGGAAGGCCGCCGACATCGCCGGCTACCTCTACCTGGGCGGCCTGGCCGGGGCGTCTTCGCTGCTCGCGGCCGGCGCTCAGGCCACCGGGCGGCGTCCACTGGCCCGGACGGCCAAGGCCGGCGCGGCCGCGGCCATCAGCCTGTCGCTGGCAGCGCTCATCCATGACCTCGGGCGGCCCTCACGCTTCATCAACATGCTGCGGGTGTTCAAGCCGACCTCACCCATGAACATGGGGTCATGGCTGCTCGCCGGCTATGCCCCGCTCGCCACCGCCTCGGCGCTCAGCGACGCGACCGGCCGGCTCCCTCGCACCGGCGCCGCGGCCACCGTCGGCGCGGCCCTGCTCGGTCCCGCCGTTGCCACGTACACGGCTGTGCTGATCTCGGACACGGCCGTTCCGGCCTGGCACGAGGGCTACCGGCAACTGCCGTTCGTCTTCGCGGGGTCCGGGGCCTCTGCCGCGGCCGGACTGGGTCTGCTGGGCTCGCCGGTGGCGCATGCGGGTCCCGCGCGACGCCTGGCCGCATATGGCGCCGCGCTCGAACTCGGCGGCACCCAGCTGATGAAGCGGCGGATGGGTCTGGCCGCCGAGACCTTCGACCAGGGCAAGGCACACCAGCTGATGCGGGCGTCGGAGGTTCTGACCTCGGGCGGAGCCCTGCTGGCTCTCTGCGCCGGACACCGGAACCGGCGGACGGCGGCGCTCGCGGGGGCTGCGCTGCTCACCGGTTCGGCGGCTCTGCGCTTCGCGGTCTTTCACGCCGGGGTCGCCTCGGCCGAAGACCCCAAGTACACCGTTGTTCCGCAGCGGGAGCGGCTCAACGAAGAAGAAGCGCGGCTGACCGGACGGCCCTCGGCCGAGTGACCGGCCGGGCCCCGGGGTTTCGACCCGGCACCGAAGGTGACCCGTCCGGGGAAGCACGTCGAGAACGTCGAGAGAAAGCCGACGTCGAAGAGAAAGCGGACGACATGAGTGAAGCACAGAGCGACCGGGACCAGGCAGCACGTCTTCCCGAGGGCGACGTGGTGGCGATCCTGCTGGAACAGCACGCGGATATCCGGGATCTCTTCACCCTGGTGAAGAACTCTCAGGGCGAGGCCAAAAAGGAGGCGTTCGACCATCTGCGCACCCTGCTCGCGGTGCATGAGACCGCCGAGGAGATGATCGTCCGTCCGGTCGCCGAGGACACCGCGGGCAAGGAGGAGGCCGAGGCCCGCAACGAAGAGGAGAAGGAAGCGAACAAGGTCCTCTCCGAACTGGAGAAGATGGACCTGGCCAGCCCCGAGTTCGCGGCTCAACTGGCGGAGTTCGAGCAGGCGGTCATCGACCACGCCGAGCACGAGGAGCGGGAGGAGTTTCCCGCGGTACGAGCCGGGCGGACCGAGGAGGAACTCCAGTCCATGGGCAAGCGGCTGCGGAAGGCCGAGCGGACCGCCCCCACCCACCCCCATCCCACGGCGGCCGGTTCGCCGAAGGCGCAGTGGGCGGTGGGCCCCTTCGCGTCCATGGTCGACAGGGCGCGCGACGCCATCAAGAGCAGCAGCTGAGCGGCGGCCGGACGTGTGGTGCGGGCCCTGCGACGTACGGTGCACGGGCCCGCACAGGCATGGGGACGGACGTACGGTGCACGGGCCCGCACACGCATGAGGCCGGCCGGTCGGATGAAGCGGTCCGGATCAAGCGGTAGGGCTCTCCGACGACAGCTCGGGGGCCGCCGCCTGGATCCGCTCCTCGTCGATCACCCAGCGCCAGGTCACCACCATGGCGGCGATGCCGATCGGCAGCATGGCCACGATCATCGTGAGCCCGCCGAAGGTGTCTCCCAGGGCGATCATCCCGACCGCGGGCATATCCAGCAGCGGTGCGGCGAGAAACAGGTACATGCAGCGCCCCGGATCGCTCAGCCGGTGACGGATTCCCAGCACCGGCAGCCAGAAGAGAAAACTGCCCGCGATCAGCACCGCGTCCAGCGCCCGGTGCAGAAGCGGTCCCGGAGGGTACCTGCAACTGCCGAGCGTGACAGCGGCGTGCAGGAGCAGGAACAGCGGCAGCGCCGCCGCCGGGGGCAGCGTGACACGTTGCCAGAACCGGCTGGGCCGGGTGATCAGGATGACGGCGGGGACCAGCACGGCGATGACGAACGCCGCCCAGCCCATCTCGACTGCCTCAGTCACCACGGGGCAGTTCCTCCTTCTCCAGCGGGCCCCGCCTGACGCGCAGGACCAGGGCCAGCGCAAGGAGCGGGGCGGCCACGGCGATCAGCCAGAACCCGTAGATGAACGACAGCCCCACGATCGCCGCCGCCAAGGCGGTCGGCAGGGCTGCTGCCTCTCCCTTGGCCGGCAAGCGGTAGCGCCGGTGCTGTTCGGGGCCGGTCAACGACGAAAGCAGCACCGCCAGTGCGGCCAGTTCGATCAGCACGACGACCCCGCCCCAGAGCCAGTAGACAAGGGAGCTCTCGCCGTAGATGGCCAGGACTGCGAGGAGGATGCCGTTCAGCAGTCCCCAGCCGGCCACCACCAGAAACGCCGGATGCCTCTTCATGACCGGCCTCCCGGGTCCGGCTCCGGGCCAACGGCCGCTCTTTCGGCGGCCGCTGCCGCAGCACGTTCCCTGAGGTCGAGGAGGGGCGCATGGCCGGTGATGGGGGGCAGGGGATGCTCGGCGGTGAAATTCATCCGTGGCGGTGGTGACGTGGTGGCCCATTCGAGGGTGTGCGCGTTCCAGGGGTTGTCACCGGCCAGTGGCCGCTCCGGGTGCAGCGCACGCTTGCGCAGCGTCCAGAAGACGTTGACCACGAAGACGGTCATGGCCGCGGCGAGAGCGGCCGCACCGCAGGTGGCCAGCAGGTTGAGCAGGCCGAACCCGTCGAACGTCTGGTAGGTGTACACCCGGCGCGGCATTCCCGCGTAGCCGAGGCCGAACATCGGCAGGAAGGTGAGGTTGGCGCCGAGGACCATCAGCCAGAAGTGGATCTTGCCGAGCCGTTCGCTCAGCAACACTCCGGTGACCTTGGGGAACCAGAAGTACACCGCGGCGAAGAGACCGAAGGCGCTGCCCGCGAACAGCACGTAGTGCAGGTGCGCGACGATGAAGTAGCTGTCGGTGACGTGGTAGTCGATGACCGGAGTGCCGATCATGATGCCGGTGAGGCCGCCGATCAGGAACTGCGGGATGAAGGCGAGCGCGAAGAGCATCGGGGTGCGGAAGCGGAGGCGTCCACCGAGCACCGTCCCGAGCATGCCGAAGTACTCGACACCCGCGGGGACCAGCAGCGTGATCGAGGTCAGCGAGTAGTAGTCGTTGGCGGCCTGTCCGGTGGCGAACATGTGGTGTCCCCATACGCTCATCGACAGCGCCGCGAACGCCAGCAGGGACAGGACCGTCCCCTTGTAGGCGAAGGGAGCCCGCCCGGAGAAGACCGCCAGCACCTCCATGACCGCGGCCAGGTAGGGGAAGAACATCACGTAGACGACCGGGTGGCCGTAGAACCAGAACAGGTGCTGATAGCCGATGTTCCACACGTTCGACGTGAAGACCGACGGGTCGGCGCGACCGGCTGTCAGCAGGCTCAGGGCGGCGAGCAGGGAGGGGAACGAGCCGATGACCATCAGGCAGGTGACGACCATCGACCAGGAGAAGACCGGCATCCGCAGCATGGTCATCCCCTTGGCCCGTTTGCGCAGCACCGTCCACAGCACGGCCCAGCCCATGGTGATCATGCCGATCGTGGTGAGGAACACGCCGACGATCCACAGGTCGGAGCCGACGCCGGGGGAATGCTCACTGTCGGCCATCGGGGGGTAGGAGAACCAGCCGTCCGCATGCGCACCGGTGGGTGTGGCGAAACCGGTCAGGATGATGACCGCTCCACTGACGTACAGCCAGTAGCCCAGCAGTGTGGTTCGGGGAATGGCGATCGTCGGCGCGCCGATCTGCAGGGGGACGAGATACACGCCGAGCCCCAGCGCGAACGGCGTCATCACCAGGTAGATCATGCCGGAGCCGTGGATGGTGAACAGCTGATTGTACGTCTGGGCATCCACGAAGTGTTCGTCCGGCTGCGCCAGTTGGCTGCGCATCAGCAGGGCCAGGATGCCCATCAGCAGCAGCAGCACGAGCGAGGTGGCGACCGTGAGGATACCGATGCGTTTGTGGTCGGTGGTGGTGATCCAGTCGAGCCAGCCGGCCGGCTTGACGGTCCGGGACCCCGCGTTCTCCGCGGGAGGCGCCACGGTCATGCCGCGGCCCCGGCCGTCTGCGCCCCCGACTGGGCGGCGAGCCACTTGCTGTACTTCTCCGGGGAAACCGCCTTGAACCAGAAGTGCATCTCGGCATGGCGTTCTCCGCAGAACTCGGCACACCTGCCGATCCAGCGGCCCTCCCGGTCCATGGTGATGGTGAAGGTGTTCTTGTGGTCGGGAAAGGCGTCCATCTTGTAGCGCAGCGCGGGGACCCACAGCGAGTGGATCACGTCCCGCGAGGTGACCGTCACCTGGATGGTGCGCCCGGTCGGTACGACGAGCGTGGGGAGCTTGCCGCCCCGGCAGTTCGACGTGGTACTGACCGGTTTCGAGGCCTGCGGATAACTGAACTTCCAGCACCACTGGAACGCCGTCACGTTCACCCGCACCGGCGACTGTTGAGCTGCCCGCTGTTCCCGGTGGTTCTGCCAGGCCGTGTAGGCCACCAGGGACGCGGCGATGGCCGCGAGCACCACTACATAGCACTTCTCCAGCTTCGGCCGGTTCGCGCGGTGCGAGGGGTCGATCCCCGGACGCGCCCGACGGCGGGCCACGGAGAAGAACACGATGCCGAGGATCAGGAGGAAGACGACCCCGGCGATGACCGACTCCAGGCCGAAGACCTGACCGAAGATGTGCCGCCGGTTCATCGGTGCTCCCGGCGCTCCCGGCGGCCCCCCGCCGGCACCGACCCGCCGACGTGGTGGGCCGGCGACCCGTACCCGGCGCGCCGTAGTCGGACCAAGAATCGCATGGGATCACTCCTGTCGGGTCGCGCCAAGTCCGGCGCGCAGCCACCTGGACCCTACGGTCGTGCGTGGTGGGCTGCGAGGGGACACACCGCACGGCCAAGTGCCCGGTGATGGCGCTCCGACACGTCCCTTTCCTGGAATAACCCTAAGTTTTGCCCGCTTGGATGCGGGTACTCAGCGTTTCCGTAACGGCAGACCTCCGGGAGCGGCAGCGTTTCCGGCCCGGCGCAGGAGGCGAAGCGAGAGGTGCCCACTCAGGAGCAGGTGCTCCGTTTGCTGGAGACCGGCCTCGATTACCGCGAAGCAGCGGCGCGTCTCGGCGTGCCCGCCGGGCAGGCGTTCCTGATCGCCACCGGCCTTCCGGCCGACGGTGGGGACACCCTGACCGCGGAGGAACAGCGGCGCCCCGGCATGCCTTCGTCCTCCACCCAGCACCTGGTCAACCCGGCGGCGGAGAACCCGACCGGCAAGGACTCCGTACGGCAGTGGTTGAAGCAGCGGGCCGCCGCGGACGCGCAGATGCAGTCCGCGGCGCGGCGCCGGGACGCCGGCCCGGGGAGTAGTCAGGACACCGACGAGACCGACGAGGTGACGGACCTGCTCACCCGCGATCACGACCGGGTTACCGCCCTGCTCAAGCAGCTGCAGACGATCCCGGGCCGGAAGAAGGGCGGGTCGCCGGCGCAGATGTCCCGCCGCGGCTCCATCGTGGACATGCTCGGGGCGGTCCTGGCTGCCCACGAGCCCGCGGAGCAGCAGCACTTGTGGCCGGCCGTGCGGAGGGTGCTCGGCGACGGGGATGCCCTCGCCGACCAGGCCCTGGAACAGGAACGGGAGGGCACGCGGACCCTGACCGCACTGGCCGGGACCGCGCCCGACACCGAGGAGTTCGACGACCTGGCCGAGCAGTTGAGCAGCCGACTGCGCCGGCACGTCGCCTTCGAGGACTCCGTGTTCGCCGAGCTCCGCGCTGCGCTGTCACCTGACGAACGAAGCGCGCTCGGACGGAATCTGCGCCGAGCCCGGGACGCGGCTGGTCGCCGTCCGGCCGACCGACAGGGCACAGCGGAGACGGACCCCTAGACGAGCAGCCGGGCAACGGCCGGCGGAGGAACGGCCGAGACGGGCCGACGGAGACTGCGCGACTGCGAGAGGCGGATGTCATGGGTGTGCGGACCTGGATCGACTCCTGGCCGGTGTACCGGCAGCTGAAGGGCGACGACCCACTGGGTCGCGGTGCGGCGGCCAAGAGCGCGCACAGTGCCCGGCTCTCTCCCCGAGTCGCCACCGCGGACAAAGTGGTGAAGTCGATCTGCCCGTACTGCGCGGTGGGCTGCGGCCAGAACGTCTACGTGCAGGACGAGCAGGTGACGCAGATCGAAGGGGACCCCGACTCCCCCGTGTCGCGCGGCAGGTTGTGCCCGAAGGGCTCAGCCAGTCTGCAGCTGACCACCGGCTCCGCCAGGGAACACGGTGTGCTCTACCGCAGGCCGCACGGGACCGAATGGGAACGGCTGGACCCGGACACGGCCATGCACATGATCGCCGACCGGGTCATCAAGGCCCGCCGGGAGGGCTGGCAGTGGGAGGCGGACGGGGTACGTACCCGGCGCACCCTGGGCATTGCCAGTCTGGGCGGTGCCACCCTCGACAATGAGGAAAACTACCTGATCAAGAAGCTCTTCACCGCGCTCGGCGCCGTACAGATCGAGAACCAGGCCCGGGTTTGACACTCTGCCACCGTCCCCAGTGTGGGGACCTCGTTCGGCCGCGGCGGCGCGACCACCTTCCAGCAGGATCTGCAGAACTCGGACTGCATCGTCATCGAGGGCTCCAACATGGCCGAGTGCCATCCGGTGGGGTTCCAGTGGGTGATGGAGGCCAAGGCGCGCGGAGCGAAGGTGATCCACGTCGATCCGCGGTTCACCAGGACCAGCGCGCTCGCCGACGTGCACGTGCCACTGCGCGCGGGCAGCGACATCGCGTTTCTCGGCGGCATCATCAACTACGTGCTGCAGAACGACAAGTACTTCCGTGACTACGTCGTCGCGTACACCAACGCGCCGGTCATTCTGCGGGAGGACTTCCAGGACACCGAAGATCTCGACGGGGTCTTCTCCGGGCTGGACGCGGACAACCGCACGTACGACAACAGCACGTGGCAGTACCAGGGCATGGAGGTGCAGGCGGCATCCGGCCAGCGCGACCAGATGTACGAGAAGCGGACCGGAGGCGGCAGTTCGGTCGCCGAGTCGGGCGGCGGGGAAGCACACGGTTCGGGCGGGGCCGTGCTCGGCGAGGGCGAACCGGAACGCGACGAGAGCCTGAGCCACCCGCGGTGTGTGTTCCAGGTGGTCAAGCGGCACTACCAGCGGTACACACCGGAGATGGTGGAGGACATCTGTGGCGTGCCGCAGGACATGTTCCGCCAGGTCTGTGAACTCGTCACGGAGAACTCCGGGCGGGAGCGCACCACTGCCTTCGCCTACGCCGTGGGGTGGACTCAGCACACGGTGGGGGCGCAGTACATTCGTTCGGCCGCGATCCTGCAGAGCCTGTTGGGCAACATCGGGCGCCCGGGAGGGGGGATTCTGGCTCTGCGCGGACACGCGTCGATCCAGGGGTCCACCGACATCCCGACGCTGTTCAACCTGCTGCCGGGTTACATTCCGATGCCGCACGCGCACAAGGGCCAGGATCTCGATGCCTTCGTCAAGGCGGAGAGCGCCGACAAGGGTTTCTGGGGCGAGACGCGCTCCTACCTGGTGAGCCTGTTGAAGGCCTACTGGGGAGAGGCCGCTACCCAGGACAACGACTTCTGCTTCGACTACCTGCCCCGGCTCACCGGCTCGCACAGCACCTACGAGACGGTCATGGCGCAGTTGGACGGCGTCTGCAAGGGCTACTTCCTGCTCGGCGAGAACCCGGCTGTGGGCTCGGCCAACGCGAAGATGCAGCGCCTGGGCATGGCCAATCTCGACTGGCTGGTGGTCCGGGACTTCTCGCTCATCGAGTCCGCCACCTGGTGGAAGGACGGTCCGGAGATCGAAACGGGCGAACTGCGGACCGAGGACATCGGCACGGAGGTGTTCTTCCTGCCGGCCGCGGCCCACACCGAGAAGGACGGCAGCTTCACCAACACGCAGCGCATGCTGCAGTGGCACCATCAGGCGGTGGAGCCCGCCGGTGACGCGCGCAGCGATCTGTGGTTCATGTACCACCTGGGTCGCATCCTCAGAGAGAAACTCGCCGGTTCCGCCGACGAGATGGACCGGCCTGTGCTGGATCTCACCTGGGACTATCCGACCAAGGGCGAGCGGGCCGAACCCGAGGCCGAGGCGGTCCTCGCGGAGATCAACGGCTATGACGCCGAAGGACATCCGCTCGCCTCGTACGAGCAGCTCAACCCCGACGGTTCCACGGCCTGCGGTTGCTGGATCTACTGCGGGGTCTACGCGGACGGCGTCAACCAGGCAGCCCGTCGCAAGCCGGGCAAGGAGCAGAACTGGGTGGCGAACGAGTGGGGCTGGGCCTGGCCCGCCAACCGCCGCATCCTGTACAACCGGGCGTCGGCGGACCCGGACGGCAAACCGTGGAGCGAAGGCAAGGCGCTGGTGTGGTGGAATGCGGACGAAGCACAGTGGACCGGGCACGACATTCCCGACTTCGCGGCCGAGAAGTCGCCCTATCACCAGCCGCCGAAGGACGCCACGGGCGCCGAGGCGCTGTCGGGTACGGACGCCTTCATCATGCAGGCGGACGGCAAGGCGTGGCTCCATGTGCCGTCGGGTCTCACCGACGGCCCGCTGCCCGCCCACTACGAGCCCCAGGAGTCCCCCTTCCAGAACCCGCTGTACTCCCAGCAGCGCAACCCCGTCCGGCATCTGCCCTCGCCCCATCCCGACAACCGGTATCACCCCAGCGGGGCCGGTCCGGGTGCGGACGTCTTCCCGTACGTGCTGACCACGTACCGCCTCACCGAGCACCACACGGCCGGAGGTATGTCCCGGTGGCAGCCGTATCTGGCGGAGCTGCAGCCCGAGTTCTTCTGTGAGGTGTCGCCGGAACTGGCTGCCGAGAGGGGCCTGACGCATATGGACTGGGCCACCATCGTCAGTGCCCGGGGGGTGATCGAGGGCCGGGTGCTGGTCACCGATCGGATGGCGCCGCTGGTGGTACGCGGCCGCACCCTCCACCAGGTCGGGCTGCCCTATCACTGGGGTCCGAACGGCTACACCGTCGGGGATGCCGCCAACGAGCTCAGCCACCTGGCGCTGGACCCCAACACACACATCCAGGAAAGCAAAGTCCTCACCTGTGACATCCGCCCGGGCAGGCGTCCGCGCGGTCCGGCAGCCGTGGCGTTCGTCCGCGCCTACCGGGACCGGGCGGGGATCGACGAGCACACCGGGACGGAACCCTGAGGCATCCGCGGCCGACCGCGGCGACACCAGCCGTGCGCAGCCGGGGTGTTGTGCAACGGGTGCGCCTCCCCGGAGTAGGCTGGCCGGGCAGTCGGGCGTGCAGTCGCTCGCGGGGAGGCGTGTGGGTGCCTGGTGGCCCTCCCGGTCTTCAAAACCGAGGTGTCCGAGCATCTCGGGCAGGCGGGTTCGATTCCCGTCCGCCTCCGCTCCTCGCATCGGTACGGCAACGCCGAAGTGTCCCGTCCACACGTTCGGTGCGCCCGGTCCGGTCCAGGTGCTCCAAGAGCGGTACGGCCACTCGGCGGGTGGTGTCCAGCGCCCGGCGGGCCTCGCTCATGGTGAACGGCTGGTCGAGCGCGGCCAGGATCTCGACCGCCCGGACATCCGCGCCGGGCAGGAGCACGATGCCATCGGTGATCTTCAGCAACGCGCCCGCGGCCACCGCCGCGGCCACCACGGAGGGGGACAGGGCGAGCTCAGCCATCCGGTGTGCCTCCGGTGCACGGAACGGAGCCGCCGCCAGCTCGCTCCGGACCGTTTCCACCGCGGCTCGGACCTCGGCGGGCAGCTCCGGCCGGGCCGCACGCCCGTAGATCCTGCCGCCGCGCTGCCGCAGGCCTGCCGCTCCTGCCGCGCCGACCAGTGCGTCGACCAGGCTCCGGTCGGGCAGACCGAGAAGCCGCCGGGCGGCTTCGGCGGGCAACCCGGGATCCATCGGATGTGCGGCGGCGTGCTCCTCGACCGCGGCTGCCAGCCGCAGCCCGAGTTCCTCCCACCGGACCGCGTCGGCCAGCCAGTTACCGGCCACCGGGTCCGCTCCCGGCCGCACGCCCATGGCCACCAGCTCCTCCCGCCGGACCAGTCCGCGCCGTTCGAGCTCGGCGGCTCCATCGGGGTCCCCGGTCATGCCGGCGAGTTGCCCGGCACGGGCGGCAGCCGCGCCTCGCCGGGTCAGCCGAGGTGGTCGGACGTCCAGTACCGTGACGCCGGCCGGGATGCCGTGCTGCCCCGGGTCCCGCAGCAGCGCCGCATCACCGATCCGCAGCGGAAGCTTCCGCGGCAGTTGCAGTCTGGCGGTGTCCTCGTCCAGCGGCCGGACGGTGACCGGCACCGCCGCTGAGCCGACGTGCAGCGTCAGCTTCCGGGGCAGTTCCGCCGCGGCCGCACCGTGCAGGCGTACGTCGATCAGGTCGGCGGCGAGCCACCGCCCCGGCGCCAGCAGGGCGTCGCCACGCCGGATCCGGCCGGCGCGCGGGCCGTGCACATTGACCGCGACCCGTGCGACGGCGCTCATCTCGTCGTGGTCCTCGTTCAGCGATTGCAGACCCCGTACCCGCAGCGGCTCCGCGCCGTCCGCGGGGACCAGGTGATCGCCCACCCGGATCGCCCCGCCGCCGAGCGTTCCGGTGACCACCGTTCCACGGCCGCGCACCGTGAACGACCGGTCCACCCACAGGCGTACATCGGCGTCGGCGTCCGGAACGGGCAGCGCTTCGGTGAGCCGTGCGAGAGCCGCCCGCAGCTCCGCCAGGCCGGCGCCGGTGAGCGCGCTGACCGCGACCGACTCGACCTCGCCGAGGGAGCTCGCCGCCATCCGCTGCAGCGCGTCGGACCGTACGGGTTCCGGGTCCGCGAGGTCGCTGCGGGTCACCGCGAGGAGCCCGTGCCGCACTCCGAGGGCGTTCAGAATGGCCAGGTGTTCCTCCGACTGCGGCTGCCATCCCTGATCGGCCGCGACGACGAAGAGGACAGCCGGCGCCGGCCCCACCCCGGCGAGCATGTTGCCGACCAGCCTTTCGTGGCCGGGCACGTCGACGAAGACCGTCTGCTCGGTGCCGGCTGCCCGCGGAGTCCACACGAACCCCAGGTCGATGGTCAGGCCGCGCCGGCGCTCCTCCTCCCACCGGTCGGGCTCCATGCCGGTCAGCGCCCGGACCAGAGCTGACTTCCCGTGGTCGACGTGCCCGGCGGTGCAGATCACGTGCATGTGGCATCACCCCGCGCGGCGACGGTGCGGATCGCGCGGGCCACGTCCGGGTCCTGGTCGCCGGGGACCGCACGCAGGTCGAGCAGGCAGCGTCCGCCCTCGATCCGGCCCATCACCGGCTGCGACCCGGTGCGGAGCTCCGCGGCATAGCGCTCCGGCAGCGATACGGCGGCGCTCGGCAGGGCCACCCCAGGGGCTCCCCCGCCGCCGACGGTGGCCTCGCTGCGGACGGCCCGGGCATCGATGCCTTCCTCGCGCAGTCCGGCGGCCATCGACTCGGCCCGGACACACAGCGCCGCCGGATCGGCGTGCAGCGCAGCGTGAGTGGGGGTCTCCGGTCCCCGTACGCTCGCCTCGAGTGCGGCCAGGGTCATCTTGTCCACCCGTAGCGCCCGGGCCAGCGGGTGCCGGGCCATCCGCCGGACCAGGTCCTCCTGTCCCAGCACCAGGCCGCACTGCGGGCCGCCGAGGAGCTTGTCGCCGCTGGCGGTGACGAGGGCGGCGCCGGCCGCCAGCCAGCTGCCCGCGTCGGGTTCCTCGGGCAGCAGCGGGTCCGCGGCGAGCAGGCCGGAGCCGATGTCGGCGACGACCGGGACGCCGAGGCGGGACAGGTCGGAGACGGGCACGCTACGGGTGAATCCGGTGATGCGGAAGTTCGACGGGTGGACCTTCAGCAAAAAGCCGGTATCGGCTCCGACGGCTTCCGCATAGTCGTCAGGTGTCGTTCTGTTGGTCGTGCCGACCTCGCGGAGTCGTGCACCTGTCGAGGCAAGCAGCTCGGGGAGACGGAATCCGTCGCCGATCTCCACCATCTCGCCCCGGCTGACGATGATCTCCCGGCCGGCTGCGAGCGCGGTCGCGGCGAGAACCAGTGCCGCCGCACCGTTGTTGACGATGTGTGCGGCCCCGGCGAGCGGCACCCGCTCCCGAAGTGCCTTCAGCACCGAGCGGCCACGGCGGTCGCGCGTACCGGTCCGCAGGTCGAGTTCCACGTCGGTCGGTCCGCAGGCGTCGGCCACCGCTTCCCGCGCCGCCGCCGACAACGAGGCGCGCCCGAGGTTGGTGTGCAGCAGCACCCCCGTGGCGTTGATCACCGGTGTCAGCCCGCCCGCGGTCCGGGGCAGCGCGGCCACTGCCGCGTCAGCGACGGCCGCTGCGTCGATCTCCCCCTCTCTGGCTCGCTGCTGAGCCGACTTGACCAGCGGTTTCACCACGCCGGGACCCAGCCGGCGCAGTGCCTCCACGAGTCGGGGATCCGTCAGCACGGTGTCCGTTCGCGTCACCTGACGCCGTATATCGGTGGGCATCCGGGCCGGTGCCCGCACGCTGTCGCCGCTCATCGCCTCGACCGCTCCTCTCGTCTCTGCTCGTCATGTCGACCGCTGCTCTGCGGATACCCGTCGTGGCACCGGACACCTTCCCGCGAGCGGATTCCCCTCCAACCGGCGCCTACTGCCGCCACCCGGGCGAACCTGGCGCGTACGGCCCGGTTGAGGTTGCGTGCGGACGTGTTTGACCAGTGAATGGTGGGGCAGGCGATTTTCGTGCTTCGGACCGGAGGCACGTCCGTTGGGAACGGTGTGACGGCTCCGGGCGTGCAGCTTCCTGCAACAGGCCGGCCCGTAGGCGCCGGTCCCGCGGTGACTGGTTCGGCTGCGTGCGCGAGGAGCGGATCACATGCACACTCTGACCAGGGACCGGCGTTCGTACGAGGACGCCCCCGATACCCTGGACGTGTTCACCCGACTGGCGGCGTTGCCGGAAGGACCCGAACGCCGGGCGGTGCGGGAGGAATTGGTCAGGGTGTGGCTGCCCATGGCCGAACGGATCGCCCGCCGCTTCCGCAGCCGTGGTGAGTCGCTGGAGGATCTGTGCCAGGTTGCGGCCCTGGGCCTGGTCAAAGCTATCGATGGTTACGACGTCGAGCGCGGGGCCTTCGAGAGTTACGCCATCCCCACCATCACGGGTGAGGTCAAGCGGCACTTTCGCGACTACATGTGGACCCTTCATGTACCGCGCCGAGTCCAGGAACTGCGCAACACCGTGCGCATCGCCCGGCGGAATCTGCAGGCCGCCGGCAGCAGCGAGCCCACCGTCGCTCAGCTCGCCGAAGAGACCGGGCTGAGCCAGGAGAACGTGAAGGCCGGGCTCGAAGCACTCGGCAGCTTCAAAGCCCTCTCCCTGGACGCCGAGCTCGCCGGCCCCGACGGGGGCTTCGCTCTCAGCGAGACCGTCGGCGCGCCGGACACCGCTCTCGACATCGTCCTCGACCGGGAAGCCGTCAAGCCCTTGCTGCGCCATCTGTCCCAGCGCGAACGGCGGATCCTCTACCTCCGCTTCTTCCACGACATGACGCAGAGCCAGATCGCGAAGGAGCTCGGCCTGTCGCAGATGCACGTCTCGCGCCTCATCAGCACTTCCTGCAGCCGTATCCGGGAACAGGCCACGCGGGAGCTCCCGACCCGCACACATGGTGAGAAGGCCAGGCTGAAGGTGTGAGGCTGCACGGGGCAGGCTGATGGAATGACGGACGCGGACGGACGCCTGCGGGTCCTGACCATGAACGTGCTGGAGCTGCGCTACGCCGACGGCCGCCGGCGACGAGCCGCGCTGCGCCGGACACTGACCGAGCTGAGCCCGGACGTGATGGCTCTGCAGGAGGTCAGCCGCCGGGAGGTGACCGACCTCCACGAGGCCGGCTGGCACGTCGCACCGCATCCACACTGGTCCGCCGACGACGTCGGGGCGGTGCTGGCGGCCCGTCGGCCCTTCGGGGGGATCCGCAGCACCGGCCTTCGGGTGACCGAACGCACCGCCCGGACTCCGTGGTGCGGAGCGGTCGTCGCCGAACTGCCGCTCCCCGGGCCGCTGCACGGCGCCTTGCTCGTGCACCACAAGCCGAGCTGGCCCTTCGGTTACGAGCGGGAACGCGAACTGCAGGCCGTCGCCACCACCCGGTTGGTGGAGGGGGCCCTGGCCGAGAGGCCTGTGCCGCACGTCGTTCTGATGGGCGACTTCGACGCGGCTCCGGAGGCGTCGAGCATGCGTTTCTGGCGGGGACTGCAGTCGCTGGAGGGCATCAGCGTGTGCTACCAGGACGCCTGGGCGGGCCTGCATCCCGACGACCCGGGCCACACCTTCAGTCCGCGGAACCCGTTGGTCCGACAAGGGGACATGCCTGAAGAAGCGGGGCGCCGGATCGATGGAATCATGGTGCGATGCGACCGCTACGGGCCGACGCTGCACATCGCCGACTGCCGGCGGATCCTGGTGACTCCGACGGCAGGAACGCAGGTCAGCGATCACTACGGCCTGGTGGCCGATCTGACTCTTCCCGATCACCTGCCCGGCAGCTGGGCCTGAAGCCAGGCGGCTGTGTCCGGGGGCAGGAGCGAGGGAGCGTCGGGCATGCGCGTACTCGTCAGAAGCGGCGGTGGCGAAGCGGGCAGCAGGGCCGGCTCGTGGCCGGCGTTGACGACGCAGCGCAGAGCCCCGACCGTGAAGTCCAGCACGCCTTCCGGCGCCGAAGGGTTCCAGCTGAGGTGAGCGCTCTGCGGTTGGGTGCGACGGACGCGGAGAGCTGCCCGGTACAGGCTCAGTGTGCTGTCCGGGTCCTCCGACTGGGCTTCGACGGACAGCGTCCCGAAGAAATCGGGTTGCGGCAGCCAGCCGCGGCCCGTACCGAACCCGTACGACGGCCCGGTGCGGGACCAGGGCAGCGGCACCCGGCAACCGTCCCGGCCCTTGCGGGCACCTCCGGAACGCCGGTGCACCGGGTCCTGGAGGACGTCGACCGGCAGGTCGGCGACCTCGGGCAGGCCGAGTTCCTCGCCCTGGTAGAGGTAGGCGGCGCCGGGGAGTGCGAGGAGGAGCAGAGCGGCCGCCCGCGCGCGGCGCTGGACCGCGGCGGGGTCGAGCGCGGGCTGCCCACCGGAGACCAGCCATCGCTCGTGGTCGGTGCCCTCGGGCAGGCACAGGCGGGACGCATGGCGGATGACGTCGTGGTTGGACAGGACCCAGGTGGGCGCGGATCCGGAGGTTTCCGCGAGGGCGATGGACCGGTCGATGGTCGCGCGCAGCGCTGTCGCCTCCCAGCCCGCTCCGAGGAAGTCGAAGTTGAATGCCTGGTGGAGTTCGTCCGGGCGGGTGTAGAGAGCCCGGCGGTCCAGGGCGGCCCAGGACTCGGCGACCGTCACACGCGGTGGCCGGTATGCGTCGGTGACCTGCCGGAAGCCCCGCAGGATGTCATGCACGCTCTCGCGGTCCCAGAAGGGGTGGTCGCCCTCCCAGCCGTCCCCCACGATCTTGTGGTGGACCTGACCGGGGCCGAGATCACGCAGGGGTTCGGCCAGGTCCTTCGCCATGCCGTGGGCCACGTCGAAGCGGAAGCCGTCGACTCCGCGATCCAGCCAGAAGCGCAGCACACGGTGGAATTCCTCGACGACCTCGGGGTGCGACCAGTCGAGGTCGGGTTGTTCGGGTGCGAACAGGTGCAGGTACCACTGCCCGTCGGGCACCCGCTGCCAGGCCGGGCCACCGAAGACGGACAGCCAGTCGGTGGGCGGGGTCGCACCTCCGTCGCGGCCGTCCCGGAAGACGTACCGCGCACGGGCGGGTCCGCCGGGTTCCATCAGGGCCTGCTGGAACCATGTGTGCTGGTCGGAGGTGTGGTTGGGGACGATGTCGACGATGACGCGCAGGCCCAGTTCGTGGGCGTGGGCGAGCAGCGAGTCGGCGTCTGCCAAGGTGCCGAAGCGGGGGTCCACGTCGCGGTAGTCGGCGACGTCGTAACCACCGTCGACCATCGGCGACGGATAGAAGGGCGTGATCCATACGGCGTCCGCGCCGAGCGCGGCGACGTGGTCCAGGTGGGCCGTGATGCCGGGCAGGTCCCCGAGGCCGTCGCCGTCGGCGTCGGCGAAACTGCGGACGTAGATCTGGTAGATGACGGCCCTGCGCCACCAGGCGTGGCTCTCGGACATGCGGGCTCCTAACCCATCTCGGCGGTGAGTCCGGCGCGCTGGCCGGGGGTGAGCGGTCGTACGGGTCGGCGATCGCCGAGCAGCAGCTGGAGCTTGGCGCTCTCCTCTAGCTCGACCGCCGCATGTATCGCTTCATCAAGGGTGGCGCCGACGGTGACCTGCCCATGGTTGGCGAGGAGGAAGGCCCGCGCGCCGGGGTCCAGTACGGCTGTTCCGGCAGCGAGACGGTCGCTCCCGGGAGCCGCGTAGGGCAGCAGGGGCACCCGGCCGAGCCGCAGCACGGCGTAGGGGGTGAGCGGTGCCAGCACGTCGGTGGAATCCAGCGGGTCGAGGCAGGCGACGGCGACGGCGTGCGTGGAGTGCAGGTGCACGACGGCCCGCGCGTGCGGAAGCCGAGCGTGCACCGCCAGGTGCAGCGGGACTTCCTTCGTCGGGGGCGGTCCTGCCCGGTGATGCCCGGCGGCGTCGAGGGCACTGATGCGGTCCGGAGCCAGGGCCGCCAGGGAGCTGCCGGTCGGTGTGGTGAGGAAGCCGGTGGCCGTACGGACGCTGAGGTTGCCCGAGCTTCCGGGACTCAGGCCGAGTGCGGCGAGGTGATTCCCGGCCGCTGCCAGGGCTTCGGCGGACGAGTCGTCCGTCTGCGGTGTCGCGGGCCCGAGTGATCTCACAAGTATGCCTCCGCTGTGGTGAAAAGATCCGCCGCACCGAAGTTGCCCGATTTCAACGCGAGATTGATGGTGCGGCCATGGCGCTCCGCCGCGGTCCAGGGGACGCCGGGCGCGATGGCCGGACCGATACGCAGGAAGCGCAGCCCCAATGCCTCGACGACCGCGCCGGACGTCTCCCCACCCGCGACGACGAACCGGCGCACGCCGCTGTCGGCGAGTTCCCGGGCGCACCGGGCCAGTGCCCGTTCCATCGCATCGGCGATGCGTTCCGTACCGAACCTCCGTTGGGCGGCGGCCACTTCGGACCGGGCGTCGGCACTGTGGACCAGCACGTTCCGGCCGGCCGTGAGGTGTTCGCGGGCCCAGGCCACGGTGTCGGCGATGACCGGCTCCGGCTCGGACAGCAGCGTGGTGGGGTCGATCCTGCGGTGCGGCAGGCGTGCGCGGGCGTGCTCGATCTGGGCCAGGGTCGTGTCCGAGACGCTGCCGGCGAGCACGGCCGTAGGGCCGGGGGCGACGTCGATGTCCGCCGCCTCGGTGGGCTGGTGAGGCAGCGCGAGAGCCAGGCCCGATCCGCCGGTGACGAGCGGGAGCTGCCGGGTCGCGCGTTCGACGGTCGTCAGGTCCTGGTGCGTGAGCGTGTCGGTGACGACGATCCGGACGCCGTCAGCAGTGAGGCCGGCCAGGTGGTCGCGTACGGCTGGGTCACCCGCCTGCAGCGCGGCATACGGGAGCAGCCCCACGCGGTGGCCGCTCTGGGCGCCGAGCACCCGCACCAGGTCGGAGTCGCCCATCGGGGTGAGCGGATGGTGGCGCATGCCGCTGTCGGCGAGCAGCCGGTCGCCGACGAACAGGTGCCCCTGGTAGACGGTGCGGCCGGTGTCGGGGAAGGCCGGGCAGGCAATGGTCCAGGGTGATCCGGTCGCCTCCAGCAGGGCGTCGGCGACCGGGCCGATGTTGCCGTGCGGTGTGGAGTCGAAGGTGGAACAGTACTTGAACCAGAAGCGCTCGCACCCCAGTCGGGCGAGCGCCCGGTGGGCATCGAGGGCCGCGGCAACGGCCCGGTCCGCCGCCACGGTGCGGGTCTTGAGTGCGACGACCACGGCGTCGGCGTCGGGAACCGGCGTCCGGGGCACGCCGATGGTGACGACAGCCCGGCGACCGGTGGCGACCAGGTTTCCGGCGAGGTCGGTTGCCCCCGTGAAGTCGTCCGCGATGCAGCCGAATTCCGTCATGTGGACAGCTCCCGCCGGGTGAGCCCGGCCAGTTGGGCGACGCCACTGCGGGTGGAGGTCAGCACCGGGACGGTGATGGCTTCCTGGGGAAGCCGGCCGAGCGCGGTGGCCATCGACGCCTGGGCCAGCACGAGTACGTCGTGGTCGGCGGCGAGACGGTGCGCCTCATCGGCGATCAGTGCGTCGTGCCGGGACAGGTCCCCGGCGGCCCTCGCCGCGTAGCTCCCCGGGCAGACGGACGTCGTCAGACTGATCGCGCCCGGAGCGGCCTGCCTCCGGACGAGGTCGGCGGTGGGAGCGAGCGTCGACTCCAGGGTGGCCAGCACCGCTATACGCGAGCCCGTACGGACCGCTGCGGCCGCCATGGGCTCGTCGACCCGCAGCACGGGGACGTCGACCAGAGGGCGGACCTGCTCGGCGGCGGCTCCGATGGAGGAGCAGGTGACGAGGACCGCTTCGGCGCCCGCCGCCGCTGCCTGGGTGATGTACGCGGCGAGCCGTGCGGTGGTGCGGGGCAGTGGACCGTGGGCCACGGTGTCCGCGAGGAGACTCTCGTCGACGACGTGGTAGGGGCGGACGCCGGGGGCGAGTTCCCGCAGCAGCGGGTCGAAGACGGCGGGCAGCGCGGCCACGGTGTGCAGCAGGCAGACACGGGGACCGGTGCTGTTGGCGGCGGTGCCCGCTGGTGCGACCGTCATGCCGTCACCCGCCCGCCTGCCGCGGCGGCGGCATCCCACCACGGCCGGCCGTACCGGTCGACGACCTCGCCGAGGAACCTCAGCCGGTCGGCACTCACGCCGCGCAGCGTGCTGTCGCGGTCACCGGCCAGGGCATCGGTCCACAGCGCGCGACCCGCGAGGAAGCCGGAAGCGCCGGCACGGCAAGCCGCCTCGACGGCGCGGGGGAAGTCGGCGGCCCCGACGCCCTGGGAGAGGACCACCCAGGGGACGTCGACGACGGCGTCGATCCGCTCCGCCTGCCGGGCCAGCCCGGCCACCGGACCCGCACCGCCGTCGGGGACCTGACACTTGTACAACGACGGGCCCAGCGGGGCCAGTTCACGAGCAGCGTCGACGATGGAGTCGTTGAGCCGGAAGGTCCCCGCGGCTTCTTCCTCGGTGGTGGGACGTGCCACGGGTTCCAGCACCGAGGCCAGTCCGGCGGCTCGGCACATCCCGATGAAACGGTCGGCGAGGGCGATGCGCCGGTCGCGGTGGCCGTCGCGGCGCCAGATGACGAGGAGCTTCAGCCCGCGGGTGCCGTCGGCGACGACCGCTGCGGTGTCCACGCTCTCGTCAAGAGCGGTGTCCTCGACGGGGCCGCCCGGCCGCTGGTCGAGCACATCGACGGCGAGGATCGGGGCGCAGCCACCGGGCAGGACCTGCTCGTCCACGAGCTGCCGGTAACCGTAGTCGCGGTCGATGAGCAACGCGGAGGCGTACGGCCCCAGTTCACGGGCAACGGCGAGTTTGAACGCGGTGAGCCGGGCGTCCGGAACGGCGCTGCCCGGGAGCCGGTCGTGCTGGGCCATCATCGTGCGCAGCGAGTCGCGCTGGTCCGCGGCGACCATGGCGAAGGTACCGGACGGACGGGCCAGCGCGGAGGGGGCGATCGAGCCGCCGGTGAGGACGGCGGGACGGGTGGTCACGCGGGGTGCTCCTTGTCGTTGGGGACGCCGTTCGGGACGCCGTCCAGGGGGCCGTTCAGGGGTGATGGCGCGGTGACGCGCGGCAGGAACCGATCGCGGTGACGGGCTCGGTACGCGTCGGCGGCAACCGGGTCGGGGACGAGAGCGGTGGTGGGGGCGCAGACTGTCACCGGGTCGAGACCGAGCGCGGCGCCCGCCCAGGCCGCCGCTCCCAGACCGGGTGCTTCGGGTTCGCCGCACAGCAGGGTGGGCCAGGGGCTGACCGCCGCCTTGAGTTCCGTCCACGCCCGGACCCGGGTCGATCCGCCGAGCAGGGTGACCGCCGCGGGGGCGAGCCCGGCGAGCGCGGCCTGTGTGTCGGTCATCCACCGGGCGTGGTGAGCCGCGCCCTCCAGCAGGGCACGGGCCAGGTGGGCGGGACCGTGGGCCGGGCGCAGGCCGTGGATGGCGAGGCCGGCGCCGGGACGGGGACGCGGGGAGCTGCGCCCATGGAGGTACGGCTCGACGACCAGGCCGGTGGGCGCCGGAGGAACGGTGTCGACGAGCTCCGCGAACGCGCTGTAGCGCGCGGGGCCGGAAGTACCGGACAGACCGAGGAACCGATCACAGAACCATTCGATGAGGGCGCCTGACGCCTGCATACCCGCCAGCGTGATCCAGTGCTCCCCATCGACGTGACGGCCCCACGACATCCCCTCACCGGCGGCTGCGACGGTGTCCGGCGCATCGGCGGATACGGTGAGAACGGCCTCGGCGGTACCCATGGAGTCGGCGACCTGTCCCGCGCCGCGCACCCCGGCCGCCCATGCCCCGACCAGATGGTCGTGCCCGGCGACAACAACCGGGGCCCCGGGCCGCAGTCCGGTCGCGGCGGCGCTTGCGGCGGTGACCGCGCCGACCGGTCGGCCGGGCCGGTGGACGGGCGGCATCCGCTCCTGGCCGATCCCCGCTTCCGCGAGCAGCTCGGGGATCCAGCATGCCCGGGAGGGGTCCCATGCCATGGTGCGCTGGGCGAAGGTGGCGTCTGTGCCGATGCGTCCGGTCAGGGCGTGGGCCACCAGGTCGGCCGCGCCGGCCCAGGTGCGCATGCGGGCCAGTGTTCCGGGCGCCAGGTCCGCCATGGCGCACCATGTGGCGAGCGGCACTTTCGCGCTCGGCAGGACACCGGTGCGGCGGTGCAGGGCGGTTGCCCCGTGCGTCCGGCTGAGCCGATCGGCGTACGGGCCCGGGGCCGGGTCGGACCAGGCCTGTACGGGGCCGAGCGGCCGCCCGGCCGCGTCGAGGGCCACTCCCGCCTCTGCCATGCCGGTGAGTCCCACGGCTTCCGGGCTGCGGCCCGCTGTCCGTACGCAGTCGGCCAGCGCGCCCAGACCCGCGGCGATCAGGTCGTCCGCCGGGTGCGAGTGACCGTCGCGCCCCCGGGGGGTTCGCCGTTGGGCCCGGGCCACGACGGTGCCGGAGGCGTCGCACAGCAGTGCCTTGCAGTGGGTGCTGCCGATGTCGACTCCGGCAAGCAGCAGCGGTCCGGCGCTCATGAGCGGTCCTCCGGTGCTGTGGGGCGGCGACCCGGTTCGAACCCCTCGGGCAGATCGGCGCGGTGCGGGTCGTGCGGCCAGGGCAGCGGGCACGGCCCGGGCATGCCCTGCTCGGTGAGCAACCGCTCCCAGCTGCCCGGTTCGCGGCCGGGAGCGTCCTCGGCCTCGATGCCGAACCGGAGCCGGAGCCGGGTGTGGGCCTGCGCGGACAGCGGGGAGCGCACGTCGTCGAGGTAGGCGATGAGGGTGCGTACGCCGTCGGCGTCGCCGCACTGGGCGCGGGCGCGTGCGACGGCGAGTTCGAGCATGGCGCGTCGCTCCTGGAAGTCGTCCGGTTCCACTCCCGTGTGCCTCCACTGGCCTCGCAGGGCGGGTCGCCGGTGCAGGGCGCGGAGCACGGGCAGTGCGCGGGGATCGCCGAGCCGTTCGGCTCCCGCGGTGATCGCCTCGACCCAGAAGAAGGTGCCGGCCATCGGGTCCCTGAGTGTCTCCTCGGTGATCTCCAGGAGCTTCTCCACCTGTTCCCAGAGGGGAACGGTGCGGGTGTCGCGGGCGAGGGCGAGGGTGTTCAGGAGGTAGACGGCGGCCGGCATCGCCGACTGGTCGGGCGGCAGTTGGGCCTCGCGGATGCCGCTGTCGCGCACCGGGAGCGCCGGTCCTGACAGAGCGTCGGCGAGGTGGCCGAGCAACTCGTCCGTGCCGGCGGTGTCGCCGCGGCAGACGAGGATCTGAGCGAGGACGAGCCGGAGTTCGCCGTGCGCGCTCCACAAGGCCGCCCGGAGGGTGTCGGTGGTGCCGGGTTCCGGGTCCATAACCAGGTCGACGAAGGAGATCCGGCCCCGGAACACCTCCCGCCGGCCCATGTCGGAGTAGCTGTGCAGCGGAATGTGTTCGGCCAGGTCTCGCAGGGCCTCACGCACCGGAGCGGGGTCGCGGACCGTGCCGTCCGGCGCGCCGGACGGGAGCAGCCCGTCGTCGATGAGGCGGCGTCGCAACCTTCGCACGTCGAGGTGCCGGGGCGTGGTGGCGTCCCGTACGCACAGGGCGGCGGCGAGTCCGGTGGCCGCGCCGAGATTCTCCAGGTCCGCCTGCATGCGCAGGGCGGGCAGCGCGTCATGGGTGGCGGACAGGGCCTTGCCGGTGACCAGCAGACCGTCCAGCCCGCTGGGCAGGAGCGCCCGGTAGGGGACCTCGATCTCCAGGTTCGGTGGGATCAGGCCGAGCTGGGGCCAGAGGGCCTCGCCCTTCCCCTTCAGGTCGTGGTTGGAGAAGTGCACCCCGATGGCGTCGGGCCAGCGGCGTTGGGTCAGCTGGTCGGTGAGAGTCAACACCGTCGCTCCGACCAGGTGGCGGCCTTCGCGGGTCACCGGAAGGACGCCGTGGTCGTGGAGTTCCGGGGTGCGCCGGCGGGCCGCGAGGACAGCTCGGGTGGTGTCGATGCCGTCGGTGAGGTCGGCCAGTCCACCGAAGTTGTTGCGGGTGGTGCCCGGGGCGTCGAATTGTGCCAGGGACGACCACATGAGCGTGTGGGTCGACGGTGCGCCGTGAACGACCGGTGCGCCGCCCCACGCTGCCAGGTCCGCCTCTCCGGTTGCGTCGACGACGACGGTGGCGGTCAGCGCGTAGGCCCGTGCGCCGGGTCCGACGACGACGGCGCCGCACACCGCTTCGCCCTCGGTGAGTACCGCGAACGCCTTGGTGTCGTACCGGATGTCGACCCCCTGCGCGGTGAGTGCGTCGTGCAGGGCGAGCGACTTGGCCTCGATGTTCCAGGAGCCGATGCCGCCTCGGCGCAGCCCGAGGTCGCGGTGGGTGCGGCGGGTGGCGTCCTGTATCCGGGCCGCCCGGGCGGTACGACGGCCGAACCAGTAGCTGGCCACTCCCCCGTGGGTTCCGGTGCCGCCGGGTCCCGAACCGTGTTCGACGAGGAGCGTACGGGCGCCTTCCGCGGCGGCGGCGAGGGCGGCGGAGGCCCCGCTGGTGCCGCCGCCGACGACCAGGACGTCGAACGGCGCCTCGCAGGGAAGTTCGATGCCGGCGACGGTTTCCCCGACGGCCGCTGCGCGGGGTCGGGCGGTGTACCGCTCGCGGACGGCCGGGCTGCGGTCGGGGTGGACGGGCGGCGGGTCGGTCGGCGTGGCAGGGTCGCGGGGCTTGGGGGACGCCGCCCGCGCCGGGCGGCGGGGGCCGGACGTGCCGCCCTGCTCCGTGGCGTGCGCCGTCAGCCGTTCCGCGACGGCGACACCCACCTCCAGCGCTGCCACCGGGTCGAGCAGTGGGTCCGCGATCCGCACGGCCGACGGTGGCGCCGCAAGCCGCCACCAGCCCGCCGCCGGGCCGGGCACGGGGTCCGTACCCCCGTACGGGCCCGCCACCGGCCGGAGGCCGACCGCCCCCAGACCGGCGTCGACGAACGACGGATGCGCGCGCAGCAGGTGCGACGCCGCACGCAGGGCCGCACGCCGGCCGCCCCGTACCGCGGTCAGCGCGTACAGGTGGCCGCTGCCCCGGTAGCCGTCGGCCAGCCGGAATCGGCCGGCCGACGGGTGTCGGGACGCGTCTGCCGCGTCCGTGGCGGCCCGGTCGAACTCCACGCTCCACACCGCCTGTTCACCCTCGGCGGGCGGCGATGGCGTGGTGTCGAGCACGGTGCGGCACAGCACCAGGCCCCGGCCGGCCGCGGTGACGACGACCGGGCCGCGGCCGGGATGCGGGTTCAGAATCCGTGTCCCGTACAGCAGGTGGACGCCCGCCTCGGCCAGCGCGTCCTCCAGGCACAGTTTCACCGCGGCCGGACGCAGCGCGACCCGCTCCCCCGCCGCGTGGCCGGCCAGCAGCGGGGCCAGCAGCCCGGCGCTGCGGGGGTCGCTCGGCTCGGTCAGCCACGGCCTTCCCGCATCGGTCAGTTCACCGCCCGGTGCCGTGCCCGCGTCGATGAGGAGGACCCTCTGTCCCGCGCGGGCCAGGGAGACGGCCGCCGCCGTACCCGCGAGGCCGGCGCCGACCACCGTGGTGTCGGTCTCGTGGAGCACCGGCAAGGCCCGTCCGGGCAACAGGACCGTCGTCACAGCACGTCCTCCCCGATCGGCGGCAGCGCTCCGGACCTGGCGACGCCCGCGTACCAACGGCCGCTGTCCTTGACGGTGCGCCGCTGCGTCCGGCGGTCCACATGGACGAGACCGAAGCGGGGTCGGTATCCCATGGCCCATTCGAAGTTGTCGATCAGTGACCAGTGGTAGTAACCCTCCACCGGTGCTCCGGCGCCGATGGCCCGGTGCACCGCGCGGAGGTGCGCGTCGACGAAGGCGATGCGCCGGTGGTCGTGGACGGCGCCGTCGGCGCCCGGCTCGTCCCCGTAGACGGCTCCGTTCTCGGTGATCAGAAGCGGGACGCCGGGGTAGTCCTCGTGCAGCCGCATCAGGAGGGCGGCGAGGTCGTCGGGGACGATCTCCCATCCGAGGTCGGTGCGTGGGACGTCCGGTCGGCCCTTCTCGACCTTCCAGGGCCAGGGGCCGTCCCCACGGCCGGCGCTGATGATGCGCCGGGAGTAGAAGTTGACGCCGATGAAGTCGCTGCCCGCCGCGATGGTGCCGAGGTCACCGTCGTGGATGAAGTCCAGCTCCCCGACAGCCTGTTCCCAGTGTTCGCGCATGTCCTGCGGATAGCCGTGGCCGTGCACCGGATCCAGGAACCAGCGGTTGACATATCCGTCGGAGGCCGCCGTGGCGGCCACGTCGGCGGGGTCCGAGGGGTCATCGGGGGTGTTGGGAAACAGGCTGTACGCGATTCCGGCGCGGGCGTCCTCGCGGCCCGCCGTCCGCAGCGCGCCGACGGCGAGGCCATGGGCGAGGAGCAGGTGGTGCATGACCGTGACGGAGGCCTTGAGGTCCTTCTCCCCCGGTGCGTGCAGGCCGAGTTGATGGCCGAGGAGCCCGACGATCCACGGTTCGTTGATGGTGACCCAGTCGCGGACCCGGTCGCCGAACGCGTCGAAGCAGACGACCGCGTACTCCGCGAAGCGCTCGGCGGTGTCCCGGTTCCGCCAGCCGCCGCTGTCCTGGAGGGCGACCGGCAGATCCCAGTGGTAGAGGGTGGCGAGCGGACTGATGCCCTGTTCGAGCAGCCCGTCGATGAAACGGTCGTAGTGGTCGAGTCCGCGTTTCTCGACGCGGCCGCCTCCCTCGGGAATGATGCGCGGCCAGGCCAGCGAGAAGCGATGGGCGTTGGTGCCGAGTCCGGCCATCAGAGCGATGTCCTCCGTGCCACGCCGGTACTGGTCGCAGGCGACATCGCCGGTGTCGCCGTTCTCGACGGCGCCGGGCACCCGGCAGAAGCGGTCCCAGACCGACTCGCCTCGGCCGTCCGCACCGACGGCGCCCTCGACCTGGTACGCGGAGGTGGAGGTGCCCCAGCGGAACCCGTCGGGGAACCGCAGGAATTCGGTGTCGTCGGTGGTCACATGTCCTCCTGGAGTTCGGGCAGGTTGCGGGCGACCTCGCAGGCGTACAGCAGGACACCCGCGGACCAGGCGTGGGAGAGGGTCAGCAGCATGCCCTTCGCCTGGAAACACTCGGTCTGGTAGAAGCGTTCGCTGACCATGCCCCGATAGGCGTTGAAGTCCCCGTCCGCGCGGGCCACGAACTGCCGGAAGCAGTCGAAGTTCTCCCGCGCCGACCGCAGGTAGTACGGGTCGTCGAGGTGCCGTGCGAGGCGCACGGTCTCCGGCAGGCAGATCAGGCCGAAGGCGTGCAGATGCTGGTTGGACGGGGACGCCTGATCGCCGCCGCGGGTGCGGAACCCGTACTGCCCGAGCAGGGTGTGCGGCGGGAACCGCACGTCGTAGGTGTACCGGAACGTCAGGGTCCAGTCGGCCGCGCGGCGGGCGAGGTCGAGCCAGGGGCCTGCGGGGTCCGCTTCGTGCAGCAGGGTATACGCGATGATCGCGTTGTAGCCGTCCTCCGATGTCGGGGCCAGCGAGACGTCCTCCGGCGCCCCGCAGAGGAACTCCGAGCGCACGTCGGAGCCGAACGCCTCGCCCGCCCGGCGGGCCGCGTCCAGGTATCCCGGCTCACCGAAGGCCTCGGCGGCCTCGACGAGCGCCCCGACCCAGGCCAGCCCGGCCGCGCCCACCCGGTCGATGGCCGCTCCCGTCTCGCTGTCGTGGGCCGCGGCGAGGCGTCCGGTAGCCGGGTCCTGTCCGGCCAGCGCGGCGGCCAGGTTGGCGCGTACGGCGGTCTCCCACCGCGGGTGGTCATGGCCGAGGGCGCGCTCCGCTGTCAGCGCTCGCAGCAGGAACAGGGTGGCGTCGCCCAGTGTGCGGGCGTGCAGGCGGCGCCGGTCCCCGGTCCAGCCCGCGGACCAGCCGCGGTCGGCCGACCACTGGCCCCAGAAGGTCCCGCCGGGCGCCGGGTTGGCGCAGATATGGTCGATGACGGCGACCGCCGCTCCGGCTTTCGCGCTGTCCCCGACCCGCCGGCCGTGCAGGAGCAGAGCGTGTGCGTACGGGATGCCGCTCACCCACGAGACATGCATGGCCGGCCGGTCGCCGCGCTCGCCGAGCGCCTCCCGGTCGAAGGCCGCGGTCTCCAGCAGCACCGGCGGGTCGCTGCGGTAGTGCCAGCGGTGCAGGCCCTCGGCGGACAGCGCGGCGGCCCGGTCGGCGCCGGCCCATGCGGCGGGTGCGTCCGGCGCCTCGGTGGCCGTGTGCAGGGAGCGCAGCACCGGCGCGTAGGCGTGCGGGTCGTTGTCGAGGAGATGCGCCGAGAAGCGCAGCGTGTGCTCCTCGCCGGGATGCCAGTGGTGCAGCACGGTCTCGGCCGGACGGGGGGTTGCGGAGCCGTAGTACGAGAGGGGTTCTTCCCGGTAGGGAGCGTGCAGCCGCAGGGCGGGCCGGCCGCCGTCGAGCAGCGCGAAGCCGACGCCCTGTTCGCCGAGCGTGCCGTGCTCGGTGGTGGCGAGCGCCGCGCCACCGCGCCGGTCGCGGGCGAAGACGGCCGGGGTGGCGCAGCGGTCGGCGCGGAACGCCCAGGCGTCGGCGGTCATCGGGTCACCTTCATCCGCCACCGGTGCGTACCGCGGATAGCGGCGGGTGCAGCCGGGGAGCCGGTTCTCGCCGTAGAAGACTCCGGGTATCAGCCAGCCGGGGTCGTCGCTCTCGCCGAGCAGCAACTCGACGCGCAACCCCGCTTCGAGAGGCTCGGGGGCGGTGCGGCGGACGGTGAGCGTGGCGCCGTACGCGGTCGGTCCGTCCGGTACGAGCCGCAGCTCCGCTCTGAAGCCGTGGGCGTCGCCGACGGCGTGCAGTGTGCCGTCCTCGTCGCGTGCCGTCCCGGAGACCGGCACGGGCAGGCAGTGGCCGTCCCCGGTCAGCAGACCGACGGTACAGGGGAACGTGACGGTCCCGTCGGCATCGTCGCGCAACCGCAGTTCCCGGGTGCGCTCAGCCACATTCGCGGGCATGGACGTTCCAGCCTTCCAGTAGTACGGTACGGCCCCGCTCGGGGGCGTTTCGCCAGGTGAGCGGCGTCTCGACGGATTCACCGGGCATCAGGTCGAACATGGAGTCACCGAAGACCGCCCAGCCGCCGGCCTCGATGGGGCGGGCATCGCTCAGGCACAGGCCGAGTGCCGCGACGCCACCGGTGTGGGTGAGTCGTACGGCGCCGGGGAGGACGGTGACATCCACGTCGGCGGGTGCGAGGTCGAGGAGCGGGGCGAGGTCCGCCATGGTGGAGTGCACGTAGCGGTTGGACGAGCGCAGTTCCCCCGCCGCGCACCGCTGCTCCAGGTCAAGAACAAAGAGTTCGCCGGGCACCGCGGAGAGCGGCACGCTCAGCACCGGGCCGGTGCTCGCGGCGATGACCGTCCCGTCGACGGCGAGCAGCCGGGCCGTCACGACGTCGCCGCGGGACCCGCCCCACGCCCGTACGTGCGCCTCGAACCGATCCCGGCCCGCCCACGCCTGGGTGGCGAAGGAGGCGCACACATGGGCACTGCGGTAGGCGCGCCGCACTCCGTAGTAGGCGGGCTTGGGGTCGCCGCGGTAGTCGACGGACGCCGTGCACCAGGCGTTCGGGAACGGCTCGTTGAACTGCCACGGGATGGTGCCGGAGTTGCGCGGTGACCGGCGCAGCCCCGCCTCGACGGCGTACCGCAGACCGTCGTACTGCAGCTGCTGGCTGGCGCGGCGCACGGTGTCCACGTCGGTGGGCCGCCCGCCGAACGCGGACAGCACCAGTGGCGTGTTGTTCCACCAGGCCCCGAGGTGTTCCATCACGGGGTTGTCGCGGCCGGTCGGCCAGTGGGCACCGTCCGGCACGACGGCGTTCCAGGTGCGGCGGTTGGCCATACCCTCGACGCCGAACTCCGAGTGCAGCAGGGACGTACCGGAGTCGTAGAGCGCGTGGTGGGCGCCGATTCCCTGGTGCTCCCACGGACCGTGCACATCGTGCTGGCCCTCCGGGTGGGCGGCGATCACGTCGGCCCGGTGGAGGAAGGAGTGGCCGGAGGGCGAGCCGGGCAGCCAGCAGCGCTCCGGGTCGACCTCCGCGACGGCGCGGGCCAGCGCACCGATGACCGGGGAGGTCTTCTCGTCGAGCGGCCGGGCGGTCGCGGTGTCGTGCAGTTCGTTTCCGGGCCCCCACACGGCCAGGGAGGGGTGGTGGCGCAGGATCGGCAGGATGGCCCGCGCCTCGCGGTCCATCAGCGCGAGGTAGGCGTCGTCCTTCGCCGGCACGCTGTCGATGCCCGAGCTGGAGAGGCTGAACTCCTGCCAGACCAACAGCCCGAGCCGGTCGCACAGATCGTAGAACGCTTCGGTCTCGATGAGGCCGCCGCCCCAGACCCGCAGCAGGGTGACGTGCGCGTCGGCCGCCAGCCGCAGCAGGTGGTGAAGCCGGCCCGGCCGGTCGGCGCCGTACAGGGCGTCGTGCGGTACCCAGTTCCAGCCCTTCGCCACGATACGCCGGCCGTTGACCTCCAAGGTGTACGGAAGGGCGTCGGCCGGGGCGCCGGGGTTCGGCACCAGGCGGACACTGCGGAAGCCGGTCCGCCGTTCGTACCGTCCGGTGGTGCGGCCCGCCGTGTCCCGCAACTCGACGGCGACACGGTAGAGGGGCTGCTCGCCGTGACCGTTCGGCCACCACAGCAGGGGCTCGGGGACGGTGAGCTCGACGTCCGCCACCTCGCAGCCGGCCCCGAAGGACACCTGCGCGGACCCGACCGCCTGTTCCTCGGGCCCGTGGACGGTGACATCGATCGTGCCGGGCGCCGTCGCCTCGAGATGGGCGCGGACGCGCACCGTACCTGCCGCGTCCGCGCCGACCGACACGTCCCGCAGCCGCACCGGCCCGGCCTTCTCCAGCCGGACCGGCTTCCAGATGCCCTGGTGGATCAGCCGGGGACAGAAGTCCCAGCCGTATCCCATGCGCGACTTGTGGGTGCGCACCCGGTCGGTGCGTCCGACCTGCGGCTCGCCGGGCGGAGCCGCATGCACGACGACGGCGAGCAGGTGACGGGCGCCGTCCGCGACCTGGTCGGTGATGTCCACTTCGAAGGGTACGAACATGCCCGTGTGATGGGCGACTTCGTGGCCGTCGATGAGCACGGTGGCCTCGTGGTCGACGCCTTCGAAGCGCAACAGTGCGCGCTCGTCGGCGTCCACCTCGACCCGGAGGGGGCGCCGGTACAGCCATGCGCGCTGCGCAACCCACTCGCTCTGCAGGCTGTTGAGGCCCACGTACGGGTCGGTGATCTGCTGGTTCCGGCGCAGGTCGTCGAGGACCGACCCGGGGACCCGGGCGGGGAACCAGCCGGGTTCCCCGCCCGGGCGGCCGGGGCCGCAGAGCCAGCGCCAGGTGTCCCCGAGACAGGCCCGCAGCTCCCAGCCGTCGTCGAGCAGGCGCACGCTCAGGCTCCGCTCTTCGCCGTGGCGTCCGGCTGCTTCAGGGGCAGTTCCAGCAGGTCGGTCTCCACGACGGGCGCCTGCGGGTCGCGCGGCACCCGGAACGTCTTGATCTCGCAGGGCCCGAACCGTCCCTCGATCACCCGGTTGCCGAGCATCGGCAGGGCGATCCGTGCGTCGGTGGCCCGGCCCTGTGACTCGTAGGCGCGCACGATGAGATCGCCGGAGCCGTCCTCGTCACCCTTGACGACGGTGACCAGGACACTGCCCGAGCCGTCGTCGGCGTATGTCTCGCGCTGCCCGATGGGCCCCGGGTGGAACGTCTCCAGCAGGGCGAACGCCGGCTGGTTGAGCTCGGCCGCACGCCGGGCCGGATCCGCCGCGCGCCAGTCCGCTCCGTGCGGCAGCAGCAGGTAGCGGAACTCCTGGCGGCCCTGGTCGAGATACTCGTAGACCCCGTCCTCGTCCAGGGTCTGCGGCTCGTGCCAGGCGTAGACGGGACTGCGCAGGGCGGTCATGCCGATCTCGCCGCCCTGCACGTCGTGGCCGTGCTTGCTGTCGTTGAGGACGGTGAGCCCGGCCCGGGCGCCGCCGGGCAGTCTGCCGGTAACGTCGACCCACGCCTGGGTGGGTTCCTCGGTGCCGTCCGGGGTGCGTTCCAGATGGCCGTAGGGGATCTCATGGGTGGCCGTGACGTCGGCGAGCGCCGTTGGGAAGCGCAGTTTGAGCAGCTTCAGCTTCTCGTGCCAGTCGATGACGGTGCGGACCTCGACCTGCCGGGAACCCGCAGAGAGAACCAGCTCCTCGGCCATTTCCGAGCGGCCGTGGACGCTCTCGATACGGAGCACGGCACGCACCGGGCCGGACTCCACCAGGCGGACGCGGGTGCCGGCGAAGGAACCTACGGTCTTGTCGTAGGCGCCAATGCGGTGGCCCCAGGTGTCGCTGTTGTCCTCGATGACGACCGCGTGCGGTCCGGGAGACGGGGGGAGCAGTTCGGCACCGGACGCCTTGTCGCGCAGCGAACTGAGCCAGCCGGTGGCGGGGTCGACCTCCAGACGCAGGTACTCGTTCTCCAGTGTGGTGTCGGTGGCGGTGACCGGGCCCTCGCGTCGCGGGTCGGCGCCCGGCAGCAGGTGATAGACGCGGTGACCGAGCGGCGGGACGCTCGCGCGGAAGGCGATCCGGCCGCGGGCTCCCGCCAGCGTCGACTCGGAACGGGTCAGCTGGACGGGCACGTGTTCGCCGTCCTCATCGGTCAGCCGCACCTCGCTCGCCCGGGCGAACTCGGCCTCGACGTCGGACTCCAGCGGCCAGGGGTGCGGGTTGAAGACGACCAGCGGAACCGTCCCGTCCCGGAGCGCGATGTCGATACGACGGGCGACGGCCTGCACGGCGCGATTGAACACCTCGGCCGCCAGGGAGCGGGCCCGGCCGTACTCGTCACGGGCGTCCTCATAGGCGGACCGGATCGAGGTGCCGGCGAGGATGTCGTGGAACTGGTTGAACAGCACCAGCTTCCACGCCTCCGCCAGTTGCTCGGCCGGGTACGCGTCCTGAGCCACGGTCGCGGCGACGGCCGCCCACTTCTCGGCGCGCTGCAGTTCGTTCTCGGCCCGGCGGTTCCACGACTTCACACCGGAGTGCGCGGAGTAGCAGCCGGGGCCGTGGTGCTGGAGCTCGCCGGCGTGCACGGGCACGTTCTCGTTGGCGCGTATCCGCCGGAAGAACTGCTCGGGGTGGCTGAGTTCGAGCGTGGGCAGGCCGCCCAGCCCGTCGAGGCGGCGGATGGAGTCGAGGTTGGCCTTGGTGGGGCCGCCGCCGTGATTGCCGACGCCGTAGAAGACCATCAGCTCGGGTTCGCCCGGCGGCATGAGGGCCAGCGATTTGTCGAGGTGGTTGCCGATGTCCTTGCCCGGCGTGCAGTACTCGTTGGGCAGTCGGTACGCCATGACGCGCGAGCCGTCGGGCGCCTCCCAGTGGAAGAACTGGCCGGGCAGCACCTGTTCGTGCGGACCGGGGCGCAGGAAGACGTAACTGTCCATGCCGGCCTTGCGGAGCAACTGCGGGATCATCGCGTTGTGGCCGAACGGGTCGAGGTTGCAGCCCACCGTGGCGGTGGCGCCGAACTTCTCCAGCAGGTACCGCTGCCCGTACAGGGCCTGGCGTACGAAGGACTCGCCGGACGGGATGTTGCAGTCGGGCTCGATCCACCAGCCCCCGACAATCTGCCAGCGGCCTTCGGCGACGCGCTTGCGGATGGTCTCGAAGAGACCGGGGTCGTGGCGTTCGATCCACTCCAGGTACATGACGGAGTCGCAGGTGAACACGAAGTCGGGGTACTCCTCCATACGGTCGACCGCGGACTGGAAGGTGGCGCGTATCTCCTGGAGCCCTTCGGGCCAGCGCCACAGCCAGACCGGGTCGATGTGGGCGTTGCCCACGAGGTGCAGGGTCCGGTCGCGGGAGGCCGGGTTCGGGGTGGTCATGCGGCGTTCTCCTGCCGGACGTCGTCGGGTGCGGGTTCGGATACCGGGTGACCGTCGGCGGCCCAGGCGTCGACCTGCTCGCTGAGCAGGTGGAGCAGCGTGAGGTGCATCTCCTGGATGCGCGCGGTCGCGGTGGCCGGGGCCGTCAGGGTGTGGTCGGCGTACTGGGCAGCGGGCATGCCGTCGTGTTCGCCGCCCACGAAGAGCACCGTGACGGCGCCCGCCTTGCGGGCTTCCGCCAGGCCCCGGACGACGTTGGCGGAGCGGCCCGACGTGGTGAAGCCGACCACCATGTCGCCGGCAGTCACCAGGGCTTCGACCTGGCGGGCGAAGACCTCGTCGTAGGAGTAGTCGTTGCCGATGCACGACGTCACGGAGGGATCGGTGACCAGTGAGACGGCCGGCAGCGGGCGCCGTTCGCGCAGATAGCGTCCGATGAACTCGCCGGCCAGGTGCTGGGCATCGGCGGCGCTGCCTCCGTTGCCGAAGGTGTAGAGACGGCCACCGGTCCGGTAGACGTCGATCAGGCGGTCTCCTACGGCGTTGAGTTCCGGCAGGAGTTCGTGCAGACGCTCAGCAGCGGCCAGGTGGTCGGCGAGCTGACCGGCGGGGGTGCAGCGGCCGGTCGGTGGGGCGGACATGAGGCTCCAGGTGCGGTGTGCGGGCAGAGGTAGGGCGGATCGCGGGTCTAGGAGACGGGCGCGGTGCGGGGGTGTGGTCCCGCGGGCGGCCGGGCCGTGACCGGGGGAACGGGACGGACCGCGGGGGCCGGCGTTGCCGGGGAGACACCGGGACGCGACGAGCCGGCCGCCAGACGTTCGAACGCGATGGCGGCGGCGCCCAGCACTCCGGCCAGATCGCCCGCCTCGGCGGGCATGATCCGCGCGGCGTCGGCGGCCGGGCCCATGGCCAGGTGCGCCACTTTCTCCCGCAGCGGCAGCAGGAGCTGGTCTCCTGAGCGGAGCACGCCGCCGCCCAGCACGACGATTTCGGGCTCCCACAGGTTGATGATGGAAGTGAGGCCGCCGGCGAGCGCGTCCACCGTCTCGTCCCACACCCGGGAGGCCAGCTTGTCGCCCTCGCGGGCGGCACGGGCGACGTCGGCCGCGGTGGGTGGCGGGACCGCGGCCAGGGTGGTGCTCTCACCGCGTTCGGCTGCGTGGCGCATCGCCTCACCGGCCCGTTCCGCGATCGAGGTTCCCGAGGCGTACGCCTCGAGGCAGCCGGTTCGGCCGCAGCCGCGGCAGCGGCGGCCCTCGGAGCGCACCGTGACGTGCCCGGGTTCTCCTCCGTTGCCCGCGGCCCCCCGATAGGTGCGTCCGTCGATGACGACGCCGCCGCCGATACCGGTGGAGACCGTCAGATAGACGAGGTGGCGGCTGCCGCGCCCGGCACCGAACCGCCACTCGCCTGCGGCGCCCGCGGTGCCGTCGTTGTCGAGGACCGCGGGCAGTCCATAGGCGTCCTGGGCAAGCGCGGTGACGGGGATGTTCAGCCAGCCGGGCAGGTGCGGCGGAGCGATCAGGACCCCCGCGGCCGAGTCGAGCGGGCCGCCGCAGCCGACGCCGCAGCCGATGAGCGGCCCGTCGGCCCGGGCTGCTTCGATGCCGGCGTCGGACAGCGCACTCGCTCCGAGAGTGAACAGCCGGTCGAGGACCGCGTCGGGGCCCTCCTGCCCCTCGGTGGGACAGGAGACGAAGGACAGGGCTGTGCCGTCCTCCCGCACCACGCCGGCAGCGAGTTTCGTTCCGCCGATGTCGAGTGCCAGGACAGCCCGGCCGGTGGTGCCCCCGTGGTCGTACGTCATCATGTCCTGCTCAACCTTTGCTTCCTGTGGTGGCGATGCCTTCGGTGAAGTGCCGCTGGCAGACGAAGAAGGCGACGATCATGGGCACGGTGACCACCACGCTGGCCGCGCAGACGACCTCCCACCTCATCTCTCCGCCGTCCCCGAACTGGTCGAGCACGGCCTTGAGTCCTCGCGGCACGGTGTAGAGGTTCGGGTCCCGGAGATAGATCAGCGGTCGCACCAGGTCCGTCCACGACGCCTGCACCTCGAAGATGAAGGTGACGATGAGGGCGGGGCGGCACAGCGGCGCGGCGATGCGCCAGAACATCGTCCAGTAACTGGCGCCGTCGATGCGGGCCGCCTCGAACAGCTCCCGGGGCAGGCCCAGAAAGAACTGCCGCAGCAGGAAGATGTAGAAGGCGCTGCCGAACAGGTTCGGGGCCCACAGCGGAATCTGGGTACTGGCCAGATGCAGCCAGTTCCAGATGAGGTACTGCGGCACCATGGTGACGACGGACGGCAGCATCATCGTGCCGATGACGAGGGCGAAGAGCACGTTACGGCCTGGGAAACGGAAGTAGGCGAAGCCGAAGGCCACGACGGCGCTGCTCACGGTCACCGTCACGGCGGCGGCCAGGGTGACCGCCACGCTGTTGCCGATCCAGGTCAGCAGCGGTACGGCGTGCCAGATCTCGACGTAGTTCTTGAGCTGCCAGACGTGCGGGATCAGCGCGTTGTCGAACACGTCCTGGGAGGGCTTGAGCGAGGCGCTGATCAGCCAGAGGAACGGATAGATGAACACGACCGAGGCGACGGTCAGGCCGAGCACGCGAAGGACCCGTCCCACCGGCCCGGCCTGACCACGCGGGTCGGTGCTGCGGCGCGCGGGGCGTTTCCCGGCTTCGGGCGGAATGGGCGGGGCCGCGCCGTCCGCCGGGACGTCCGTGGTCTGCACGGAGAGCTGGGTCATCGCTCATCCCCCTCGTAGTAGACGAACCGCTTGCTCACCTTCGTCTGGACGACGGTGATGATGAGGATCACCAGGAACAGCAGCCAGGCCAGTGCGGAGGCGTAGCCCATGTGCGTGTACTGGAAGGCCTGCTGGAAGAGGTAGACGACGTAGAACAGTGCCGCGTCATTGCTGTACGTCTGGGAGTTGGAGCTGCCGAAGAAGGCGGTGTAGGCCTCGGTGAAGGTCTGCAGGGACGCGATCGTGTTGACGATCAGGGTGAAGAAGAGGGTCCCGGAGATCTGCGGGAACGTGACGTGCCGGAAGGCGTTCCAGCGGCCCACACCGTCGAGTTCGGCCGCCTCGTAGAGGTCGCGGGGCACGCTCTTCAGGGCGGCGAGATAGATGATCACCGTGGAGCCGACGGACCAGAGACTGGTGAGGACGAGTCCGGGCTTGACCCACAGACCGTCCGTGGTCCAGGCGGGACCGCTGATGCCGAACCAGCCCAGGACGTGGTTGATCAGGCCGACATTGCCGTTGAAGAGCAGCAGGAAGAGGATGCCGACGGCTACCGAGGGAGTCATCACCGGCAGGTAGAAGAGGGTGCGGAAAAAGCCGGATGCGCGGCCGACGCGAAGCAGCAGCATAGCGAGCAGCAGCGCCACCGCCATGGACAGCGGCACCCGCAGAACCGCGAAGATCAGCGTGTTCATGAGTGACTTCGCGACGGCCGGGTCCTCGAAGAGGTGCCGGTAGTTGGCGAGACCCACGGTGTGGGAGGCGCCTATGCCGTCGTAGTTCGTGAAGGACAGGACCAGGCTGGCGATCATCGGGCCGGCCGTGAAGACCAGGAAGCCGATGATCCACGGCGAGATGAACCCGTAGGCGGCCCAAGTCTCACGTCGGCGCCAGGCCGGTCGCCGGCTCCCGCTGCCTCGTCCGGCCCGGTTCTTGCGCAGGGTGTCGGTGGTGGTCACGGCGCTCACCTCTCCCCCTCATGGGCGAGGTCGAGGGCGCTCTGTGCCTCGCGCTGTCCCTGGTCAAGCGCCTGCTGGGGGCTCTGTTCCCCCGACAGGACCCGGTTCACGGCGTTCTGCCAGGCGTCCTTGAACTCGCTCCCTGCCGCATTGGAGGGGACGGTGAAGCCCTTCCCGGAAATGGTGTAGAGGGTACGGGTGGCCTTGTCGAACGCCGCGTTGCCGGTCGGCTTCCACACGTCCTTCTCGATGATCCGGTCGGCCACCGCGTTACCGGTGACGTCACCCGTGTAGGGCGAGCCGGTCTTCCGGACCTGTTTCGCCTTGGCCTTCGCCGCGTGCACCCAGGTGTCGGTGGCCGTCATGGTCTTGACGAAGGTGCAGGCCTCGGCGGCGTGCGGCGACCCCTTGGGGATGGCCCAGCCGTAACCGGATGTCCAGTTGAGCATGTTGCCCTTGCGGTCCTTGAAGGTGTCGGTGCCCAGGTCGATGTGGGGAGAGGTACCGGCGAGGACGTTCACGTACCAGTCCTCCATCGGGAACGCACCGATCTGACCGCGTACGAACTCGTTCTTGGCGCCGAACTGGTCGAAGGAATCGCGCAGCGCCTTGAAGCGGCCCCAGCCGCCCTGCGCGTCGATCAGCCCCACCGCGTAGCGGAGCGCCTCGACCACGCGCGGGCCGTTCAGCTGCGCGGTGCGTCCGTCGGCGCTGATGAGGTCCGCGCCGTTGGCCTTCGCCCACAGCGGGAAGAACTCGGGGATCTTCGGGTCGAACCCGATACGAGTCAGCTTGTCGCCGTGATGGCGCTGCAACTTCTGGGTGAGCTTCTTCAGCGCGGACCAGTCGGAGGTGGTCACGTCGGCGGGATCGGTGCCGTTCTCCTTGAGGACTTTGTCGTTCATCAGGAGGATGCGGCTGTCGTAGGAGTCCGGCAGGGCGTAGACCACACCGTCCAGGGAGCCCTCGTCGATGGCGGTGCGGTAGTAGTCACCGGTGTCGATGTGCTTGCGGCTGATGCAGTCGGTGAGCGGCATGAGCGCTCCCCTGGCGGCGTATCCGCCGATCAGCGCCCGGTCCATGTGCACGACGTCCGGCGGGTCGCCCGCGGCGACGGCCGAGAGGAACTGCTGCTGGTCGAAGGCGCCTTCGTTCACCTTGATGTGCAGGCCGGGGAGAGCGGCGCGGGCCGTGTCGATCCGGTCCGTGGCGAGGGCGTCACCCATGCCGTACCCCATGGTGGTGAACGAGTCGGGGTCGCCACCGGTGACGCTCAGACCACCGCAGCCGGTCAGGACCGGGAGCAGTGCGAAGCCCGAGACAAGTCCCACTGTCTTCCGGCGGATCGCCTTGCGGCGGATTGCCTGCCGGCCGTTTGCCTGCCGGCAGTCTGTTTGCCGGCGGATGTGCCGGGGTGGTGCCGCCATGATCTCTCCTTTGAGCAGCTGGCTACACGGTTGACCGACGCTGCTGACACGACCGGGAGGGGGCGGAACGACTCGTTCCGGCGTGTGGCATCGATCCCACATGAGAACGTAACCACATTGGCCGGGCCCGTCAACGGTTTCGCTCGGGTATTACCGAACGGCTCGTACGGTGTCCGCCGGCACCGCAACTGCCACGCCGCCGCCCGTTTTCAGGCATGCGTAACTCCCGGCAGGACCGCGGGTCGCGCCGGGGATGCGGAGGCTGCCGCGGCTCAGCTCTTCGGAGCCGCCGTCGAGCCGCGGACCACCAGTTCCGGCTGGAGAACCTCGGTTCCCGACCGACCACCGCCGCCGCGCCCGACCCGTCCCAGGAGCAGTTCGGCGGCGCGGTTGCCCATCTCGAAGACCGGTTGCCGTACCGCGGTGATCCCCGGCTCGACCATCCTCATCCAGCCGAGGTCGTCGAACGACACCACGGAGCAGCGCTCGGGCACAGCGCTGCCCCGTCGCTTGAGTTCCTGCCAGATCAGCTCGGCGACGACGTTGTTGGCTGCGAAGACAGCCGTCACTTCGGTACCGCCGTCGAGGAAGCGGGCCAACTCGCTCTCGTGCCCCGACTCCACGAGACCCAGATCGAGCACGTGCCGGCGCGAAGCGGGCAGACCGGCCGCACGCAACGCGGCCCGGTACCCCTTGAGCCGCCCCCGGCCGGTGTCCCACTTCGTCTCGTCCACGACCATGGCGATCTCCCGGTGGCCGAGATCGATCAGATGCTCGACCGCGATGCGGGCCCCGTGTTCGCTGTCGATGGCCACGACATCGCAGCCGCGCACACCGGATCGGCGATCCACCTCCACGACGGGGGTGCCGTGCTCGACGAGCACCTCGGTGGCGGCCCGGCCGACCGGGGCGAGGAGCACCCCGTCCGCCCGCATGGCAAGGAACGCCCGGGCTCCGTTCACGGCCCGTTGCTCGTCGCCGTGGTCGTCGGCCAGTACCACCTGGTATCCGGCAGCGGACAGGGTGTGCTCGACGCCGGCGGCCAGTTCGGCGTAGAACTGGTTGCGCAGGTCGGAGACGAGCAGGCCGACCAGGCCACTGGAACTGCCCTTGAGGGTGCGTGCCGAGACATCCGGTACGTAACCCAGCCGGTCGGCGGCCTCGCGCACGCGTGCCTTGATGTGCTCCGCGACGTAGCCGTGGCCCCCCAGCGCACGGGAGGCAGTGGAACGGGAGGTCTGTGCGGCCTCGGCGACATCACGCAGCGTTGCCCGCGCACGCCTGCCCCGGGAACCGCCGGGTCCGGCCTCTTCCTTGCCCATCAGGCTCCCCCGCCCCTCTCCCCGGCACGCTCACGCCACCGGGACCACAGTCGCCGCAGCGAAGCGTAGTCGAACTCCTCCAGCGGTTCACCTGTGCGGTCGAGGTGCGTCGCCACATAGAGGGCAGGGACGCCCAGTTGATCCTTCATCGCGGTGTAGGCCCGCCACTGTTCACGATCGGGTGCGCACCAGTCGTCAGTGTCCACCGGCAGGCCCGGACAGGCCGCCGCGGCGACCGCGGCGCGCAGACGCATCTGCGGAACGACCGGGGCGTACGGGTCGGGGTCGTCCAGACGCAGCATGTCGTTGAGGCGGATCATGTCGGTGACGTCGGCGAAAGCCGGGTGCGGAGTGTGTGTCACGACGAGCGCGTCGGCCTTGGCGGCCTTGGCCGCCCGGTGGATGACACCGAGGTGCTGATGCAGCAGCGCGATCCCCCAGGCTTCGCCGTGCGAGCGCAACCCCTCCCCGGTCGGCGTGTCGGCGGTGAAATCGATCTTCAGCCCATCGGCGTCCAGGCCGTCGGACGAAAGCATGTGGCGGATGTTCTCGGCCAGCAGGGCGCGGGCACCGGGGTGTCCGGGGTCGATGGTGACCGGCCGTCCTTCGGCGGTACGGACGCAGAACTCGTCCGGTACACCGTCGGTGGACCACGCCTTCCACCACAGCAGCACGCGCTGCCCCCGGGCATGGCGCTCGGCGATCCAGTCCGCCAGACCGGGCCACCTTTCCTCATCCGGCTGCCAACGGCCGTAGTGCCGCTGCCAGCTGTCGTCGATGACCACCGTGCCGGGCACCAGCCCGTGCGCCTCCAGGTGGGCCAGGTGTGTGTCGTACTCGGCTCGGCTGGAGAGCGAGGGCGCCGGCCGGCCGGTGTCGCGGGCACGGGCCATCTGGGCGCCCCATCCGCAGAACATCGGCTCGGTCCACCAGGCCGGCTGTCCGGCTCCGGCCGCACGCGGCACGGACGCCCAGCCCCGGGTCTCCAGCCAGCGGCGGTGGGCACTCAGCCCGGCGTAGGGATCCCGGTGCCCTGGTGCGAGAAGGACCGCAGGGCTGCGGTGGACACCGTCGACCCGGGTGTGGCCCTCGTAGGCGAAGCGCAGGTGGAAGCCACCGTCCGACGGCACATAGGCCATCTCGGTGAAGGTCAGTTCGGCGACGGGGGCACCGACCGACAGCGTCCACCACGGGCGACCGGCGAGGTACTCGTCGGGCGCCGCGTCATCCGACAACGGGTCCTCGGTGAGGGCGAGACAGAGCGGCGCCGGGGTGAAGAACCAGTGACCGCGTCCGGGGCGCGCGTCACCGTGCACGCCGATGACAGCGCTCTCCCCCGCTCCCCTGCTGAGCCGCCGCGGCGGCCCCGGGTTGGGAGTGAAGAGCGTCTGCCACGCGTGACCGCTGGGGCGCAGCCCGCCACCGCGCCCGCCGAGCGCGGCGCGCACGGCCAGCGGGAGCACCTGGCTCAGGGCTCCTTGCCCCGTCACCTCGAAGCTCAGCTGGGGCCCTTCGGGGGTGCACTCGATCCGGGTGAGAGCGCCGGTCCAGGCGCTGCTGCGACGGCGGACGGTGATGACGGGCAGCTCGCCGCGTGTGTCGAGCACGGGAGGATCGACCGCCAGCGTCTCGTCGGTGCGGTCGGTCCGGTCCAGCACACCCGGAAGGTGGAGGTCGACGGGGTGGGATCCCTGTCCGGCGTCCCGCAGCAGGCCGCTCATACCGTCGGCGGCCACGGTCATCCGCCAGGCCGGCGCCTCCACCTCGATCCCGCCCTCCGCGCTCTGCTTCGCGGTCGGACGGTTCATCGCACGCTCACCAGGGCCTCCGCCTGCTGGCCGAAGGCCATCCGGCCCACCATCATGTCCACGGCCACCCGCTGCCTCTCGGCCGCCGACGCCGATGCCGGTATCCGCACCAGGAACTCCGTCTCGGCACAGCGGTGCCCGTCGATGTCGAGCTTCTGTACCAGGGGTTCGGCGCTCCACCCGGGTGGAACGACGAGAGTGAGCAGGGCCTGTTCCTGCTGCGGGAAGGGATTGCGCACCTCGACGGTCATCCGGACGGTGCCGCCGGGGCCGGGGGCGCTGCGGTAGGGGGAAATCCGTGCTCCGAATCCCTCGGCCTCGAAGTCCACGTCGCGCGGCAGGATGTCCCGGTGCAGCCGGGCGAGCCGGGTGCCTTCGGTGAGCAGCATGTCCAGGTAGCCGTCGGTGACATCGAACGGGGGCCAGTGCCCACTGATCATCACTTCCGGACGGAGGACCTGATACAGCTCGGCGCTGCGCACGAAGTCGTCGATCCGGAAGCGGTTGCGGTACTGGTAGTTGAGCAGTTCCGGCTCGGCCGTGCCGGGGTCCCAGACGGTGTTCTGCTGGTCCCCGGTGGCGATGACCCGGCGGCCGTCCACCATGAAGGAGTACGCGGCGGCGTACAGCGTGTGCCCGGGCAGGTGGTGCACACCGATCTCGTACTCGCGCCAGCGGACCGTACCCTCCTGGGGCAGCACCCGGTCGACCGTGATGGGGTCGTACCACAGGCACGGCAGGTCCCAGCGGGTGGGCGCGGAAAGAACGTCCGCGATGTGGTCGGGTGACCAGACCTCCGTGCCGTGCACCTCACGCAGCAGGTTGAATCCGGCCACGTGATCATCGTGGTAGTGCGTGGGCAGGGCGACCTCGACCCGGTCGATGCCGTGGTCGCGATGGAGCGCCTCGACCGAGGCGAGGAGCGGACGACGGGAGGAACGGTCGTGTCCGCCGGGCAGTCCGGTGGTCAGATCGAAGCCGAAGTCGAACAGCAGGGCTGTGCCGCTCTCGGAGAGCAGGGCGTAGGAGCGGGCCATGCTGGTGGTGTTGCGCAGCAGGTGTGGAGTGATGTGCTGCCAGGGCTCGTTCAGCATGCGCTCGGGGTTCCACGGGGTGCGGCGGCGCATGTCGAGCAGTTCCTGGAGCCGCCCGCGCAGCCGGTCGATCGAGGCGGGTGGGTCGGTGACCGCTTCACCGTGCGAAGGGAGCAGTACGTCGGGTTCCTGCCGGAGCAGTTGCAGGCAGGACAGGATGGTCGCGGCCACTCCCTCCATGCCGGCGTTCTCGTGAAAGCCGGTGTAGGCCCATTGGGTGGCGGCCAGCGACCACAGACGGCCCTCGCCATGGATCAGGTCGCCGGTGAACGCCAGGCGCCGGCCGCCCAGGTCGAGCAGGTAGCCGACGGAGCCGACGGTGTGCCCGGGCAGCGGGATCGTGTGGATGTCGAAGGCGCCGTACCGGGTGGTCCGGTATTCGGCGACGGTGCCGGTGACGGGCACCTGGTTCAGCAGGGAGTAGCGGTCCTGACGTACGTCGTAGTCGTTGTCGAGCGGCCGGGTACGCCAGTGTTCGTCGACATCGTCGATGAGATTTCGTTCGACCGGCGGCACCCAGATCTGGATGCCGGCCGCGGCGGCACGGGAGAGGCCCTGCACCTGGTCCCGGTGATGGTGCGTGATGAGAATGTCGGTGATCCGGTCGATGCCCAGCTCGGGCAGGTGGTCAAGGACGCCCCCCGAGCCGAAGTCGATCAGTACGGCGTCGGCGCCGGACCGGAGGACATACACATGACAGGTGTCCTGGTAGCGGAAAACATCGTCGGCTATCCGATGGCACTGCACAGACGTTCCTCACTGCGCCACGCGGCGCCACATGGTATCGATCCCATGTGGGAACGATGCCATGGCAGATGAAGACGCGTCAACGGTCCCGCGACCGGCTTCTGTGACAGATGCGTTGACGTCTCCGGCCGATGTGGTTACGTTCCCGCATGGGATCGATCCCATGCGGGGAACGGGGCCACACCGGTGCGCCGATGACGGAGGGCGGAGAGCTTGTGATCGAGGACGACGACTCCCGAGCACAGCAGGACGGATACAGCGGACGGGCCGAGGCGTCGGCGGGAGGAGACCGGAGCGAGCGCCGCTGGGAAACACTCGTACGCCGCCCGCGGGCGCGACTGGCGGGCAGCTGCCTCGTCCTCGCACTCGTGGCCGGCACGACCGTGGGTCTGCTCCCCTCCGGGTCGGCCGAGCCACTGCCCACCGGCAAGCACCTCAGCATCTCCCCCACGCCCCAGCAGGAGCGGCAGCGCCGCGACTTCGTCACCGTCACGTCAAGCGTCTCGCTGGTGACCGGACCGGCCGCCGACGGTCCCGCGGTGCGGGCCGCGGAGGCCGCGCTCCGGGCGGCCGGCGCGCATCATGTCGTGCCGGCGAAGAACGGCAGCCACCTCAGCAGGGGCCGTCTGACCGTACGCGTCGGCCTCACGGCCGATTCGGGTGTCACCACGGCACTGCGCGACCTCGGTGTCTCCCGGTCAGGAGCCTCACACCACGAGGGATACATCCTGGCCGCGGGCGGCGGATCGGCCCATTCCGCCGGGGAGATCGTGCTGGCGGGCAACGACGGAGCGGGCACGTACTACGCCGCCCAGTCGCTGAGCCAGCTGCTGCCGCACCGGCAACACGCGGGTACACGGGTGCCGGGCGTGGCCGTGCACGACTGGCCGACGACACCGACGCGCGGCGTCATCGAAGGCTTCTACGGCGCACCCTGGTCGCAGAGCAGCAGACTCGACCAGCTCGACTTCTACGGCGAGCACAAGATGAACACCTACACCTACGCGCCGAAGAACGACCCGTACCTGCGTGCCAAGTGGCGAGACCCCTACCCGCGCAAGGAACTGGCCGACCTCAAAGCCTTGGTCAACAGGGCCCGGGACCGTCATGTCGGCTTCACTTATGCCCTCTCCCCCGGCTTGTCCGCCTGTTACAGCTCGGACGCCGACCTGCGGGCGCTGACCGACAAATTCACCTCATTGTGGAAGATCGGGGTCCGGCGCTTCGTCGTACCGCTGGACGACGTCAACTACACCACCTGGAATTGCGCCCAGGACGAGGCGGAATTCGGGTCGGGTGCCACAGCCGCGGGCCGAGCCCAGTCGTACCTCCTGAACCGCGTCGACCACGAGTTCATCGTCGGTCACGACGGGGCGGCGCCGCTGCAGATGGTCCCGACCGAGTACGCCGGCGTGAGATCCACTCCCTACAAGCAGGCCATAGCTGCCGATCTCGACTCCGACGTCATAGTGCAGTGGACGGGCACCGACGTGGTGTCACCCACCGTCACCGTCGCCACGGCCGACGCCGCACGCCGCGTGTTCGGGCATCAGGTGCTGCTCTGGGACAACTACCCGGTCAACGACTACGCGACGGACAGGCTGATGCTCGGGCCCTACACCGGCCGGGAGAAGGGCCTCGGGGCCCACGTCGCCGGCATCGTCGCCAACCCGATGATCCAACCCTCGGCGTCCAAGGTCGCGCTCGCCACGGTCGCCGACTTCGCCTGGAACGACGGCGCCTATCACCCAGCGTCCTCCTGGTCCGCCGCCATCGGCCGACTCGCCGGGGGAAACCGGGCGGTGGCGCAAGCGTTGCGGGCGGTGGCGGACGTTACCTACGACTCCGTCCTCGACACCGGTCAGGGTCCCGATCTCAACTCGGCGATACGTGACTTCTGGCGGAGCGGCGACACCGAGCGGCTCCGCGGCAGACTGCAGGAACTGATGGCTGCGCCCGGCGTGTTGCGAGCGCACCTGGCGGACCGGCAGTTCGTCCGGGACACCCAGCCGTGGCTGGCTGCCGCGGAGGACTGGGCCCGGGCAGACGCGACGGCGCTCGACATGGTCGTGGCGGCGCGCCAGGGGCAGCGGGAGAAGGCAAGCACCTTGCGCCGGAGCCTCAAGGGACTCGTCGACCGTGCAGGCTCACACCATTACACCGACGTCGACGGCAACCGTGTTCCCGCCGTCGTGGGCGAGGGCACGCTCGACATCTTCGTGGCGGACGCCGAAGCCGCCGATGACCGGTCGCTCGGTCTGCCCATCCCCGCGCGGCCGTCCACCAACATGCGCACCCACCAGGACCACACGCCGCTCCGCATGACGGACGGCGACGACACCACGTGGTACTGGAACAAGTCTCCCGTGGCCAAGGGTTCCTACGTCAGCCTCGACCTGCGCACCGAGCGTCCGCTGGGCCGGATCAGTCTCGACATGGGCGCACCCGGCGCCGGCGGGGACATCATCGAGCACGGAGAACTCGAGTACTCCTCCGACGGACGGAACTGGACGCCTCTGACCGCCTTCGACACGACGGCGGAAGTCTCCTTCCGGCCCGCCGAGGGTGTCAGCGCCCGCTACGTCCGCGCCCGTGCCACCGCCGACCAGGACGCGCTGCTCGCTGTCCGGTCCTTCGAGGTGGCGCACCTCGATCACCAGTAGTGCCTGCGCCCTCCGACCGCGCGGCCCACCGCTCCGAGCACCCACAGGACGACCCCGATCGCCAGCAGGATGATTCCGATCGTCCACAGGATGCCGAGCCCGGTCACCAGCCCGACAATGAGAAGAATGACGCCGAGAGTGATCACGACGAACCTCCGATCGCGGAACGCCCTCTCTTGTTCCCTATGAAGAGTACCGCTGAAATACCGCGCCGACGCTCTGCCAACTCGCGCGCTTCAATCGGCTGAAAAAACAATGAACAAGGGGATACGAACACCTCCGAAGGGCAGTCCACTGCTATGAAAACACCGGAGTTCGCTGCATCTGTCGGGTCTGTCGGGGCCGGGGCGTGGTTCTACCTCCCCCTCGGGGGGCTGGTCGTCGTAGGGCTGCTACTCGCCGCGTTCGCTTGGGGGCGCAGGGTACGAGCGAATGAATCGCCGCCGCCCAAACCCGAGGAACAGCCGAAACTGCCGAATGGCGGGCCCGTCTACGAATCCAGCGAGTACCGGGAACCGGACGAAGTGCCACGGGGCAAGGAACGGCTCCTCCCGCATGAGATCAAGGACTTCGGGACGACCGGGTCCAAGAGAAGCGAGTCCCAGGATCCGCGGGAGGACGAGGAGGACGAAGGAGGAGGTTTCGGCAGCGGCGGTTTCGGTGGCTGAAACGGCTGAAGCGGCTGAAGTCAGCTTTGCGGCCGCCGGTCAGCCCACGTATTTCCGCGCCACGGAGACCCGCTGAGCCCGCTCCAGCAGGGCCAGTCGGGCTTCCAGCTCGGGGGGCACCGGGTCACGCTGCCTCAGGACCCAGGGCAGCCCGGCCACCGCGCGGGCGAAGGCCCGTACGGACGCCGCGTCCCGTGGCACGGTCCGCAGGAGGTATCCGGTACGGCGCAGGGCCGGCATCAGGGGGCGGCGCAGCCAGGTGTACCAGAGTGTGTTGCGGAGCCCCACGATGCGCCGTACCGTGCTGTCGCGCACGGTGGACGCCGCATGGTGGATGGTCAGGCTCTCCACATAGCTCAGCCACCAACCGCGTCGCAGCAGATCCGTGGACAGCAGTTCTTCTTCGCCACCGAACCAGAGCCCGGGATGGAACCCTCCGACGTCCCGAAAGGCGTCGGTGCGCATCACCGTGGCGGCTGCCAGGAACGATCCGAGAGCCGGGCCCGGTAGCCAGTCCGGGCCGGAGAGCGGCGAATCCCGCATGTCGGCGACGACGGGATCCTCCTCCCCGGCAGGCTCCACGATGATCCTGGCGGTGACCGCCGCCAGCCCTGGCCGTTCGTCCAGCAGATCTCCGGCGGCCCGCAGCGCCCCGGGGTCCCACCACGTGTCGTCGTCACAGAAAGCCACGTAGGGGGTACCCACCCGGCTCACCGCCAGGTTACGTCCCACGGCCCCGAGATTGCGGCCGGGCCGCAGCAGGAGAACCTCGGGGAAGTTCCGCGCGACGGCATCGGCCGTTCCGTCGGCCGAGCCGTTGTCCGTGACGATCACCGGAGGCTGTTCCGGCAGGGCCTGCAACGACTTCAGGGTGCGGAGCAGTTCTTGGCAGCGGTCCTTGGTGATGATGACCACCGTGGTACGGGTGTCCATGGAGTCCTGCATTGTTCCCTCCGTTGTCGCGCTCAACGTTCCGCCTCCCGTTCGAGCAGACGCACGGCGTTCTCCACACGGGCGGGAAGCCGGCGGCGCTGCTTCAGTGCTGCCGGGAGCCTGATGAGGGTTCCCCGCAGCGCGGTCGCCGCGCCGGGTTTCCGGCGGGCGGTATCAGCCGTCAGCCCGGCCGTACGGCGGAAGGCGACCGGGAGGGGGCGCCGCAGCCAGTCGGTGAGCAGCGCGTTGCGCCGCACGGCGGGCGAGCGGCCGGGACGTTCACCCGGGGCCGGGTGGTGATGGGCGATGACGGACGGTTCGTAGGAGACGCCCCAGCCGCAGGCGGCGAGATCGTAGGCCAGCAGGGTCTCCTCCGCGCCGAAGAACAGCACCCGGTGGTAGCCGCCGGCCTCAAGGAACGCACGGCGTCGGACCACGGCGGCGCACCCCAGGAAGCCCAGGACCGGACGACCGGGAAGGTCCGGCTCCCTGGGCAGCGGCGAGTCGGCCAACAGCGCGTTCAGCGGGTCCTCGGCATTGCCGGGACCGACGAGCGTGTGTGCGGCGAGCAACCCGAGGCGCGGGTGGCCGTCCAGGAGGTCCGCGGCGGCCCGCAGGGCCCCTGGTTCCCACCACGAGTCGTCGTCGCTGAAGGCGACGTAGCGCGTGGTGGCCTGCCGCACCGCCAGGTTCCGGCCGAGGGCGCCGGTGTTGCGTCCCGGGCTCAGCAGACGTGCCCCCGCCGGATGCGAGCGTACGGCTGCGGCCGTCGCATCACTGGAATCGTTGTCCACGACGATGACGGGGGGCCGCTCGGGGAGCGCGGCCAGCCGGTCGAGGGTGCGCAGCACGCTCTCGCGGCGGTTGCGCGTGATGACGGCGACGGTGATCCGGCTGTCGGGCCGCTGGGCGCTTGCCGCTGCGTCCTGGGTGGCCGGCCGGGCGGACCGGTCCGCGGTGTCATCGACCATGACCCGCCACCTCCAGGCCGTCGCGGGACCATCCGGCCGAGGCCGCACGCGTCGCGGCGGTGACGACCTGGTGGGGAGCGATGTGCAGCAGCAGCGGGTCGGGCTCCGTCCCGTGCGGGTCGCCGGGCGGCCCGGGGTGCCAGAGGGCCACATGCCGATCGACGGAAGGCGGCCCCCACAGGTGCGGCGCGACGGGGCCGAAGAGCGTGACCGACGGGGTTCCGTGGGCGACCGCCAGATGCGCGGGGCCGGTGTCACCGCTGACGAAGAGCGCCGCCCCGGCGACGAGCGCGGACAACTCGCCGAACGGCAGGCCGCCGCACAGCACGTCCCGGCGGTCGAGTCCCGCCCGGGCCGCGATGTACCCGCAGAGCTCGTCCTCTCCGGGGCCCCCGGTGAGTACGGTCCGGTGACCGTCCGCGCGAAGACGTCCGACGACCTCGGCGTAACGGTCGGCGGGCCACCGCCGGGCGGCGGAGTCGGCTCCGGGGTGCACCACGACGGCGCCGGGGGCGAGCGAGGGACCGGCCGGGCGGGGCAGGGCCACATCGTCGGGGTCGGCCGGGATGCCGTACGCGGCGAGGAAGCGGCACCAGCGGGCCCGCTCGTGCTCGTCGTCGCGCCAGCGGGGCGGGGCGTCCAGTGCCGCTTCCGGCCTGGCGTACGAAAGCAGGCGGCGGGGGCACAGTTCGGCGAGCGCGTCGTGGCTCTCGGGGCCGTTGCCGTGCAGATCGACGGCCAGGTCCGGCGGGGGCCCCGGCCACCCGCGCAGGGAGGGGACGCCCCGGCCGGGCGCCTCGGCCGGAAACACCGTGTCCACGGTCCCCGTGGCCAGGGCCGCCTCGCGCAGCCCGGGAGGCAGGGCGAGGACGATCTCATGCCCGGGAAAGGCCCGCCGCAGCCCGCGCAGCGCCGGCACGCCGGCGAGCAGATCACCCAGGCCCAGCGCACGCAGCACCAGCAGACGGGGCCGCGCCGGAGCAGAGGACGTCGAAGTCGGGGACGAGTTGGAGGACGTGGAGGTCACCGGGGCCATCACTTCCGGAGGTTCGCGTTCGCGGCTCCCGGCGCCAGCGCCGCCCGTTCGGCGAGCTCGGTGGTGGAGCGTCCGTCGAGGTAGGGCAGCAGCATGACCTGGCCGCCCCAGCTCTCCACCAGCGCCGCTTCCGGCAACTGGCCCAGGGCGTAGTCTCCGCCCTTGACCCAGATGTGCGGGCGCAGTTCGCGCAGCAACCGTTCGGGAGTGTCCTCGTCGAAGACGACCACCGCATCGACGCACTCCAGGGCCCGCAGCACCCGGACCCGGTCGGCGGCGGGCACCAGGGGCCGCCCGCTTCCTTTGCGCCGCCGCACGGACGCGTCGGAGTTGACGCAGACGATGAGGCAGTCGCCGGTCCTCCTGGCTGCCTGCAGCAGCGCGACATGGCCGGCGTGCAGCAGGTCGAAGCAGCCGCCCGCCGCGACGACGGTCCCGCCGGTGGCACGGACCCGCGCCGCCACATCGGAGCCGCCGGCCGCCTGTTCGCTGCCGGTCTGCTCCGGAGGCGCGGATGCTTCTTCGATGACCAGGGCGCGGGCACCGCCGTTGGCCACATACTGGGTGGCGGCCCGCACAGCGCCCTGGACGGCCGTCTCCGGCAGCACGTCATCGGCCAGCAGCCCTGCGGCGGTCGCGGCGAAGCAGTCGCCCGCACCGCAGGCATCGCCCTCCGCCTGCCAGGGAGTGGGCACCAGCAGGGGTGCTTCACCGTGCGACAACAGAGCGCCGCGCTCGCCGAGCGTCACCGCCACGGAAGTGACCCCCCAGGACCGGACCAGGGCCAGGGCGTCGGCGGCTGCGCTGCGCAGCTCCCTTCCCGGGTCGTCCGCCGAGGTGTGCGGTGTGTCCGCCGCCGCGCGACCGTTACGGGCGAACGCGCGCGCCTCGGCCGCGGACGGCGTGGCCAGTCGAACCCCTCGTACCGGCGGTCCGCCCCGCGGGTGCGGATCCCACACGACGGGCACCCGTGCGGCGGCTCCCACCAGGGCCTCGCGCAGTACGTCAGCGGTGCCGCGGCCGTAGTCGGCGACGAGAATCCCGCGGGCCGCCGCGACGGCGGAGCGTGCCTCGTCCGTCGCCGCGCTGGCCCGTCCCTCCCCGTCGTCCAGCCTGAGCAGCGCCCGGCCCTGCGCCATGATGCGGGTCTTGCACGGCAGTTCGCCGGAGAGCGGCAACTCCACCAGGCGCACGCGGCCCTTCAGCAGCCGGCGCAGGGTGCTGCTGGATTCGTCGTCGCCGAGGGCCGTGATCAGGGTGACGTTTCGGCCTTCCACGGCGGCCAGGTAAGCCGCCAGGGCAGCCCCGCCCGGCCTGGCGACCAGGCGCGTATCGCTGACGACGGGGACCGGCGCGTCGGGCGCCAGTCGTTCGGCCCGGCCGGTCAGGTCATGGTCGAGCAGCGCGTCTCCGACCACGAGCAGGGGCGTGGGGCGGTTCATGCGCTGTCCTCCTTCCGCGTGCGGTGTTCGCCGGCTGTCCGTCGCTCGGCGGCTGCCGTGTTCTCCTCGATCGCCCGGTCGAACGCCTCGCAGACCATGTGCACGGCGACCAGGTGCAGTTCCTGGACGGTCGCCGATACCGGCGCGTTGACGCACAGCGCCTCGTCGCTCACCGCTTCCAGCGGGTTGGGCGCCGGCCCGGTCATGGCCCAGACCAGCATGCCGATACGGTGCGCTTCGGTGGCCGCGGACAGCAGGTTGGCGCTCGCGCCGCTGGTCGACAGCAGCATCAGGACGTCGCCGGGCCGGCCGTGGGCGCAGGTCTGCCGGGCGAACACCTCCTGTACGCCGTAGTCGTTGGCGATGGCGGTGGTGGACGAGGTGTCGGCGTGCAGCGCCAGCGCGGAGAAGGGCGGGCGGTCCTCGCGGTAACGGCCGACCAGTTCGGCCGTCAGGTGTTGCGCCTGCGCCGCGCTGCCGCCGTTGCCGGCGACGAGCAGTCTGGCGCCGCCGCTGAGGCGGCGGGCCAGTTGGGCGCCCCATCGCTGGACGGTCGGGCCGGACTCACGGAACTCGGTGAGCGCGTCCATCAGGTCGTCGCAGTGCTGACCGGTGGTGACGAGTTTCATCGGGTGGCCTCCGAGAGTGAGGGGACCGTGGTGACGCCGTCGTAGACCCGGGCGACGCCGTCCGCCACCCGGTCCCAGGTGTAGCGGCTCAGCACCCGTCGGCGGCCGGCCGCGCCGTAGCGTGCGAGGCGCTCGGGGTCGTCGAGAAGCGAGCGGATGACTCCGCTCAGTTTCCCGTCGTCGCGAGGAGGCACCAGCGCCCCGGTCACGCGGTCCACCACGGTGTCGAGGTGGCCGCCGACCGCGGTGGCCACCACCGGCGCGCAGCAGGCCATGGCTTCGATCGGCACGATGCCGAACGGCTCGTAGCGGGGAATCGACAGGACCAGATCCGCGCTCGACATCAGCGCGGGCATCTGTGCCGGAGGTATCCCGCCGAGCAGCCGCACCCGGTCCGCCACACCGCACTCCCGCGCGATCCGGCTGAGCCGCTCGGCCTCCGGGTCGGCGAAGAGCAGGGCCGCCTCGGGGCCGCCGGCGATGAGCAGTTCGGCGTCCGGCACCTCGGCCAGGGCGCGGATGGCGCGGTCGAATCCCTTGCGCGGGACGAGCCGGCCGACGGCCACCAGGCGCCGCGGTGCCCGCGAGTCCCGCGTCGCGTCTCCGAGGGGTGTGAAGTGGGTGGTGTCCACGCCACAGGGAACGACCGAGATGCGGTCGCGCGGGACCCCCATGGCGGTCAGCTCCGACACCTCGTCCGCGCAGGTGGCCAGCACGCGTCGGCAGTCGCGGCCGATGCTCGCCTCGATGGCGATGCGTTCGGCGGGGCTGGTGTCCTCGGCGCCCTGGTACCGCTTCTTCACCGTCCCCAGGGCGTGGTACGTCTGCACGACGGGGACGCCGAGACCCCGGGCGCCCGCCAGGGCGGCCATTCCGGACATCCAGAAGTGTGCGTGCACCACGTCAGGCGGATCGGCGCTCCAGCACCGGCCGAGGAAGTCACCGAACGCCGGCATATGGACCGGCAGTTCGTCCTTCGGTACGGGTGCGGGCGGCCCGGCGGGCACGTGGACCACCTTCACACCGTCCGGCGTGGTGACCTGAGCAGGCAGGTCGGGGGCGTCGCGGCGGGTGTACACGGTGACCTCGTGGCCGCGTCGGGCCAGATGCCCGGCGAGCTGCGCGACGTAGACGTTCTGTCCACCCGCGTCGGGGCCGCCGAGCGCGGCCAGCGGGCTGGCGTGCTCGGAGACCATGGCGACGCGGGGAGTCGAATGGGCGTACCTCATCGCGTGACCTCTTTCATCAGGTGTTCCCAGTCGTCCAGGAAGCGCCGCACCCCGTAACGTGCTTGCGCGGCGGCTCTGGCACCCTCCCCCATGCGTTTGGCATGTCCGTGATCCGCGAGAAGCTCCCGCACGCCCTTTTCGAGGACGTCGAACCGGTTGGAGACGACTCCCACTCCGTCAGGAACCGCTTCCCGGATTTCCGTGGTGTCGAGTGCCACGACCGGCATGCCGAGGAACATCGCCTCGAGCAGCGAGAGTCCCAGTGATGTCCAGCGGATGGGATGGAGGTAGAGCCGGCAACCGGCCATCGCCGGGTGGAGCTGAGCCTGGGGGAGGTCCCGGGTACGGCATCGTTCGGCCGACAGGCCCAGGTGGTCGGCCAGTTGCTCGGTACGCATGCCGAAGACGTCGAGCGGGGTCATTTCGGCGAAGCGGGGCAACAGGTCCGTGCCGGTCGTGCGCCCCCTGCGTACCGGCTCGTTCACGACAACCGCGGCCCGTTCCTTCTCGCCGGTCCACAGTCGCCCGGGATCGATGATGCCGTGTTCCACGACGGTGGTGGGTGCCCGGCCGTTGTCCCACATCAGACGGTTGAAGTGGGTGACGTGCACGATGGGGATGTCGTCCCGGTCGGCCAGCGGGTGCCGGGTCTCCACGGGGGTTTCGTGCGGGCTGTTGTGCTCCACGTAGACGGCGGGCACATCGCTGCCCGGGCGCCGGCCGGTCCAGGACTCGGCGAGCTTCACTTCGTGCGGACGCTGAAGCACCATCAGGTCGATGGGAGCCGCGCGGAGCTGTTCCGGGGTGAGTTCCCGTACAGATTCCGGCCAATCCCATGTTCTGGCCCGCCCCAGCCCGTCCGGCCCGCGGTCAGGGGTGACCGGAACCAGATAGGTGTGCGACCCCTGGACGAAGGAGGTGATCCAGGAACCGTGCACATGCCAGATGAGGACGTTCATGCGCTCTCCTTGAGCAGTTTCTGCACAGCGCGCACCACGTCCTGAGGGGTGACCTCGTTCAGACACGGATGCCCCGGGACGGGGCAGTGCCGGGCGCGGCTGTCCGCGCAGGGTGCCCGCTGGTCGCCCAGCAGCACGCTGCGTACTCCGTACGGTCCCCAGCGGTCGGCCGGAACCACCGGGGAGAAGAGTGAGACGACGGGCGTGCCGACCGCGGCGGCCAGGTGCGCGGGTCCGGTGTTCCCGCTGACCAGCACGTCGGCCGTGCGCAGGATGCCGGCCAGCTTCCTGGCGTCGGTCCTGCCGCCGAGGTTGAGTGCCGCGTCGCCGCTGACCCGGCGGGTCAGCGCGGCCTCGTGCGGACCACCGGTCACAACGACGCGGAAGCCAGCGTCGGCGAGCAGGGTCACCGCCTCGGCGCAGCGGTCGGGGCTCCAGGCGCGCGCGGGCGCGCTGGCTCCCGGGTGCACCACGACATAGGGCCCGTTGCCGGTGAGGCCGACCGTGTCGGGTGCGGGCAGCACCCGCAGCCGGCCGTCGTCACCGGCCGCGGGTACGAAGCCCATCGCGGCGGCGGTGTCGAGTGCCGCTTCCGCCTCGTGCCGTCCGGGCAGCCGGCGGTGGCGTACGTCGAGGAGGCGGCCGGGATGGTCCACGCTGTCGGCGCCGATCCGGGGCACCTGTGCCATCCGGAGCATGAGCGCGGTCGGCAGCGGGCTCTGGTGGAAGGAGGTGAGGATGAGCGCGGTGTCGTAGGCGGCCGCCCGTACCCTGCGCACCATGGCTTCGATGTCCGCCTCGTCGACGCTCGGCGGACTCACGCCCTCCCAGGGGGCGTCCCAGACGAGCACCTCGTCGACGCCCGGCAGCAGCCGGGCCGCGGGTTCGCCGCGCGGGCCGCACAGCATGGTCACGTGCCGCGCCCGGGCGGCGACGGCCCGGACCGCGGGCCCCGCGAGCAGGACATCGCCGAAGCTGTCCAGACGGACGACGAGGGCTTTCACGGCTTCTCCCCCTTCTCCTCGAGCAGTTCGCGCACCGCGGTGAGGACGTCGGGAGCCGTGCGGGGTTCCGATGCGACCTCTGCGGGCAGTGTTGCCGCGTTCGGGACGAGCACCGCGTGCGCCCCGGCCGCGCGCGCGGCCGCCATGTCCGCCTCGATGTCTCCCACCACGGCGCAGTCCTCGGGCGCCACACCGAGCCGCCGGGCCGCCTCGACTATCAGCCCGGGTTCGGGTTTGCGGCAGCGGCATCCGTCGTCGGGACCGTGCGGGCAGAACACCCAGGTGCCGAGCGGGCCGAGGAGCTTGTCCACCTGTTCGTTGACGCGGCGGACCTGGTCCTCGGTGAGCAGGCCGCGGCCGATGCCGGACTGGTTGCTGACCACGCCCGTGGCGACGCCCCGGGCCCGCAGCAGTGCGACAGCTTCCCGGGCACCGGGCATGAGCCGCACCAGGGTGGGGTCTCCGTTGTACGGCACGTCCTCGATCAGCGTGCCGTCCCGGTCGAACAGCACCGCGGCCACCGGGCGCCGCCGACTTGGTGCACCGGTCATGTCACACCTCGCACCGGCGTGGCACCACGGTGCCGGATCAGTCCGGAGAGCCAGTGCCGGACGGCGAGCGGCGGGATGACGGCGCTGGTGGCGACCATGGTGGCGACCTCCCGCGCGGTGCGCGGACCCGGCGCGATCCGGGCGTGGGCGAACTCGGCGGTGCCCAGGGCCCAGAGCGTCGCGGCGGCTGCGGCGGCGTGGCGACGGCCGACCGCCGCGAGAGCGGGAGCGGCCAGCACCGCGGCGGTCACCACGAGATGCCGGGGCAACCGGCCGCGAGGGGCTTCGGCACGATGCCACCAGTCGCGGCCGTGCAGATGGCTCATCAGGGCGTCGTCGGCGTTCCCCCGCTGCGCGCGGACGGACACCCAGGGATCGGCGGCGCGGACCGGGTGACAGGTGAGGCGTTCGCCGACCAGCAGCGACCAGCCGGCGTCCATGACCCGCAGCGCGATGTCCGCGTCCTCCCGGAACGCCCGTGCGAACCGCTCGTCGAATCCACCGACCTCCTTCAACGCGGCCGTTCGATAGGCCATGTCGGCGGTGGCCCAGGCGGCCTGCTCGAGCCCTGCCGTTCCCCGCTCCCAGTCGGTCGGCCTGCGTTCTTCGGGCAGCGGTACTCGTAGCCGGCCCTGTACACCGCCCGTACGGGCGCCCGCCGCCGCCAGGTCGTCGCGGAGCCGGGCAGCCCAGTCGGGATACACCCGTACGTCGTCGTCGAGAAAAACCACCCAGGGAGCTCCGGTGGTTCGCCACCCGGCGTTACGGGCGGCGGCCGGGCCACGGCCCCCGGTTGCGAGGACACGAACCCGGTCGCGCAGGACTCCGGCACCGGCCGGCGACAACGCGCCGACCGGGTCCGGGCGGTCGTCGACGATCACCACCTCCACCGGCGCGGGCCCCTCGGTGGCGGCCAGCGCGCGCAGGCAGTCGGCCAGGCAGGCGCGACCGATGGTCGGGATCACCACGGCGTACGTGTCGTCGGCCGTCAAGAGAACACCTTCCCTCGTCGCACGGCGAAGGGTCCGAGTGCCAGCAGGTCGACGGGCGCCGACCCGAAACACTCCAGGGCGTCGCGGGGGTCGTCGACCATGGGCCGGCCCGCGGTGTTCAGGCTGGTGTTGACCACGACAGGCAGACCGGTGCGTCGCTCGAAGGCGCTGAGCATGCGCGCCACGAGCGGTTCGGTGTCGCTGTCCACCGTCTGGATCCGTGCGGTGCCGTCCACGTGGACCACGGCGGGGATGCGCTTGCGCCATTCTTCGGCTACGTGGTGGACGAAGAGCATGTAGGGGCTGGGAAGCGGACCTTCGAAGAGTTCCGACGCCCGTTCGGCGCGCACCATCGGTGCGACCGGGCGGAACTCCTCGCGTCCCTTGACCGCGTTGAGGCGTTCCAGGTTCTCCGCCCTGCCGGGGTGGGCCAGCAGCGAGCGGTGGCCGAGCGCTCGTGGGCCGAATTCGCTGCGCCCCTGGAACCAGGCCACCACACCGTCCCTGCTCAGTTCCTCCGCGACGGTTTCCGCGATGTCGTCGGGCTCCTCGTAGGGGATGGCGGCGCGCTCCAGCCAGCCTCGCAGCTCCTCGTCGCTCCAACCGCGCCCGAGGGCCGCGGTCGGCATCGCCTGCACCGGTTCCTTCTCGTTGGCGACGTGCAGGGCGGCGCCCAGCGCGGTGCCGGCGTCGCCCGCCGCGGGCTGCACCCAGATGTGCTCGAAGGGACTGTCCCGGTAGAGCCTGGTGTTGGCCACGCAGTTCAGTGCGACTCCGCCGGCCAGGGTGAGGACGTCTTCGCCGGTCCGGGCGTGCAGCCAGCGCGCCAGGTCGAGGATGACGTCCTCGAGGCAGCACTGGGCGCTGGCCGCCAGGTCGGCGTGGTCCTGGGTCCACGGACTTCCCGGGTCCCTCGGCGGGACCAGTGAGGCCCACGGAACGGGCGCGGCCCGGAAGCCGCCGTTGCCGTCGGCGTGCACCAGCTCGGCCAGCTGCTCCTTGTACCGCGGGGTGCCGTACGAGGCCAGTGCCATGACCTTGAACTCGTCGCTGCTGCGCAGGAAACCGAGGTGCTGGGTCAGGTCCTCGTAGAACAGGCCGACGGAGTCGGGAAGGCTCTGGGTATTGAGTACGGTCAGTTCGCGGTCGGAGTAACGTCCGGCCAGGTGGGAGCCGCATTCGCCGCGGCCGTCCAGGACCAGCACCGCGCAGTCCGGGTGCGGGGACGCCTGGCCTGCTGATGCCGCGTGGGCCACGTGGTGGGCCACGAAGCGCACCTTCTCCGGAGCCAGCCCGGGCAGCGCTTCGGCAAGGAAATCCGGTGCGCGCCGGGCGTAGTCCTGGCGCAGGTGGTCCCACGGATCGTTGAGGCCCATCTGGTCGGCGGGGCGGGCGAGCGTCGGGTCGTAGGAGTAGGCCACCGCGTCCAGATCCGCCGGTGTGAGGCCGGCCTGCTCCAGGCACCAGCGGGCGGAGAGCTCGGGCAGTTCCCACGCGGAGAACGGGATCGGCCGCTTGCCGTGCTTGCGGCGGCTGAAGCGCTCCTCCTCAGCCGCCGCCACAATCCGCCCGTCGATGATCAGAGCAGCGGCGGGATCGTGGAAGAGAGCGTTGACACCAAGGACACGCATGCGTTGCCTCCGTCAGGACTGCAGTGCTGGATGTTCGGTCAGCGAGGCGAAGTGGGCGATGGTCCGTTTGATGCCGTCCTCCCAGGGCACGGTGGGTTCCCAGCCCAGCAGTTCGCGCGCCAGCGTGGTGTCCGGACGGCGCCGCGCGGGGTCGTCCGTCGGGCGCTCGATGAACTCGATGCGGGAGTGCGATCCGGTGACCGCCACCACCCGGCGGGCCAGCTCCAGCATGGTGACTTCGTCTCCTCCGCCGATGTTGACCGGGCGGACCGAGTGACTGGCCGCCACCAGCAGTACGCCCTCGACGGTGTCGTCGACGTAGCAGAGCGAACGGGTCTGGCTTCCGTCCCCGGCGACGGTGAGCGGCTCGCCGGCCAGTGCCTGGCTGACGAAGGTGGGTACCGCGCGGCCGTCGTGCGCGCGCATCCGCGGCCCGTAGGTGTTGAACATTCTGACGATGCCCGCGTCGGTTCCCCTGGTCCCGGCGTGGGCGGTGACGAGGGCCTCGGAGAACCGCTTGGACTCGTCGTACACGCTGCGCGGGCCCACCGGATTGACGTTGCCCCAGTAGTCCTCGCGCTGTGGGTGCACCAAGGGGTCGCCGTACACCTCCGAGGTGGAGGCGAGCAGGAAGCGTGCGCCGTGGCGGTGGGCCACGGCCAGCATGTTGCGCGTACCGAGACTCCCGACGTCCAGCGTTTCCAGCGGCCAGCGCAAGTAGTCGGCCGGTGAGGCGGGGCAGGCGAAGTGCAGGACGAGGTCGTACGGGCCGTCGAGCATCGCGACGCTGTCCGGCGACGAGACATCGCATTCGAGGAACCGGAAGCCCGGCCGATCGACGAGGTGCTGGACGTTTCCGGCCGATCCGGAGAGCAGATTGTCCACGCAGTCAACTTCGACATTCGAATCCAACAGCCGCTCACAGAGGTGTGAGCCGAGAAAGCCGGCCCCGCCCGTCACCGCGGCACGTCGCCACGGGGCGTGGGTGGTGGTCGATGTCATAACGGGGCCCTCCGTCCATGGGTGGGGGTTGGCGGTGCGCGCCCGCGGGGTGCACTCCGGGGCTGCCGGCGACCGAACGGAGACGGGAGCGGATATCCGTCGGCCCCTGGCCGGTGTCGCTCACAGTGACCCTTATGGGCCCCAACGAGGACAGAGAGTGGAGTTCCCTTGTCAGTCACTTTCACACGTCGAAGCTTTTTGTGCAGCTTCGGATGTCCCGGTGCAGTGGGGTACCCGGGTTTTCGGGCACCTCGCCACCGCGGACGTCCCCGGAAAGGAGTGACGCATGCGCGACCCCGCACTCGACGTACTGGAGACCCTCCGTACGCCGCCGTACGACACCGGTCGTCTCCTGCTGACCGGCTGGTTCAGCTTTCTCGACGGTGAGGTCACCGTCGGGGATCTCATGGCCCAGCAACGGATGTCGCTGGCACTGGACCAAGCGGGTGTCGCGCACGACACGGCGTGGAGCCCCGGTTTCCGGCCGGGCGCGCTGACGTTGGAGGACGCCGAGCCGGCGTCCTACGGTCGGCTGCTCTTCGTCTGTGGTCCTGCGCACGGCGATCAGCTCCTCGCACTGCACCGCCGCTTCGAGCGGTGCAGGCGGCTCGCCGTCGATGTGACGGTCGTCGATCGCCGGGACCCCGCCGTCACGTCGTTCGACCATGTCGTGGCGCGGGACGGCCTGCCCGGCGGGCCCCGGCTGGACATGTCCGCGACGGCGCCGCTCGGTCGGCGGCCGCCGGTGGTCGGTGTCCTGCTGACGGGCGGACAGGGCGAGTACGGCACGCTGCGGCGTCACACGGACGTCAACGAGCGTCTCACCGGCTGGGTCGGTCAGCAGGACTGCGCACGGGTGGAAGCGGACACCCGGCTGGCCATCGACGACTGGCGGCACTGTGCGACCGCTGAACAGTTCATGGCGCTCGCCGAAAAGTTCGACCTCGTGCTCACCACCCGCCTGCACGGCATGGTGCTGTCCCTGCGCGCGGGGACCCCGGTCATCGCGGTCGACCCCGTCCAGGGAGGGGCCAAGGTTTCGGCTCAGGCGCGTGCGTTGCGGTGGCCGGCCCTCGTTGCCGCAGGTGCCGAGTCACCCGCCCTGTTGGACAGGTGGTGGTCCTGGTGCCTCTCCCCCGCCGGCCGGGCTGCCGCCGAGCGGCGGGCCCGCCTCATGCACGGGAGAGCAGCGCGAATCGGTCAGGAACCGCGGTTCGGCTCTCGCCCCTGAGGTTGCCGCGGGGCGGGTCGCGGTGCGAGACGCGGAATCTGACGCGTCTCGGATGTTCCGCGTGGGACGGTGAACAGTTCGCCGTGATGCCGCATGCTCAGCGACTCTCCCTCGAGCAGCGTGTAGGTGACGTCCGACCGCTTGACCTCCACCTGCAGGCACCGTCCCATGAACTTGACCTTGAACGCGAGGCGGCTGAACTTCTCCGGGAGTCTCGGCGCGAACTCCAGTGATGTGCCCCGGTGACGCATGCCGCCGAAGCCCGCGACCAGAGCCATCCAGGTGCCGGCCAGCGAGGCGATGTGCAGCCCGTCGCGGGTGTTGTTCTCCAGGTCTTCCAGGTCCATCAGAGCCGCTTCGACCAGATAGTCGTAGGCGAGGCGCAGATGGCCGACCTCGGCGGCGACGACCGCCTGGCAGCAGGCCGACAACGAGGAATCCCGGACGGTCAGCGGTTCGTAGTAGTCGAAATTGCGAGCCTTCTGCTCCGCCCCGAAGTAGTCACCGCGCATGTACATGGCCAGCACCAGGTCGGCCTGTTTGACGACCTGCCTGCGGTACAGGTCGAAATACGGGAAATGGAGCATCAGCGGATACTGGTCGGGACGTGTGCCGGCGAAGTCCCAGGCTTGGTGGCCGGTGAATCCGGAGTGCTGTTCATGCACGCCCAGTTCCTTGTTGTACGGCACCCACATGGCCTCCGCCGCGTCCCGCCAGGCGGCACTCTCCTCGTCGTCGACCCCGTGCGACGCCGCTTTCTGCGGGTGCCGCTCCACCGCGTCCGCAGCGGCGTGCAGGTTGGCCTGAGCCATCAGGTTGGTGTACGTGTTGTCGTCCATGACCGCGCTGTACTCGTCGGGGCCGGTGACACCGTCGATGTGGAAGCGGCCGTGGTGGTCATGGTGTCCGAGTGAGCTCCACAGGCGTGCGGTCTCCACCAGGATGTCCACACCGACTTCGCCCTCGAAGTCGGTGTCGCCGGTGGCGGACACGTACCGTACGACGGCGTCGGCGATGTCGGCGTTCACATGGAATGCCGCGGTACCGGCCGGCCAGTACGCCGAGCACTCGGCGCCATCGATGGTGCGCCACGGGAATGCCGCACCGGCCAGACCCAACTGAGTCGCGCGGTCCCGGGCGGCGGGGAGGGTTTCGTGGCGCCAGCGCAGCGCTTCCTGCACCGCGTGCGGCGAGGTGTAGGTCAGGAGTGGCAGCACGAAGGCCTCGGTGTCCCAGAAGGAGTGGCCGTCATAGCCCGACCCCGTCAGCCCCTTGGCGGGGATGGCACGCTTCTCCGCGCGCGCACCGGCCTGCAGGACGTGGAAGAGCGCGAACCGGACCGCTTGCTGGATCTCGCCGTCACCCTCCACCTCCACATCGGCGCCGGCCCAGAACTCGTCGAGGAAGTGGCGCTGCTCGTGGGCCAGACCTTCCCAGCCGGTACTCCGCGCTCCGGCCAGCGCGGCATCGACCTGATCGCGGAGCGCCGGGAGTGAGCGGACCCCTGACCAGCCGTAGGAGATCATCTTCTCGATCCGCAGACGCTCGCCGGGGGCGAGCACCGAGGTGACGGTCAGCCGGCTGACATCACCGCTGCTCTCACAGCTCGTCCGGGTGGGTTCTGGACCGTGGATCACGTGATCCGCCGCTGTCGCCACACGCAGCCCACTGCGAGAGGTACGGTGCACCAGACGCAGACGCATACCGGAGGCGACGTCCTCCTCCGCGATGAGCGGTGCTTCCAGACCGGCCGCGACGCGGGGGTCTTTGGTGGTCTGCGGCAACTGCTCGTTGGCCACGAGCTCGGACTGCACGACGACGCGCACCTCGGCGTCCACCGGCTCGACCTCGTAGGCCACCGCGGCGATGGCCCGCTGGGTGAAGGAGACCAGCCGGGTCGAACGCACCCGTACCGTCCCACCGGCCGGTGATGTCCACTCGCAGGTCCTGCGCAGCAGCCCACTGCGCAGGTCCAGCACTCGCTCGTGGGAGTGCAGCTTGCCGTAGCGGAGATCGAACGGTTCGTCGTTGACCAGCAGCCTGATGATCTTTCCGTTGGTGACGTTGATGGCCGTCTGGCCCGACTCCGGGTAGCCGTATCCCGCCTCCGCGTAGGGCAACGGGTGCAGTTCGTGCACACCGTTCAGGTAGGTACCGGGCAGGCCGAACGGCTCCCCCTCATCCAGGTTTGCGCGCCAGCCGATGTGGCCGTTCGACAGGGCGAAGACCGACTCGCTCTGCGGGAGCACGTCAAGGCTGAGCGCACTCTCGCGCAACGCCCAGGCTTCGACCGTGTAGAAGGAATGGCTGATCACGAGTTTTCCTCCAGCTCGGCGAGGTCTTCCACGACCCGGTCGGCCCCGTGGGCGCGCAGTGCGTCGGCCTGGCCCACCCGGTCCACCCCCACGACGTAGCCGAAGTGGCCGGCTTTCCCGGCGTCCATGCCCGCGAGCGCGTCCTCGAAGACCGCGGCTTCGGCGGGCGCCACCCCGAGCTCACGGGCTGCTTCCAGGAACGTGTCGGGCCGGGGCTTGCCGGGGATTTTCCGCTCGGCCGCCACCACGCCGTCGATCCGCACCTCGAAGAGAGACTGCGCGCCGACCACCTTCAGGATGTCGCGGCAGTTCGTACTGGACGAGACGACAGCCGTGCGCAGGCCCTTGGCCCTGACGGCTTCGAGGTACTTGAGGGACCCTGGATAGGCGTCGACCCCCTGGGTGCGGATCTTCTCCAGTACCAGGATGTTCTTGCGGTGCCCGAGGCCGCCCACGGTGTTCTCTTCCGGCGCGTCGTCCGGGCTTCCCTCGGGGAGCGAGATGCCGCGGGAGGCGAGGAACGTCCGCACGCCGTCGGCACGGGGACGCCCGTCGACGTATTCGTCGTAATCCGTCACCGGGTCGAACGGACGGAAGTCGGGGCCGCCACGCTCACGGAGGAAGGCGTCGAACATTTCCTTCCAGGCGGCTGCGTGCACGACCGCCGTCTTGGTGATGACTCCATCGAGATCGAACAGACAGGCCCTGATTCCGTCCGGCAGTCCAAGTTTCATAGTGGGCGCCTTCCCCGCCAGACACCTCCGGCATACCTGCCGTGGCCGATTCCGCTCGCACGCCGGTCATCCGCGGATGACGAGGGTGTCCTCCCGGCGGGCCACCAGCTCACCGATCACGGGGGCTCCGGGGATCTCACCGGCGATGAGCAGCCCGCCGGAGGTCTGCGCGTCGGCCAGCAGAAGCCGGGTCTCCTCGTCGGCGTCGCCGAAATCGCAGTGCGGGGAGACCCACTCCAGGTTGCGTCGGGTTCCGCCGCTGACATAGCCGTCACGGACGGCTGCCCGGGCGCCGTCCAGATACGGCACGGCGGCCGCGTCGATCACCGCGGTCACGCCCGAGGCGCGGGCCATTTTGTACAGATGGCCCAGAAGCCCGAAGCCCGTCACATCGGTGGCACAGGTGGCACCTGCGCCGACAGCGGCCTCCGCCGCTCCCCGGTTGAGGGCCACCATGGTCGACACCGCCTGTTCGAACCGTTCGCCGGTGGCCTTGTGCCGGTTGTTGAGCACCCCGAGACCGAGTGGCTTGCTCAGCGACAAGGGGGTTCCGGGAGCCCCGGTGTCGTTGCGCAACAGCCGGGCCGGATCCGCGATGCCTGTCACCGCCATGCCGTACTTGGGCTCCACATCGTCGACGCTGTGACCGCCTCCCATGTGGCATCCCGCCTCCGAAGCGATGTCCAGCCCGCCCCGCAGCACCTCCCTGGCGAGTTCGAACGGAAGCACTTCGCGCGGCCAGGCCAACAAGTTGACCGCCACGACCGGCTGCCCGCCCATGGCGTACACGTCGGACAGCGCATTCGCCGCGGCGATCCGCCCCCAGTCGTACGGATCGTCCACCACCGGCGTGAAGAAGTCTGCGGTGACCACGACCGCGGTCCCGCCCGGCCCGGGGCCGGGCAGCGCCACCACGGCCGCGTCATCGCCGGTCTCCATGCCGACGACGAGCCGGGAGGCGTGGCGGGCGGACAGCGGGGCGTGTGTCAGCCCCGCGACCATCTCCTCGAGTTCGCCCGGCGGGATCTTGCAGGCACACCCGCCACCGTGCGCGTACTGCGTCAGGCGAACGGGGGTGGCCAGGGCTTCGTCAACGGCTCGCATCGCGCTCCTCAGCAGGACGTCCACAGATGTTTTCCCACCCGGCAGCCGGTCACTCGGGAGGCAGCCGCATCTCCCCGGTGGGCGCTCCTGTCCGCCGGCCGCTCCTGCACCCTACCCACTTCAGGCACATCCAAGGAGGCACCTGATGTCACCTCTGACCGCTCCGCCGTCCATGTCAGGTCTGTCAGCCGTGGTCACCGGCGGCTCACGGGGCCTGGGGTTGCTCATGGCCCGCCAACTGGCTGCGCAGAACTGTACGGTGACGATAGTGGCCCGGGACGGCGAGGAGCTGAAGCGGGCCGAGGAACTCCTCCACCAGCGGCCCGGGGCGCACATTCGCACTGCCGTGTGCGACGTACGCGACCGGGAGGCGGTCCGGGAGATGTTCGACGCCACCGCTCAGTACTGCGGTGGCATCGACGTCGTCATCGCCAATGCGGGGATCATTCAGGTGGCGCCCGTGAAGTCCATCGGCGCCGACGAGTTCGATGCCGCGATGGACACGATCTTCCACGGCGCGCTGCACACATCGCTGGAGGCGCTGCCGCACCTGCGCCGGAGCCGGGCCGGCGGGCGGCTCGCCCTGATCGGTTCGGTCGGCGGTCTGCTCGGTGTACCGCATCTGCTCCCGTACTCCTGCGCCAAGTCGGCCGTGGGGGCACTGGCGGAAGGCCTTTACGCCGAAGCCGCTCCCGACGGCGTCACTGTCACGGCCGTTCACCCGGGGCTGATGCGTACGGGTTCGCATCTGCACGCGGAGTTCGGGGGCCCGCAGCGGCAGGAGTTCGCCTGGTTCTCCGCACTGGCGGGCACGCCGTTGGTCTCAATGGATGCCGGCCGCGCGGCGAAGGCCATCGTCCGGGGTGTGCAGCGACGGCGTACGCGCATCGTCCTCACGCCTGCGGCCCGGGCGGCAGGCTTCGCTCACGGCGTGGCGCCGGCGCTCACCACCCGGCTCACCGCCCTGTCGGCCAGGGCGCTGCCCGCTGCGGATGGCGACGGCGGTGCCCTTCGCGAAGGCGCTTCGGTCGAGCCCCCCTCCCACCCGGTGGCGCGGAAGCTCCGCGCCTGGGGCAGCGCACTCAACGACCGCGCCGCCAGGGCTTACAACCAGCGGGCCGCGTAAGGCTACGTCGGCGCGTAAGCCCTCATTCCAGGGCGCCGGCAGCCATCCGGAGGTCGGAGACCAATCCGCCGTAGGCGCCCTGCCGGTCCGTGGCCCTGAGCACGGCCGAGGGGTGCACCGTAGCGACCAGGCAGTGCGCGCCGTCCGAGGTGACCGAGGCGTCCGCTGGGGCACTGTGGCCCAGCTCCTCCCAGGAAGGCACCGGCAGGAGCCGGCCACGCTGCTCGTTCACCCGGAAGGAACCACCCAGCAGGGCTTTACCCGCGGTGGCCCCGAGAGCTACCACCAGGTGAGGATCGATGACCTTCAGTTCAGCGGCCAGCCAGGGGCGACACGCCGTCATCTCGTGCAGACTCGGGGGTTTGTGGATACGGCGCTTGCCGGGCGCTGACTGAGCGAACTTGAAGTGCTTGACCGCGTTCGTGAAGTAGGCATCGTCCTCCTCGATCCCGGCCTCGGCGAGGGCCTTGCGCAGCAGCCGTCCCGCAGGCCCCACGAAAGGCTCGCCGCTCCTGTCCTCCTGATCACCCGGCTGCTCCCCCACCAGCACGATGCGTGCTGTCCTGGTGCCCGAGCCGAAGACCGTCTGGGTGGCGCCCTCGAACAACGCGCACCCCCGACAGTCGGCTGCGGCACGCCGCAGCGCCGGGAGACCGCCCCGCGAGGGGAGATAGTCCGCGGCGCTCGACGGGGCGTCCCGCCCGGTGCTGGTGGGCATGCGGCCCGCCTCCTGCGATGTCGGTCGGTCGGAGCGTGGGTTCGGTCGGAGCGTGGGTTCGGTCAGGGCGTGGGTTCGGTCAGGGCGTGGGTTCGGTCAGGGCGTGAACAGCACCTTCACCGCGCCGTCCTGCTTCTTCTGGAACATCTCGTACGCGTGCGGAGCCTCGTTCAGCGGCAGGCGGTGAGTCGCGAAGTCGTCGACGCCGAGAGGATCCTCGTCGGTGAGGAGCGGAAGCAGATCGTCCACCCAGTGCCATACGTTGGCCTGACCCATCCGCAGCTGAATCTGCTTGTCGAACATGGTCAGCAGCGGCAGGGGGTCGGTCATGCCGCCGTAGACGCCGGACAGCGATATGGTCCCGCCTCGGCGGACCAGTTCGATCGCCAGCTGCAGGGCGGCCAACCGGTCGACACCGAAGCGCTGCATCATCTTCGCGGCGACGCTGCCGGGCAGCACCGTGGTCATCTGCTGAGCCCCTTTGGCCGCCGGAGCGCCGTGGGCTTCCATGCCGACCGCGTCGATGACCGCGTCCGGGCCGCGACCGTCGGTGAGATCACGGACCACCTGCGCGATGTCCTTGCCGTGCTCGTTGAGGTCGAGCGTGTGGACACCCCGCGCCTCGGCCCGTGCGAGCCGCTCCGGTACCAGGTCGATGCCGATGACCAGCCCGGCACCGCGATGTGCCGCGATGCGGGCGCTCATGTCGCCGATCGGCCCGAGCCCGAGCACGGCGACGCTGCCACCGGGCGGAATCGCCGCGTACTCCACCGCCTGCCAGGCGGTCGGCAGCACATCGGAAAGGTAGACGAAGCGTTCGTCCGGCGGGCCGGGCGGAACGGCGATGGGCAGCGTGTTCCCGAAGGGCACCCGCAGGTACTCGGCCTGTCCGCCCGGCACTTGGCCGTACAGCTTGGTGTAACCGAACAGCGACGCACCACTGCCGTGCTCGTGCACCTGGGTCGTTTCGCATTGTGACTGCAGTCCGTGCTCACACATGAAGCAGGTGCCGCACGACACGTTGAAGGGGATCACCACGCGGTCGCCAGGACGCAGCGTGGTCACCCCGGGGCCCACTTCCTCAACGATACCCATCGGTTCATGGCCCAGGATGTCGCCGGCTTCGAGGAACGGCCCGAGCACCTCGTAGAGATGCAGGTCGGACCCGCACAACCCGGTCGTGGTCACCTTCACCACCACGTCTGTGGGGTCCTGGATCCTGGGGTCGTCCACGGTGTCCACCTGGACATCGCGCTTGCCGTGCCAGGTCAGTGCTTTCATTGCGTCTGCTCCTCAGTCGGATGATGCGCGGTCCCCCCGATCCCGGTTCGGCCCTCCTGCGGTGAGCGTCGGCCTCCAGAACAGAACAATCTTCGGGTGATTTGTACCCATTCTGGTCGGCTTCATCGCGCCCGCCCGTTTGTCGAGCCGCCGTCGAACCGAGTGCCCCATCGCGCCGGGGGTATCCGCCATTCGGTGGCATCCGGGCGAGGCGACCGCGAAGGGCCGCGGCGCCGTACACCAAGGTGGTCGGGGAGCCTCCTGCACCTGGGCCGTCCGGCGTGGGTGCGGGACGGTGCGACGGCTCCGCCGTGTCCGGCACTCGTTCCGACGAAGGAAACAGCTCATGACGGATTCGATTCAACTTCCGGGCCACGCCGATTCGTTCTGGATGAAGACGAGCAACGCCACTTCCTACCCGGCCCTGGGCCGGCACGTCGATGTCGACGTGGCCGTGGTGGGTGGCGGGATCGCCGGACTCAGCACGGCCTGGGAGCTGGCCAGGACGGGCCGAAGCGTAGCCGTCCTCGAGGCCGACCGCATCGCGGCCGGGGTCTCGGGTTACACCACCGCCAAGCTGTCCTCACTGCACACACTGGTGTACGACCGGTTGTGCCGGACGCGGGGGCAGGAGGCGGCCCACCTGTACGCCCGGTCCCAGCAGGGCGCCGTGGAGCGGGTGGCCGAGATCGTCGCCGAACTCGGTATCGAGTGCGATCTGGAACATCTCAGCGCCTTCACGTACGCCGTTGACCCGGGCGGGACGTCCGCACTCCAGGCGGAAGCGAAGGCGGCTGCCGACGCGGGCCTTACGGCGGCCTATGTGACGGAGACCGATCTTCCGTTCGCCGTCAGCGGCGCGGTACGCGTCGACGGCCAGGCCCAGTTCCACCCCCGGAAGTACCTGCTCGCCCTCGCCGAGGATCTGCGGGCGCGCGGCGGGCTCGTCTTCGAGCGGACCAGGATCACCGGGCTGTCCGAGGGCTCCCCCTGCGAGGTCACGGCCGAGTCCGGCCACAGCGTGACGGCGCGCGACGTGGTGGTGGCGACGCAGTACCCCGTTTTCGACCGCGCGCTGCTCTTCGCCAGGCTGAGCCCGCGTCGCGAACTCGCGGTCGCGGCGCCGCTGCCGTCCGATCAGGATCCCGGCGGGATGTACATCACCGAAGAGGAGGGCAAGCGGTCCGTGCGCACCGCCCCGCTCAGTGACGGCCGGCGGCTGCTCATCGTCACCGGCGAGAGCTTCACCCCCGGGACCGGAGAGCCGCGCGAAAGGTTTCGCCGTCTGGATTCCTGGATGCACGAGCATTTCGCCGTGGGTGACACCGCCTTTCACTGGGCGGCCCAGGACAACGACTCCACCGACACGGTCCCTCTCGTCGGGCCCTTCCATCCGGGCGCCCGCCACACGTACGTCGCCACCGGCTTCGGCGGCTGGGGCATGAGCGGCGGTGTCATGGCCGGGGGCCTGCTCACCCGCCTGATCAGCGGCGACCCGCCGCCGTGGGCCGAGCTGTACGACCCGCGCCGGCTGTGGAGCACGCTGCGCGAGGCTTCCGCCCTGCTGAGGCAACAGGCCGAAGTCGGCAGTCACTTCATCGGTGACCGGCTGCGGACGAGTCATGTGGGGTCGGTGGCCGATATCCCGCCCGGTTCCGGTGCGGTGGTCCGGATGGACGGGCGGCGCTGCGCCGTCTACCGGGACGAGAGCGGCACCGCCCATGCGGTGTCCGCCCGCTGCACCCACCTGGGCTGCCTGGTGGCCTTCAACGCGGCTGAGACCACCTGGGAGTGCCCCTGCCACGGGTCTCGCTTCGGGGTGGACGGCGCCGTTCTGCAGGGGCCGGCCCTCCGGCCGCTCGAAACGGTGGAGGTGACGGCCGCAGAGGGCGACTGACCTACTCGCAGTTCCGCGCCCACCAGCAGCAGCATGAGGAAACGAGGAAGAATGACAGTAACCGCTCCCGCCCCCGGTGCCGGTCCCCACAGTGCCGGTCCCCACGGCACCGACCTCCTCGGGGACGGTCTCGAGTCGGTTCTCCAGGAGAGCGTGGCACCACAGGCCGACCTGGTGGACCGCGATGGGCGGTTTCCCGCGGAGAGCATCGCTGCTCTCCGGCGCGGGGGTGTGCTCGGTCTGATGAGTCCCCCTGAGCTCGGTGGCGGTGGCGCCGGCCTCGCCGAAGCCTGCCAGGTCATCGAACGCCTGGCCGCCGTGTGCGGCTCCACCGCCATGGTGCTGCTGATGCATTACGCGGCCACCACCGTGATCGAGGCATACGGTCCCGAGGACGTACGGCGCTCGGTCGCCGGCGGCAGCCATCTGTCCACGCTGGCCTTCTCCGAAACGGGAACCCGCAGCCACTTCTGGGTGCCGGCGGGCACGGCGACCACCGAGGGTGACACGGTCCGTCTCGATGCCAAGAAGTCCTGGGTCACCTCGGCGGGCCGGGCCGACAGCTACGTCTGGTCGAGCAGAGCGCTGAGTTCGCCGGGCCCGATGACGATGTGGCTGGTGCCCAGCGCCACGCCCGGCCTCCAGGTGCAGGGTGACTACGACGGATTCGGGCTCCGGGGCAACGCGTCGAGTCCGGTGACCGCCAGGGGAGTTTCCGTGCCGGCGTCGGCCATGCTGGGCCCCGACGGCAGCGGTCTGGACGTGGCCCTGGAAAAGGTGCTGCCGTGTTTCCTGGTGCTGAGTGCCGCCTTCTCGCTCGGCGTCATGGAGGCTCTCACCGCGATCGCCCGCGAGCACCTCATGAGCACCCGATTGGTGCACCTCGACCGGAACCTGTCGGAGCAGCCGGTGCCGCGGCAGACGTACGCCCGACTGCGGATGCGCACGGACGGGGTGCGCACGTTTCTCGACGACACGTTGACGGCTCTCGCGGCGGGGCGGGAGAACGCGATGCTTCGCGTACTGCAGGCCAAAGCCGTGGCAGCCGAGGCGGCAGGCGATGTGGCGGACGGCGTCATGCGGCTGTGCGGGGGGTCCGCCTTCCGGCGGGAGCTGGGCGTGGAGCGGAGATTCCGGGACGCCCTGGCCGCCCGTGTCATGGCGCCGACGACCGAGGCACTGTACGACTTCGCCGGCCGCGCCGAGCTGGGCCTCCCGCTGTTCGAGGAAGCCCGATGAAGGCGCTGGTGATGGGCGCGGTGGCGTACGACCCCAAAGTCGTCACGATCTGGGAAGGGTTCCGCTCCTGGCTCCGCGATCAGGGCCTGCCGTTCGACTTCGTCCTGTATTCGCATTACGAGCGCCAGACGGAGGACCTCGTCGACGGCCGCCTGCAGGCCGCTTGGCAGTCTCCGCTCGCCTGGGTCCGCACACGCCGCCTGGCAGCTGCCCGCGGTGTGGACGTCAGCCCGCTGGTCATGCGTGACACCGACCGGGACCTGACCTCCGTGGTGGTGGTCGGGGCCGACTCTCCGTACACCTCGGTGGCCGACCTCAAGGGCCTGACCGTGGCGGTGGGGGCCGTCGACTCACCCCAGGCCACCCTCCTTCCGCTGTCGTACCTGCGGCGGTTCGGTCTGCGGTCGGACGACACCTTCCGGGTGCGTCGCTTCGACACCGGGACCGGCCTGCACGGTGACCACATCGGTGGCGAACGGGAGGCCGCCCGGGCGCTCGTCGCCGGGGAGGTGGCGGCGGCCTGCATGATCGACGCCAATCACCTGCTGTTCGGCCGGGACGGCACCCTGCCACCGGGGAGCACCCGGATCCTGACCCGGACGGAGCCGTACGATCACTGCCTCATGGCGGGTGGCGGGACGCTTTCCGCGGAACTCGCCGTCACCTTTACCGGCCTGCTGCTTGCGATGTCGTACGCCGACCCGGAGGTCCGCCGACTGCTCGACCTCGAAGGACTCACCGCATGGTGTCCGGGGCGGGAGAGCGGCTACGGAGCGCTGACCACCGCGGTGGACGAGGCGGGCTTCTATGCCGCGGACGGCCGGGTGACGGCAACGGGTTACCACCCGTGACGTCCGGGGGACCTCCTGTCGTGCGGGTGGACCTGGGGGAATTGGGCTTCGAGCGGGGCGCCCACCTGCTGGTGCAACGGGCGCTGGCGCAGGTGCCTTGCGGCACGGCCATCGAGGTCGTCGGCCACGATCCGGCGCTGGCCGTGCACCTGGCGGTCTGGTGTCGTCAGGAGGGCCATCGGGTCCTTCCGGAGACGTCCGCGGGCGGGCTCGCGGGCGCCCGGGTCGTTCGGGGCCGGGCCGCGGTCGACCGCTGGCACGGCGCCGAGCGGGCCGGCGGGCCCGCCCCCGCAGAGACGGTCGCAAGCCCGCCGCCGCACTGGGGGCTCGCCGCCCGCGGCGCGCTGGTCGAGGCAGGCGGTCCGGACGTGCTCTTCGGCGTCACGGAGCGCAGCATCGCCTGGGCGGATCTGGCACCCCGGTTGTACGCGCACGCGGCTGCCGCCCAGTGGGACCCCGCCTCGGCGGTGCCGTGGGATGCGGACTTCCACCTGCCGGACGAGGTGGAGGACGCCGTGGTACAGGTGATGACGTATCTGGTGGAGAACGAACAGGCCGCGCTGGTCATCCCCGGCCGGCTGCTCGCGCAAGTGCACCCGCACTTCCGGGAGGTCCTGCAGCTGCTCGCCGTGCAGGCCGCCGACGAGGCCCGGCATGTCGAGGTGTTCACCCGCAGGGCGCTGCTCAAGGGCGGGCAGATGGGCACCTCGTCCGCCGGTGGCCGCGCTTCGCTCGCCACCCTGGTGTCCGAGCCGGATTTCACCATCGCTTCGTTTCTGCTGTCGGTACTGGGTGAGGGGAGCTTTCTCCATCTGCTCTCCTTCCTCGACCGGCACGCCCCCGATCCCGTGACCCGCCGGATCACCCGGCTGGTCCGCCAGGACGAGGCCAGACATGTGGCCTTCGGGATGGCTCACCTCGAACACCAGGCGTCGCTCGATCCGAGCCTCCGTGCCCGCTTGCGCGCCGCGGTGGAGCGCCGCCATACGGCCCTCATCGACACCGCGGGGCTGAACCGGGACGTCTTCGACGCGCTGGTGGTCCTCGCCGCCGGTTCGTGGACTTCGACGGCGATCGCCCACGGGTACAGCGCGGTCCAGTCCTTGCAGGCGGAGATGGACGAAGGCCGACGCCACCGGCTCGTCCGCCTGGGCTTTCCCGATGATGAGGCTGCCGAACTGTCCATGCTGCACACGCGCAACTTCATGTAACCGCCACGCGCACCGCTAGGCGCACCGACCGCTCACGGCGAATGCCTCGGCCGTCGGAGTGAGTTCCGCTCCGCCCGGCGTAGCGCCGGTGGTCGGTGCGGTACATCGGTTCTTGCCCGCCCTGCCGGGGTGGGCGCAGCAGCTGAAGCGGAGCGGAGCACCCTCACGCGCCGGTACGACGACGAAGGGACTGGCCCGGGATGGCACACGGCGGGAACGTGATCGCGGAGCTCACCACCGATCACCGCGAGGTGGATGCGCTGTTCACGAAGATCGAGGAGCAGCCGCTGGGAAATCCCCGTCGGCGGGAACTCACGGACGAACTGACGGCGGAGCTGATTCGGCACTCGGTCGCGGAGGAGCAGTATCTGTACCCGGCGGTGCGGGCGCACGTCGAAGGGGGCGAGGAACTCGCGGACAAGGAGATCGGCGACCACGCCAAGGTGGAGCACCTGCTCAAGGATCTCGAGGGCCTGAGCGCGGAGGACGCGAATTTCGACAACCTGGTGGCGAAGTTGAAGTTCGAGGTCGCCGATCACGTGCGGGACGAGGAAGGACGGCTGTTCCCCATGCTGACCGCCGCCTGTACACCGGAGATGCTCGAAGAGCTCGGTGACAAGGTCCGCCGCGCCAAGCAGACGGCGCCGACCCGCCCGCATCCCTCCGCTCCGAGCGCCCCGCCCGCCAACAAGCTCCTCGCACCTGGTGCGGGTCTCGTGGACCGGGTCCGCGATCTGCTCAGCGGTCGCAGCCACTGAGCAGCAGGTGCGGGACGCGGCGACGAGGGTACCCGGCGGCTTCGAAAGGCGTCGGCGTCATCGAAGCCGGTCGGCGCCGATGTCGGCAGCGCCCGGATGTGAGCGGGAGACAGTCATGGCATTCAATCCCCTGGAAGCAGCGGAAGGTCCCGAAGGGCCGGTCAACCCCTCCCCCTCGACCGGCGACGCGAGCGGCGGGGGCTCCTCGGACGGCGGTGGGTACGCGCCGGACGAAGAGCTGCCGCTCGCCGGTTACGCCACGCTTGCCGCGGTCTTCACCAGTGGTGCGGGGCTGTTCGCGCTCTGGGCGCGCAGAAGCGGACGGGTGCTGCCGTCCGACGTGCCGCCGTGGGATCTGTTCCTGCTCGGCACCGCCGCCTACAAGACGTCGCGCCTGGTGGCCAAGGACAAGATCACCAGTTTCGTCCGAGCGCCCTTCACCAGGCGCCAGGAGGTGATCAGTGCCAGCGAAGTCACGGACGCGCCCCGCGGACATGGCCTGCGCCTGGCCGCCGGGGAGCTCCTGGCGTGCCCGTTCTGCCTGGGAGCGTGGGTCGCCGGCGGCCTCGTCTGCGGGTACGCAACCGTCCCCCGTGCCACCCGGCTGATCGCAGCCGGGCTCACCGCCGCCACGGTCTCGGACTGGTTGCAGTACGCCTGGAGCTTCACCCAGCAGCAAGTGGACAACTGATCCGGCCGAGGAAACCCGGACCGTATGCCCGCGTAACGCCTACTTCGTCGGGTACTCGCTCCTCCCGGAAGACTCGCACCGATTCCTGGAGAAACCATGAAGCTCGCACCTCTCGCGCCCCTCTTCGAGCGTCCGGGGCCCTGGGCGACCGTCTACGTCGACACCTCCGTCGCCGACGAAGCGACTCTGGACCGGCGGGAGCTGCAAGCCCGGCAGGTCGCTCGGGATCTGACCGAGCAAGGGGCCGACGAAGCCACCTGCCGGGCGGTCCGTGAGGCGCTTGGCGCCTACTCGCACGGCGCAGGCGCCGCCGGGCGCGCGCTCTTCGCGGCACACGGCGAAGTGGTTCTCGATCCCCCGCTGAGTGTCCGGCCTCCCCGCGAATCGGCCAGCACCTGGTCACCACTGCCGCATGTCGGCCCGCTGCTGGAGCTGGCGCCGGCCGAGCCCGTCTGTCTCGTCGCCTACATCGACCGCACCGGAGCCGACTTCGAGCTGCGCACCGAGGTCGAGAAGCAACCCGCGGGCCAGGTGACCGGCAGGACCTGGCCCATCCACCGCACCTCGTCCGTCGACTGGTCGGAACGTCACTTCCAGCTGAGTGTGGAGAACACCTGGGAAGAGAACGCGCAGATCGTCGCCGAGGCACTGCAGAGGTGTCAGGAGGAGACCGGCGCCGACCTGATAGTGCTGGCCGGTGACGAGCGGGAACGACGGTATGTACGTGATCGTCTCCCGCAGAACCTGGCGGCCACAGCGGTCGAAACGGATCGGGCCGGCCGCGCGGCGGGCTCGGCGACCCCGCTGCTCGACGAGGACATCGCGCGGGCACGCGAGGAGTACGTCCGCCGCCGCACGGCCGACGAGCTGGCACACTTCCAGGAGGCCCGGACGCTCTCCGGCGGTCACCTGGACGCCGCGGAGGGGATACCGGCTCTGATCGAGGCAGCCCGCGAGCACCGCATCGACACGCTCTTCCTGCAGCCGGACGGCCCGGATGTGCACCGCGAGGTCTGGGCGGGCCCGGATCCCGACCAGATCGCGCTGCGTCGTACCGATGCCCGGTCCCTGGGTGAGCCCGAGCCCTTCGCCGCTCCCGCTGACGACGCCCTGCTGCGTTCGGTGGCGATGACCGACGCGGAAGCCGTGATCCTGCCCAGCAGCGACGCCGGCGCCGGGCACGGCGACTCCGCCGGCACGACACCGGTCGGCGGTCTCGGGGCGTTGCTGCGCTGGTCCTACGGCGGCGAGCACTCCCAGCCGGAGCCCGGCACCCGGTGATGCGGCCGGGACCCGGCCCTTGAGGTGATGCCGCCCGGTCCTCGGCCGCTCAGCGGATCACCGAGGCCTTGAGGGCCGGGCGTCGACCCGGGCGCTGTGCCGCCTACGTGCACCGGCGGCCCCGCCGCCGTCTCCCTCGGCGTCGAGCGACCGCCCGGGGGCGCGCTCACGGAGGGCCTGCTCCCGCACGCGTGCACACGTCCTGCTGATCAGCCGCGATATGTGCATCTGGGAAAGCCCCAGTTCGGCACCGATCTGGCTCTGTGTCATGCCGCGGAAGAAGCGCAGGTAAAGCACCTTCTGTTCCCGCTCGGGCAAGCGGCGCAGAGCGGGCTTGACGGCTTCCCGGGCGAGGATGACGTCGAACGCCGCGTCCGGTGCGCCCACCGTGTCGCTGAAGCTGAACCCACCGTCGGTGCCGAGCAGCTCCGCGTCGAGCGACAGGGCCGTGAAGCTGTCCAGCGCCTCCAGCCCGGCCCGCACGTCGTCCTCGCTCAGTCCCGTATGGGCGGCGATCTGCTCGATGGTCGGCTCCCTGCTGCCGCCCGCCTGAAGCTCCTTGCGCGCGGCGCGCACGGTGTTGCGCAGATCCTGCACGCGACGCGGCACATGCAACGTCCACATACGGTCGCGGAAGTGCCGTTTGATCTCCCCGGTGATCGTCGGGACGGCGTAACTTTCGAACGCCCCGCGCTCGACGTCATAACCGTCAACCGCTTTGACGAGCCCCAGCGCTGCTACCTGGCGCAGATCCTCGAGGAACTCTCCCCGGTTGCGGAATCGGCTCGCGATACGTTCGGCCATGGGCAGCCAGGCCCTGACGAGCTCCTCCCGCACGGCATCACGCTCCGGGCCGCAGGGCAGAGTCGCCAGGCGCTGGAAAGCGGCGGATGTGTCAGGGGAGTCGTCGTGCGGGCGGCGGGACGGGGCGGGAGTTCGCATTCCATCTGCTCCTCGGGCATGCAGCCGGACGGATCTCCGCGGGACCAGCTCACCGGACCGGGCCCGCCGGGGCCACGGCATGCGATGCGCGCCGCTCCCACGGCGCGTGCCTACTGGCCGAAGCACGAAAAATCGCCTGCCCCACCATTCACCCATCAAACAGCCCACTGTGCCACCGCACTACCGGCACCACAGGAGCCCGGCAGGCCCCTTCGGACGGCTCTGCCGGGCTACGAGTCGGCGATAAGATGGCGGGCTTCGGCGTCCCAGTCGACGTGCTCGCCCTCCCGTTGCGGTGGCACGACGTCGAAGGTGCGGGACAGCCAGGCCGCAAGCCTCGAGCGATCCACTTCGAACAGGGCGCCGTCTCCCTCCGGGCCGATCCGCAAGCGCAGTGTTCCGGATACGCCGCGCCCCGGGGCCGGCCACACCCGTACGTCGCCCATCCCCGCTCGTGCGTCCATTCCGGCCTGCAGCAGCTCGCGAGAGAGCCGCCAGCATGCCTGCTCCGCCTCACCGACACCCAGCGTCAGCGTGACCACGAAGGGATCCGCCGGTGCGTACTCGAACCGCGCCAACAGCGCGAGTCCCCGCTGGAGTCCGAGGTAGTGATGGGCCGCCATCGTGATACTGAGGCTTCGGGCGGCCGGGAGATCCGGCTTCGGGACGCTCCGGCCGGCCGACGGCAAGGACGTGATGATGTTGAGCACGTCGTGGAGTCCCGCCAGCCGTACCACGGTGCGGGTCAGGGGCTCGCGCAACAGCACCAGCAATCGGTGCCCGTCCGCGTCGGCGCGCTGGTGACAAGCCAGTAGGACAGTCAGGGCAGATGCATACAGCAGCGGAGCATGCACGTCGAGCACGACGCTGTTCTGCTGCTCCCCCTCGATGAGATCGAACAACTGTCGCTGAAGGGACGATGCGTTTTCACCGTCGATGACGTCGTGCACCTCGATCACCAGACAGTCCTCGTCACGACGGGAAAGAATCAGCATGTCGGCCCTCAGAATGCCGTAGGCGTCAGGCCGACGCCTTGAGTGGGTCGTGTCCCAGCCGCATCAGTTGATGGCGCCATTGCGTCCCTCCCGCCTCGGGATCGTTGTCGCCGGCATCATCACGCCGGCTTTCGACGCTGTCGACGACGAAGTACATGACACGGACGTCCTCGTCGGTCACATCGGTCCGCCGCTTCTGCAGAATCGAGAGGACCTGCTGACCGATTCCCGCTCCGGCGTCCTCCGGCAGAGATTCACTGTCCTCGGCCGCGTCGTCGACGCGCAGCCAGGCGGCCAGTTCTTGCGAGGTCATGTTGACCGCGCTGTGAAATCCCTCCCACAACGCGTCCAGCTCCAACTCGGAGATGTCTGCCACGGAGTCCTCCCTGCGCTCTGCGCCCACGGGTTGACGCGGAGAGTGCGGATCGGTCGTCAGCGGTGCCGTTCGGCGCGCCGGGCATGCGAGTGCCCGGCGCCCGGCGGGCGAAACCTACCGGGTGGCATCTCCGCCTATTCGGCGGCCGGCGTGGCAGGGGAACGCCGTGCAGCCGGCTTGGTGTGGATGTACAGGTCCTGGCGGTTGGGGGTACTGGGCTGTTTCGGCAGGGGCAGTTCATAACGGACATGACGCTGGTGATCAGCGAGTTGGCGCCCGGGGTTGTAGACCTGAGTGAACTTCCAGAGCATCCTGGCGAAGTTGGTCTGCCCGTGCGCGAGATTCCGACCCAGTACGCCCAGCGCCCCGATCGCGGTACTCAGGCCCAGGTGTTTGCGGTTGATGACCGACTGGGTACGGACGAGTTCCCGATAGAAGACGTCCAGCGGCAACGTCGTCGGTACCACGGCGTGCTGGATGTCGAAGAGCCGATAGTCCCGCGTGGTCAACTGGCGGGCCTCGGTGTGCCAGATCTCGGTCCCCGGGTAAGGGGTCATCACCGTGAGGTGCACGATCTCCGGAACGGACAGTGCGAACTCCCTGACGACGCGGAACCGTTCCTCGTCCCAGCCGGGGTCGACGATGAGGTTGATCGCCACACTGATCCCCAGCTTCCGCGCCACCTCCAGGGCCCGGATGTTCTCGTCGGGGCTCACCCGTTTCCGGTACAGGTCGAGGCCATCGGCGTCGATGGCCTCCATGCCCAGGAACATGTAGCGAAGTCCCAGGCGTGTCCAGCGCTCGAACACGTCCTGGTTGCGCAGCAACACGTCACTGCGCGTCTCCAGGTAGTACTTCTTCCGGATGCGGCGGCGCTCCAGTTCGGCGGCGATCCCGTGGCCGTGCTCGGGACGGATGAACGCCACATCGTCGACGATGAACACGTTGGGTTCCCGGATGGAGGCCATCTCCTCCGCCGCCGCCTCGGCGGACGCCTTGCGGTAGCTGCGGCCGTAGAAGGTCCACGCGGAACAGAACGAACAGTCCCAGGGACAGCCCCGGGTGAACTCGATGGAGGCGCAGGGATCGAGTTCACCAATGAAGTACCGGTTGCGTTTGCGCATGAGGTCACGTGCCGGCCGGGGGAAGTCGAGGGTCTCCAGCATGGTCGGTGCCGGTCCGCGGCCTTCGGCACAGACCACCCCCGGTACCGTCTTCAGCCCGCCGTCCCGGGCGGCCTGGAGGAGCGGTACGACCGCCGGTTCGCCCTCGCCGCGCACGATCGCGTCGACAGCCCCGTCCGCCTGGGCCAGCACGTGCTCGGCGATGAACGAGATGCTGTGGCCGCCGAAGAAGACGAAACACCCCGGCACCGTCGCTTTGACCTGCTGCGCGATCTCGATGGCCTCGGGGACATTGGCCAGGTAGTTCAGTGAGATGCCCAGCGCTTCCGGGGCGAATGAGGCGATCTCCCGGTCCAGGAGACCGCGCGACAGAACCTGCAGATCCACCACCCGCACGTCGTGTCCGGCGTCCCGGGCGGCTGCCGCGACCCGTTCCAGACCCAACGGTTCGAGACGGAGAAAGATCTCCGAGTACATCAGTGAACTCGGATGGACGAGCATCAGACGCATGTGATGCCTCCGGTCGACAGCAGGGCTCTCCTTTATGCCGTCCCGCCGGCACACCCGTGCTGAGGCTCGCCGCCGGCCTGCCACATGTCACCTCTTTGTCTGTGGGTCCGTCCGCGCCGCGATAGCCCGGGCGGAAGCGTCCGCGGTGGCGACGTCGCGCGGGTAGGTACGCAGTGCTGCCAAGCCCAGCAGACCCGCGGCGATCAGCGGGACGAGGGCGAGCAGAAACGTGTACTCCAGCCCGTCGGGACCGCCGAACACCTGCGTCGACACCCAACCGAACAGGGTGGGCGCCGCCGCCTCCCCCACGGTGCGCAGCAGCGTCCGGACTCCCTCCGCCCGGCCCCACATCAGCGGGGGGATGATGTCCAGCCGGGCGGCGTCCAGTGGCGGGTTCGCCGCACCGAGCAGAGCGGTGCCGCAGATCAGGAGCGGCAGCGCGACGAGCAGAGACGTGCTGTAGAGGGCGGGGGCCACCAGCAGGGGAAGGGCGAGCAGACACACCGTGGGTACCAGCACCCGGGCGTTGGCCCGGTCCCGGCTCAGCAGCCGGTCGGCGACCCGGCCGCCGAGGAGCACGCCGGCCAGGGCCCCGATCCCCACTACCAGTACCAGGGAACTGGCGACCGACGTGCTCACCCCGTAGTGGTGGGTCATGAACAGGGTGGCGAAGGAGCGCAGCCCGGCGAAGAAGAAGTAGCCGAGCGCGGAAGCGATGATCAGCACCAGATTGGTACGGACCCGCAGGACGTACCCGACGGTTCTCCACAGCGATAGCTTGCGCGGGTCGGAACGGAGCACCAACCGCTCGTCCGGCTGCACACCACTGCGCTCCACGGCCAACTCGGCTGCGCCCCGCTCCGGTGGCCCGCCACCGTCGCCGGGATCGTCGGACGAAGCGCCGTTCGGCTGCGACCGGTCGGCGGTGATCTCCCGTTCGTCCTGGATGCGTTCCTGTCCCGGCTGGATGTGGCCCTGCCCGCCGCGGGCCGGCTCAGGGAGCCGCGCGACCGCCCAGACCAGGAGCAGGCCGGGGATCACCAGCCACCAGAAGGCGAACCGCCAGCCGAGCGCGGACCCTACGATGCCGGAGACCGCGAAGCCCAGACCGGTGCCCAGCAGTTCGCCGCCGAGGACCGCCCCGTACATCCGGGCGCGGTCCCGTACCGGGAAGAAGTCCCCGATCAACGAGGCGACGGTGGGACCCGCCGTGGCGGAGACGGCGCCCAGGGCCGCCCGCGCGACCAGCAGCCACAGGTACGACGGGGCCATGGCGGACATGGCGGTGGCCGCCACCCACAGCGCGGTACTGGCCGCGAGCAGACGGGTGCGGCGCACCCGGTCGGTGAGGATTCCCACCGGAATGGTGCAGGCCGCTCCCACCAGGGAGACCACGGTGAGGAGCAGACCGATCTCGGTGTTGTTGATGCCGAAGGCGTGCTTGAGCGGGCCGGCCATGGTGGAGACCGCGCCCTTGTCCGCCCCGTCCAGCCCGAGGATGGCACCGAGGACCAGGACGGCTCTGGTACGCGCCGCCCCGCCGAGAGCGCGGTGCACCTTTTCCCTCAGCCGGTTCCTGAGGGTCAGCCGGTTTTCGCGGGCCGGCGGGTTCTCGGGGGGGCGCCCGCTCACGACGGAGCCGCGTTCATGGGTTCCCTGCTTCTCCGGTGCCCCCGGGGGTCTCCTCCTGCCGGCCGGCCTCACCGGCGAGCAGCGGGGAGCGGGTCAGCACGATGACCGCGGCCGCCACGACGGCGGCGGCCACGACCGACAGGATGATGAACAGCCCACCGCGTACCTCCTCGTCGAAGACGAGGACGCCCCACAGGATGGAGACGACCGGATCCGCCATGGTCAGTCCGGGCTGCGTGGCCAGCAGGCGGCCGGCCTGCATCGCCGACTGCAGCAGGAACATCGCTCCGGCGCCGGCCACGATCATGGCGTAGACCTGCCAGCTGGTGAACAGGGTGGCGATGCCCTGTGAGTACGTCCGCGTCATGCCTTTGATGAGGGCAGCGGTGAACCCGAAGCCGCACCCGGTCGCCACACCCAGCAGCGCTGCTCTGCGCGCGCCGGGCGGTGTCGTCCGGGCCCACCACACGAGGGCGCCGACCAGCAGCAGGTTGACGCAGGAGGCCAGCGCCCACAGCGGTCCGGAGACGTCGGCGCTGGAGCCCTCGGACGGCGACAAGAAGTACAGCAGTCCGGCCAGGCCGGCAGCCATCGCCGCCGAAGCGCCCCACTCACGTACGCCCAGCCGGCTTCGGAACACCAGCGCGGACAGGAGCAGAGTCACGGGAAGTTCCAGCACCAGCACCGGTTCCACCACCGAGAGGCGGCCATTGCTCAGCGCGACCGCCTGCAGGAGGAAACCGGCGATGACGGACAGGATTCCGGCGAACCATACCGGCCGGTGCAGCAGAGACAGGAGCAGCCGCCAACTCAGGTTCTCGCTCTCCGGCCGGTCCCGCGCCGCCTTGCGCTGGAGGACCGAGGCCGCCGCATTGGCGACAGCGGCCAGCACGGCGAGCAGAACACTCAGCAAGAACCGCTCCTGGGGTGTGGGCTGCTGCGAGCCTACGAGAGAGAGGGCGAGAACCCGACGTAACACGCGCTGCGCCAAAAACGCATATCTGAGCCGGACCTGATGCGTGCCCTGCCCGGGCGAAGGGTACTCCGAACCACACCACATACCCGCAGAGCGGACCCATAGGCAGGTGAGAACGGTGCCTGAACCCGGCAGCAAGAAGTACGACGCACGCCGCGCTCGTCTCCGCAAGGAGGCCGAAGACAGCGGGACCCCCGACCAGCAGGCGAACGAGACAGCCAACGATTCGCTGCAGGAGGACCCGCAGTGGCAGAGCAGGGGCCGCGCACCGAGCGTGGTTACGGGCCCAAGGGCGAGCGTTCCGAGCGGCACGACTGACGGTCGCGACTCCCACCGTCTGACCTGGACGTTCCTACGAGGCCTGGCCGGTGGCCATGGTGAACGCGGTGTCCGACCTTGAACGCATGTCCACCGGACTGCTCGGTGCCCGTCAGGGCATGGCACGGCAACAGCAGCCCTGTCCGGTTCGGGAACACGGCCGATGCCGGTGGCCGCGGAGCCGCAGTGGATGCCGCCACGGGCCTTCGCCGGCGGCGGACAGGTGACGATCAGCGTCGCGCTGGAGCCGGCGGGCCGCCTGCCGCAACGCCCGCTGACGGAACGACACCCTGAGCGAGACCACGCGACCAACCGCGGGACGACGTCATGGTGCTCTTCCTGAAATGGCAAGGCCCCGATACCGCTTCCCGAGGTACCCCGGTGGGATGGTGAGCAGGATCCTGCTCATACCACCGACCGACGGGAGGACGGGTTTCCGTGGTCTACCTCTTCGGACTGATCTCCGCCTGCCTGCTCGGTCTCGGCTTCGTGCTGCAGCAGCACGCCGCCGAACAGGCACCCGTCAGCGATGCCCTCTCCTTCCGTCTGCTGTGGGATCTGGTACACGTCCCGCTGTGGCTGGGCGGTATCGGCTGCATGGTGGCCGGTCAGATCCTCAGCGCCGTCGCCCTGAGCAAGGGAGACCTCTCCAAGGTGGAACCGCTGCTCGCCACCAACCTGCTGTTCGCCATGGCGCTCGCCCGCAGAACGAGCGGTCAGAGTCTGGGCGGGTCCGGTTGGGCCGGCGTACTGCTGCTCAGCGGCGGGGTGGCCGCCTTCATCATCGCAGGGCGGCCCACCGGCAGTTCCGCGCTGGTCGGCCCGCTGCGGCACTGGCTCGTCATCGGCCTCCTCACCGGGCTGGCCGTCGTACTCGTCATCATCGCCCGCCATCTGCCGTTCTTCGAGGAACCTCCCTTGCTGGCTGCCGCCGCCGGAACTCTGTACGGACTGCAGGACGCCCTCACCCGGGTGTCCAGCCAGATCGTGCATCGTTCGGGGGTGTCCGGCCTGCTGACGAGCTGGGAACCGTACGCGGTCGTCGCCCTTGCCGTCACCGGCCTGATGCTGGTTCAGAGCGCCTTCGAAGGGGGCCCGCTGCGCATGTCCCTGCCCGCGCTCACGGCCGCCGAACCGCTTGCCGGAATCGTCTGCGGCATCGGCTTCCTCGGAGACCGGCTGCGTACCGATCCCGTCGCCCTGGCCTGGCAGACCATCGGGCTGATCTCGGTGGTCACCGGCGTCTACGTGCTCGCGCGCCACCCGGCCATGCCCGGCTCCGAGGCTCCCCCGCCCGACCATGCCGAGGAGAGCTGACCACACCGTCCCTGGGACAGCGGTTTTGTTTGCGCCGTCGCGTCCGGGTAACTCGGAGGAAGTTCTACCGGTTCTGCCGGTTCTGTTCCTGTGAACCATGAATGGGAGAGGCCATGCCAAAGGTTGCCGACTTCATCCTCCAGCGTCTCAGCGAATGGGGCGTGAAGCGCGTGTACGGCTATCCGGGTGACGGCATCAACGGGTTCCTCGGCGCGTACGACCGGGCCGAGGGCAACCCTGAGTTCATCCAGACCCGGCATGAGGAAATGGCCGCGTTCATGGCCTGTGCCCACGCCAAGTTCACCGGCGAGGTCGGCTGCTGTACTGCTACGTCGGGACCAGGGGCAGTGCATCTGCTCAACGGGCTCTACGACGCCAAACTCGACCACCAGCCGGTGGTGGCGATCGTGGGCCAGCAGAAGCGGCTCTGCCTGGGATCGCACTACCAGCAGGAGATCCATCTGGACCGGCTCTTCGCGGACGTCTCCGAGTTCTGCGAGATGGTCGTACATCCCGGGCAGGCACGGCATGTCGTGGACCGCGCCTTCAAGACGGCACTGTCCACCCGCGGGGTCGCCACGGTGATCGTCCCCGAAGACATCCAGGAAGAAGAGGCCCAGCCGTCCCCGCCCAAGGCACACGGTTCGGTGTTCTCCAGCGTCGGCTGGAGTCAGCCGCGGGTGCTGCCCAACGAGGACGAGCTGCGCCGGGCGGCGAGCGTCCTCAATGAGGGCAGCAAGGTCGCCATTCTCGTCGGCCAGGGCGCCGCCAAGGCCCAGTCCGAGGTCATCGAGGTCGCCGAACTGCTGGGAGCGGGCGTGGCCAAGGCGCTGCTCGGGCGGGAGGTACTGCCGGACGATCTGCCGTTCGTCACCGGACCGATCGGGCTGCTGGGCACCAAGGCATCCGACAACATGATCCAGGAGTGCGACACCCTTCTCATGATCGGCAGCAGCTTCCCCTATGCCGAGTGGCTTCCCGACGAGGGCCAGGCCCGGGGCGTCGAGATCGACATCGACGGTCGCATGATCGGCATCCGCTACCCCATGGAGGCCCACCTCATCGGTGACTCCAAGGAGACCCTGCACGCTCTGATCCCCCACCTGCGGCGCAAGGAGGACCGCAGTTGGCGCGAGAAGATCGAGAAGGACGTGCGGGAGTGGAACGACGTCTGCGAACGCCGCGCCGACCAGCACTTCGGCAACACCATCAACCCGCAGGCGGTGGCCAGTGAGCTCTCTCCGCTGCTTCCCGACGGCGCCATCGTCACCGCGGACTCCGGCTCCGGCACCAACTGGTGGGCCCGGCACCTCAAGCTGCGCGACGGCATGCGGGCCTCTCTCTCCGGGACCCTCGCCACCATGGGCCCCGGCGTGCCGTACGCGATCGCCGCACGGTTCGCCTATCCGGACCGCCCCGTCATCGCGTTCGTCGGCGACGGCGCCTTCCAGATGAACGGCATGAACGAGATGATCACCGTCAAGCGGTATCTCGACCGGCTCGCTGGAAGCCCGCCGTTCATCTTCTGCATCTTCAACAACCAGGACCTCAATCAGGTCACCTGGGAACAACGAGCGATGGCCGGCGACCCCAAGTACCCCGGCTCGCAGTACATTCCGGACGTGCCCTACGCCCGCTACGCCGAGCTGCTGGGGCTGAAGGGCATCTACTGCGACCAGCCGAAGAAGGTCGGCAAGGCCTGGGAAGAGGCACTGGCCTCCGATCGGCCGGTGGTACTGGAGTTCAAGGTCGACCAGGAGATCGCCCCCATCCCGCCGCACATCATGCTGGAGCAGGGCAAGAAGGCCGCCAAGGCGGCAGTCCACGACCCCGAGAAGGTCGGCATCGCAGCCCGTGGGATGCGGCAGAAGCTGACGGAGTTCGCCGAACGTCTCCCCGGGCGCGGAAACGAGGAGTGACACCCGGTCGCGTTTACTTCCCGCTGTTCCGGACACCCCGGAAGAGCCTCCGTCACCCGTGGCGGGGCGCAGCGGGAAGGGAGCGACTGTGGGCGTCGAGCGGACGATCGATGCGGTGAACGTGCACGCCTTCGAGGTACCGACGGACGGGCCGGACGGTGTGGAGCAGGACGGGACGCTGGGGTGGGACTCCACCACCATGGTGCTGGTCGAAGTGCGCAGCGGGAGTACCACCGGGATCGGTTACACCTACGGGGACGTCTCGGTGGCCTCCTTCATCGAGTCGAAGCTGGCTTCCACCGCTCTGGGGAGCTGCGCGCTGTCCCCTCCCGCGCTCTGGCACCGCATGTTCGCCGGCATCCGTAACGCGGGGCGGCCCGGCGTCGGCGCCATGGCGGTCTCGGCGGTGGACGTGGCGCTGTGGGATCTCAAGGCCAGGTTGCTGGAACAGCCGCTGACCGCCGTCCTGCCCGCCTTCCACGACGAGGTACCGGTGTACGGGAGCGGAGGTTTCACGAACTACCCCCCGGAGCGGCTCGCCGATCAGCTCTCCGGCTGGGTCGAGCAGGGCATCGGACGGGTCAAGCTCAAGACGTCCCGCCGACCGGACGAAGATCCCGCACGGCTGTCTGCGGTACGCCGGGCGATCGGCGACGGGCCGGAGCTTTTCACCGATGCCAACGGGGCTCTGACGGCGAAGCAGGCGCTCTACTGGTCCCGGCGTTTCGCCGAGGAGTGGGGGGTGACCTGGTTCGAGGAGCCGGTGAGCTCCGCCGACTTCGAGGGCCTGCGGTTGGTGCGTGAGCAGGGGCCGGGAGGGCTGGAGGTCACGGCCGGCGAGTATGCCTTCGTGCTGCGGGACTTCGTCAATCTGATCGAGGCCCGAGCAGTGGACTGCCTCCAGGCGGACGTCACCCGGTGCGGCGGTATCACCGGCCTGCTGCACGTCTCGGGGCTGTCCGCGGCTCACCTGATCGATCTCTCCGCGCACTGCGCCCCCGCGGTCTCCGCGCATGCCTTCTGCGCGGTCGACCGACTGCGCCACCTGGAGTACTTCCACGATCACGTGCGGGTGGAGCGGATGGTCCTCGACGGCACGCTCTCCCCCGTCGGGGGCGCGCTACGGCCCGATACCGGCAGGCCCGGTCTCGGGCTGGAGGTGAAGTGGACGGACGCGGAGCGGTACCGCGTCCACGGCCGCCGACCGGCCTGAACATGGCAGAACGTCATCTTCGAGAGGGACTTACGGACATGTCGAGTACACCGCGGCGAGCGACGCAACAGGTTCCGGCCAAGACGGACCCCGGCCTCGCCGGTCCCCCGCGGGCCCGCGACACCATCGCGGTGGGGAAGCTGGAGCGTGCGCTGCGCAAAGCCGTGCGGGGCGAGGTGCGTTTCGACAACGGCACCAAAGCGCTGTATGCCCAGGACTCGTCCAATTACCGTCAGGTGCCGATCGGTGTGGTCATCCCCCGCACGCTGGATGACGTGGTGGCGGTCCACCGGATCTGCCACGAGTTCGGCGCGCCGATCCTGAACCGCGGCGGCGGCACCAGCCTCTCCGGTGAGACGGTGAACTACGCGGTGGTCATCGACCACTCCAAGTACCTGACCGCCATCGGGGAGTTCGATCCTGCCGCCCGCGTGGTGACCTGTCAGCCCGGAGTCATCAACGAGGAGCTCAACCGGCACACCGGTCAGCGGAATCTGGTCTTCGGCCCCGACCCGTCCTCCCATTCGCGGTGCGTGATCGGCGGGAACCTCGGCAACAACTCCTGCGGTATCCACTCCGTGCAGTCCCAGCTCTACGGACCGGGCCCGCGCACCTCCGACAACGTGCACGCGCTCGAGATCGTCACCTACGAAGGTGAGCGGTTCTGGGTGGGCGTCAACGAGGAGGAGCAGCTCGACCGGATCATCGCGGACGGTGGCCGCAAAGGGGAGATCTACGCGGCTCTGCGCGAATTGCGTGACCGGTACGCCGACGTCATCAGGGAGGGCTACCGGTCGGTCGAGGAGATGCCGCGTCGGGTGTCGGGCTACAACCTGGACGAGTTGCTGCCCGAGAAGGGTTTCAACGTGGCGCGCGCCCTGGTCGGCACCGAAAGTACCTGTGCCACCGCGCTGCAGGCGGTGCTGATGCTCACGCCGGCCATGCTGCAGCGCACCCTCGTCGTGGTGGAGTACGACGAGCTGGCCGACGCGGCCGAGCACTGCGAGGAGATCATCGAGCGTTTCCGGCCGATCGGTCTGGAAGGGCTCGACCATGAGCTGATCCGGGACCAGCAGCTGCAGGACATGCATGTCGACGACATCGAGGAGCTGCCCCGCCTGGGCGGCGCAGCATGGCTGCTGGTCCAGTTCGGAGCAGACTCCGCCGAGGAGTCCGTGTCCCGGGCGGAAGCCTTCATGGAGTGGCTGACCAACGAGAAGGGGTATGCGCGCGACCGGGTCGTCATGGCCAGGAGCGCCCAGGAGGGCGGCAACAGCGGCGATCTGTGGGCCATCAGGGAAGGCGGTCTGGGATCCACCGCGTTCCCACCGGACGGGCAGGATCACTGGCCCGGCTGGGAGGACTCGGCGGTACCGCCGAGCAGGATCGGCGAATACATCAAGGCGCTGCGCAAGGTCATGGACAAGCACTCCATCACCGGGGCGATGTACGGCCACTTCGGGCAGGGCTGCATTCACTCCCGGCTCAGCTTCGACCTTCGCCACGCCGACGGCCTGGCCACCTATCGCGCCTTCATGGAGGACGCCGCCGACCTCGTCGCCGGCATGGGTGGCTCGCTGTCCGGCGAGCACGGTGACGGTCAGCAGCGAGCGGAACTTCTGGAGAAGCAGTACGGCACGGAACTCATGACGGCCATGCGTGAGTTCAAGCGGATCTGGGACCCGCAGGGAAAGATGAATCCCGGCAAGGTGATCGATGCGTACCGGCTGGACGAAGACCTCAAGCTGGGCACCGACTACAACCCACCGCGCACGCAGCTGAAGTTCGCCTATCCGGAGGACAAGGGCGACTTCGCCCACGCGACCCTGCGGTGCGTCGGCGTCGGCAAGTGCCGCGTCCCCGACGCACAGACCACGATGTGCCCCAGCTACCAGGTGACCCGCGAGGAGAAGCACACCACCCGGGGGCGGGCCCGGATGCTCTTCGAGATGCTGCAGGGCGATGTGATCACCGACGGCTGGCAGTCGAAGGAAGTCGCCGAATCCCTCGACCTGTGCCTCGCCTGCAAGGGATGCACCAATGACTGCCCGGTCAACGTCGACATGCCCACCTACAAGTCGGAGTTCCTGCACCACCATTACCAATCACTGCGCCGCTGGCGTCCGCGCCACGCCTACGCGTTCGGCTTCATCGACCAGGCGGCGCGCATCGCTTCCCGGCTTCCCGAGATCGCCAACTTCGTCACGCACACTCCGGGTCTTTCCCGCCTCGCCAAAGTGGCGGCCGGCATCGACCGACGTCGACCACTGCCGCGCTTCGCCCCCATGACGCTTCAACAGTGGTTCCAGCGCCGTGGCGGCACGGTCAATCCCGGCGGTCGACCGGTGGTGCTCTTCCCGGACACCTTCAACAACCACTTCCACACCGAGGTGGGGGTCGCCTGTGTGGAAGCCATCGAAGCCGCAGGCTGGCAGGTGATCATGCCGGAGGGACACCTCTGCTGTGGTCGGCCACTGTACGACTACGGCTTCCTGGACGCCGCCGAACGCTACCTGCACAACGTCATCGACACGCTGCGCGAGCATGTCCGCGCCGGCACGCCGGTCGTCGGCATGGAGCCCAGTTGCCTGGCCGTCTTCAAGGACGAACTGAGCAAGATGCTGCCGCACGACGACGATGCCGCCCGGTTGGCCCGCAACTCCTACCACTTCGCGGAGTTCTTCCGCGCACACGACATCCGGCCCCCGAAACTCGAGGGCAACGCCCTGCTGTGGGGCCATTGCCATCAGCGGGCGACCGGCGGGATGACGGCCGAACAGGAACTCCTGCAGGACATGGGGCTCGACGTCGACAACCTCAAGGGCGGCTGCTGCGGGCTGGCCGGCTCGTGGGGGTTCGAGGACGGCAAGTACGAGATCTCCATGGACTGCGGCGAACAAGCCCTGCTCCCCGCCGTACGCAAGGCCGACAGCGACACACTCGTCGTCGCCGACGGCTTCTCCTGCAAGACGCAGATCCAGCATGCCGGCACCAAGCGCAAGGCGCTGCACACCGCCGAGGTCATGCGGATCGCTCGGGAGAACGAGACCCGCCGCACCGACGACCGGAAGCAGCGATCGCGTCACGCGAGCCGCCGCCCCTCCCCGCCGGCGGCGGTCCGCGTGACGCGCACCGCTCTGCCGGCGCTGCTGGGAGCGGTACTGCTGTGGACGGGCCGCCGCGCGGCCCGAGGTACGCGCAGCTCAGGGTGGCGATCCGCCCGGCCGGGCAGCTGATACGACCATATGTGTGGATGATGGTGGTTGCGGGCACTCGTGGGACATGAGCGCCTCAACGGAGACTCAGACGCAGCCGACCGACCCACCGAGCAGGGAGAGCACACCCGTATCGGTGGTGGACACCTTTCTCAAGGCGATCAATACCGGAGATCTCGCCCAGCTGTTGAGCTGCTTCTCCGCGACGAGTGTGATCACCGACGCGGGGCGGCGCATCAAAGGCCTGCAAGCCATCACCCAGTGGGCAGAAGAGGAGTTCCTCCTGCCGCACGGAACGCTGACCGCCACCGACTCGCGGCCGGTGTGCGGACTCCCCGGTGACACCGTCGTCGAGGCCCGGATCAGCAGCGCCCACCACAACGGTCGCAGCCGGCTCCTCATCACCGCGATAGGCGACACGATCGCCTACCTCAAGGTCCGGGCCGACGCGTCGGCGGACGATGCTCGCACGAACAGGCCGGGGCTCGGAGCGGGCACGTCTTCATTCGGACAAGGACGCAACGGGCCTTAGACTCGGTGGATGGCGAAGTACTTCGACGTGCACCCCGAGAATCCCCAGCGGCGCACCATCAGCACGGTGGCCGAAAGCATCCGATCCGGTGCGCTCGTCGCGTATCCGACGGACTCCTGTTACGCACTGGGATGCCAGCTGGGCAGTCGTGACGGCATCAGCCGGATCCGGTCGATCCGGAACCTCGACGACCGTCACCACTTCACGCTGGTGTGCCAGAACTTCGCGCAACTGGGTCAGTTCGTGCACGTCGACAACGATGTGTTCCGCGCGATCAAGGCAGCGACGCCCGGCAGTTACACCTTCATCCTGCCCGCGACGAGGGAGGTGCCGCGTCAGTTGCTGCACCCCAAGAAGAAGACGGTGGGTGTCCGGATCCCGGACCACCCGGTCGCCCAGGCCCTGGTCGCCGAGCTCGGCGAACCGCTGCTCTCCAGCACCCTCCTGCTGCCCGACGAGGAGGAGCCGCTGACCCAGGGCTGGGAGATCAAGGAACGGCTCGACCACGTGGTGGACGCCGTGATCGACTCGGGCGACTGCGGCACCGAGCCGACCACGGTCATCGACTTCTCCGGCGGCGAGCTGGAGATCGTACGCCGGGGGGCGGGCGACACCGACCGGTTCGAGTGACCGGGTCGGCGCCCTCCCGCCCCACCGTGCGTTCGCCGCCAGAGGTATGACGGTCCGCTCAGTACGGGCCGTTCACGTTGTCGATCGAGCCGTACATCGCGGCAGCGTAGTTGCATGCGGCGGTGATGTTGGCGACCGGGTCGTAGATGTCCATCGACGTGCCCGCCACGTGGTAGGCCTGGAACGTGGGAGCGATGACCTGCAGCAGTCCCTTGGACGGGGTTCCGGCGGCCGCGTTGGAGTCGTAGTTGTTGATCGCCTGCGGGTTGCCCGAGGACTCACGCATGATGTTGCGGTGAATACCGTCGTAGGTGCCGGGGATACCCTTCGCGGCCATGACGTCCAGCGACTCCCGGATCCAGCCGTCCAGGTTGTCGGAGTACGTCTTGGCGGACGCGGGGGCGGCACTCGTGCTCGCAGTGCTCTGCGCTGACTTGTCCGCGGTGGTCGACGCGGCCCCCTGGGCGTCCGTGGACTTCGACTTCTCGGCCTTGGCGCCGAGCGTCAAGGTGAGACCGGGCTGAATCAGCGACGGGTCGTCGCCGATGGCCTGTCGGTTGTCCCGGTAGAGCTTCTGCCAGCCGCCACTCAGGGAGTGGGCACGTGCGATCTTGAAGAGCGAGTCGCCGGCAACCACGGAGTAGGTCTCGGGGGTGTCCTTGTGGGCAGCGGTAGTCGCCCGCGCCGATTCGGCGGTGGCGTGGTGAGCGACCGGTGCCGCTTCCGCAGTGGTAGCCGCCACGAGCGGGAGTGCGAGCGCGGCGCTGCCGGTGCCCACAGCGACGAGACGCCGGGCAAGCGGGTTGCTCTTCGGACGACGGTGCTTGGCCTTTGCAGCCATGACGAATTCCTCTCCGTCGCCTACGAGGTGAGCTGTCGGGTTCGGGCTGGAGAAGCCCGGTCGCACGAATGCGACTTCACCCCGAGCCGATCCTGTACTGCGATCGGCGAACTTACCTGGGTCCCCCGCTCCTGCCGTGCGTGAGTGGGTGAGTGCGGTTTCCGGACAGTGGCAGGATTCGGCGTTCCGTCCGGGGTGACGAGAACGTAAACGAGAACGTCCGGATGAAACAAGTCCGGAAATGACATCGGCATGTCGTTTGCGAATTCGACCAAGGAAATGTCCGGCCACTCCCCCACTGCTTTGGGACTCAACTTTCCTATCCGGCAGGCGAAGTGAGCAGAGAAGCAGGTGCCGAGCTACTCACCCGGGCGTGACTCACTTCACAGACGGGACAAGATCCGGAGGCATCAAGCACGCGCAGAGAATGACAAATTGACGCATTACACTGCATGGGTACTTATAGAATGAGACAGTCAAATCGCCCATTTCGGCCATGTTTACCGTTCGCCTGCGCATACCAGAAGCGCGACTGTCCGAAGACAACTCATCGCTTCCCTTTGCGACTGAACATGTCGACGGAATCAGCCGACTATGGGTCAAGAGCTCTTTCAGGAACGGCCGTTTGTCGGTGAGAATTCCGTTGTCCGACTCAACACGTCGGCGTTGTCGGCTAATTCAGCAGAGCGGAGCGATCGGGCTGCCTACGAGGCCGACGAGAGACGGATCCCGGTGCCATCCGGTCTCTGATTCCAGAGAAATGCGCACGCATCGCGGAGGCCGCGCGAGGCCCATCGGCGGCGGCTATGGCACCGACGATCTCCCGGTGATGGGCGAGGGTCACGGCCGGGTCCTGCTGGGCGTCGCCGACATCGTCACGCACCTGGTCCATGGCAGCCCAGAAGGCGTCGAGGATCTCGCTGAGGAGGAGATTGCCGAAGGAGCGGTACAGCGCCGGATGGAAGGGCCCGGTCCGTGGACCGGGCCGTCCCTCGCCCGCCTCGCGTTCCATGGCGGCCACGCGTGCGCGCAGCGCCCGGAGGTCCTCGGCCCGCGCCGACGCCGCGACGCCCTCGATCAGGCCGGTCTCCAACACCTCGCGAACCTATATGAGTTCGTACAGGCTTGCTTCTCCGCTGCGGTGGTCCGCCGCGGCCCGGAAAGCGAGACCTTCCTCGAAGGGCGGAGGGAAAGCGAGCCGACGAAGGTACCGGATCTGCGGCGTATCTCCGCGACGTGCAGCGTGAGTACAGCGCCGGCGCGACCTATGCCATGGAGGCGGCGTTCTGCTCATCATGGCGGCTGTGGGTGACGGCTGTGGGAGTTCGACAGGCCGGGGTGGCTGCGCGGTGCCAGGCGGCGTCCCGCAGCAGGCGCAGACCGTTGAGGCCGACGATGACGGTGGAGCCCTCGTGGCCGAGGACGCCGAGCGGGAGCGGCAGGTGCCCCAGCAGGTCCCAGACGACCAGGCCGGAGATGAACACCCCGGCGATGAACAGGTTCTGCACCACCAGCCGCCGCGCCGCGCGCGACAGTGCGACCACGGTGGGTACCGTGGCGAGTTCGTCGCGGACGATGACGACGTCGGCGGTTTCCAGCGCGAGGTCGGATCCGGCGCGTCCCATGGCGATACCGACGTGCGCGGCGGCGAGCGCGGGGGCGTCGTTGACGCCGTCCCCGACCACCAGCACCTTGCGTCCTGCCTTCTGCACGGAGCGGACCGCGGCGACCTTGTCCTCGGGCAGCAACCCGGCACGGACGTCGGTGATACCGGCCTCGGCCGCGAGGCGGGCGGCCGCGCGGGGGTTGTCCCCGGTCACCAGGAGGGGCGGGCCGACGGTGAGCGCGGCGAGGGACGCGACCGTCGCGGCTGCGCCCGGGCGCAGCCGGTCTGCGATGCCCAGCACCCCGACCGGCGCGCCGTCGCGGTGTACGAGGAGGGCCGTTCGGCCGCCTTCCTCCAGCGCTTGTGCCACCTCGCGGGCCCGGTCGGCTGCCGGATCCGGTGCGCCCCGCAGCAGCCGGGCGGGCGCGCTGACCGCGATGCTGCGGCCGTGCACGGTGGCTCTGACCCCGACGCCCGGGGCAGACACGAAGTCTTCGGCGACGGGCAGGTCCAGGCGACGGTCCCGGGCGGCGTCGAGAACGGCGCGGGCGAGCGGGTGTTCGCTGAAGTGCTCGGCGGCCGCCGCCAGGGCCAGCAAGCCGTTCTCGCCGAGGCCGCTACCGCCCAGGGGACGGATGTCCGTGACGCGGGGTGTTCCTTCGGTGAGCGTGCCCGTCTTGTCCAGTGCCACTGCATCGACCTGGCCGATGCGTTCCATGACCACGGCCGACTTCACCAGGACACCATGGCGTCCGGCGTTGGCGATCGCCGAGAGCAGGGGCGGCATCGTGGCCAGCACGACCGCACACGGGGATGCGACGATCATGAACGTCATCGACCGCAGCAGACTGCTGGTCACGTCGGCGCCGAACCCCAGCGGTACCAGGAACACGGCCAGGGTCGCGGCGACCATGCCGAGCGAATACCGCTGCTCGACCTTCTCGATGAAGAGCTGGCTCGGTGCCTTGGTCCCGGAAGCCTCCTCCACCATGGCGACGATCCGTGCGATCACCGAGTCGGATGCGTCCCGCTCGACGACGACCCGCAGCGCCCCGGTGCCGTTCAGCGTCCCGGCGAAGACCTCGTCCCCGGCCCCTTTCACCGCCGGCAGCGGCTCGCCGGTGATGGTCGCCTGGTCGACCTCGCTCGCCCCGTCCAGGACCCGGGCGTCCGCCCCGACGCGTTCGCCGGGCCGGATGAGCACGGTGTCGCCGACCGAGAGGTCCTCGGTGCGGACCGTTTCCTCGCGGCCGTCCGTGGTCAGGCGGGTGGCCGTGGTGGGGGCGAGGTCGAGCAACCCCCGCACGGCGTCCTGAGTACGGGCGGTGGCCAGCGCTTCCAGAGCGCCGGAGGTCGCGAAGATCACGATCAGCAGCGCACCGTCCGTCACCTCCCCGATCGCGGCTGCCCCGAGCGCGGCCACGATCATCAGCACGTCCACGTCGAGGACCTTCGCCCGCAGGGCCTGTACTCCCGACCAGGACGGCTCCCAGCCCCCGGTGAGGTAGACGAGCGCGTACAGCGCCCCCCAGGACCAGGCCGGGCCCCCGGTCAGCTGGAGCGGCAGCGCGATCAGGAACAGCAACAGCGCGGTTCCCGCCCAACGGGCCTCCGCCAGCGCGAACACCCGCGTCCGCCGCCTCGGTACCCCGGACGCGGTGGACACTGCCCGACCGGGACGCCGGCTGAGAGCAGAAGGCATGACAAATCGACCTTTCACGGGCAGGGAACGTAACATCACCACCGTACAGGAACACCTGAACAGGTCTTCACATGTGCCAGGTAGGATGAGTCCTATGGGTCATCGAGCGGACGACAGGAGCGCTGCCACCGCCCGCGAACGTCTGGACGCCGTGGGGACCTCCGACGTCGCGGCAACGCTCCAGGCCCTCGCCACACCGTCCCGTCTGCGGATCCTGGCCCGTCTGCAGGAAGGCCCGTGTGCGGTGGGTGACCTCGCCGAGGCCGTCGACATGGAACCGTCCGCTTGCTCCCACCAACTCCGTCTGCTGCGCAACCTCGGGCTGGTCACCGGCGAGCGACGAGGCCGTTCGATCGTGTACGCGCTGTACGACCACCACGTCGCCGAGCTGCTCGACCAGGCCCTCTACCACGTGGAACACCTGCGTCTCGGACTGACTGATGCCGCCGCCGATGAGCAGAGATCGCCGTCGCGGCGAAGCGCGTTCCTCCCGAAACTCACCCCGCCGCAAACCTAAACTCTGCTCGAGCTCGAGGAATGCACAGCCCGGAGAGCAGGGTGCCATGCTTGCCGTCGCGGTCATCGCCGGGATTCTGTTTGTCTGGACGCTTCTCTCGCATCGGCTGTCACGGTGGAGCATCACCGCACCGATTGCCATGATGGCAGCGGGCATCGCGCTGACCCATGGCTCCGACCCGCCGCTCCGCTTCGACCTGGACACGGGCGCCTTCGAGCACATGGTCGAGGTCATCCTGGCTTTGTTGCTCTTCGTCGACGCCATCGAAGTCCCGGGGGGAATCCTGGGCAGGGAGAAGAGCATTGTCTTGCGCCTGCTCGGCGGCGCACTGCCGCTCACCCTGTGCGCGGCGTTCCTGACCGCTCTCGCCTTCTTTCCGGACCAGCCGGGCTGGATCCTCGCGGTGCTGGCCACGGTCGTCGTCCCCCTCGACCTGGCACCCACCGCAGGCGTAGTCCGTGACCGCAGGATTCCGGCGCGGCTGCGGGAAGTCCTCAACGTCGAAGGGGGCCTCAACGACGGTGTCATCTCGCCGGTCTTCCTGCTCTGCATCGCCGCCAGTGTCGAAGCGCACGGCGCCGGCGCGCACTACGAGGAGGCTCTGCTCGATGCGCTCGGCGCGGCCACGTGGGCCATCGCCACCGGTCTGGTCGTCGGCTATGCGGCCGGATGGCTGCTACGCCAGTCGTGGTCGCACGGCTGGACCCGATCCTCGGCGATGCGACTGGGAGTGCTCACCGTTCCGGTGGCCGCGTACACCCTGTCGGGCGCGCTGGGCGGTAACGGATTCATCGCCTCCTTCGTCGCGGGAGTGTGCTTCGCGCCCGCGGCACGGCGGCTCCCGGAAAGCGCGGTCACGATGACCGACGACCTGGTCACCCTGATGACCATCGCGCTGTGGTTCCTCTTCGGACAAATCGTCAACGACGAGTTCTGGGACGGGTTCCAGCTGTCGGTGATCCTCTACGCTCTGGTCGCCGTCACGCTGGTCCGTATGGTCCCGATCCTGCTGGCCCTCATCGGGACGGGGATGAAGCTCACGGACAAGCTCTTTCTGGGCTGGCTGGGACCGCGAGGAGTGACATCCATCGTGTTCGGGTCGCTCGCGGTCATCGACCTGCCCGCTCGGGAGGGTGATTTCATCGCCCGGGTCATGACGATGACGGTCATGCTCAGCATCGTGCTGCACGGGCTGAGTTCCGAGCCGATCGGCCGCTTCTACGAGCGCTCGACGAACGCCCGGCCGGCCGCTGCCACCGGCTGACGTGGGCCCGGCGTCCTGATTGATCCCGGCGACGTTCACCCGGCCGGCGCAGTAGGGGCGGGTCCGTTGATTCCCCCGTCGTGAGCAGTGGGTTCCGTCCGCCACCCTCGTTCGCCGGGCAGCGGCGGGCCCGGAAGCGGCGGGCCGGCTGCCGGTCGGGGCCCTGGGCACCGGGGGGCGGTTCTGCGGGATCAGCGTTCTGTCGGGAGGATGGCGCTGTCGAGATCCAATGGACCATGGTGAAGAACCGTCAGAGCTTCGCCGAGCACGAGGAGGAACGCCGGTGTCCCGCGCCGCAGGATTGAAGTCACGTCTGATCGTTCTGCTGCTGGGGACAGCGATCACCGCAACCGCATGCGGCGGTGGCGGCAGTGCCGGTGGCAGCAGCAGTGGATCGACCCGGTCGACCGCCACCTCCGAACGCTCGCCGTCCCCCACGGGAGCCGACTCGACGGCCGCTGAATCTCCGTCCGGCACCGCGGCGACCGGCGGCAGCTGCGTCAGTCGGGTGCTGGCGGGCATGACGACCGCTCAGCGCGTCGGCCAACTGTTCATGTCCGCGGTCAGCAGCTCGGGGCCGACCGCCACGGAGCTGGACGTCCTGCGCCGCAACCACGTCGGATCGGTCATCCTGATGGGGCATACGACCAAGGGCGCGGACGGCGTCAAAACCGTCACCCAACGTGTGCAGTCCACCGCCCCGAAGGTGGCCGGAACCCAGGTCGGCATGCTCGTATCGGCCGACCAGGAAGGCGGTCAGATCCAGGTGCTCGCCGGCCCGGGCTTCTCCACCATGCCCAGCGCGGTCACCCAGGGGAGCCGGCCGACCGCGCAGCTGCAGCAGGACGCCACGCAGTGGGGACATCAGTTGAAGGGGGCGGGCGTCGGTCTGAACCTCGCCCCGGTCGTCGACGTGGTACCCGCCGACCAGACGTCGGTCAACCAGCCGATCGGTGTCCTCTCCCGGGAGTACGGCCACGCCCCCGCCACCGTGGCCCGGCAGTCCTCGGCATTCGTACGGGGCATGGGCAAGGCCGGCGTGCTCACCACCCTCAAGCACTTCCCCAGTCTGGGCCATGTACGCGGCAACACGGACTTCTCGGCCAATGTCACCGACGACGTGACGACGGCCGACGGCGAGTTCATCGACACGTACCGTGCGGGCATCCGGGCCGGCGCGCGGTTCGTCATGATCGCCCTGGTCACCTACACCAAGATCGATTCGCACCAACTGGCTGTCTTCTCCCCCAAGGTGCTGCAGACCCTGCTGCGCGACAACGTCGGGTTCCACGGAGTCGTCATCTCCGACGACATGGGCAAAGCCGTAGCGGTCCAGTCGGTCCCGGCCGGCCGTCGGGCCACCAATTTCCTCTCCTCCGGCGGGGACATGGTGCTCACCGTCGACCCGTCCACGGTGAACGCGATGACGGCAGCCGTCCTCGCCAAGGTGAAGAGCGATGCGGCCTTCCGGAAGAGCATGGACGCAAGCGTGCGGCGGGTGCTCGCTGCCAAGGCTGCCGCGGGGCTGCTCAGCTGCCCGAGCTGACCCGCGCGGCGGACGGCCTCACGGCGTGGCGCCGACCGCCCGGGCCGCGGAATCCCTGCCCTCGTCCGGCGCAGCCGTTGCCTCACCGAAACGGGCCAGAGCGAGGGCGCCCGCCACTGCTACCGCAAAACCCGCGATGGCCGGCCACTCCAGGCCGCCCCGTGTCCGGTCGCCGAGCCACACCACACCCACCAGTGCCGGGCCGATCGTCTCGCCGATCACCATGCCCGCTGTGGCCGTGGTCACCGAGCCGCGTTGCAGGGCCGACGTGAGCAGCAGGAACCCCGCGCCACCGCCGATGAGCAGGGCGTACAGCGCCGGATTGACGAGGTCGGCCGAGTCGATGAGCCGGACCGCCACTTCGACCACGCCGAAACCGAACCCCGCGCCGAGGCCGAGGATCAGGGCACGGCTTCTGCCGGGGAGGCTGCCCGCCACCGCGCCGACGAGAAGAACAGCCACCGCGATACCCAGCATCGACCAGCGAAGTGCCGTCGAGCCGGCGGTGTCACCCTCTGCCCCGGAGGAGAGCCCCAGCATTCCGAGTCCGGCGCAGACGACCCCGACCGCGCCCCATTCGGTACGGCTGAGGCGCACGCCCAGTACCCGAGCGGCGACGACCGCGGTGACGGCGAGGCTGGCGGCGAGGGCGGCTCCGACCGCGTAGATCGGGATCGATCGCAGGGCGATGATCTGGAGGACGAATCCGAGCCCGTCGAGTCCGAGGCCGAGGATGTAGCGCCACTGACGGAGCGCGCGCAGCAGCAGCGCCGCGTCGAGACCCGAGCCTGACCCGGGGGTGGAAGCAAGCGTCGCGGCAGCCTGAAACACGGAGGCGGTGCCGAAGCAAACAGCAGAAGCGAGTGCGCAGATCATCCCAGGAAGCACACAGGGACTGTACGGGAGAGCCCGTTGTGCCGATGGGCGCTCCCCCAGGCGTACGAAGCGGTTTCGTATGGGAATACCCGGTGCGGGCAAAGAGCGTACGCAACACTTTCGTACGGAGCGCAGTATCCACCGAGGGCAGTGCCCCGGTGGGCCACACGTGAACCGCGCGTTTCCGGCCTGCGCCGGCCTAAGCCACCGCAGCGATGACCAGGGCGGCGGTGACGCCCACCAGAGCGCAGAGCGATCCGGCCGCCGCCATGGCAACGGCTCTCGCCTCCACCATGGTCACGTCCTCGCCCTCGTACCGGGTACGCCCCAGGTCCCAGACGGCCTGAATCAGGAGCGCCGCGCCCACCACACCGAAGATCACAAACATGACATCGATCACGGTGCTACTTTCCATATTTTCATCTCGGTACGGCGACTCCGCGCCGTGCACGGCCCCACTTCGGACCCGGTCGGCCTACAGCGGTCCGGTCCTGGGACAGCACAGGCCCGGCGCGGGGGCCTGCCGGGCCGACGGTCGGCGCCGGCCCGGCAGGTGGTACTCAGCGCGCGATCGCGCCGCAGTTCGTACCGATCTTTCCGGCGGAGATGCCGGAGATGACGCCGTACCAGTTCACGCAGTAGCCGGCCGCATGGAGGTACACCGGGCCGGCGTAGGTGGTGTAGTTGCCACTGTCGAGGACCCTCTTTCCCGTGGAGGTATTGGAGAGTTCGGCGACCATGGGCACCGCCTTGCCCGGTGCGTTGCGGACGGTCACCACACAGTTGTCGCCGGTGGCCGAGCTGTACGTCAAGTACACCGTGCCGAGCGAGTTCGGCGTGCCGATCTGCGCCGAGTTGACCACACGGTAGCCGCTGCCGCAGGCCCCGTTGTAGGCCGCCGCCGTGGCAACGCTCGTAGTCCTGGCGGCCGAAACCGGACGGGTGGCTGCGGTCCCGGCCGCGGCCCCGGCTGCGGTCTCACTGGCACCCGCGGAGGGCGCGAGCGCCACTGTGGCCCCGACGAGAGTGGCCACGGCGGTTCCGGCCATGGCGATCCGGCGATTGAGTTTCACAGGTGTCCCCGATCTTCTGCGATGTACGAGATGTGGCGTTGGTCAACACCACATCCAGTACGACCGATATCACCGCAGGGAGGTTGTACGCTCACGCGCCGTTACAGAACCGGGACAACTCGAGCAGAGCGGGAACCGCCGGCCCGGCGATGCTCAGCCGGCGGGCGCTGTGACCCTGGCGATGAAGGCATCCAGATTGGCCATGGCGCGTGCCACCTTCTCGTCCACGGTGAGGCTCTCCTCATAACGGCCGAGTCGCAGCTTGGGCTGCCGCTTACCGCGCACGTAGAGCGGGCAGGCGAGATCCGCACAGAAGTAGATACCCACCGAGTTGCCGTCCCTCCCCGGCTTGCCCGCGAGGGGAGCCGCGAGGAGATTCACGCCGGACGACGCATGACTGGTCAGGCAGATCTGGCAGAGGCTGGTCCGTACGGCGCTGGCACTGGTGACGCCCGGAACGCGCAGCGTGATGCCGAGGGGACCGGATTCCCGTGGGACCACGACGTGCGCGCGCAGCGGAGCTCCCGGGTCGACCCAGCCGAGAAAGTCAAGATCAGGCCACGGCAACTCTGCGAAATCCAGCGGAAGCCGGAGTCGGCCGGCCTCGCCCTTCGTGCAGTTCACGAACGACGACCGGATCTCTTTGTCACTGAGCGGCTCCACGCAATGGACCGTACCGGGATACCGGGAGAAGAGCAGCCGGTTTTCGAACGCGGCCCCGGTCAGCGACACGGACCGCGGACCGGGCCCGGGGGCGAGTCGGTACCGGCAACGAAGCCGCGGCCGGTGTTATATGCAGATATGCCCATCGGGCACCCCCTTCCGCGGATGGAACCTCGCGACGGCACGATCGCTCTACACGATGTAGTAGTCGCGTACAGGGTTCTCACACCAAGAAGGACGCCAGCATGGCCGAAACACCACTCATCCGTGAGACCGGCACAGGAACGCGTCGGACCACCACCCCGGCCGTTCGCCCCACCCGCCCGGAACGGCCGCCGGACGACACCGCACCGCCACAATGGCACCGTGGGATGACGTTGGTAGCGACCATCAGCCTGTTCATCGGCACCCGGTCCGCATGGACGCACGGCATGGCGAGCAACCCGCCGATCGCGGCAGCCATTTCGGTCTGTTACGCGGGGATCCTGGTCTGCGGTGTCCTCGCCCTGTGCGTGCGGGGCCGCAGAGCCCTGGGGCGGGTGGACCTCGGTGTCCTGACGGTAGCGGTCGTTCTGGTGGTCTGCGGCTACTGGCTGAACCACGCCGGTACGGACGAGGGCGTACTCACGGCCAAGGCCGCGAGTGAGATCCTTCGGGGCCACCCCGTCTACGGCCAGGACTGGCCGTGGCTCTTCGGCACACCGACCGTCGGCGTCACCAAGACCATGTCCGGCGGCGCGGACTACTCCTACGGCTACCCGCCGCTGACCGCGCTGCTGGCTGCCCCCGTATACGCCGTCGCGCACTCCACCGCCGCTGCCACACTGGTGACCACCGGGGCACTGATCGTGGGCACACTCGTGCTGTGGCGGCTCCTCCCGGCACCCTGGCGGTCATCGGCCACCGCGGTGTGCCTGGGCTTCGGCCTGCTGCCCGGCTACGCCCGCTCGGGGTATCCGGCCGTTGTCGCCCTCGCTCTCCTCGTCCCCACCGTGCTCCGCTGGCCCGCCACCGGAGCCGGCGGACGGCTCGGAAGACACGGAGTGCAGCGAGCCGTCTGCCTCGGCGCGGCCTGCGCCGCCCAGCAGTTGGCCTGGTTCTTGCTTCCCTTCCTGCTGATCGGCATCTACGCCGTCCGGCGGGGCGATCTCGGCGGCAGGACGGCCCTCGTCGTGATCGCCCGGTACACCGGCATCGCCGCCCTGACCTGGATGCTGATCAATGCCCCCTTTGCCGTTCAGGGCTTCCACGCGTGGCTGACCGGCACCATGCTGCCGATCACGCAGGGTGCGATCCTGCACGGCCAAGGCCTCATGGGCATCTCGTACTACTTCACGGCAGGCAGTAGCCGCCTGGACTTCTACTCCTACGCCAGCTTCCTGCTGCTGCTCGGCCTGCTCGCCGCGCTCGCCCTCTTCACGCGACGGCTGGGCCCGGCGCTGACCGTCCTGCCGTGGCTGCCCTTCTATCTCGCCACGCGTTCCCAGGACGGCTACTTCCTGCTGATGACCCCGCTGTGGCTTGCCGCGGCCGCTACTGTGCCGAGCACCATGGTGGCCAACGCCTGGCAGCCACGGATCCCGCGTCTGCACGGCCGCCCGGCGAAGGCCGCACTCGCCGCCGGGTTGCTCGTGCCTGCCTTCCTGTGTGCCGGCATCGCCGTCGCCAGCCCGCCGCCGCTCCGCCTCGAACTCTCACCCCGGTTCACCCACCGGATCAACGAAGGGGTCAGCTCCGTCGTCGTGCGCGCGGAGAACACCACCGGCACGGCTCTGTCTCCGCACTTCGCCAGCCGTATCGGCCAGGGCGCCTCCCACTGGTGGATCATCGCTTCGGGACCCGCCACCCTCGAACCGCACGCGTCGGCCGATTACGTCGTGAAGCCACCGGGCGGTTTCCGGCCTCTGCCGCGCCGTGAGCGGCCCCGCCTGGCGCTGATCGCTGTCACCGGTTCCCCCATGACCATCAGCACGGCTCACTTCCCGGCCGCTACCCCTGTTCCACGGTGATCGCCCGGACCGGGCAGGCGCGGGCGGCCTCCCCGATCATCGGATCGCCGGCGCCGTCCTCGCGGCCCGGCAGCAGTTCGCTGAAGCCGTCGTCGTCCTGGGTGAAGACCTCCGGCGCGGCCAGCGCACACTGACCGGCGCCGATGCACACATCCGTATTGATTCTGATCCGCATCATCACTACACCCTTCCGGGGGAGTCCGGTCACCATGCCACGGGCAGTTCGATCATGCCCTGTATCGTGTCGCCCGGCTTGAAGGGGATCTCCTCGGCCGGAGCGGCCAGCCGCAGTCCGGGCAGCCGGGCGAAGAGGGACCGCAGGGCGATCTCCATCTCGGCGCGGGCCAGATTCTGACCGAGACACTGGTGGATGCCGAAGCCGAAAGCCACATGGTGGCGCGCTCCTCGACCGAGGTCGAGTTCGTCGGGCGCCGGATACGCGGAGGCGTCCCGGTTGATCACCGACGTGGACAGCACGACGCCTTCACCGGTCCGGATGGTCACTCCGCCCACCTCGATGTCCTGGGTCGCCACCCGGGACATGCCGTCGGCTATCGACAGGAAGCGCAGCAGTTCCTCGACTGCTGAGGGCATCAGCGTCGTGTCATGGCGCAACTGATCCAGCTGCTCCGGGTGTTGCAGGAGGGTGAACGTACCCAGCGAGATCATGTTCGCGGTGGTCTCGTGCCCCGCGATGAGCAGGATCTCGGCCAGCTGGACCAGTTCGTCACGGTCAATGGCTCCGGCATCGAACTGCTGGGCTATCAGCTCGTCGAGCAGCCCCTCGCCGCGATCGGTCCTCTTGCGTTCGATCAGCGCCCGGAAGTAGTCGTCGAGCGCGTCCCGTGCGGACTGCACCTCGACTGCTCCGGGACCCCGCAGCAGTCTGCGCGACTGGGATTCGAAGAAGTCGTGGTCGGCGTACGGGACGCCGAGCAGCGCGCAGATCACCATGGACGGGACCGGCAGCGCGAAGGCGCCGACCAGTTCGGCCGGCGAGCCCTGCTCGATCATCGCGTCCAGCAGCCGGTCCACGGTTTCCTGAATCCGCGGCCGGAGTGCGGCGATCCGCTTGACGGTGAAGCTGGGGATCATCATCCGGCGTTGGGCATGGTGTTCCGGATCGTCTACTCCCAGCAGCTCGATGCGTCGTCTGGCGGTCCGCGCGAATCGCTCGGTGAGCACCGGGAACGCCGGGTTCTCCCGGTCGGCCGACAGCCGCTGGTCGACGAGCAGCGCACGGGCCTCGGCATGTCCCGTCACCAGCCAGACCCGGCGTCCGTCGAACAGGGTGGCAGGCGACAACGGACGCTGCCCCTCCTGCGGGTGCCGGTAACCAATGGGCGGGTGGTAGGGGCAGGTGCGGTCCTGAGGGAAGGAGACGGTGCCGGTTTCTGCCATGACGCCTCGCAAACAGGTCGTGGGGGATCCTGCTGATCTCCCCCCACTAGATGCCCCAGTCACCTAACCGGTCTACACACTCTTCGGCCAACTCACGCGTACACCAGCCGGATGCACCAGCTGACGGTCAACGATATGCGGGGGTGTTTGGGGCAGTATCTGCTCGGTGGGCCACCCCACCCGGCCCCCCGATGAATCCACGGAACAAGGAGCGACCCTCTTGCGCAGGCATACATCACGGCGATTGCTGGTGGGCACGGTCACGAGTGCGGCGGTGACGGCAGGCTGCCTCGCCCTGACGCCGGCCGCCGCCGGAGCGCAGGGGACCGCTACCGCCCCGCACACCGACAGGCAGTCTCAATTCGCGGCGGCGGCCGCTGAGTTCCACGTCCCGGAATCGGTGCTGCTCGGGGTGTCCTTCCAGGAATCCGCCTGGGAGTCCCACCCCGGCCACTACAGCACCGCCGGCGGCTACGGACCGATGAACCTCACCGACGTGACCGCGGAGATGGTGGCATCCGGAGGTGCCGGGGCCGGAGGGCGAGCGGACCTCGACGGGCTCCTGGCGGACCCGGCTCTGCACACGCTGCCGGTCGCCGCCCGCCTCACCGGCAGCTCGGCCGAGCGGCTGCGCACGAGGGAACGCGACAACATCCGCGGCGGCGCCGCGCTGCTCGCCTCGTACGAGAAATCGTTGACCGGTGGCACGTCCGCCGACCCGGCCGACTGGTACGGAGCGGTCGCCCGGTACGCCCAGTCGCCCGACCGCAAGGCGGCCGGTGTGTTCGCCGACCGGGTGTACGCCGGTATGCGGGCCGGTATTCAGCGCCGGACGGTTGACGGCCAACGGATGAAGCTCGCCGCCGATCCGGCTCTGCGTCCTGACACCGGGCTGCTCGCCGCCCTGCATCTCCGGGCGGCGCCGACGACGCACACCGAATGCCCGGCCACCGTGGACTGCCGCTTCGTCGCGGCTGCGCCGGCGAACGGCCAGGTCGCCGACCGGCCCGCCGACGGCATGGCGGTGAAGTACATCGTCATTCATGACACGGAGTCGTCGTACGATGCCGCCGTCTCCGCCTTTCAGAAGGCTGACGGGGCTGCCGCGCACTATGTGATGCGGGCGTCCGACGGAGCGGTGACGCAGATGGTGCCCGGCAAGGACATCGCCTTCCACGCGGGCAACTACTGGTTCAACATGCACTCGATCGGCATCGAACACGAGGGGTTCGCCGCGCAGGGCGCCACCTGGTATACGCAGACCCAGTACCGGGCGACTGCCGACCTGGTGGCCTACCTCGCCCAGCGGTACGACGTCCCGCTCGACCGCGAGCACATCATCGGCCACGACAACGTCCCGGGGCCGCTCGACCACAGCGTGGCGGGGATGCACTGGGACCCGGGGCCCTCCTGGGACTGGTCCGCGTTCATGGGCATGCTCTCCGCCACACCTCGGGGCACCGGTCCCGGGGTCGGCCCGGTGGGATCCGTGGTGACGATCACGCCGGGCTTCTCCGGCAACCGACAGGCCGTCAGGGTCTGCCCGGGCGAAGACCCCACGGGCTTGACGCGGGCCTGCGCGACCCGGACCCAGGCCGCGAACTTCCTGCCCGTCCGCACCGGTCCGAGCGCGACCGCACCGCTCTTCGCCGACCCGGCCATCCACCCCGGTGGCACGGCGGGCACGTCCGAGGTCAACGACTGGGGCAGCACCGTCCAGGACGGCCAGCAGTACGTCGTCGCGGGGCGCAGCGGGGACTGGACGGCTGTCTGGTTCAGCGGAACGAAGGTGTGGTTCCACAATCCAGGCGGTGCGAACACGACGATCGCCACCGGGGTGCGGGTGGTCCGAGCGGCGGGCACGTCCGCCGTGCCGGTCTTCGGCCTCGGCTATCCCCAGCCATCGGAGTACCCCGCGGGCCTCACCCCCTCGGCCGAGCAACCGCTGAGCATCTACTCGTTCCCCACCGGCCAGGCGTACGTGGCGACACAGCCGGCGGTCAGCGCGGACGACTACTTCACGAAGGGCGGCAAAGTCGTCACGGGCGCCGCAAAGCTCTACACCATCCAGTACAACCATCGGGTGGTCCTGGTCAACGCCGCGGATGTCTCCTGCCACGGTGACACTGCCTGACACACCGTCATGACACCCGGACGCAGCAGTGCGCCGGCCTCGCGGATGTGGAACGTATGACCCGCGGACGGTGACACCGTCTCCGTCTCGCGATGCCATTTTCGTTCCATCTAAGGAGCCGTCATGCACTCACCCCGTCCGCGCAGGACGCCGGTCGCACTGGCGCTGGCCGGCTTGCTGGGTGCGGCCACCGTGGGGGGAGCCGGCGCGGCGACGCCCCACGACCCGCTCCCGGCGACACGGACGGTGAGCTATTTGAAGCACCGGTTCGTGATCCCCGTCTCCTGGTCCGTGGTCGACCTCGCCGCCCGGCCCACCGCCTGCGTCCGCTTCGACCGGCATGCTCTGTACCTGGGAAACCCCGGCAGCGGCCAGTCGTGCCCGGCCGGCGGCGTCGGCCGTACCGAGGCGGTGCTGGCGCAGCCGGCGACCACGCCTGCGGCAGAGACCGGCACCGCCGATCAGAGCCTCGACCATCAGTACGTGGCCACCGGCACGAACATCCGGGTGACAGCCACCTACCGCACCGACAAGTCCCTGGTACGCGGCATCCTCGGCGACGCGGGGCTGCCCTCCCGGGCTCCGACCCGAAATGAGCCTCCGGCCACGAAGCCACCCGCCCCGCTGCCCCTGGCAGCCACCAATTACACCGGCCGGGGGTTCGACGCCTGCACCGCGCCCGGCAACGGCGCGATGTCGGACTGGCGAACCGACTCCCCCTACCGCGCGGTGGGCATCTACATCGGTGGTGGGCAACGCGCCTGCAGTCAGCCCAATCTCACCGCGTCCTGGGTCAGGACCCAGGCCACCGCGGGCTGGCATTTCGTTCCGCTGTACGTGGGGCCGCAGGCCGACGACATCACATCGGCGACCGAAGAGGGCACCGAGGCCGCCGACGATGCCGTCAGCCACGCACAGAGCCTGGGCTTCGGCACGGGAGCCCCGCTGTACTACGACATGGAAGCCTACAGTTCGAGTCACCGCTCAACTGTTCTCACCTTTCTGTCCGCCTGGACCAAGGAACTGCACGCTAAGGGGTACACGTCGGCGGTCTACAGCTCCTCCTCCTCGGCCATCACCGACCTGGTGGGCGCCCGCGGAAGCAGTACGGCCGAGCCGGACATCATCTTTGACGGGCTGTGGAACGGCGTCGCCGACACGGCCGACGACGCGGTGCCGAGCGACGCCTGGCCCGACCACCAGCGCGTGCACCAGTACGCGGGCAACGTGTCGGAGACCTACGGGGGGACGACCATCGACATCGACCGCGACTATCTGGATGTCCTTATCGGTGACTGAACAGGCGGTGTCCTTCGGGCGTCTGTACGACCCGGCCCGGGCGGTGGGGACACCCGGTGGCAGCGGCGTTACGCCATTTGCTTCACCGCAGGATGGGAACAGTCGAAAAGCCGGTACGGAAGCAGCGCCGTACCATGTTGCAAACGATCCATCAGGCGTAGCCTACTCAGTGATCGACTGAAGACTTCCTGCTGTTTTCACACAGAGCACGCATGTTCGGAGCAAGTTCGTCGGACCGCCGTCACTTCTGCGCAACTCTCGTGTGGTTCACCCTTCACGACAGGGCGTCAGCGAGTCACGGCCCCCTGGAGGAGCCACCGTGGCAGACAACGAAAAGCTCGATCCACAGCCACCGGCCCGTGGAGGAGGGCGGGCAACCGCGCTCCCCGTGGCCGCGGATCCGGGTATCGCCGATCCGGCGGGCCTGGGACTCGGCGCATTCGCCATGACGACGTTCGTCCTCAGCTGTTTCAACGCCGGCCTGATCAACGAGTCCGTCGAGGCGGTGGTCGTCCCGCTCGCTCTCTTCTACGGCGGGCTGGCCCAGTTGCTGGCGGGCATGTGGGAGTTCCGGCGGGGCAACACCTTCGCGGCCACCGCCTTCGCCTCGTTCGGCGCCTTCTGGCTGTCGTTCGCCATGTACATCACCCAGATCGCACCTCATCTGGACCCCGCCCACGCCTACCAGGCGACCGGTGTGTACCTGCTGGCGTGGACCATCTTCACCGCGTACATGTCGGTGGCTGCGATGCGCACCACCGGCGCCGTGCTCGGTGTCTTCGTCGTCCTGACCCTCACCTTCCTCTTCCTGACCATCGGCGCGTTCGCTCAGTCCACCGCCATGGACAAGGTCGGTGGCTGGGCCGGGCTCGTCACCGCGGTGATCGCGTGGTACGCCTCGTTCGCTTCCGTCGCCAACAGCACCTGGAAGAGGGACCTGGTCCCCACCTGGCCACTGGGCTGATCCGGTACGCATCGGGCAACACCAGGACGCTCCCGCTCCACCGGACTCCGCCGAGGTGCGGGGCGGGGGCGGGAGCGTCATCGTAGGCAAGAACCCCCGGGAGCAACGCCATCGAGGAGCGCGGATGAGCGACGAGACGCTGTCCAACCTGATGCATGAGAACCGGCGGTTCCCGCCGCCCGAGGGCCTCGCCGCGGCGGCGAACGTGTCCGCGGAAGCCGTGCGGGAGGCGGATGCGGACCCCTTGGCCTTCTGGGAGGCCCAGGCGCACCGGCTGACCTGGTCGGAGCCGTGGACGCAGGTGCTGGACTGGAGCAATCCACCCTTCGCCCGCTGGTTCACAGGAGGCCGCCTCAACGTCGCCTACAACTGCGTGGACCGGCATGTCGATGCCGGGCTCGGGGCGCGGCCCGCCTTCCACTGGGAAGGCGAGCCGGGCGACCGCCGCACCCTCACCTACGCGGACCTCAAGGACGCCGTGTGCCGTGCGGCCCATGCCCTGGAGGAGCTCGGTGTCCGTGCCGGAGACCGGGTCGCCATCTACATGCCGATGATTCCCGAGACGGCCGTCGCCATGCTGGCCTGTGCTCGCATCGGAGCCCCGCACACGGTGGTCTTCGGTGGCTTCTCCGCGGACGCACTGCGTGACCGGATCCTCGACTGCGACGCGCGAGTCGTCATCACGGCCGACGGCGGTTACCGCAAGGGCGCCCCGGCTGCACTGAAACCGGCCGTCGACGCGGCTGTCGCGCAGTGCCCGGACGTGCGTAACGTACTCGTGGTCCGCAGGACCGGCCAGGAGGTCGCGTTCACCGAGGGCCGGGATGTGTGGTGGCACGATCTGGTGGCCCGCCAGTCGCCCGAGCACCAGGCGCAGGCCTTCGACTCCGAGCACCCGCTGTACATCATGTACACGTCCGGGACGACCGCGAAGCCCAAGGGCATTCTGCACACCTGTGGCGGCTATCTGACCCAGGTCGCCTGGTCCCACTGGGCCGTGTTCGACATCAAAGCCGAACAGGACGTGTTCTGGACGGCCGCGGACATCGGGTGGGTCACCGGACACTCCTACATCGTCTACGGTCCGCTGGCCAACGGGGTCACCTCGGTGATGTACGAGGGGACGCCGGACACGCCGCACCAGGGCCGCTGGTGGGAGATCGTCGAGCGGTACGGAGTGACGGTCCTCTACTGCGCGCCCACGGCGATCCGCACGTTCATGAAGTGGGGCGAACAGATCCCCGCGGAACACGACCTGTCCAGTCTCCGCCTGCTCGGTTCGGTGGGCGAGCCCATCAACCCCGAGGCATGGATGTGGTACCGCCGCAACATCGGCGGAGACCGCTGCCCCGTCGTCGATACCTGGTGGCAGACCGAGACCGGGGCGCAGATGCTCTCCCCGCTGCCGGGCGTCAGCGTCTGCAAACCGGGGTCGGCGATGGGCACCCTGCCCGGTATCTCCGCCGACGTGGTCGACGACACCGGGAAACCGGTCCCCAACGGTTCCGGTGGTTACCTGGTGCTCACCCAGCCGTGGCCGGCGATGCTGCGCACCATCTGGGGAGACGAGCAGCGCTACCGCGACACCTACTGGTCCCGGTTCCCGGGGGTGTACTTCGCCGGGGACGGTGCCAAGAAGGACGAGGACGGTGACATCTGGCTGCTCGGCCGGGTGGACGACGTGATGAACGTTTCCGGACACCGGATCTCCACCACCGAAGTGGAATCCGCTCTGGTCTCTCACCCGGACGTGGCGGAAGCCGCGGTGGTCGGCGCCTCCGATGCGACGACCGGGCAGGGCATCGTCGCCTTCGTCATCCTGCGTACCCGGCCGGACGGCGCAGGCGAGGCCCAGGGCACCGTGGCGCAGCTTCGGAACCATGTCGCGTCGGAGATCGGCCCGATCGCCCGGCCCCGGCAGATCCTGGTCGTCCCCGAGCTGCCCAAAACCCGGTCCGGGAAGATCATGCGTCGCCTGCTGAGGGATGTCGCGGAGAAGCGCGAGCTCGGGGACGTCACGACCCTGACGGACGACACCGTGATGGACTTCATCAAGGATCAGCTGCCAACGGCCACCGAGGAGTAGGGGCGAGAGTTTTTGTCCGGTCTCACCCGGTTGTCGCATCTCACTCCGGCGTCGGCCGGGCGGTGAGAAGTAGCTTCCGCGCCTTTCACGAGCCCGACCCATCGGTGGTGACCGGGGTGCCTACGTTCGGTCCATGACAGTGAACCCCGAGCTCATCAGGAAGAGTTTCGCTGCCGTCGAGCCCCACGGGGCGCAGGTGGCCGGCTATTTCTACGACCACCTCTTCGCCAACAACCCGGCCGTGCGCCCGCTGTTCGCCGAGCATCTCGGCGAACAGCGGGACCGCTTGTGGGCGGCCCTCGGGGCTCTCGTGGCCAACCTCGAGAACACCGACACGCTGCTCGGCATGCTGCAGGATCTCGGCCGTCGGCACGCCGGTTACGGGGCGCTTCCGAGGCACTACCCGGCTGTGGGCGCCAGTCTCCTCACTACCCTGGAGCACTACGCCGGGGATGCCTGGACGCCGGAGACGGCGGCCTCCTGGGCCGCGGTCTACTCGCTGATCAGCGGAACCATGACCGAAGCCATGGCACAAATCCCTCCGCCGGCCTCGGCTCCGTGACCTTCCACCCTCAGGGCGTGGCTGTCGCGCCGGGCTCGCCCGCGCTGTCGGCGCCGATGGTGGCTCCGGTGGCGGCCAGAGCCGCGGTGACCGGCATGAAGAAGGTTTCCCCACCGGCCGTACAGTCGCCGCTGCCCCCGGAGGTGAGGCCGATGGCGGCGTCGGCGGCGAAGAGCGGGCCGCCGCTGTCACCCGGTTCGGCGCAGACGTCGGTCTGGATGAGGCCGTTGACGATGTCACCATTGCCGTAGTTGACCGTGGCGTCGAGGCCGGTCACGGTGCCGTCGTGGAGCCCGCTGGTGCTGCCGCTGCGCTGTACCGCGAGGCCGACCGCGGCGTCGGCGGCGTGGGTGATGTCCTGAGCCTGTCCGCCGCCGAGCGCGACGGAGCTGGGTGGCACGGTCGTGGCGTTGTCGTACGTCACGAGAGCGAAGTCGGCGACGGGGAAGGTGCTGGCCGAGACCGTGCCGATCTGTTCCGTGCCGGCCTGGTCGGCGAACCAGGTGTCGGCCTCGTTGCCGCAGTGACCGGCCGTGAGGAAGGCCGGCGCTCCGCCCAGGCTGACGTTGAAGCCGAGGGAGCAACGGACGTTCCCGCCGAAGATCGCGTCACCGCCCTGCACTCCGTCGGCGGCCGCGGTGGGATCGGTGGGATCAGTGGCGGCACCGTTGTTGCCGCCGCCGGCGCCACCGCGAGCCATCCGGTGGCCCCATCCACCGGTGAACGCAGTGAACGCGCCGGTGGTCCGTTTGGCGGTCACCAATCCGTCCAGCCGACCCAAGGCCTGGTTGAGCGTCGCCATCCCGGACCCCGTGACGGTGCTGTCGGCGAGAACCGAGACGGTGTCGGTCTTCGGGTCGACCGACCAGGCCGTGCCGGGCACCGAGGCCGTCATCCGCAGGGTCCTGGCGGCGCCTTTCAGGTCGGCGGTGCTGTTGCGCACCACCTTCGCCACCGCACCCGTACGGTTCACTCGCTCGGCGGAACGGGTGTCGAGAACATTGACGACCAATTGCTTGACGTCCGCGTTGTAGTACCAACCCGCCGCGCCGTCGCCGAGGGTCGACGCGAGTGTGGTCCCCAGCTGAGCGGCCGCCTGCGGGGCGAAAGGCCGTACACCGGGGCCGTGTTCGGAGCTCGCATCGGCATTCGGCAGCAGGAAGGCCGCGGCCGCGACTGCTACCGCGGAGGCCCCGGCTATGAGACCGGTCCTTCTGTTCACATGTCGGTGGCTCAACTCACTGTCCTCCAGGGGGAGAGGGCTCGTCCTGTCCACCGGGAGTACGCGCGGCAGCCGCCGGATTCTCAATCCGCGGGTGACCGAACACGCAGGCCGAAGCAATGACCGGTACGTCCCCTGGGCAAAAATATATAATAGTGTCATTTGCCATAGTTGACGGTCACTCACTCCCCCGGGGAATACACATGGTTACGCCGAGCGGTTCGAGCAGGGGGGCAGCGGGGTCTGCCACGAAGACCGGAGCGGGGCCGCTCCAGCAACTGGGCGAGTGGTGCGCCCGCCACTTCGTCGTGGTCATCCTGCTGTGGCTGATCGGTCTCGGCGCACTCCACGCCCTGCAGAACACCTTCGGCGGCATGTACTCCGACGACTTCACCCTGCCCGGCACGCAGTCGAATACCGGCGCCGAGGTGCTCAGCGAACATGCGCCCGGTGCGGGCGGCATCGGCGCACAGGTCGTACTGCACGATGCTCAGAAGCCGCTCACGGGCGTGCAGAACCAGGTCGACCAGGCCGTAGCCTCGCTCCAGAAGCTCCCGCACGTACTGTCCGCGGCGAATCCGCTACCCGCCAACTCTTCGGCGCCACCGACAGGTGCTCTCTCCTCGGACGGGAAAACGGGATACATCACCGTACGGTTCACCGCCAACCCCTCGTCGTTCGGTCACTCCTACCTGCACGGAGTGGATCAGGCGGTCGAGCCGCTGCGGGCCGCCGGTGTCGAGGTCGAGTACGGGGGTCCCCTGGGTGAACTCGCCCGTCCGAAGGCAACCGATCTGGTGAGCGAGGCCATCGGGTTCGCGGTGGCGGTGATCGTCCTGCTCATCGGTTTCGGCAGCGTCATCGCCGCCGGGTTCCCGCTGGTCACCGCCCTGATGAGCGTGATCGTGGGGCTGAGCTGTCTGAGCCTGCTCGCCGCGGCGTTCACCTTCGCCAGCGTCTCACCGACGCTCGCCACCATGATCGGGCTCGGTGTCGGCATCGACTACGCGCTGTTCCTGATCACCCGTCATCGGCAACAACTCATGGACGGGGCGGACCCGACGACCGCAGCGGGCCGTGCGGTCGCCACCAGCGGCCGGGCAGTCCTGGTCTCGGGTTGCACCGTGGTGGTCGCCCTTGCCGGACTGTATGTCTCCCGGGTCGGTTTCATCGGGAAACTCGGGGTTGCCGCCGCGGTGACGGTCATCACCGCGGTCCTCGGTGCTGTCACCCTGGTGCCGGCCCTGCTCGGGCTCGCGGGTCGGCGTATCGACCGTTACCGGGTGCGGCAGCCGGTGGCGGAGGGCCTCAGCGGGCAGACCGGCGAACCGGCCGCAGGCACGACGGCCGGAGGCTGGCACCGCTACGCACAGCGCGTCGAACGCCGGCCTTCGGCCTTTCTGGTCAGCGGTCTCGTGATCGTGGGCATTCTCGCCATCCCGCTCTTCTCCATCCGACTCGGACACATCGGAGACGGTGCCGACCCCACCGGTTTCACGGACCGGCGTGCCTACGACCTCATCAGCACGGCTTTCGGGCCCGGCGCCAACGGCCCGCTCACTCTCGTCGTAGACCAGAGCAAGGTGCCCTCCTCCGACCGCTCCGCGCTGGCCGACAGCCTCAAGAAGTCCCTCTCCGGTGTGCCCGGCGCCGCCAGCATCAGTTCCCTCACACCCACCAGCGACGGCCAGGTGCTGACCGGCACCGCGATCTCGCGCACCTCGCCGCAGGACGCCGGCACCACCACGCTCTTCCGTCACCTGAAGAACGACGTACTCCCCCAGGGGGTCTCCGGCACCGAGGCCACGACCTATGTGACCGGTACGACCGCCGCCCAGGACGACTTCCTCGACATCATTTCGGCGCGGCTCCCCCTGATCATCGCGGTCGTCGTCGCCGTGGCCTTCGTCATCATCCTGATCGTGTTCCGGGGGCTCCTGGTGGCGCTCAAGGCCGCCGTACTCAACCTCCTGTCGATCGCCGCCTCCTACGGCGTCATCGTGGCGGTCTTCCAATGGGGCTGGGGCGGGCCGTCGTTGGGCGTATCGGGAACCGTGCCGATCGAGAGTTACGTGCCCATGATGATGTTCGCCATCGTGTTCGGACTGAGCATGGACTACGAGGTGTTCCTGCTCGCCCGGGTCCACGAGGCCTGGGTACGCACCCGCGACAGCAGGGGCAGCGTCGCACACGGACTGGAGATCACCGCACGCGTGATCAGCTGCGCGGCGCTCATCATGGTCAGTGTCTTCGCCGCCTTCATCCTCAGCGACAACATCGTCGTCAAGATGCTGGGCCTGGGACTGGCGGTCAGCGTGCTCATCGATGCGACGATCGTCCGTCTGCTGCTGGTGCCCGCGGTGATGACGCTGCTGGGCAGAGCCGCCTGGTGGATGCCCCGCCGGCTGGACCGGATCCTGCCGCACCTGGACACCGAGGGCGAGTCGGTTGCCGGGCGGACCCCCTGATCAGGCGACTCCGGAGGTCCGTCCCGGGTCCGATGGCGAGTTGGCCCCGCGCACGCTTGCGTCACACTGGAGGTAGCACGATGTGTGTGCGTGGCGCCCCGGACGGAGGTTCCTCATGTCGCACCACTACATACCGGGCCGGAGCCGGCGCTCGGTGCCCCCTTCCCGGTCCGGATCCGTCGGTCGCCGATCGAGGCGGACCGGCACCGAACCGCTGACCGCGTACAGCGCGCTGGGCCTTCGGCTGTTGCTGTCCTCCGTGGCACTTCCCGTGTTCGCCGCCGGGACGGCGTTGCTCGCGCTGTGGTCGGCCACCTCCGGTCCGCGCGACGTGCCGGCCCCATCCGTGCTGACGGGGCTGGCCATCGCCTGCGGTGTCATCACTGTGCTGACCGTGATCGATCTCGCCGTCCTCCTGCGCCGGCGTTCGCAGGAACGGAACTGAGCACTCCACGGCCTCACATCGGCCTGCCGGGGCGGGTCGTCATGGTGCTCCGCCACGGGTGCGTCCGGCCGATCGACATACACCGGACCACCACGGAATGAGCTCCGTCTCAACATGACCTGCTGCAGCGGCCGTAGACTGTCCGGAATTCTGCTTCACACGTCACAGCAGAGCCCAGTGATCCGCGGCCACCGGTAGTTACGTAGCCACCCTGATCGGCCAAAACCTACCCGGCATCGCATCCGACCGACGAAAGGTGAGCTGACATGTCAGCCAACTCCCCCGACCACACACTGAAGTCTCAGTACCACGCGCAGGTGACCGCGGACCTGGAGTCCAACGTCAAGGAGCAGGAGCGCATTGCCACGGAAGTGGCAGCCCTCAAGGAGCAGTTGACGGCACTGGAGCGGGACCACGAACTGCTGACCAGCATGCAGCAGGCGCTCGCGGCGGCCGAGGCACACGCGGGCACCTCGACGACCGAGACAGGCGGTCGCACCGCCAAGGCGGCCTCGGCGACCGCTGCCGTGCCCCGCCCGCGTACCTCCCGGAAGTCGGGACGAACGGCCGCCGTGGCCAAGACGTCCGAGAAGCCTGCGGCTGCGGGCCGTACCAAAAAGGCGTCGCGTAACGGCGCTCCCACCCTGCGCGACCTCGTCAGCGTCCAGCTGTCCCAGCAGAAGGAACCCCGTTCCGCGGCCGAGGTCACGACTGCCCTGGCGAAGGCCCACCCCCAGCGCAACGTCGGCGCGACCGTGGTGCGCAACACGCTGGAATCCCTGGTCGCCAAGGGAGAGGCGGTTCGCTCCAAGCAGCAGAACTCCGTCTTCTACTCCGCCGCCGGAACGACCAAGCAAGCCACAAAGCAGGCCACCGCGGAGAACTCCGTGGACCGAACGCCCGCCAGCGCCTGACGAACGGGGCCAGGGGTTCCGTGCCGGCCGGAGACGTCAACGACGCCGATCCGGGTACCCGGCGTGGCACATGCAACGCAGGGCACACCTCCGGAGGTGCGGTATGAAGACAACCGGACGGACAGCGCACGGCACCCTGGCCCATCGCCTCATCGCGGACCACCTGGTGGAGGGCCGGATGGATCCCGGCAGCGAGATCGGTTTGCGGATCGACCAGACGCTCACCCAGGACGCCACCGGCACCCTGGTGATGCAGGAACTCGAAGCGATCGGTCTCGACCGGGTGCGCACCGAGGTGAGCGTGCAGTATGTGGACCACAATATTCTGCAGGCCGATGAACGGAACGCGGAAGATCACGCCTTTCTGCGCTCCGCGGCCCGGCGGTTCGGCGTCTGGTACTCGAAGCCGGGCAACGGTGTCTCGCATCCCGTGCATATGCAACACTTCGGCGTCCCCGGGCACACCTTGGCAGGCTCTGATTCGCATACGTGTGCCGCCGGCGCCCTGGGCATGTTCGCGGTGGGTACCGGAGGGCTCGAAGTGGCGCTCGCCATGGCCGGACGCCCGCTGCGCATCACCATGCCGGAGATCTGGGGGGTGCGGTTGTCCGGCGCCCTCGCGCCGTGGGTCAGTGCGAAGGACGTCGTGCTGGAGATGCTGCGCCGTCACGGGGTGAAGGGCGCGGTCAACCGGGTCATCGAGTACTACGGTCCTGGCCTGGAGTCCTTGACGGCGATGGACCGGCATGTGATCGCCAACATGGGCGCCGAACTCGGTGCCACCACGACGGTCTTCCCCTCCGACGACGCGGTGCTGGCCTTTCTCGGCAGTGAGGGACGCGAGGACGACTTCACCCCCCTGCGGGCCGCTGAGGACGCGCGCTACGACATCGACGAGGAGATCGACCTCTCTGCTCTGGTACCACTGATCGCACGGCCCACCTCACCCGGCAACGTGGTGCCGGTGCGGGACGTCGCGGGGCGACGAGCCGACCAGGCGGTGATCGGCTCGTCCGCCAACCCGGGCCTGCGCGACTTCGCCATGGCCGCCGCGATGGTCCGGGGACGCCAAACCGCGCCCGGAGTGAGCTTCGACATCAACCCGACCTCCCGGGAGACGCTCCAGGACCTCACCAAGTCGGGTGCGGTCCTCGATCTGATCACCGCAGGGGGGCGCATCCACCAGGCCGGCTGTCTCGGCTGCATCGGCATGGGTCAAGCCCCGGCCGTCGGCCGTAACTCCCTGCGCACCTTCCCCAGGAATTTCCCCGGCCGGTCGGGGACGGAGGACGACTCCGTGTGGCTGTGCTCGCCCGAGACGGCCGCGGCGTCCGCGCTGACCGGTGTCATCACCGATCCACGCGACTGGGCGGCCGAGACCGGGGCGGAGTATCCGTCGGTGGGCGCGCTGCGACGGGAACCGGTGAACACGGCCATGCTGGAGGCTCCGCTGCCCCCGGAGGAGGCGTCGCGCGTCGAGTTGGAGCGCGGTCCCGGCATCTCCGGCCTGCCGGGCCTCGATCCGCTGCCGGACACCCTGCAGGGGCCGGTACTGCTGAAGGTGGGCGATGACGTGTCCACCGACGAGATCTCCCCGGCCGGTGCTCGAGCTCTCCCCTACCGATCCAACATTCCGCGCCTCGCGGAGTTCACCTTCACCCGGATCGACCCGGACTACCCACGCCGGGCGGCCGAGCACCGGAAGAACGGCGAGCATCTGATCGTCGGCGGGGACAACTACGGTCAGGGATCGTCACGCGAGCACGCGGCGCTCACCCCACGCTATCTGGGTCTGCGCGCGGTGATCGCCAAGTCGTTCGCCCGTATCCACTGGCAGAACCTCGCCAACTTCGGGGTTCTCGCGCTGGAGTTCGATGATGCGGCGGACTACGACCGTATTCAGCCCGGCGACGAACTGCGCGTGGAAGGGCTGCACGCGGCACTCACCGCGGACGCCGCACCGACACTGGTGGTGCGCAACACGACCCGGGACGAGGAGTACCCGGTGCACCATCACCTGCCGCCGAACCGCCGTCGGTCGGTGCTCATCGGTGGCATCATCCCGGCCCTGGCCGCAGAGGAGGCGGGAGAAGGCGGCGGAACGGCCGACTGAGACCGAGGCCGGTACCGAGACGTGAGGTCGGCCCGTGCCGTACCTTCACAGCTCGGCCCGTGACCGCAGTGCTTCCTTCGTGCCCCGTAGCCGGCGGGCCGCGCCGGCGAAGACCGGATGCCGCTCGCCGAGGGCAGCGGATCGGCTGTTGAGCTCCTCAGTGAGACGCTCGGTGCGCTTGTCCACGTCGAGTTCGTCCAGGATGCGCTCGACCTCGGTCAGCATGGCGCCGTGCAACTGCCACTGCCGGGGGTGTTTCTGCAGGTTCTCCAGAAGCAGATCCGCGACCCGGTCCCGAGTGGTCCGGCCGTGGGCCAGCGCCTCCGTCAGACGGGACTCTGCCTCCTCCGCGCCGGCCGCGACAGGGGTGGTGATCAGCAGGGCGAAGCTCTCGATGGCGTCGGCCAGCGCCACCAGGAGCACTTTGATCTCCACTGCGACTTCCGTGGGAAACAACTGCTCACCGCTGCGCGCCTTGGACAGATCGGTCATCGTACGGGTGATCACCCGCAGGACCACCGCGCAGATCTCCAGCGTGTCCAGGCCGGTCCGCAGCACCACCCGCGACAGCAGGCCCTGACGCACCCGCGGATTGAGACGAAGGCTCTCCTCGGCCTGGCGCAGTGAGGCATCGACATCGGCGATGTCGTGGTCGAGCCGGCGAGCCTCGTGCAGTCGGGCGGCGGCGTGCGCCACGGGCGTGTGGCTGCCGACGTCTTCCGCCATCTCCCGGAACATCCGGCCCATGGCACGGGCCATCCCCTCGATCGACGCCCCGGCGGGCTGTACCCATACCGGGGGCGCGAACAGCAAATTGAACATCAGGCCCACACCCGCGCCGATCAGCGTCTCCAGGATCCGGTCCCACGCCGTGGCGGCCAGCTGGGAGACGCCCAGGACCAGCATGGCGCTGATCGCCACCTCGGGTACGAACTCGTTCACCCGTACTAAACGTCCCACGATCAGCGCGGTGAAGATCGTCAGGCCGAGGCTCCACCAGGTCAGGCCCACCAGGGCGCTGAAGCCGATGGCGATGAGCACTCCGACGACAACGGCGTTCACCCTCCGCATGCCCGTGGTGAGGGTGGCGTAGAGAGTCACCTGGACGACCAGCAGCGCGGTCAGCGGCGCGGTGAGCGGCGCGGGCTGCGGCAGGGTCAGCACGGCGATGACGAAGGAGATGACAGCGGCTGCTGTGGACCGCAGCGTCTGCACGGCGACCGGCTCGGCGGTCCGCCGCACGAGCTTGACCACAGGTGCGGGTACATCCGGCATCCGCCTACCTCTTCCCGGGCGGGCAACTCCGCACCCCTGCGGCGGAGCTGGAAAATCCGGTCAAGCGCCCGACCTCGTCGGACGGGTACTCACTGCAGCGCTTTCCGGATCTCGCCGACGAAGTCCGGCAGGTCGCCGGGGTTGCGCGAGGTGATGAGTACCCACCCGCCGGACGGGTCGGTGACCACCGACTTGTCCACCCAGTTACCGCCGGCGTTACGCACGTCCGTGCTGAGCGATGCGTACGAGGTGAGGGTCTTGTCCGCCACCAGAGCGGCCTCGACCAGCAGCCAGGCGCCGTGGCAGATGGCCGCCACCGGGCGCCGGGTGCCGGCGAACGTCTTGACGAGGCCGACCGCCGTGTCGTTCACGCGCAGCGAATCGGCGTTGAGCGTGCCGCCCGGGACAAGGAGCAGGTCGTAGGCGTCCGGGTCCACAGCGGCCAGGTTCAGGGTCGGCTGGACGGTCTCCCCCGGGTCCTTGTCACCTACGAGTGTCTTGATGGGCTCCGACGACACCGCTGCGACATCGACGGTCGCACCGTCCTCGCGCAGCTGGTGCAGCGGCACGACGAGTTCGTCCTGCTCGACCCCGTAGTTGGTCACGATCGCGAGGATCCTGCGCCCGGCCAGGTCGTTGCTTGCCACTTTCCGTCCTCCGTCGTCGGTAGCGGGCGGCCTCTGCGGCGGTGGTCAGCCATCACCATGTCGGCGGCCAGGAACAACGCCTTCCAGGTAACCACCGATCTTGCCCGTCAGCACGGCGGGTACCCCGTACGGCCCCGTGCAGTCCTTCCTGAGCGGGGGCCGGAGAGCGGCCTGCCCCTCCGTGGTCCCTGCTGCGGCGGGGTGTTCCCACCCGCTCGCCATGTGCCGGTCCCACACGGCTCGTTGGGTAGATGCGGTGGCCGTCACCATGTCCTTCCCGCCGGTGCTGCTTCTACCGTTCGGGCCACCACCCACGGCGGACAGCGAATGAATTCCAGGAGTCGCTCACCATGCCTTTCAGCCCCGCAGACCTTGTCAGAAGCAGATGTGCGCGTGCCGTGTCGACATTCACCGCGGGCATCGTGCTGGCCGGATGCAGCGCCGCCGGCACCGCCGGTTCCGGTACCTCGGACAGCGCGGGTCCCGCCGCGGTCGAGGTCGGTCTGGTCTACTCCCGCAGCGGGCCGCTCGCCGCGTACGGCAAGCAGTACAAGGAGGGCTTCACAGCGGGGCTGGACTACGCCACACACCACACCGGCAAAGCGGGCGGGCACCGGATCGTGGTCACCGAGCAGGACGACGCCGGTGACCCGTCGAAGGCCGTGGCCGAGGCGAAGACGCTCATCGGCAAGGGCTGCAGGATCCTTGCCGGGTCCACCGACTCCGGCGTGGCACTGCAGCTGGCGCCGCTTGCCGCACAGAACAAGGTGCTCGACATCAGCGGTCCGGCGGCCACCGACGCCATCACCGGCGTCAACACGTACACCTTCCGGTCCGGCCGGCAGTCCTACCAGGACATCCTCACCGCCGGTTCGCTGCTCGGCGACGCCAAGGGCAGGAAGGTGACGGTGCTGGCCCAGGATTCGGCGTTCGGCCAGGCCAACGTGACCGCCGTCAAGGCGGTGCTCGGCGGGCAGGGCGCCCGGGTCGGATCGGTACTCGCCCCGCCGAGTGCCGGTGATCTCACCCCGTTCGCCCGGCAGGTGAAGTCCGGCAAGCCCGATCTGGTCTTTGTCGCCTGGGCCGGAGCGAGCGCCCCCGCGTTGTGGACCGCCCTGGACCAACAGGGGGTGCTGGATTCGAGCAAGGTGGTGACCGGTCTTGCGGGCACCGCGTCGTACCCGGTCTTCGGCGCGGCCGGATCGAAGGTGTCCTTCCTCGCCCACTACTTCCCGGGTGCCGGCAAGAACGCCGTCGAGAAGGCCATGCTCGACGGCATCACGAAGGCGGGCGGCACACCTGATCTGTTCAGCCCGGACGGCTTCACGGCCGCCCAGATGATCGTGCACGCCATCGAGTCCGGCAGTGCGACCGACACCTCGGCGATGGCCGCGGCGCTGGCGGGCTGGAGTTTCGACGGCCCCAAGGGCCGCGAGCAGATCCGGGCCACCGATCACGCGCTGCTGCAGCCGATGTTCACCGCGGAGCTGACCGGAAGCGGCGCGTCGGTCAAGCCCCGGCTGCTGACGACCGTACCGATGTCGGCGGCCGCTCCCCCGGCGAAGCCGCTGGCGGGCTGAGCGGTGACCTCCGCCAGCAGAGCGCCGGTGGGCACCACCGAAGCGGCCGACGGCTCCGCCGGTGGCCCGGTACTGCGGCTCAGCCGACTGGGCTGGGCCGTCGGCGGCGCGGTCATCATCGACGACGTCTCGCTCGATGTCCGCGAAGGCGAGTTCGTCGCCTTCATCGGTCCCAACGGTGCCGGGAAGACCTCCCTCTTCAATCTGATCAGCGGACTCATCCCGGTCTCCCGCGGCACGATCGAACTCGACGGCGTCGACGTGACGAACGGACCGGTGCACGCCCGCGCCCGGGCGGGTCTCGGCCGTACCTTCCAGACGTCGAGCCTGTGGCCCGCCATGACAGTGGCCGATCATGTGCGGCTCGCCGCGCAGGCGGCGACCGGCGGATCTCTGCGGATCTGGCGTCGGGCCGCCGGCTTCCCGGACCGGGTCAGGCAGACACTCGAGCGGACCGGGCTGGCCCACCGGGCCGACACTCCCGCCGGCGCACTGTCGCACGGTGAGAAACGCAAGCTGGAACTGGCGGTACTGCTCGTCGGCGAGCCACGGCTGATGCTGCTGGACGAACCGATGGCCGGGGTCAGCGCGGAGGAGGTGCCGGCGTTGACACGCCTGATCAGCTCGCTGCATCAGGACGAGGGCCGCACCGTACTGATGGTCGAACACCATATGGCTGTGCTGCTGGGGCTGGCCGACCGGCTGGCTGTCATGCATCACGGGACGCTGCTGGTCGCGAACACACCGCAGGCCGTGATGAAAGATCCCCTCGTCCAAGAGGCCTATCTCGGGGAGTCGTTGTGACCTCGTCCGGCACCGCCCGGCTCAGCGTTCGTGGCCTGCGGGTCATCGTGGGCGGCCGGCACATCCTGCACGGCGTCGACCTCGATGTCGCGGCGAGCGGGGTCACCGCGCTGCTGGGTCGCAACGGGGCGGGCAAGACGACCACGGTGCGCGCGGTCGTCGGTCTCGTCCCGCGGCGCGGCAGCGTGCTGCTCGACGGCAGGGAGACCGTACGGCTGGCCACCCATGCGCTGGTCCGTCGCGGAGTCGGGTACGCGCCGGAGGACCGCGGGGTGTTCGCGGCACTGACCGTCGCCGAGAATCTCCGGCTCGCCGAGCGCCGGGACACCGGGGAACCCGCGTATGCACTGGTGTACGAGCTCTTCCCGGAGCTGCGGCAGCGTGCGCGCCAGGCCGCGGGCACCCTGTCGGGCGGGCAGCAGCAGATGGTGGCGATCGCCCGCACCCTGCTGAACGCCAACCGGCTGATCATCGCCGACGAGCCGACCAAGGGCCTGGCGCCCAAGGTCGTCACCGAGGTCGCACAGGTACTGGAGCGAGCCGCCGAGGCGGTGCCGATCCTCCTGGTGGAGCAGAACCTCGCGGTGGTCCGCCGCCTCGCGACGCACTGCGCCGTGCTCGCCGACGGCCGCACGGCACACCGGGGACCGGTCGCCGCGTTGCTGTCGGACGCCGGCGCGACCCGCCGGCTGCTGGGTGTCGGCGACAACTCCGCGCACGGCCCGGCGACCGCGACCACGGAGGCGAGCCCCTGATGTCCACTGCCGTCCTGCTCGTCTTCACCGGCCTGGGGCTGGGCGCCCTGTACTTCCTGGTCGCCTCCGGTCTGTCACTGATCTTCGGACTGATGGACGTGCTCAATTTCGCTCACGGTGCGCTGCTTTCGGTGGGTGCGTACGCCACCTGGTGGGCGTCCTCCGGCCGGCTCCCGGGCGCCGGGCCCGGTGGTGCCGGTTTCCTCCTCGCGGTGGTCTTCGGCACTGCCGTCGGCACTGCCGCGGCCGTACTGCTCGAACTCGCGGTGATACGCCCGCTCTACACCCGGCCGCGCGACCAGGTCCTCGCCACTGTCGGAGTGGGTCTGGCCGTCCCCGCGCTGCTCTCGGCGATCTGGGGGGCGGACGCCCGCCCGTTCCCCGGCCCGCGCGCCCTGGCCGGTACCTTCGCACTGGGCGGCGCCCGTATACCGGTCAATCGTCTGGTGCTGATCGCGGCCGCCCTGCTGGTGCTGGTGGCGCTGAAGGTTTTCCTGGCCCGCACCCGTCACGGCCTCGTGGTGCGGGCCGGCGTCGAGGACCGGGCCATGGTGACAGCGCTGGGTATCGACGTCCGCAAGGCCTTCACGCTGGTCTTCGCCATCGGTGGAGCGGCCGCGGCACTGGCCGGCGCCCTCGGCGGCCTCTACTTCGGATCCGTCGATCCGGGACAGGGCACTTCGCTGCTGATCTTCGCCTTCGTGGTGGTCGTGATGGGCGGGATGGGCTCCACGACCGGCTGTGCCCTGGCCTCCGTCGTGGTCGGTCTGGTTCAGCAGTTCGCCAACTACTACACCACCGCAGGGCTAGGCGACCTCTCCGTCGTCGTCCTGCTCGCCGCGCTGCTGCTCACCCGCCCCCGCGGCCTCACCGGGAGACTCCTGTGACTGCCACTCGGACAGCCGATCAACCACATCCGCAGACGAAGCCCGTCCCGGCGCCCGACCGTGGTGAGAGGAGCTGTCACCTCGCTCGCTGGTGGCCTGTCGCGGCCCTGGCCGCGCTGATTGCCGCGCCCTACAGCGCGCTGCCGCTCCCGGGGCTGCTCGACGGTCCCATCGGCAGCGCGGGAAATCTCCAACTCCTGGCCCTCTGCCTTGTGTTCGGCGCGCTGGCCACCGGATACGATCTGCTGCTCGGCCGTACCGGACTGCTCTCGTTCGGTCATGCTCTGTACTTCGCAGCCGGCTCCTACGCCACCGACACGATCATGCTCGAAGCCGGGCTGCCCTTCGGGGTCTCGGCTCTGCTCGGTCTGCTCTTCGGAGTCGCGCTGGCAGCCCTGCTCGGTTCGGTAAGTCTGCGGGTGAGCGGAATCCGGTTCTCCATGGTCACCCTGGCGTTCGCCCAGGCGGGATCCATCCTCGCCGAACGTAACCCGGGCGGTATCACGGGCGGCGAGGAGGGCCGCGCGGTGCCTGCCGACCGGCTGCCCGCCTCCCTGGTCGGCATCGAGCACACCGTGAACCTCTACTGGATCGCGGTGGCCTACTTGGTGTTCACGCTGGCCGCCGTGCACTGGGCGGTCAGCTCGCCGACCGGGCGGGTGTGGGAGGGCATCAAGGAGAACGAGGGCCGGGTGGAGGTGCTCGGACTGCGGCCTTACGGCTTCAAACTGGTGGCCTTCGTGCTGGCCGGGGCGCTGGCCTCGCTCGGCGGCATCGTCCATCTGCTGCTCACCGGCGGCGCCACCCCGCAGACCACCACGTCGGACTTCACCCTGTCCCTGCTGGTCATGGTGGTCCTGGGTGGATCGGGTTCGCGCTGGGGGCCGCTCATCGGTGGCGTGCTCTACACCTGGGCCGACCACCGGCTCGGCGACCTGGCCGGCTCGGGCCCGGTCGCGGGCCTTCCCGCGGTGCTCCGGGTGCCGCTGTCCCAGCCGCTGTTCCTGCTCGGGGCCGTCTTCGTGGTGGTCGTCCAGGTGTTCCCGGGGGGTGTGGTGCGCATACCCGAGCGCGTACGCACCGCACGCGCCACCCGCCGGCGCCCCGGGTGAGCCCGGCTGCACCTACTGGCCCAGGGCCAGTAGGTGCAGCCGTAGGGCCAGGCGGAGTTCCAGTGCGCGTTCGGCACTGTTCCAGTCGGCTCCGAGCAGCGCCTGGATCCGGTCGAGCCGCTGCACGACCGTGTTGACGTGGACGTGCAGCACGTCTTTGGCGCGGGTGAGGCTCCCGCCGCTGGCGAAGTACGCCTCCAGGGTGCGGACCAGGGCGGTGCCCCGCCGGGCGTCGTACTCGAGGAGGGATCCGAGGGTGGCGTTGACGAAGCCGGACACGTCACGGGAGTCGCCCAGCAGAACACCGACGAAGCCGAGCTCCAGGACGCCGGCGCCGTCCCCCACCCGGCCCAGCGCCTGCAGGGCGCGCAGGCAGCGGGCCGCCTCCGCGTGGGCGGCCGCGATGGCCCGGGGCCCGGCGGCGGGGCCGGTGGCTCCCACGGTCACCGGAGCCCCGACGAGATGGGCGAGCTGAGCAGCCGCCGCCCTGGCCGCCTCTCCGGGCGGCCGGTCATCCCTGACGAGCAGCACCGCGGCTCCGGAGTGCTCGGCGCTGATGCTGTCGCTGCCGAACAGATACTGCACGGCCGCACCGGGCAGCTTCTCCTGCGCGCAGCCGACGGCTTCCGCGACCAGCAGCAGATGCGGCTGCTCCAGGTCGATGCCGAGCCGGCGCCCGCGCCCGACCAGCGCGCCCGGGTCACGATCGGGTGCGGCCAGCAGGTCGGCGATCAGCTCGCCGCGGACCCGGTTCTCCGTCTCGGCCACTGAGTGGCGCAGCAGCAGGAGCAGAGCGGTGATGACACCGGCGCGCTCGAACAGCCGCCGGTCCGGGTCGTCGAGGTGCGGACGGTCGTGCAGTGTCAGGCTGCCGAGCAGCCTTGGACCTGCGAGGACCGCACAGGTCCAGGTCGCGTCCCGGTACACGGGGCGGCCCGCGGAGAGCGATGCCTGGGTGGCACTGGCCGCCCGCGCCGCATCGGTCGCGGTCTCCGTGAAGGCGCTGCCGTCGGGTCGGACCGCTGCGAGGTTGCGGCCCTCACTGTCGTGAATGGTCAGGGCGCCGTCCAGCAGCTTCGCCACCGCGGTGGCGACTTCCGTGAGGTCGCCGCCGCGCAGCACGAGGTCGGTGAGCCGGTCATGGGCTTCCTCGGCGCGCTGCATGGCCGCGGAGTGTTCGCGGATGACGGCATTGGCGTCGGCCAGATCGGCGAGCGCGGCGCGGGAGTCCGCGATCGCGCCGGCCGTGTCGATCGCGATGGCGGCGTGCGCGGCGAGGGAGCACAGCAGGGCGACCTCGTCGGGGCTGAAAGGGCGCGGTGACCGGTCGGCGGCGAAGAGCGCCCCGATGACCTTGCCGCCCCGGTTTTCCCGGGAACCGAGCAGCAGCGGCACCCCGAGGATCCCGACGAGCCCCTCGTCGACCACGCCGGCGTCGATATTGCCGGTGTGGTGGAAGCGCTGGTCGGTGCGGTAGTCCGGGGTGGCGTACGGGCGTGCGGTCTGTGCCACCAGCCCGCCGAGGCCCTCGCCGAGTTCCAGTCGCAGGTTCTGGAAGAGCGGCGACACCGAGCCGTCGGTCACCCGCATGTAGGTGTCCCCGGCTTCCTCGTCGGGGAGGGTCAGGTAGGCCGTGTCCGTGCCGAGCAGCAGTCTGGCCCGGCGGACGATCGACCTGAGTACGGCGTCCAGGTCCCGTAGAGCCGCGAGATCGCCGGCCGTGTCGAACAGCGCGCTGAGTTCCATCTCGCGCCGCCGGTGCTGCCGCAGGGCGCGCCGGATGCGCAGGGCGGTCGCGGTGGCCTTTTCGATCTCGGAGAGTTCCTGCGGACTCGCGCCGCCGGTGCGGGCAGCCGCGGCAACGGCACCGAACTCCTCGGCGGGTGCGTCGTCGGCAAGGAGCTCCAGCAGGCGGTGCACAGGCCCGGAGAGGGCGACGTGCCCGTTCTGCTCGGATGTCGGGGTCTGCTCGGACATGTGTTCAGGCATGAGGGGAACCATCGTGCCGCAGGGACGTGGAAATGGGGAGGGGCGGCTGGCCCTCCCCGACGCGGACCTCAGGCGGACGTGACTTCAGGGCTCTCCGAGACCGCCGGCCTCGCCGAGCTGTGCAGGGCCGAGGTGCCAGTGACCTGGGCGAGGTCGCGGCCGCGAGTCTCCCGCGCGGCGATCAGAGCGATCACGGTGATGACGGCGGCCAGGCCGACGTAGACGGAGATCGGCGTGGAATTCCCGTAGGACTGGAGCAGCGCCACCGCGATGAGGGGCGCCGGCGCCCCGGCCGCGACGGACGCGAACTGGGCGCCGATGGAGGCACCGGAGTACCGCATGCGGGTGGCGAAGAGTTCGGAGAAGAACGCCGCCTGCGGGGCGTACATGGCGCTGTGGAAGATCAGGCCGACGGTGATAGCCAGGACCAGGGCCGGAAACGACTTGGTGTCCAGCAGTCCGAAGAACGCCCATGACCAGGCTCCGACGCCCACCGCACCGACCAGATAGACCGGCTTGCGGCCGATCCGGTCCGAGAGTGCTCCGAACAGCGGAATCAGGCAGAACTGCACCGCGGAGCCGATGAGGACCGCGTTGAGCGCCGTCTGCTTCTCGATCCCGAGGTGTTCCACGCAGTAGGTGAGCACGAACGTCGTGATCACGTAGTACGAGATGTTCTCCGCCATCCGGGCGCCCATGGCGACCAGCACGTCCCGCCAGTGGTGGCGCAGCACGGCCAGTACCGGTGGCTGCTCAGCCGCTCCTTCCTCGGCCTTGCGCTTTTCGGCCTTGGCCAGCGCCGCCTTGAACACCGGGGACTCGTCGACCGACAGGCGGACCCACAGGCCGACGCCGACCAGGACGGCGGAGAGCAGGAACGGGATGCGCCAGCCCCAGGCCACGAATGCCTCGTCGCTCTGGAAGGTCGTCATCAGCGACAGGACACCTACGGCTATCAGATTGCCCGCGGGCGCGCCGCCCTGCGGCCAGGATGCCCAGAAGCCCCGACGCTTCGCGTCTCCGTGCTCGGAGACCAGCAGCACGGCACCGCCCCACTCCCCGCCGAGTGCGAAGCCCTGGATGAGGCGCAGCGCGGTGAGCAGGACCGGGGCGGCGACGCCGATCGTCCGGTAGCCGGGGACGCAGCCGATGAGCATGGTGGCACCGCCCATCATCAGCAGACTGATCACCAGGAGTTTCTTGCGGCCGATCCGGTCACCGAAGTGGCCGAAGACCATGGCTCCCAGTGGCCGGGCCGCGAAACCGATGGCGTAGGTGAGGAAGGAGAGCAGTGTGCCGGTGAGCGGGTCGGACTCGGGGAAGAAGACATGCCCGAAGACGAGTGCCGCGGCCGAGCCGTAGAGAAAGTAGTCGTACCACTCGACGGTCGTACCGACGAGGCTCGCCGCCACGACTCGGCGCAGTGCGGCCGGCTCAGTGGGTTTCCCGGGTTCGGTGGGTTCGTGGGGAGAGTGCACGGCGGCGCTGGCCATGAGGACACCATTCTGGAGGGGTGGGGACGTGGGTGGTTGTCGTCGTACGAGGTCGTGTCATGGGCCCGTCGGCGGACCCTGCCGTTCAGCCGGCCGTCCAGCCGCCGTCCAAGGGCAGTGAGGCACCGGTGAGGTAGCCGGTGTGCGGGGAGCACAGCCACAGGGCGGCCTGCGCGACCTCTGCCGGTTCGATCAGCCGCTTCAGCGCGCTGCGTTCGAGCATCACCTTCTCGATGACCTCATCCGGCGGGACGCCGTGGGCACGGGCCTGGGTGGCGATCTGCTGCTCGACCAGAGGGGTGCGCACATAGCCGGGGTTCACACAGTTGCTGGTCACCCCATGCGGGGCGCCTTCCAGCGCGGCGACCTTGCTGAGCCCCTCGAGGGCGTGTTTGGCGGCCACGTAGGCCGATTTGTAGGCGCTGGCGCGCAGTCCGTGGACCGACGAGATGTTGACGATCCGGCCCCATCGCTGTGCGTACATATGGGGCAGAGTCCGGCGGAGGATGCGGAACGGCGCCTCCACCATCACCCGCTGGATGAGGGCGAACCGCTCCGGTGGGAACTCGTGGATGGGCGCGATGTGCTGAAGCCCGGCGTTGTTGATCACGATGTCCGCGTCGACAGGCAGGGTGTCGACACGGTCGGGGTCGGCGAGGTCGACGACGTAGGCGCTGCCACCGATCTCTTCGGCGACGCTCTTGGCCGCCTCCCCGGTCCGGTCCACCACGTACACGGTGGCGCCGGCTGCCGCGAAAACGCGTGCACAGGACCGCCCGATGCCACTGGCCGCTCCGGTGACCAAGGCTGTCCTGCCTTCCAGGAAGCGGGCGCCGGCGACCGGGACGGTGGCATCGGGCTCGGTGACCCGGCCGGAACCGCTACCGGATTTCTGGGTACTTTCCATGGCCGACACGCTAGGAACGATGGGAGTCCGGGCACACGTGGCCGACTACCACAGTGACCGGGCTCGAGGTGGTGTTCGGCGCCATGTCGCCGGCGTATCCGAGGCGCTCGCCCGGCGATCACGCGGTGGTCCCGGCACCGGGTCTCACCTCTTTACGGCATGGGCCGGGCTCCCACCATGGCCGGGGCCGACACGGAGGCCGAAGGAGCCGTATCGGGCCGTCATATATGCGGTGCGCAGCGAACGGTCGTACGTTCCGGCGTCAGTGGCTTCCGTGGCCGGGGCCGGCGTACCGCAACGCCCCCTCCGGTGACGCGACGTCGCCTGCCGACGCTCCCCACCAACAGGAGTCCGCCATGCGCTCGTTCCGCCCGCGCGACGTCTTCCGACGCCTCACCCTCACCGCAGTCCTCAGTATGGTCGTCGCCGGTCTCGGCACCATGGCTGGTGCACCCCCGGCTGCCGCAGCCGCAGGTACCTTCCAGCAGGTCACCGGTTTCGGTTCGAATCCGGGGCACCTCACGATGTACACCTATACCCCGGCAGATCTGCCGGCCGACGCGCCCCTGGTCGTCGCCCTGCACGGCTGCACCCAGTCGGCGGAGGACTACTACACGCACTCGGGGTGGCAGAAGTACGCCGACCTGTGGGGCTTCGAAGTGGTCTTTCCGCAGACCGACTCGACCAACAACGCGCTGTCGTGCTTCAGCTGGTTCGACGCCACCAAGGACACCCGCGACAAGGGCGAAGCCGCTTCCGTCCGGCAGATGGTGAACGCGGCCGAAACCCAGCACGGCTCCGACAGCCACCGGATATTCGTCACCGGGCTGTCCGCCGGCGGAGGTATGACCGCCGATCTGCTCGCCGACTATCCGGACGTCTTCGCCGGCGGCGCGGTGGATTCGGGGCTGCCCGCGCAGTGCGCCACCACGTCGGCGGCGGCCTCCGGCTGTCAGTACAGCGACCAGAGACTGTCGCCCTCGCAATGGGGCGACAAGGTACGCGGTTCCCACCCCGGTTACACCGGTCCGTGGCCCCGCGTCGCCATCTGGCAGGGGTCGTCCGACACCACGGTGAACCCGGTGAACGCCGGCGAACTCCGCGATCAGTGGACGAATGTGTGGGGCATCGGCCAGACCGCGTCCAGCACCCGGAGTCTGCCCGGAGGGACCACCCTGAGCAGTTACGACGACGGGACGGGTCAACCTGCTGTCGAGCTCTACTCGATCTCCGGCATGGCCCACGGGCTCGCGGTGCAGCCCGGGTCGGGCACGGACCAGTGCGGCACGACCGGCTCGTACTACATCAACTCCATCTGCTCGACCTACTACACCGCCCTGTTCTGGGGACTCGACGGGTCAGCCGACGGCGGTGGTACGGGTTCGCTGCCCGCCCCCACCGGTGTGGAGGTCGGCGCAACCACCGATACGACGGTGTCCCTGGCCTGGGACGCGGTGGACGGCGCGGCAGCGTACACCGTCTACCGCGATGGCACGGCGGCCGGATCGGTCACCGGGACGTCGTTCACCGACACCGGGCTGAGCGGCGGAGCCAGTTACCGCTACACCGTCGCCGCAGTCGATGCCGGAGGCGCCGTCGGCGCGTCGTCGACCGCGGTCACGGCGACGACGACCGGTAGCAAGCCGCAGTGTTTCACGGACACCAACTACGACCACGTAGCGGCCGGCCGGGCCCACCAGAGCGGTGGCTACACCTACGCGAACGGATCCGATCAGAACATGGGGCTCTACAACGTCTTCGTCCGGCACACCCTCGCGCGGACTGCCCCGGGCTACTACGTGATCGCCGACTCCGGCTGCCCCTCCTGACCGCCCGTCGTCCCGGCTTCAGCAGCCCCGGTGGATGTAACCCTCCTGGCCGGCCGGGACGACAGCACGGTCTCGCAAGGTGATCGACAGCTGACCGCCCCAGGAGCGGCAGGCCGTGTCGAAGTCCTTCAGCCGGTACTCCACGTCGAAGACCCGGCCGTCGTACGCCCCGGCGAAGTCGGCGCACTCGTGATAGCTGCCGCATTCCTCCACGACGGCGAAATCGAACCCGGCTCGGGCATGTCTGCCGACGAGGTCAGCGGTGTTCTTCTGCGCGATCGCCAGACCTTTCCGGTGCGCCCGATGTGCCAGGAGTTCCGCGAAGGCCAGCGCGTCGTCCGACGTGAGAAGACCTCGTGACCGCTCGTAGGAATCCAGATTGTCGGGTTCCACGGCATCAAAACCCGCTGCGGCGCAGCCATCGATCCAGCCACCCACAATGTCTGCGAGGTCACTGCGCTTCGAACCGGTGGAGATGTCGAGCAGCGGTTCGTCCCAGTCCGTATCGGTGACCGGCTTTCCGGCGTCGTCGCGCAGCAGCAGCCGCGGATGGTTCCGCTTCCACCAGTCCACCGCTTCCCCGGGCTGAGACTGAAAGGCGTTCACGTAGCAGATGTTGTACAGGCCCGGCACCGGCGGCGCGCTGCGGTCGCGGGAGACGGCCCGGGTCCCGGCAGGAGGCGTATAGGCGCCGCCCAGTTGATAGTCGAAAGCGGCGTCGGCGTGGGGCCGGCGAACGACCTTCCCCGTCGCGGCCGTTGACCCCTGACCGGCATCTCCCGCACCGGAATCTCCGGAACCGATGGGACCTGCGGAGCACCCGGCGAGAGTGAGCACCAGAAGGACGCCGGCGGACCGACGGATCACGGAGAGCAAAGAGGGCAGCTTTCGTCGGTCCGGTCACCAGCCGTTACGCCGCGCGAGTGCTCCCTCGCGCCGTTCAGCGCGGCGTGTCCGGAGCGATCCAACGGAGCCGGTATGACTTTCAGGTAATCACATTAATAGAACCCGAGAAAAACGCCCGCGTGGAAGGGGCGTGAAGGGAGCGGTATGTCAGAAGCCAGCCGACGAAGCGTTCTGAGTGCGGGGCTCGGAGCCGTCGCCGCCATCGCCCTCGGGGGCTGCGACAGCAGCAAGACCGCGACCCTTCCGGAGAAGAACGGACGTGCGGAGTCCGGCGCCGCCGCCCCCACGAGTTCAGTACGGCTCATCGGTGACGGTTCGACCGCCGACACCGGAAAGCAGCCGCACCAGCCGGACCCTCCGGTCCCCCTCGAACCGGGGCAGACGCCACCGCAGTTCGTCATCTTCTCCTGGGACGGCGCGGGCGAAGTCGGAAACGGCCTCTTCCCGCGCTTTCTCGAACTGGCGAAACAGCACAACGCGGCCATGACGTTCTTCCTTTCCGGGCTCTATCTGGTGCCGGAATCGAAGAAGAACCTCTACCGCCCCCCCAACAACCCGGTCGGTGCTTCGGACATCGGGTACCTCACCGATGAGCACATCAAGCTCACCCTCAAGTACACCCGTCAGGCATGGCTGGAAGGCCACGAGATCGGAACCCACTACAACGGGCACTTCTGCTCCGGGAGCGGGTCGGTCGCGAACTGGACGCCCGCCCAGTGGTCGAGCGAAATCGAGCAGGCCAAGTCATTCGTCAACCACTGGCGTACCAACACCGGCTGGCACGATCTGGAACCGCTGCCCTTCGACTACGAGAAGGAACTCGTCGGCTCCCGTACCCCGTGTCTCCTCGGGCAGGACAACCTGCTCCCCACGGCCTCCCGGCTCGGGTGGCGTTACGACGCCAGTTCCCCCGGTGGCCGACAGACGTGGCCGGTCAAACGAGGCGGTCTGTGGGACCTGCCGCTGCAGGGAATTCCCTTTCCCGGCCATTCCTTCGAAGTCCTGTCCATGGACTACAACATCCTCGCCAATCAGTCCAAGAATTCGACGCGTGGTCCCGTCGCCAACTATCCCGGCTGGCGCAAACAAGCCACCGAATCCTACCTCGCCGGTTTCCAACGCGCGTACACGACCAATCGCGCCCCCCTCTTCATCGGGAACCACTTCGAGGAATGGAACGGCGGGATCTACATGGATGCGGTGGAGAACGTCCTGACCGGCATCTACGACAAGAGCGACGTAAAGCTCGTCTCCTTCAGGCAATTCGTCGACTGGCTCGACGTGCAGGATCCGCAGGTCCTCGCCAAACTCCGCACCCTCAACGTCGGCCAGGCCCCGGCCGGCGGCTGGAACAGCTTCCTCCGGACCTGAGAGATCAGCGCGGCGGTCCGGGATCGCGGGTGCGCCCGGCCGGGTCCGGGGCACCACCGATCAGCTCCTGGGCGCGGCGCCGGGGCCCGGCCCAGCGCCGGTCGTGCCGGAAGGCACGAAGAGCGGCCCGGGCACGGGTCCGGGGACGGCGCCTGTACCAGCGCTTCGACCACACGGATCCCGGCTTCGCCAGCCGGATCGCCCCGATCAGGGCGACGAAGGGAACCACCGCACCGATCAGCGCGGTCCGCGGTTTGCCCTTGGCCAGGGCGATGAGGGCGAAACAGAAGTTCACCAGGCCGTCGACGATGATCGCCGCGCGGTTCTGTTTCTCCTGCGGACTGACGTCGTTGACTCCGAACGGCAGGAATCCGCCGAGCACCAGCGCCACCAGCGCCGCGGTGAGCACCACGATCTCGATGCTCTTGCGGCCCTGCTCGCTCCAGTACACGTCGTCCAGGTGGAGCAGCAGGGCGAACTCGTCGAGGACCAGCCCCGCCCCCGTACCGAACAGCACGGCGCAGACCGAGGCTCCGACACCGAACATGCCGCTGGTCACCGCGCCGAAGCCGCCGACGACCACCAGCACCACGCCGGGAACCACGTGATGAACATGGAGCCCGCCGGGTGACACATTGCGGAACGGTCCATGGCCCGCCCTGATGAGACGAGCGATGGTGCGCACGATCAGAAAGGACAGAACGAACGAGACGAGGGCCAGCAGCAGCGGCAGTTTGCCCGGCTCAACGATGTTCCGGTGCAGCCAGTGACCCATACCGACCCTTCCGTTCCGCCCCGTAAAGGGGCAACTTATCCGGTCGGGGCGCCGGACGGCCCGCAAGGCATGAACGGCACGCCACCACATCAGCACGACGTCGGGCCCGCGCAGCGGTGCACTGCACGGGCCCGAACTGTTGCCGGCTACCGGCCGGCCGCTCCACTCACCAGATCGACGCGACCCACTCGGGGTGGTCTATGAACGGATTGCGGTTGTGCTGGTAGTCGGTGTAAATAACGTCGTTGCGGTGCTCCTCGAAGGCGTCCGGCGGGTCCTGCAGGCTCCACTGCTCGAGCACACTGAGGCGGCCGATCGCCGGGGCAGAACCGTTGTCGACCTTGTCGTTGGGTTCGAGGTCGGGGAAGCCGTCACCGCCGTCGTATCGCACGGCCATGTAGAGGATCATGCGGGCCACATCGCCCTTGACCGCGTCCCGCGGCTCGAACGAGTCGGCGTCCGTCTTGTTGCCCGGCGCGCCGGACACCTGGGAACCGCCGTTGTCGAAGTCCTTGTTGCCCCGGACTCCGTTCACCGCGACGTCCGCGGGCCGCAGGTGGTGCAGATCGGTGCCGGGACCGGTGGCCGTGCCGAAGTCGCCGTGCGACTTCGCCCAGACGTGCTCCCGGTTCCAGTCGCCCGTGCTGCCGCCGTTGCTGGTCTTCGGTACGGAACGGCCGGTGTACAGCTCGATCACGTCGGCCGGGTCGGCGGGATCCTGGTCGGTCTTCTGCAGGGCGGTCCAGACCTGGCTGTAGGACACCGTGGACTGGGCGCTGATGATCGTGTGCAGGGCGGACTTGAGCGCTGCGCCGGTCTTGCCCTCGGCATCCGCGTAGTAGGTGTCATCCAGGGTGCGCGCGGTCGGCCGTGACAGCGCGGCGCTCACCGCATGCGCCGCGAAGGTGGGGGGCGCCGCGCTCAGAACCGCCGCGGCCGCGACCGCGGCGGCGGCTATCCATCTGGTGGCCGGAATACGGGACATGTGGGGTGTGTCCTCTCCAACTGCCGTGCTGGAGCACGGCATTGACGGTTGATGGTCTCGAGGGACAATCCCACACCGCCCGTGCCGGGAGGTGAAGACCGCGGAACGGTCGGATGGCGATCTCCCCCTGCGCTCACACTCCGCGGTACGCACGGGAGCCCCCACGGGCTCAGCCGGTGGGCTGGGGAGCCGCGTTCATCAGGTCGAGCGCACTCTGCTGCCGCGCGGCGTCCGCCCTGTCCAGCGGCCCCTTCCAGCGCAGTCCGTACTGATCCAGGGCATTACGGTCCGAGGTGTGGGCGTGATCTGCCTGGCGCTCCAGATACGAGGTGTAGGGATGGTCGGCCAACAGGCTGTCGAGCTTGCCCAGGCCGCGGACATCCGCCCCTTTGAAGGAGGGCCCGTCGGCGCCGCAGTCCCCGCTCTCACAGGGGTCGGTCAGGGTTCCGTCCGCCGAGTTGAGCACCGGGGAGGTGGTGGCGGCATCCGCGATCTGCCGTGCGGCGGTCAGTACCGATGTGTCGTTCGTCGCCCGGTACAACTCACTGAGGCCTCCGACGAGTACGCCCTGGTTGTAGGACCACACGGTGCTTCCGTTGTTCTTGCAGGTCGACAGACTGATGCCGTCGTTGACCAGATGGCCCGGGTTCACCATCCCGGTCTGCTGGAACCAGGACCAGTCCGCGCGCGCCCGCTGCAGATACGTGGTGTCGCCGGGGATGCGGTTGTGCAGCGCCGCATTGAGCTGGATGTACAGGGAGTTGGGGATGGCGTTCTTGACCGTTCTCGCCGTGCTCCACCACACGCCACCACCGCAGGTGCTGTCCCAGTACGAGGCCATGTCGTCGGCGTCCGCGCGCGCTGTGCTGAGGTAGCGGCTGTCCCCGGTGAGGTCGTATGCCGCTACCCAGGCAAGTCCCCACCATCCGGTGTCGTCGATGTAGTCATTGCGGAACTGGCCTTGTTGAGCGGTGATGTCCAGGTCGTAGGTCCGGGCGATGGCGTACGTGTAACTGGGCATCCCGGTCACCCGGATGTTGTCGATCAGCGCGGTGAGCGCGTTCGCGGAGTTCCACCACCCGGTCGTGTCGAAGAGGCCGGTGCCGTAGTCGTAGAACTGCATCAGCGCGGTGGCCGCAGCGGTGCGGCGGTTTCCGGCGTTCCAGGTGGAGCGGGCCCAGGGCGTGCAGGCGATGTCGGAGCGGTCACCGGCCTTTCCGCAGGCGCGCAGCGCGCCGATGCCCCGGCCGTTCCAGTCGTCCACGTTCTGCATGAGGGTGCGCCAGCCACGTCGGCCCGGGGGCACCGAGGTGTCGCCGAGACGGCTGCCTGACGCCCACGTGCGGCCACCGTCGAAGGACCGGTCGATCCACACCTCGTCCCCCGGACCGCCGTTGTCGATCGATGCCCAGCCCATCGCGTCCTGGTCGTCGAAGTGCAGCGCCAGCGTTCGTGCGAAGAGCCCCGCGGCGACCGGCGTCCGGTCCTGCGCGGAGAGACCGGGATCGCGTCCGTCGCAGTAGGTGTTGCAGATCGCTGTGTTTGCTTCCGCGGCAGCCACCGGGGCGACCGGTTCCGCGTCCGCCGAGGCCGACAACGTTGTCCAGAGCGCACAGGCAAGGGCTGCGACCAGCAGCCGTCTCGCTTCCATATGGAACCTCCGAGAAGTTCACGACCGTGGGGGCGGGAGCAAGGGGCGGGGAGTGAGAGCGCTCTCCATAGTCCTCGACGCGGCAGGTACACGTCAATCAGCGGGCATGGAACGGTCGTGCGTGATGTCCGGCCCGCGGTGGCCCGACAATGGCCTCATGCAGATCCGTATCGAGGCGTCCGCCCTCCCGGGCCGCACCTGTGCCGCTACCGACTTCGCCGATGCCGACGACATCCACGTGGGCGTCCAGGCCAGGAACCGACCGGACGAGGTGATCGGCCTGCATCCCGGGGACAGTGCGTCCGCCGCCTGGACCCTGGACTGCACGGTCACCACTGACGCGGGGGACGTCGCCCTGACGGGGCCGTACGTCCAGAACCGTCTGGGTGGCCGGTTCGTCTATCTCTCCTGGGTCACTCTCGACGAGAGCGGACGCGCCGTCATGTTCCGCAGGGCCAAGCTGATGCTCGACGCCGTGCCGCCCGAGGTGCTCGACGCCGCCGTGTGGTCCGGCCGTCTCACCGGGAGGCTGCGACTCACCGATGCCGAGGGGCAGCCGGTGTGCGCCTCGGTCCGGCCGCCGCGGATCACCTGGTCGGCCGAGCCGCCCGAGTGACCGCGGCTGCCGTGCGGCAGTACCCGCCGCTCCCCCCGGTCGAGCGTCGGTCAGGAAGCCGTGCAGCTCAGCTCCGGGACGCCGCCGGCGCCCGGGGTCCCCTGGAACCCGAAGTCGGCATGGCCTCCCGCTGCGGCGGCTCCGTTGTGATCGACGTTCTTCGCCGTGACGGTTTTCCCGGTCCGGGTGTAGGTGGCGTTCCATATGCCGGTCACCTGCTGGTCGCCGGCCCAGCCCCACGTCACCCGCCACGACGAAATCGGAGCCGTGCCGTTATTGGTCACCGTCACGTCGGCAGTGAATCCGGCACCCCAGTCGCTGGTGACGGCATAGGCCGCGGTGCACACGGCATCGGCGCCGCCGCCGGAACCACTGGTCGTGACCGTGACGGTGGTCGAGGCCGCCGAGGTGTTACCCGCCGCGTCGCGTGCCCGGACGCTGTATGTGTACGGGGTTCCGGACGCCAGGCCGGAATCGGTGTAGCTGGCGCCGGCCGCGGTGCCGGCGTTGCTGGAGCCGCGGTAGATGTCGTAGCCGGTGACGCCGGTGTCGTCGGAGCCGGCCGTCCAGGACAGTGAGATCGAACTGCTGGTAATGCCGGTGACCTGCAGAGCGGTCGGCGCGCTCGGCGCCTGGACGTCACCGGCGCCTCCGCCGCCACCGAAGCCCGGCGCCTTGATGTCCGCCAGATAGCCGTCCTTGACCGTATCGACGGTCGACCAGTCGTCCTTGAGGATGCCTCCGGTGTCGCCCGAGTTCGGGTTCCACGACCAGAAGGTCCACGAGAAACTGTCGGCGCCGTACTCGGCGGTCGGGCGCAGGTAGTCGGCCAGGGCGGAAAGCCACTGCCGGTCCACGGCGGGCTGGAGCGTAGTGCCGAACTCGCCGATCCACACCGGTGCGATGTTCTGCTTGAAGACATAGCCCCAGTACTTGTCCCAGACACCGGGCATATTGGCGGGGAATGACGGGTCGGTGAACCACGGCTGCTGGGACACACTGGTCGCGTAGTCGTGCGCCGAGTAGACGACGCGGTGCGCCACGTCGAGTTCCACCGGATGCTGCGCCACGCCCTCGAGGTTGCCGCCCCACCAGCCGGAGTCACCTCCGAAGGTCTGCACGCCCTCGACGAAGATCAGCAGCTCCGGGTTGACCGACTGCACCGCGTTCCCCGCGCGTTCGGCCGCCAGCCGCCAGTCCTTGGTCACGTCACCGCAGCCCCAGCAGGCGGGATCGTGCGGCTCGTTGTGGAGGTCGATGCCGATCACCGCGTCGTTCCCGTCGTACCGGGCGGCCATCTCCTTCAGATCGGCGATCCAGGTCGACTCGGGCACCGACGTCGTGTACCAGAGTGCCGACTGCCCGCTCGCGTCCGGCCGGTGCCGGTCCAGGATGACCTTCATCCCGGTCCGGCCCGCGTAGTCGACGATCTTGTCCATCACCTGGAGCGAGTCCAGACCCTGCAGGTCACCGTTCATGCCGGCGGAGAAGTTGATGCTGGACGGCTCGGTGCCGCGAAAGATGTCGTCGCTGTAGGGCAGCCGGATGGTGTTGTAGTGCAGCGACTTCATCTGGTCGATCATGCTCTTGTAGTCACGGGACCAGAGACCGTGGGCCACGTGATCGGCTGTCTCGAATCCGAACCAGTTGATCCCGGCGATGCGCACCGGGGCGTCATGGGAGTCCAGGATCTGCCGGCCGCTGGTGTGCCAGTAGCCGTCGCCCGGAACTGCCGCACCGGCGGCCTGCGCCGCTTGGACACCCGCCAACGGCAGCAGCAGGGCGGCCGCCAGTACGACCGCCGTCCTGGCGGCTCTTCGGAAGCTACGGAGAGGGTGGGGCATGTCCATGGTTCCTCTCTCGGGAGTGGGGGCGGGCGATCGGAAGGTGGGAGCGCTCCCATCGCTTCGCGTTCGGCCATCAAAGCTCGAAGCCATGGACACGTCAATACCGCGAGCCGCGCCGAGGGAGCGACGGACCGGCCGGCGCCCGGTCGGTGGCGCCGGCTGAAGTCCTCCGCAGAGGTGCGGAATCCGACTGCGATCAGAACTTTCTGAGGAAGGTGTCCGCGATCACCTGATAGCCCGTGTCGTTGGCATGGATGTCGCCGCGCGCCATATTGGTCCACTGCAGTACGCGGGTGACGTTCAACGGCAGCTTCTGCCCGTTGAACGAGGTGAGCGGCAGGAAGGAATTGGTACGGAAGGCCGCGGCGACATCGGCGGTCGGCACTCCGTGCGCGGCGTCGGCCAGGCCGATGGTGGCGTTCAGCGCATCCCCCAGCGGCACCGAGAGCGCAGCGGCCGTCCGGCCCTGGGAGGCCGTCAGCCACGCTGCCAGATAGGGGTCGTAGAGGTTCATGCCGACGATCCGGGTGTGCGGGCCTGCGACGGCCTTCAGGCGGTCCAGGATCGTGTCGAGTCCCGTACGGACCGTGCCTATGCCGGTCACCGTGCACCTGATATCGATGGCTCCACCGGTCATACAGCTGTCGACGTCATTGGCGCCGATGTCCAGGGTCACGACGGTCCGGTCGTCGTGGTGGGCGCGCAGGAAGCCGACGGCGTGGGCCAGTTGCGGGTCGGTGTACGGGTGGGGATACGGGCAGCCACCGTTGATCATGGAGCCGGTCGTCTCACCGGGACAGCCGAGCCCGACGAAGTCGAACGGCCGGCCGGCGGTCGAGGCCCGGGCGGACATCGTCCGGGCGATGTCCTGTGCGTAACCGCGGCCGGTCACATGCCCCCCGCCGGGCAGCGTCTGATAGCCGGCGGCCAGCGAGTCGCCCAGCGCCAGGTAGTAACGCGGGGGTTGATGCGGCGACGCGGCGTCCGATGCCGAGGCCGATGTCTCGGTACCGAACAGCGCCACGGCGGCGAACAGCGCCGTCGTCAGGGCGATCCGGGCGGGTCTGAGCAGTGCTGCGCGCATGGAGCCTCCAGCGGTGTCGGGTGGAGAACCCCGTTGACGCTACTGCCTGGTAGCCACGGTGAGTAGATTGCGGACCGGACTACTCGGAGCGGTTCGCGTACCGCTGCTCCTCGCGATGAGTTTCCGGCGGCACGGGAGTCGGAACAGATGACAGACCGCGTTCCCGACAACAGCAGGAGAGAGTGCCATGCCCCGGATCACGCCCAACCTCTGGTTCGACACCGAGAGCGAGGAGGCCGCCAACTTCTATGTGTCGGTCTTTCCCAACTCGAAGATCAAGAACGTCACCTACTACGGAGAAGCCGGCCCCCGCCCGGCCGGCATGGTGCTGACCGTCGACTTCTCTCTCGACGGCCAGGACTACATCGCGATCAACGGAGGTCCGCAGTTCACCTTCGACGAGGCGATCTCACTGATGATCACCTGCGCCGACCAGGAGGAGGTGGACCGCTACTGGAGCAAGCTCTCCGAAGGCGGGGAGGAGGGCCCGTGCGGATGGCTGAAGGACAAGTACGGGTTGTCCTGGCAGGTCGTCCCGGAAGGGATGAACGACCTGCTGAGCGACCCGGACAATGCCCGCGGCCAGCGCGCGATGAAGGCGATGCTCGGAATGAAGAAGATCGACCTGGCGGCCCTTCAGGCGGCCGCCGACGCGGCCTGAGCATGATCGGCACTGCGGTCCCACTGACGCCCGCCCCGTCCGGCTGTACACGCGACGGGGCGGGCGGGGCCGACGGGGTCTCAGGTGGACGGCATCCGCCGGGTGGTGCGGTTGTGGCCACGGGCCAGCGCATATCCGGCCACACCCGCAAGCGCCCCCAGGGCTCCCCCGGCCACGGTCCAGATCCAACGGTCCGACCACCAGCCGGACGCCCAGCCGTCCGTCGGCTCCAAGGCGGCTGTCGCGGGCTGCCCGTCGGTGGAATCCGCGTCCTGTGCCGCATCGCCCATGGCCGCTCCGGGAGTCAGCGGCGCAGCCAGCCTGCCGTCGACATCGTGGGAACCACCGCTGTCCTCCGTGGTGGCCTCGACCTCGGCTTTTACCGGTAGCCCAAGGTCCTGCTGCGGCAGGTCCAGGACGGTCAGGCGGATGTAATAGCTGCCGGGCAACGGGTCGTTGGCCCACGGCTCCGCCCAGGAGCGGACCGTACGCAGATGGCAGGTCATCGTGACCGACGCAGCGTCCGGCGCGGCGACCCTGCTCTGATTGCCGTATCTGCAGGCCTGGCGACGGCGCAGGCCGTCGTAGACGTCGATCTGCCAGGTGGACGCGCCGTGCCGGGAGCCGGCGGAGGGCAGATTCACCGTGGTGCGGACCGTCGCGTTCTGGCCGGCGTCGGCAGGAAAGACCCAGTAGAGGTAGTCGCCGGTGGAGGCATTCGCCGTGGCGCGCTGCCCCGGTTCGAGGGCCGTCGCCGTACGGAAGTCGGTACCCGCGTCGGTCGGAGTACCGGCATCGCCTTCCGGGAAAGCGGACGGCGACGGCGTGTCGGCCGTCGCTGTCCCCATCGCGGCGAAGAGGGCCAGGCCGGTCAGCAAGGCGTGCGGCAGCAGGCGAGTGAAGCGCATCAGTTGGTCCTCCGGAGATTGCGGTGCCAGCGGGAGATCCAGCCCCACAGCAGGCCCGCGAGCAGGCCGGTGCCCGTCAGGACGCCGAGCAGCCACCAACCGCGGCCGAGCCCGAATGCGGCTACGTCGGAGGCGTCGTCGGGAGCGTCCACGAGTGCGACGGTGAGTTCCACCGGGAGCCCCGGAGTGGTCTTGACCGACGGAGGGGCGGAGAACGAGTTGCTGAGCTGGAGGCACACCGTTTCTGCTGTGCTCTGCGCGTCGTCCGCGTCACCCGGGTCACGCGGCGGTTTGGGGTAGCGCAGACCGGCCGAGATGGCGTCGGTACGGCCGGTGCCCGCCTCCTGGCCGCGGACGATTTCCCGCCCGTGCACGGTGACGGCCCGGAGCAGTACGCCGTAGTCCGGGTCGACCGCCCGGTCGGCGGCGACACTGGCCGAAACCCGCAGTTCCTGGCCGGGCATGACGTCCACCCGGTACCAGCGGTGCTCCGCGAACTTCTCCCGGTCGCTGTACAGTCCGGGCTTCAACCGCGGGGCCCGTGAGCAGCTCTGAGCGCCTTTCGTCGCCACCGGAGTGGCGACCCGGGCGGCCGCCCGGTCCACCAGTTGGGTGACGCGTCCGGAGAGTTCGTCGGTATGCCGCACCGAGGTGTACGTGCCACCGGTGGCATCAGCGATACAGGCGAGCTGCTCACGGGTCTTGGTGTCCGGCACGAGACCCAGGGTGTCGACCACCAGGTGAAGACCCTTGGCGGCTATCTCGCGGGCCACCTCGCAAGGGTCCAGCGGAGCGCAGGTGTCCTCGCCGTCGGAGATGAGCACGATACGGCGTGTCGCTTCGCCGCCGCTGAGGTCGCGAGCCGCCGCCTGCAGCGCGGGGCCGATCGGCGTCCAGCCGGTGGGTGCCAGCGTGGCCACAGCGGTCTTGGCGTCCGTCCGGTCGAGATTACCGACGGGGTACAGCTGCCTGGTGTCCTTGCACCCGGTCTTCCGGTCGTTACCCGGATAGTCGGCACCCAGCGTGCGTATGCCCAACCGCACCTGATCGGGGACCGCGTCGAGCACTTCGTTGAACGCCTGTTTCGCCGCGGTCATCCGCGAACCGCCGTCGATGTCCCGGGTTCGCATCGAACCGCTCACATCGAGCACCAGCTCCACCTCGGGCGACGGTTTCGCGGATGGTTCGTCGGCTGCCGCGCCGGCGGGAAAGGTTCCGACGGCCAGGGCCGCCAGGAGCAGAAACGCCCCGGCCGCCGGCCGTTTTCTCATGATCATCACCGGATCGTACGGACAACCCGGCCCAACTCCAAAACGACTGCGACGAAGGGGAGTTCAGGTCGGCACCGGCCGGGCTCAGCGGGGTCGGCGGGCGATCACGCCGAACATGGTCACCGACATGTGCAGCGCGCCGCGCCCGGCTGCCGCGGTGAGGTCCGCATACAGCCGGTCCCGCTGCCGCTCGGTGATCAGTTCCCGGCGCAGAGCCTGCTCACCGAGCATCCGGACGAGCGGCCAGTTGACCTTCCCGGGGTCCTGGATGAGTGCCTGGGAGCCGATGTCCTGGGTCTCGAGTCCGGCGGCAGCCAGTTGCCCCACCAGTTTTCGCCCGGCGTGCGGATTGGCTGCCGCCCAGAGCGCACCAGCCGTCAGGGCGCTCACCACGTCCGGCTCGCCGGGGTGGAGGATCGTGGTGGCCCAGTCACTGTCGAGCAGCGCGACCCGCCCGCCCGGCCGCAGCACCCGGGCGATCTCCGCCGCCGCTCGGTCCGGCTCGCTGAGATGCTGGAACACCCGCTCGCACCAGACCACATCGGCGTCCGCGTCATCGACCGGAAGCGCGACCGCGTCGCCGTCGACAAAGCGGGCCGTGCTGCCCGCAGCCGCCGCCCGCTGCATGGCGAGCGCCCGCAGCGCGGGGTTGGGTTCCACACCGACCGCGTCGCCGCTCGATGTCACGGCGGCGGCGAGCACCCGGGTCTCCGAACCGGTTCCGGCCCCGATGTCCAGCGCACGTTCCCCTGGCCGGGCATCGATCCCGCGATGCGCCCAGTCCCGCAGCCGCCGCACGCCTGCGGCGGACGCCTGGGCGTCCAGCGCGCCGACCAGCCGGTCGGCGTGCGAAGCGTTCATGTTGTCCGCGTGGAAGGGCGAGGTCGGCCCGGAATCCCCCATGCCGACCACTGTAGGGCCGATCGGGCCAGGGGGGTGGTGACCGGGAGTGCGTGGCGGCCGGGTGACCGGATAGCTGCAGTGGGCACACAAGCGCCCCGAATCGTCGCCCTGCGTCGAAAATCCGTTGCCGGACCGGCCGCGGGCCGCGACGATCCTCTCCGTGACCACAAGCAGCGGCACGCATCAGCCTGACGGCGACCACGGGCTCCCGGCCAGCGGTCGCCCGGTCGCCCTGGTGACCGGCGTGGGCCGCACCGTCGGCATCGGCGCAGGCATCGTTCGCCGACTGGCCGGATCGGGCTGGGACATCGCCTTCACCTACTGGAATCCCTACGACCGGCGGATGGACTGGGGCGTCGAATGCGGAGCCACCGATGCCATGACCGATGCGCTGGCCGAGCAGGGGGCCACCGGCGCGGCGATCGAGGCGGATCTCGCCGACACCGACGCCCCGGCTCGGATCTTCAATGACTCGAACGCCGGCTGGCCGGTGTCACCGCCCTGGTGATGTGCCACTGCGAGTCGGTCGACTCCGGGCTGCTCGACACCACGGTGGAGAGTTTCGACCGGCATTTCGCGGTCAACGCACGCGCCACCTGGCTGCTGATCCGTGAATACGGACGACGCTTCAACGGCGCCCATGGAAGCGGCCGGATCATCGCTCTCACCAGCGACCACACCGTGGGCAACCTTCCATACGGCGCCAGCAAGGGCGCCCTGGACCGGATCACCTTGGCCGCCGCCCGCGAACTCGCTCACCTCGGCGTCACGGCCAACGTCATCAATCCCGGCCCGGTGGACACCGGGTGGCTGTCCGAACAAGGGCGGTCGCTCTGCGTGGCTCAGACCGTTCCAATTAAGTGACCGGGAGTGAGTCTTGTACCCATACGTGGTCACTGCGGATATCCCGAACGGTTTTGGATATCCGACTGGTTGCCCGCGTTCCGGTGTTTCCCGCTCGGGCACGTGCATCGTGTGCACGCTCCGTGACGGGTGGGCGGGTTCCCTCACGCCCTCGGGTCTCCGGCCCGGCCTGGACGGTCCGATGCCCCGCACGATCACTCCGGTCGTGCGGGGGCGGTGCCGTCCTCCCCCAGTGCCTTAACGGCCTGGGAGGTACCCCCATCCGGATCGGATGCCCGAGCGCGCGTCGCCCGATCGCAATGCCGGCAGCATCGTGTCGGGACATGGTGCGATGTGGGGTGGCCAGTGGCGTGCGCCAGTGCTGGCTGCCCCACATCGAGGTGTAGGCCGGGTCGACGGCCACGATCGACACGTCCATCTCGGCGGCCATGGAGACCAGCCGGGCTTTGAGCCTGCCGGTCGGGATACCGGTGATCAGCTGCCTAAACCGCTTCTTGCGGCCGTGCTTCTCACGGGTCTTCTCCGCGGTGAAGTCCAGATCCTCGATCGCGATAGCCGCCACGCCGCATTCTTTCGCCCAGCGCAGGAGACGGGTGATGGCGTGCCGGATCTGCGCATCCCGGGGCGGGGCGGTGCCGGTCAGGTCGTAGAAGAACAGCTGGGGGTGGCCGACCGGGTTGCCGTGCCGGTCGAGGCGGTAAGCGGCGAAATGGTCGGCGTTGGTATCGACACCGACCATGCCGTGGGCGCGGGCGGCATCGAGCGGGACCGTCTGGACGACGGGACGCTGCCACGACGCGGTCACATACCAGCGCCCGCGTTCCACGTCCCGGTGGATGCGGTAGGCGACAGCCCGGTTGACCGCGATACGGTCGGCCCACTCGGCGCCCCGATGCGCGCAGGCAATCTTGCATGCCGGACGTACCGGCCGCGTGGGGCGTTCGCACGGTGCGCCAGTACGGCGGGCAGCTTGATGCTGATCTCACCGTCCGGGGTGACACGGATCGTCTCGTTGCCGAAACGCTTGCCCGACTCCCCGTCCGCCTGGAGGAACCACCGCTCGGCTTCCCACCGTCGCCGCCACTGGTCTTCGGTGAGCTGTGCCGCTGGAAGGTGGTGGCGGGTGTTGAGCAGGCGCCGCCCGCCCCGCACCACATGCACAATTCCCTTCGCCCAGTCGGCGCGGTCAACATCAAGACGGTGCTGAAGGGTGTGCAGGCGACGCGACTTCTGGAACCACTACGACTTCGACCGGTAACCGCCCGGAGCACGCTTCGTACCGCGCTCACCGACCGGCAGGGACAGTCGGTGCATCAGCGTGCGCACACCGGCCTCGAGGGACTGGATATGGGCGAGCTGGCAGCGGCGGGACAGAGCCCACTGATCATGGGTGGCCTTCGTGATGCTGCCCGCCCACCGCGACGACGACACTGCGGTCAGGCCCTGCTTACGAACCGCCCACCGGTTCGCGTCATGACCGGTGCCGTCCGCGCACCGCACCGCCAGATCACCCGACGCCAGACGCCCCAGGTGCGCGCCGACCAGCCGCAACACCTCCTCATCCACCGGTGTGAGGCCCTTGAGCCGATCACGTACCGCAACCCCCGACGGCCTGGCGGCAACGAACGGCGCATCGATCACCCGCAGGTGCCGTTCCGTATCCCGCCCCACCGCTCGCCTCCCTCCCGATCACCACCCGGGACCAACACGCCGAACCTACCGGCCCCCACTGACACTGACCCGGCGCTCCCGCCTACAGCACTCCCCCACCACGACCAAGGAAGCACTCCTACGCCCTCACACACACTCCTGAACACCCAACCGGCAACAGTTCCCAACCCCACTCGGACGTCTGGGCACGCCGCAGGACACCGGCCACCTGGTGGACTTTCTGTGCTCGCCACAAGGGCAGTGGGTCAACGGACAGCTGCTCATGAGCAACGGCGGTTTCGCCTAGCCGATCCCGCCGCCGCGCATCTTGACCTACCGCTGAACGGCGGCGAGTTCGCGAACCGTGCCCATGTCGCTGAACGGGATGAGACGTTCACCGACGATCTGGTATGGCTCGCTTCCCTTCCCCGCGACCAGAACGATATCGCCGGGCCCCGCGTCGGACAGCGCGAAGGCAATCGCCCGGCGCCGGTCGGCGAGCCGCTCGAACCGGGCGCCGACGGCCACGAGCCCCGGCGTGATCTGGTCCATGATCGCCTCGGGGTCCTCGTTCCGAGGATTGTCCGAGGTGAGCACGGAGAGGTCGGAGTGGGACCCGGCGATCTCGCCCATCCGGACTCGCTTGGTGACGTCGCGGTCCCCTCCGCAGCCGAAGACGGTAATGACCCGCCCTTCGGTAAAGTCCCGGATGGCGGAGAGTACTTTCTCCAGCGAATCGGGCGAGTGCGCATAGTCCACGATTACCGCGGCGCCCCCGGGCGTCACGAAGCGTTCGAGGCGCCCGGGGACAGGAGGCATCCGGTCCAGTGCGGCGACGAGGCCTGTCAGGCCGTGACCGAGCGTGTGGCAGGCCGCCACCGTGGCGAGCGCATTGGAAACCGAGAATCGGCCGGGCACGGGGAGAGCAGCGGGATACTTGCGTCCGGCATGGTGAAGGGTGAATCGAGTTCCGAAAGCGTCCATGTCCAGGTCAGTGGCCCGGTAGTCGGCGTCCGTATCCAGCGCGTACGTACTGACAGCCCCAGGCATCATCGCCGAAATGCCGGCTCCGACAGGATCGTCCGCATTGACCACGGCATGCCGGCACAACCCCTGGAACAGCCGTAGTTTGGCATCACGGTAATGCTCCATGGTGCCGTGGTCATGCAGATGATCCTGGGTGAGATTGGTGAAGACGCCTACGTCGATGAATGCGTGATCCACCCGGTGCTGCAGCAGCCCCATCGAGGTGGCTTCGAGGACCACGGTGCTCACCTCCTGGTCGCGCATGTGCCCCAGCAGGTATTGGAAGTCCGGTGACTCCGGCGTCGTCAGTACCGAACGCGGCATGGGGATCAGCTCATCGCCGATGCGGCTGCCCGCCGTCCCGATGACTCCGGCCCGGACACCTTCGGCCAGCCTCAGCACGGACTCCACCATGTAGGAGACCGATGTCTTGCCGTTGGTTCCGTTGACAGCCACCATGTCCATCTCCCGGCCGGGCTCACCGTAGTAGCGAGAGGCGACCACAGCGGCCGCTGTCCTGGCGTCCGCCACCCGTACGACGCACACGTCGCCGGCCGAGACCCGCACCGAGGTGAGGATGTCGGGTGCCGCCCTGTCGACGAGTACGGCCACCGCTCCGCGTGCCAATGCGGAGCTGACAGCTTCGGGGCCTCCCTCCCGGTGGCCGGGTACCGAGATGAAGAGCGAACCCGGCGAGACACGGTGGACGTCGAAGCAGGCCCCCGTGGTGATCCTCGTTCCCGGGTCACCGATCAGCACCTCGTGGTCGTATCCGGCCAGCAACTCGCTCAACTTCATAGGGGTCCTCTCGGGGATGCGGCGGCTCGGCCCTGCGGCGACGCCGGAAGCGGAGCCGCCGGCAGGCGGAATGGCTGCGCAGGTGTGCGGGTGCTGCGGAACGGCAGCGAAGGGGGGAGCCTGAGTGGCGGCAGAGAATCCGGTCGGTGGTCGGCGGAGATCCGGCTAGCCGTGACCGTGCAGCGCGCCGCAGTGCGCCCATGGCGCAGCATGGCGGGACATGGGAGGGGCCTGTCGCAGGCGCGCCCTCATCACATCCGTATCGCTCATAGGCGCAGTGTACGTCCGGAGAACAGGCCCTGATTCCGCCCCGTCCGCGATCACGGCCGGCTCGGCCGCCGCACTCAGCAGGCGAACTCGCGACCGGCCCGGGAAGATGGTCTGTGGCATGCAGCGGTTAGTGGGCAGGCGGGTGGAGACGACCGTGCAGACCCGAGAAGGGACTAACACCGTGGGACGACCCAGGATCCTCGTAGTGGGCGCCGGCTTCGCCGGAGTGGAGTGCGTACGCCGCCTCGAGCGGAAGCTTTCCGTGGGAGAGGCGGAGATCTCGCTGGTCTCGCCGTTCTCCTTCCAGCTCTACCTGCCGTTGCTGCCCCAGGTCGCGTCCGGTGTGCTCACTCCGCAGTCGGTCGCGGTATCGCTGCGCCGGAGCCAGAAGCACCGCACCAGGATCATCCCCGGCGGCGCGATCGGAGTGGATACGAAGGCGAAGGTCTGCGTCGTCCGGAAGATCACCGGTGAGATCGTCAATGAGCGGTACGACTACATCGTGCTGTCGCCCGGCAGCGTCACCCGGACCTTCGACATTCCCGGCCTCGTCGACCACGCGATCGGGGTGAAGACGCTTGCCGAGGCCGCGTACATCCGCGACCACGTGATCGAGCAACTGGACCTCGCCGACGCGAGCCAGGACCCGAACGAGCGGATTTCCCGGCTGCAGTTCGTCGTGGTCGGCGGCGGATACGCGGGCACCGAGACCGCCGCCTGTCTGCAACGACTGACGTGCAATGCGGTGAAGCACTACCCGCACATCGATCCGAAGCTGATCAAGTGGCACCTGATCGACATCGCCCCGAAGCTGATGCCCGAACTGGGGGACAAACTCGGGACGAGCGCACTGAACATCCTGCGGGCGCGCGGCATCGAGGTGTCGCTCGGAGTGTCGATCGCCGAGGCGGGGCCCGACAAGGTGACGTTCACCGACGGCCGGGTGCTGCCGTGCCGCACGCTGATCTGGACGGCGGGCGTGGCCGCGAGCCCGCTGATCGCCACGCTCAACGCCGAGACGGTGCGCGGCCGCCTCGCCGTCACACCCGAGATGACGCTGCCCGGCAGCGACGGTGTCTTCGCGCTCGGTGACGCCGCAGCGGTCCCCGACCTCGCCAAGGGGGACGGCGCCGTGTGCCCGCCGACCGCGCAGCACTCGATGCGTCAGGGTCGGAAGATCGCCGACAACATCATTGCCTCGCTGCGCCACCGGCCGCTGCAGCCGTATGTGCACAGGGACCTGGGCCTGGTGGTGGATCTCGGTGGCAGGGACGCCGTTTCGAAGCCGCTCGGCATCGAACTGCGCGGGGCCTCCGCGCAGGCCGTGGCGCGTGGCTACCACTTGGGGGCGTTGCGGACGAACGTCGCGAAGACCCGGGTGATGACCAACTGGATGATCAATGCCATCGCCGGCGACGATTTCGTACGCACCGGGTTCCAGGCGCAGCGGCCCGCGACCCTGCGGGACTTCGAGTACACGGACGCCTATCTGACTCCCGAGCAGGTGCGCGAGCACACCGCTTCCACGGCAGCGGGAGACAACTGACGGCTCACGCCCCGGGTTCCGGCTTGTGCCTGGCACGGCTCGGCTGTACCCGGGTGGGCTCGCCCGGCATCTTCGGATACTCGGGCGGGTACGGGAGGTCACCGAGGCCGCCGTCCCGCTCCTGGTGGTCGGCGAGTTCGATGAGGGCGTCCAGATGGAAGGCATGGTCGTCCATGTCGGCGTGGACATCACCCAGTTCGGCATAGCGCACGGGCATGGAGGCGATGTCGAAGTCGGCGGGTGCCGCGGTGTCCAGTTCCTCCCAGCGCAGCGGCGCCGAGACCTGTGCACGGGGGTGGGCACGGACCGAGTAGGCGGAGGCGATCGTACGGTCTCGCGCCGTCTGGTTGTAGTCGACGAAGATGCGCTCGCCCCGCTCCTCCTTCCACCAGGCCGTGGTCACCCGTCCCGGCATGCGCCGCTCCAGCTCGCGACCACAGGCGATGGCCGCGCGGCGCACCTCGGTGAACGTCCACCGAGGCTCGATCGGTACGAAGACATGCAGCCCGCGTCCGCCCGATGTCTTGGGCCAGCCGCGCAGCCCGCCGAACTCGCTCAGCACCGAGCGGAGTTCCTGGGCTGCACGCCGCGCGTCGGAGAAGTCCGTGCCCGGCTGTGGATCCAGGTCGATACGCAGCTCGTCGGGATGGTCCAGGTCGTGACGGCGTACCGGCCAGGGGTGGAAGGTGAAGGTGGCGAACTGCGCGGCCCACACCACCGCGGCCGGCTCGGTGGGACAGAACTCGTCCGCGGTACGCCCGCTGGGGAAGCTGATGGTGCTGGTGGGGATCCACTCCGGGTGGTTCTTCGGGGCGCGCTTCTGGAAGAAGGATTCGCCCGCCAGGCCCTCCGGATAGCGCTCGAGGGCGGTGGGGCGGTCCCGAAGCGCACGGATGATGCCCTCGCCGACAGCGATGTAGTACTGGGCGAGATCGAGCTTCGTGAAGCCCCGTTCCGGAAAGTAGATCTTGTCGGGGCTGGACAGACGTACGGTCCGCTCCCCCACTTCGAGTTCCACTGCTGCGCCCATGCGCGTCACGGTAGGCGCAGCGCACCCGGTTCGCATATCGGGCGCGCGGCGCCGCACGGCAGCAGAATCAAGCCATGGAACTACCGGTGATGCCGCCCGTGAAGCCGATGCTCGCCAAGTCCGTCAAGAGCATCCCTCCCGGCATGCAGTACGAGGGGAAATGGGACGGCTTCCGGGCGATCATCTTCCGGGACGGTCCGGAGGTGGAGCTGGGCAGCCGGACAGGAAAGCCGCTGACCAGGTACTTCCCCGAGCTGGTCGACGCGCTGCGGAAGAACCTGCCGCAGCGCTGCGTGCTGGACGGCGAGATCGTGATCGCTCGCGAGGGACGGCTCGACTTCGACGCGCTCACCGAGCGGATTCATCCCGCGCAGTCCCGGGTGAAGCTGCTGGCCGAGCAGACCCCGGCCTCCTTCGTGGCGTTCGATCTGCTGGCTGTGGGGGACGAATCCCTGCTGACGGCCGGCCAGGCCGACCGGCGGGCACGTCTCGTGGCGGCGCTGGAGACTGCCCGGACACCGGTGTTCGTCGCGCCCGCCACCACGGATGCCGCGTTGGCCGAGGAGTGGTTCCACGCCTTCGAGGGCGCCGGTCTCGACGGGGTGGTCGCCAAACCGCTCGATCTTCCGTACCGGCCGAACGAACGGTCGATGTACAAGATCAAGCACGAGCGGACCGCGGATGTGGTGGTCGCGGGCTACCGCTTCCACAAGAGCGGCCCGGTCGTCGGGTCGCTGCTGCTCGGTCTGTATGACGCCGGAGGTGTGCTTCAGCACGTCGGCGTCTGTGCGGCCTTCTCGATAAGCCGCCGGAAGGAACTGATCGAGGAGCTGGAACCGCTGCGGATGGATTCCGTGGCCGACCATCCCTGGGCCGCCTGGGCGGAGGAGGCCGCCCACGAAGGGGCACGGCTGCCGGGGGCACCGAGCCGTTGGAGCGGCAAGAAGGATCTGTCGTGGGTGCCGGTACGTCCGGAACGGGTGCTCGAGGTCGCGTACGACCATCTCGAGAACGGCGCACGGTTCCGGCACACCACCCAGTGGCGCCGGTGGCGCCCCGACCGGGCCCCGGAAAGCTGCACCTACGCCCAGTTGGAGGAGCCGGCCCGGTACGCCCTGCTGGACATCCTCTCCGGCGGCGCCTCCTGACGGACCACCACCGTCGGCGGCAGTGACCGCTGACGCCGGACATGCGGCGGCCGGCGACCGACGGAAAAAATATCGCAATGCCGTACATCCATCAGCCTGTTTCGTGCGTCTCATGGGGAAGCGCCACGTCCACGTGGCCGCACAATCGGGGCATTTGGAGTATTCGACTTGATCACCGGCATCAAAGGCATGCGTCGCGTATCCACGGTCGTCATCACCGGGGGGGCCGTCCTGGCCGCCGGGGCATTCGCCGCCCCGGCCCAGGCCGCCACGCTCAAGACGCCCACGATCGTCGCCAAGGGCGGCTTCGTGATGAACAACGGTACGGGGAAGACCCTCTTCACCAAGGCCGCGGACACCCGTCGTTCCACCGGCTCCACCACCAAGATCATGACGATCAGGGTGGTGCTCGCGCAGAAGAACCTCAATCTGGACTCCAAGGTCACCGTCCAGAAGGCGTACAGCGACTACATCGTCTCCAAGAACGCATCGTCGGCCCATCTGATCGTCGGGGACAAAGTCACCGTCCGTCAGCTTCTCTACGGCCTGATGCTCCCCTCCGGTTGCGACGCGGCGTACGCACTGGCCGACAAGTTCGGCAGTGGCTCCACCCGGGCCGCACGGGTGAAGTCGTTCATCGGCAAGATGAACACCACCGCCAAGAGCCTCGGCTTGAAGAACACGCACTTCGACTCGTTCGACGGCATCGGCAGCGGCGCGAACTATTCGACGCCGCGGGACCTGACGAAGCTGGCGAGCAACTCGATGAAGTACTCCACGTTCCGTACGGTCGTGAAGACGAAGTCGACCAAACAGAAGGTCACCACGAAGAGCGGTGGCTACCGCTACATGTCGTGGACCAACACCAACACCCTGCTGGGCAGCTACTCGGGCACCATCGGCGTCAAGACCGGCTCCGGTCCTGAGGCCAAGTACTGCCTGGTCTTCGCCGCCACCCGGGGCGGCAAGACGGTCATCGGCACGGTTCTCGCCTCCTCCACGGTGGCCAACCGCACCGCGGACGCGAAGAAGCTGATGGACTACGCATTCAAGAAGTAGCCGCCGGCGACACTCTTCGGCCCTGCCCATGACCGCCCGGTCGTGGGCAGGGCCGAAGCCCTTCTCGCCCGGGGGGCCACCTCGACGAGCCCGACACTTGCAGGCGCTCTCTATCTCACACGCGGTATAGTGCTGTACGCACTACACAGCGGCTCTCGGCTTCCCGGCCCGCCCCGCAGAGCTCTTGCCGCAGGAGGCACTGATGACCGCAACCGATCCGGCGCTGACCGCCCTCGCGCAGGGTTGGTGCGCGCTCTCCTTGCTGCACGGCAGGATCGAGACGCATATCGAACGCCGCCTGCAGGCGCAACACGGGCTGAGTGTCCGTGAGTACTCGCTGCTGGACGTGCTCAGCCGGCAGCACAACGACGAGGGCGGCCACCTCCAGATGAAGCAGGTCGCCGATGCCGTGGTGCTCAGCCAGTCGGCGACGACCCGTCTCGTCACCCGGCTCGAGGACCGGGGGCTGTTGTCCCGGTACCTCTGCCCCACCGACCGGCGCGGCATTTACACCGACGTCACCGAGGCGGGTCTGGAACTCCTGGAGGAGGCCCGCCCCACGCACAATGCCGCCCTGCGCGCCGCACTGGACGAGGCGGCCACGAATCCGGAACTCGCCCCGCTGGTACGGGCCGTCGAAGCAACGCGGCCTGCGGCCGGCTGCTGACCCGCGCCCGCACAGCTGAATTTCTATTTCTCCGGGTGCAGAAATAGAGCCGGGGAGACGGAAGGTCCGGTACACGACGCCCCGCGGCGGGAATGCCTGCCGTGCCGACCGGCCCTCAGCGTGCTAGTGTCGTCACCAGTTGCAGTTGTGGTTCCCAAAGACTTCAAGTGCTCTCGTCGGCTTTCTGCGCCGATGAGCGCACTTTTGTATTTCCGGAGCATTCCGGATGGGCCAATCATCTCAGTGACGCGAGGCTCGCACAGTGCGATCCTCCGGGCATTTCGCCCTGAAGGAGTGTTTGACATGGCAACTGGCACCGTGAAGTGGTTCAACGCGGAAAAGGGATTCGGCTTCATCGAGCAGGAGGGTGGCGGCGCTGACGTCTTCGCCCACTACTCGAACATCGCCGCCCAGGGCTTCCGCGAGCTCCAGGAAGGCCAGAAGGTGACCTTCGACGTCACGCAGGGCCAGAAGGGCCCGCAGGCGGAGAACATCGTCCCCGCCTGACGCGCGACACGCAGCTGGGGCCCGCACCTTGGGGTGCGGGCCCCAGCTCGTTGTATTCCCCGGATCGCCTCCGGTCGCCCTTGAGGCCGCGGAAGGCATCCGAATCACAAGCCAGCATTTCAGCCGCCTCTGCACGGCAGGCGATGCTGGCCATTTCGATGTGTACGGCCCGGCGCTTCCGCAGAAATGCCCGGCCTGTATTTCATTTTGCTTCGGCTCGTTCTTGCGATTCTTCGGCCCTGTCCACGCTGCCGAGAATTCCTCGATACGTGCCACATCGAGGAGGTTCCGTATGGACCGCACAGCGCGCACGAACGATCGTTATTCACGGACCCGTACCGGCACCGGCGCCGGCCGGGGCGGTTTCCGCTCGCAGGGGCAGAACCGCTCGGGTGCGCCCAGCCGTTCGGGAGGCCCGAGCCGTACCGGCGGCCGTGGCCGCCGGCCCGCCGCTCAACAGGGCGAGTTCGCACTGCCGGTCACCCTCACCCCCGGGTTGCCCCCGGCGGCGAGCTTCGCCGAGATGGAACTGCCCGCCGAGCTGCTGACGACGCTTACCGGCCTCGGCATGAACGAGCCGTTCCCGATCCAGTCGGCCACCTTGCCGAATTCGCTGGCCGGCCGCGACGTGCTGGGCCGTGGCCGCACCGGATCGGGCAAGACCCTCGCCTTCGGTTTGGCGGTGCTCACCCGTACGTCCGGACAGCGCGCACAGGCCCGCCGGCCGCTGGCGCTTGTACTGGTCCCCACCCGGGAACTGGCCCAGCAGGTCACCGACGCACTCACCCCGTACGCCAGGACGCTACGGCTCCGGCTGGCCACCGTGGTCGGTGGCATGTCGATCGGCAGGCAGGCCAGTGCGCTGCGGGGCGGCGCCGAGATCGTCGTGGCGACCCCGGGGCGGCTCAAGGACCTCATCGAGCGTGGGGACTGCCGCCTGGACCGGGTGGCCATCACGGTCCTCGACGAGGCCGATCAGATGGCCGACATGGGGTTCATGCCGCAGGTCACCGAGCTCCTCGACCAGGTGCGCCCGGACGGTCAGCGGATGCTCTTCTCGGCCACGCTGGACCGCAACGTCGATCTGCTGGTCCGCCGCTATCTGCACGATCCGGTGGTCCACTCCGTCGACCCCTCGGCAGGTGCGGTCACCACGATGGAGCATCACGTCCTGCACGTCCACGGGGCCGACAAGTACGCGACCACCACGGAAATCGCCGCGCGGGACGGCCGGGTGCTGATGTTCCTGGACACCAAGCACGCCGTCGACCAGCTCACCAAGCACCTGCTCAGCAGCGGTGTACGAGCCGCCGCACTGCACGGCGGCAAGTCCCAGCCCCAGCGCACCCGGACGCTCGCCCAGTTCAAGACCGGTCATGTCACGGTTCTGGTGGCCACCAACGTGGCGGCCCGCGGAATCCATATCGACAACCTCGACCTGGTGGTGAACGTCGACCCGCCGAGTGACCACAAGGACTATCTGCACCGGGGCGGACGCACCGCGCGCGCCGGTGAGTCCGGGAGCGTGGTGACCCTCGTACTGCCGAATCAGCGGCGCGAGATGAGCCGGCTGATGGCCGATGCCGGGATCACTCCCCGTATCGCGCAGGTGCGCTCCGGAGAGGCCGAGTTGAGCCGGATCACCGGCGCCCAGGCTCCTTCCGGCGTGCCGGTGACCATCTCGTCACCGGTCACCGAGCGGGCCAAGGGCAGCTCCGCGTCGGCCCGGGGCCGGCGCAGCGGTCCGGCGCAGGCCCGTCGTGCCTCCGGTTCCTCGCGGGGGCGCTCGGGCAACCCGCCGCAGCGGTCCTCGTTCAGGGACGTCGCCTGACCGTTCGCATAGGGCGGGCAGGGAGCTTCTTGCGGCTCCCCGCCCGCCCTTATCATGACGCCGGCACCGGCCGCGTCAGCAGCTCAGGTTCGAGCCGGCGGTGGTCCCCAGGATCTGCACGAAACGCTGGTAGTTGTCGATCCGGCTCTGCACCTGGGCGGGGTTGCCGCCATCACACTCGATGCTGCCGTTGATGCTGCGGATGGTTTGCCCGAATCCGGCGCCGTTGACCATGGCGTTGTGCGGGGTCATCGTGCCGGGGCCGGTCTGGGTGTTCCAGTACCAGAGTCCGGTCTTCCAGGCCACCGCAGAGTCGGTCTGCACCAGACCGGGATGGTCGAGCAGGTCGATGCCGAGGGCGTCCCCGGCGGCCTTGTAGTTGAAGTTCCAGCTGAGCTGTATCGGTCCGCGTCCGTAGTAGGCGGCCGTGCCGGCCGGGCATCCGTAGGGCTGGGACGTGTCGCAGTAGTGCGGGTAGTTGGCGGTGTTCTGCTCGACGACATAGACGAGCCCGCCGGTCTCATGACTGACGTTGGCCAGGAACGCGGCCGCTTCCTGCTTCTTGACCGTGTCGCTTCCGGTGGTGGCGAAGGCGGGGTAGGCACTCAGCGCCGCGGTCAGTCCGCTGTAGGTGTAGAAGGAATTCCGGTTCGGGAACATCTGATTGAACTGGGCCTCGCTGACCACGAAACCGGAGCTTGTCGGCGGCTCGGTGCTGCCGCCGCCGCAGGTCCCCTGGTCCGCCCAGACGTCCGAGGAGCCGGGCCTCTCGTTCTGGGTCCACCATTTCGCGGACCAGTTGTGCCCGTTGTACGAGGCCACCAGGCCGCCGGTGTACACGGAGGAGGAATTCCAGGCGGTGGCACAGGTCGCCGCCGAGGCCGATGCCATCGGCAGGAAGACGGCGAGCCCGAGAGCCGCCGCCAGAGCGGTGAGCAGAGCCATGATGCGTCGTGACACGTGATCACTCCTTCGTAGCGGCGCATCGGCATGATGATGGCCGCCTGTGGGGGTGCAGGCACTTAAGCGCCCCTGGTCTGGACCTGTCAAGGTCTAGACCACACACTGATGCACGAGGGAGTGCTCCGGTGGCGCGTCCGGGTCAATACCGGCCAGGATGAGGCTCGGTATGGTGTGTCCGAGGTTGGGAGGCCCGCTTGCACCCTTTCGCTCTGCCTCTGTTCCATCCCGGCGCGGGTCAAGGAGTACGTCAGTTCGCCGAACTCGGCTTGGCGCTGCTGCTGTCCACGCTGATCGGGGCGGAACGCGCGACCAAGCAGAAGAGCGCGGGGCTGCGCACACACACCCTGGTCGGCGTCGGCAGTGCCCTGTTCATGGAGGTGTCGCAGCACGGCTTCAACGGTGTTCTCGGCCTCGACAATGTCTCCTTCGACCCGTCACGGGTCGCCGCGCAAGTGGTCTCCGGCATCGGTTTCATCGGCGGCGGCCTCATCTTCGTACGCCGGGACGCCGTACGGGGGCTGACCACCGCGGCTACGGTCTGGCTCACCTGTGCCATCGGCATGGCTTGCGGTGGCGGCCTGCCGCTGCTGGCCATCGGGGTCACTCTGGTGCACTTCGTGGTGGCGCAGGGCTACCCCTGGGTGACCCGGCGGATCCCCGCCATCGCGACGGCCGAGCAGACCAGGCTGCACCTCGCCTACCGGATCGGCACCAGCGTGCTGACCCGGATCCTGGAACACACCACCACCGAGGGTTTCCAGGTACTGCAGGTCAGGGTGGACCGCCCGGACGGGAAATCGCCGCCGGACAGCGCGCACCGGAGCGACGAGGATGACACGGTTGCGGCCGGCACCGTCTTCGTCCAGCTGGATATCGAGGGCACCGCCGACGTCCATCGACTCGTCGCGGAGCTTTCCGAATTCGACGATGTACTGAGTGTCTCGTCCCTCAAGGGTGAACTCGCCGACTGATCCGATGCCGGGTGGCGCGCGGACGCAGTGACGCCGGGTGGTGGAGCCCGCGATGGGGCTCCACCACCCGGCGTCGGTCGCCGTCACACCAGGTTGGCGCGCGTCACACGTACTGCTGCCCTATCGGGCACAGTCAGGGCTGGGTGGGGCCGCCCGGCCCCTCGTCCCGCTCCGAGTCGATCCGGTTCTTCAGCTGGTCCTGAGCGGTGTCGACCTGGCTGGTGTACTTGCCCTGGGTCCTCTCGTCGGCAAGATCACCCGCCTTGTCGACGCCCTTTCCGGTCTGGTCCTCGTGGCCCTTCATCATCTGCTTCAGCTTGTCCATCATGGACATGGGTCAGCCTCCTCTTTCCCCCACTCCTCCAGGGTCACCGCACTTCACTCGCTTCGCATCCGGACGCGCCCGGTCCCCGCGACTCCCGCCGCACCCAGCGCAGCATCAGCACCGCGGAAACAGCCGCGAACGCACACCAGGTGGAAGCGAACTCGAGGCGCCAGAGCAGAAAGCAGATCACGGCGCCGGACGCCATCACCGCTCCGCACAACCGCAACAGGGGGTCTCCGGCGAGCAGCAGCGAGCCGACGGTGGCGAAGAGATAGCCCGCGACCAGCACATACGGAAATGGCACATGAATCGCATAGCCGACAGTGTGACCCCGCACTTCGGCGGTGACCGGCCTGTCGGCCAGGCAACCCGCAAGGACCGCTGCGACGGCGAGCCCCGCCGCAGCGGGCCACCTGAGGCGGCGCCTGGCGGCCGGCGGGGCGGCGACCAGCACGCCGAGCGGCACCCACACCGCGAGCAGCGGCAGCGCGATCACGGCCCAGGCCGTGACGGCCGGGCCACTGCCACCCGCGGAACGCCAGACGGCCGACTCGATGATCTGATGGACGCCCAGAAGCAAGGGAAGCGCCGCCAGCGGCAGGTCTCCGGCCCGGCGCACCGGCAGCAGGCAGGTGATCCCGATCGCGGCGATTCCGGCGCCCGCCGCGAGGTCGGCTGTCGCACTCCAGCACATGGCGCCTCCTGGGACCGGACCAACAGTGTCGCGCCTGCCCCGGGGCCTGCCGTGGGAACCGGCGGGGCACCGGACCGGCATCTGACCGCTCATCGCCGACGCCGTTCCGCCACCAGGGCGGCCGCCACCGCCAGAGCCGTCAGGACCGGGGGCGGACAGGCGGCCCAGGCCGGCATCCAGGTGTGCAGCGCCGCCGCCCCGACTGCGCCCACCATCAGCGCGGCGAGCCGGAAAACAGCGAGGCCACTGCCCGACGGAGACGTCAGCAGATTGCTCAGGGTGCTGGTGAAATATGTCGTCGGCGCGCCCTGCGGGCCGGCGGCGAGCATCGCGCCGGTCTGCAGCCCCATCGCCAGGGCCAGCACAGCGATCAGGACGGCGCGTCCGACGCCGTCCGGATGCCCTTCGACCGCCGCCCAGGCCACCCCGACACCGGCGAGCACGACAGTGTCGGCGGCGAGGCAGGCATACACGCTCCCTGACCACTTGCCCGGACCGGCCCTCCCGCCGGACCCGGCAGCGCCGTCGGCCGCCTTGCCCACGCGGCAGATCCGTCCCGCGGCGATTACGGCGATCGAGAACCCCGCGAGGGCCACCAGGGGGAACCCGGCATCCCCCGGGGAGCGGCTGCCGAGAGCGATCGCAAGCAGGACCAGGTTGCCGGTCATCACCCCGGCGAAGACGTGCCCCAGCGCGATGAAGGCCAGCGCGTCCACCGACCCCGAGGCAGCTGCGAGCAGAGCCAGTGCCGTGGCGCGCGAAAGCCGTGCTGTACGTGTGCTGGTCAAGATCAGCCTCCGAGCCCATGCTCGCCGCCGGCAGCGGACAGCACAACGCCACAGGCGGCGTTCGTCCGGGTGGCGCAGTCACCCTGAAACCCCCGATATCCGCCCGAATGGCGTAAGCAGCACATAACGGCGCAAGATGGGTGAACAGGGGGCATGAGCGCCCTCCTGGTGCCATGCGGCAGCCGACCGAGCCAGCCCTTGGTTGCCGGGAGGCGAGATCGAGCACCCGATGGAAGAACGCGCGATTCCCCGGGCGGGGGCCACCCCGACCCCCCTGCCGGACCACGCACAAGGGAGTGATCACTGATGGCAGCCGACTTCCGTAGCCCCGATGAGCTGACCGGCCTGACGGTCTATGACGTCGCCGGGGAAAAGATCGGCGGCGTCGAGCAGGTCTACCTCGACGACCAGAGCGGTACCCCCGAGTGGGCCACGGTCAAGACCGGCCTGTTCGGCACCAAGGAAACCTTCGTCCCCCTCGAAGGTGCCCGGCGTGAGGGCGATGCCCTGCACATCCCGCACGCCAAGGAACTCGTCAAGGGCGCCCCGCGCCTGGAGGCGGAACAGCACCTCGACCTCCCGCAGGAACAGGAACTCTACGAGCACTACGGGCTCAGCCGGCCAGGTCGTCCCAGTGGCGCCCCCGGCGTCGGTGACAGGCGTCCCAGCCAGCCGATGCACGGCAAGGCAGCAGACACCGCAGGCACCCGTGACACGACGACCGGCATGGACGAAACCGGCATGCGCGGCGGCGACCGGACCACCGGAACCGGCGGCATGTACGGCGGCGCTGCGGGCACCGGAACGACAGCGGGGTCCGGAGCGGCCGTCGGCGCGGGAGCCGGTACACCCGTCGGAGCCGGGGCGGGCACCCGTGGCGCCCAGGACATGACCGGGAAGGCAGCCACCCAGGAAGAACTCATACGCTCCGAGGAGCAACTGCGGGTCGGCACCGAGGAGCACGAGTCGGGCAGGGCGCACCTGCGCAAGGTCGTCGTCACCGAGAACGTCACCACCACCGTTCCGGTCAGCCACGAAGAAGTGCGTCTGGTGCGCGAACCGATCAAGGACGGGGACCGTACCGCTGCGGAACGTGCGCGCATCGGAGAGGCCGAGACCGAAGTGGTGCTGCACGCCGAAGAACCCGTCATTCGCAAGGAGGCGGTGGCCGTCGAGCGTGTGCACATGGAGACCCAGAAGGTCACCGAGCAGCAGGAGGTCTCTGCCGATCTCCGCAAGGAGCAGATCGAGTACGACGACGGTCTGCGCGAGGAGCTGCGCGACCGGAAGAAGGGCCCCGGTCCCGGCCGCTGACGACACGGCCCCGGACAGCACCTCGCGGCGCTTCGGCCCACCGGCAGAACGAGGGCGGTGTGTCTCCACCGGGAGACACGCCGCCCTCGCCGGTGAGTGCCTCTAAGGTCATCCTGTGGCTCTCTTCCATGTCGAACGCTCCGCCGTGCTGTCTGCGCCCGAGGCGTGGCGCCGGCTCACCCGGTGGGAGCTGCACGCCGCCCCGGTCCCGCTGACCAGGATCACCGTCATCAACCCCGGGGCCACTGGGGTGGGTGTCCGGTTCGTGGCACGCACCGGGCTCGGTCCGGTGGGGTTCGACGACCTGATGGAGGTCACGCGCTGGGAGCCGCCCCGGCCCGGCCGGCCGGGCGTGTGCCGTCTGGAGAAGCGCGGCCGCGTGGTGCGGGGCTGGGCTGAGATCGAAGTGCGTCCGGCCGCCTCGGGCTGTCGCGTCGTATGGCGCGAGGAACTGCGGATCATCTGGCTGCCCCGGTTCTTCGACGGCCTCACTGCCGGGGCGGGACGGCTGATGTTCGGGCGGGTCATGACCGATCTGCTGCGCGGCTGACCGCCCCGCACCACCACGCGTGCCCTGCGCGGCTCGACAGGCCTGCGCAGGGCACGGTGGGAAGGGGCGCGGGTTCGGCGGCGGGAGCCACGGACCATAGGAGCACGCTAGGACCTGCCTGCCTCCACGAGTTCGGCGAAGTGCACGTCCTCTGCTGCGAACTGCGCGTCTTCGGTGCGCCGTTGGGGCAGCGCGGGCTTCTCGGCCTCCGCGGCCGCACGGGCAGCGGTGGCGACGAACGGCTTCGGGGTACGGAGAACGCGCGGCCGGCCGGTGCCGGCCTGCGCGCGAAGGGTGAACCACACGACCTTGCCGTCCGCGGTGGCCTGGGTGCCCCAGCTGTCACTGAGGGTGGCCACCATGGGCAGCCCGCGGCCGGTGGTGACGAGCGGGCTCGCACACCGCAGCCGGGGCAACCTCGGACAGGCGTCCAGCACGGCCGCGGTCAGGTTCCGGCCGGTCCAGCGCAGTTCCAGAGTGCAGTGCTTGTCCTCACCCGCGTGCAGATGGACGTTGGTGAGAAGCTCACACACGCCCAGACTGACGGGCTGGATCAGCTCTTCCAGCTGCCAGTGGCGAAGGTGCGCTGCGACGATACGCCGGACCTGCGGCACTCGGGTGGGAGTTGCTTCCAAGTCCAGTACGTACTCGCGATGAACTTCAGTGATCACGACTGCGTCTCCTCATCAGGGTGAGCGGCGCTGGGCCGACCTCACCTCGTCTGATATGACAGCCCCGAGGACACCGAAAGTAATCGGGTGAACACACTTTGACTGGAACAAGCGTCCCCCCACGCGGGTGAATTCGCAACGCGCGGCCGCCGTCGCCCCTCCACCTGGGCTTTCGCGGACCGGGTGACGGTGGGCGGCCGCCATTTCGGCCACCCACCGCCACCGCGTTCAGGAGAGGATCAGCTCCGGCGCGTAGAGGTCCAGCCAGAGCGCCAGGTCCAGGGTGCGCTCCAGACCGCGGCGCGAAGCCTGGGTGATCTGTGGTAGCTCGCGTTCGGCTGCGCTGCGCACCCTGGCCCGGTCAACGAGCTCGAAGACCGGGTGGGACGGTTTGGCGAGCAGGTCCTGGGCGTGCTCCTGGAGGGCGATCGCGTACTTGGGGTCCTGGGTGGACGGGTAAGGGCTCTTCACCCGGTCGTACACCGACTTCGGCAGCACGTCTGCCGTCGCCTCCCGCAGCAGGCTCTTCTCCCGGCCGTCGAAGGACTTCAGCGACCACGGAGCGTTGTACACGTACTCGACCAGCCGGTGGTCGCAGAACGGCACCCGCACCTCGAGGCCGACCGCCATGCTCGCCCGGTCCTTGCGGTCGAGCAGCACCCGGACGAAACGGGTCAGGTGCAGATGGCAGATCTTCCGCATCCGGTACTCGAAGTCGCTCTCCCCGGCGAGCCGAACGATGCCACTGACCGCGTCGGCGTAGCTGTCCGCGAGGAACGCCGGCAGGTTCAGAGCGGTGCTCAGTTCCGGGCGCAGCACGTCGGCGTCGTCACCGAAGTGCCGGGTGAAACGCACCAGCCACGGAAACATGTCGGCGTTCCTGGCTTCCTCGTCGAAGAACTGCAGATAGCCGCCGAAGACCTCGTCGGCCGACTCGCCGGAGAGCGCGACGGTCGACTGTTCCCGGATCGCGCGGAAGAGCAGATACAGCGAGGCGTCCATGTCACCGAATCCCATGGGCATGTCCCGCGCGGTGATCATCTTGGCCCGCACGGCCGGGTCGGCCAGCGCGTTCGAGTCGAGGACGATGTCCCGGTGGTCGGTACCCGCAGCCGATGCGACGTCGTGCACGAACGGGGTGTCGGGGGTGGGACGCAGTTCGTCGGCAACGAAGTTCTCCGCCTGGCCCACGAAGTCGACCGCGAAGCTGCGGACCGTCTCACCGGATTCGGCGAGCTTGCGCGCGGCCAGCGCGGTCATGGCGGACGAGTCCAGACCACCGGAGAGCAGAGTGCAGCGCGGCACGTCGGAGACCAGTTGGCGCTCGACGATGTCCTCGAGGAGTTCACGCACCCTGGCGATCGAGGTGTCCCGGTCGTCGGGGTGCGGCCGGGTCTCCAACGACCAGTAGACATGGTGACGCAGCCCGCCGTGGTCGACCGTCACGACGGTGCCCGGTTCGACCTCGTGCATGCCCTCCCAGAAGGCATGGCCGGGCGTCTTGACGAAGGCGAAGAGCTCGCGCAGTCCGTCGAGTCCGACCCGGGCGCGGGCCAGCGGATTCGCGAGGATGGCCTTCGGCTCCGAGCCGAACAGCACTCCGTCCGGGGTCGGGTAGTAGTAGAAGGGCTTGATGCCCATGCGGTCGCGGATCATCACCAGCTTCTGGCTGCGTCCGTCCCAGACCGCGAAGGCGTACATGCCGTTGAGTCGTTCGGCGACAGCTTCGCCCCACTCCAGGTAGCCGTGCAGTACGACCTCGGTGTCGGATTCGGTGGTGAAACGGTGGCCTCGGCCGGTGAGTTCACGGCGCAGTTCGGTGAAGTTGTACGTCTCCCCCGAGTAGACGACGGCGAGCGTGCCCTGTGGTGTCTGAAGCTCCATCGGCTGACGCCCGCCCGGCAGGTCGATGATGGCCAGGCGGCGGTGGCCGAGTCCCACGGGGCCGCTGATCCAGGTGCCGCGGTCGTCGGGACCGCGGCAGGCCATCGTCTCCGTCATCGCGTCCAGCGTCGCGGTTTCCCCGCGGATGTCACGGTCGTAGGAGACCCAGCCGGTGATGCCACACATGTGTTTCCTCCTGTTTCCGATCGCAGGCCGACGCGCCGACGCCCTGCGGGAAGCCGCGCATGTCGCGGGCGAACGATACGCCCGACCACGATCGTTGTAGTCAGCACCTATATGGCGAGCCTGAATCATCCGACCGGGTCGAGTCAACGCGTCCCCGATGGGTCTCACGGCCGCAACCTGGGTGTTTCGGCCGCTCGGCGGCGACCGGCACGGCGCACCCGATACGGGACCACCGGTCATGGCCTGATCATGCCGACCCGCGGGCGCGGCGGAGCGGCATGATCAGGCCACAGGCAAAAACTTGACCAATCAGCCGAGTCAGGGGACCCGGAGCCGCTCGAGCCGTTGTTGCAGGAGTTGCAGCGCGCCGCGCTGGCGGCCCGGCACTCGACGGCGCAGTTCGAGCAGGTCCGGGGCGAGCGTGCGGGCCCGTGCGACGTCGGTGATCTGCTGCCATTCGTGGTGGGCCCGGTCCACGGCCGCCTCGACCTCGGGGTCGTCCGCGCTCGGCCGGCCCTGCAGGCGCGCGCCTGCCGCCATCATCCACAACTCGCAGCTACGGCCTGGGTCCTGGGCCAGATGCGCCAGATCAGCCCGCACCTCCAGCCAGTGCAGCGCCTGCGCCGAACCCGGCCCATGGGCGCGCAGAGCCTCGCTCTCCCAGGCGGCGGCCGCAGCAGCGGCTTCCGTGTGCCGTCCCGCATGGGCGGCCGAGAGTATCGCCGGATGCGGATCCGGGGCGGGGGCAGCTGCTTCGGCGGGCGCGGAGCGGCGGTCGGACTGCCCGGGAATGGGCGCCCGTTCGCGCCGCGTCACCGGTTCACCCTGCGCCGCCGATTCGCGGTGCGCCGCCGGTTCGTGCTGCGGTGTCCGTTCATGTTGCTCCGCACGCGCCCCCGTGGGGCCCGCGGTGAAGAGCCGGGCGCCTTCGGATCCGCTCCGCGCCGCGGCCATTTCGTGCAACTGGTCCATCTGGGGCCTCGCGCCGCTGCGCCAGATCTCGGCCATGGCCTTCAGATAGGCGGGGGTGGCAGTCGCCCGGCGCGCGGGCGGCGGGGCCAGGCGCCCGAACATCGGGACTCCGGGACCGAGACCGAGCCCTGCACCGGAAAGGTGCTGCCAGGTCTCGGCATCCGCGACCAGGTCGACGACCACCGTCGTGGTGCCCGGACTGCGGGCGCTCAGTTCGCCGGCCAGCCAGTGCCACGGCAGGCCGTCGTAGCGCACGGTGGCCGGAGTCGTACGGGCGAGCGCGAGGTGCACCAATCGTTGCCTGCGGTCGAGTTGCAGTTGGCCCGCGAGATAAAGACGCAGCGGACCCGGCGTGGCCGCGACCGCGCGGAGCCGGGTCAGTACGGTCTGCGGCTCCAGCGGATCGGCGAGTTCGACCACGGTCGCCGTCGCGGTACCGGTGAGCGCGCTCGGGGGCACCGCCGCGAGCGGCGCCAGTACGGAGGTCGCGTCCGTCAGCCGACCCCTGCCCGCCGGGGCCACCGCCAGCAGCAGCGCGGTCCCCGGTGTCTTGTCGTCCCCGTCGATCACCACAGCAGCACCGTATCCGGTACGGGGCGCGGTCAGTGACGCAGCCGGTGCCTCCGGTTACCGGTGCACCGCTGGAGGCGCACACCGGCCGGTCCGGTGAAGCGCGGGGCGGAGCGGCGTCATCCCTGCTTGCGGGCGGCCACCACGGTGGCGAGGGCGTCGGTGACGGCGGTTTCGACGGCTGCCTTGTCGATGCCGAGTCCGGCCAGGACGCCCGCTCCGTCCTCGAGTTCCAGCAGGGCGAGCAGGATGTGCTCGGTCCCGATGTAGTTGTGTCCGAGCCGCAGAGCCTCCCGCAAGGTCAGTTCCAGAGCCTTTCGCGCGGACGCGTTGTAGGGGATCAGCTCAGGTACCTCCTGCGCAGCCGCGGGGAGCCCTTGGACCACCGCCCCACGGACCGCGTCGAGTTGGACGCCTTGGGCGAGGATCGCGAACGCGGCGAGCCCCTCGGGCTCGCTCAGCAGGCCCAGCGTCAGATGTGCGGGGCCGATCTCCGTGTTTCCGGCTGCGTGGGCCTCGTTGTGCGCCGCCGTCACGACGTTGCGTGCCCGTGCGGTGAAGCGGCTGAACCCCTGGGCCGGGTCGAGGTCGGCACCCTCGGTGGGGGCCTTGGGTACGAATCGCTTCTGGGCGGCCTGCCTGGTGACCCCCATGCTCTTGCCGATGTCTGTCCAGGAGGCGCCGGAGCGCCTCGCCTGGTCCACGAAGTGACCGATCAGATGATCCGCCACTTCGCCGAGGTGGTCTGCGGCCAGGACGGCGTCGGTCAGCTGCTCCAGCTCATCGGTGTGGACCTTCTTGATGGCTTCGATCAGATCGTCGAGACGGATCTGGGGCGTCAGCGGTACTGGATTCACCATGTGTCAACCTTAAGTTGACACGCGCGAACTGTCAACCGAAGGTTGTCACTCGGAAGCGTCGCCTCGTACCGCTCGGTCCCCGGCCATCGCTACCAGGGCGCGGCCGGGGAGCCCTCCGGCCGTCTCGCGGAGACTGCCAGGTGCTCACCGACCCGGTTGACGAGCAGCGTCCTCTCATACGCGACCTGGCCGATGTCCGCCTCGGCGGCGCCCAGCACGCACAGGCAGCTTCCCTCCCCTGCCGCGGTGACGAAGAGGACTCCCTCGTCGAACTCGACCATCGTCTGCCGGACGGCACCCGCCCCGAAATGCAGCCCCGACCCCTTGGCAAGGCTGTGCAGACCCGAGGAGACGGCCGCCAGATGCTCCGCGTCCTCGCGTATCAGCTCCTGACTCGCACCGGTCACCAGGCCATCGTTGGACAGTACGAGCGCATGCCGGACGTGCTCGACCCGGGTCGTCAGATCGTCCAGCAGCCAGTCGAGTCCCTTACCCAGCGCCATGTTCCGGCCCTCCCCGATCACTCGTTCCGCTGACCCCGCGATGTGCGCCAGCCTCCACCAATGCCGGCCCGTGGGCAAGGAGACGCGCTTCCTCGCACCGGCGCAGAACACCGGCCGACCGACCTGCCGACAGCGGGCCGAACGGGTCGTTCTTCGGCGCATTCGCCGCCCGGGACCAATCCTTCGAAGCTTCCGTGCCGAAGACCAGTGCGTGACGACCACACCGAGAAAATGGATCCGGCCGCCGCTGGCCGCGCTGGCCGGACTGCTCGCAGGGTACGCGGCGCTCGCCGTCGCGGAATTGGTCTCGGCCGCGGTGCGTCCCGAAGCCGGACCGGTGATCGCGGTGGGCGGCGCGGCGATCGACCGCACTCCCCCGGCGCTCAAGGATTATGCGATCCGACACTTCGGGACCCACGACAAACTCGTGCTGCAGCTGGGCATTCTGGCTGTACTGGCGGTGCTGGCGATCGTTCTGGGTCTGCTGGCGCTGCACCACCGGACGGCGGGCGCGGTCGGGGTGCTGCTGTTCGGTGTGGTCGGCGGTGTGGCCGCGACCGGGCGTCCCGACTCCACCGGCATCTCCGACGCGCTGCCTTCGGTGGTCGGCGCGCTGGTGGGAGCCGCGCTGCTGTACTGGCTGGCCGGGCGCCTGGTGGCCGCAGGGTCATCGGCCACGGCCGGCGCCGATGTGCGGGAGGACCGCTGGGATCGCCGCGGTTTCATCGTCGCGGCGACTGCCGCGGCTGCGGCGTCCACCGGCGCGGGAGCGCTGGGCAGAGCGCTGAACAACTCGCGTGCGAACGACGCCGGCGCATCACGGGCCGAGGTGAGACTGCCGAAACCCGCGTCCCCTGCTGCCCCTGTTCCGAAGGGCGCACAGCTCCGGGTTCCCGGCGTCAGTCCCTTCTTCACGCCCAACGGCGACTTCTACCGTGTCGATACCGCTCTGGTCGTGCCCCGGGTCGATGCGGGCACCTGGCACCTTCGTATCCACGGGAAGGGCGTCAGCCGCCCGGTCACCGTGGATTTCCAGGATTTGCTGCACCGCGACCTCATCGAGCGGGACATCACCCTGACCTGTGTGTCGAACGAAGTCGGTGGTCCATACATCGGAAACGCCCGCTGGATCGGCGTACGCCTCGCGGATCTGCTCGAGGAAGCCGGCGTGCGGCCGCCGTCGAAAGGCGGACCCGCCGACCAGTTGGTGGCCCGCTCGGTGGACGGCATGACGATCGGCACCCCGGTCGAGGACATCATGGACGGCCGCGACGCGATGCTCGCACTCGGCATGAACGGCTCGCCGCTGCCCTTCGTCCATGGCTTCCCGGTCCGGATGCTGGTGCCGGGGCTGTACGGATACGTCTCCGCCTGCAAGTGGATCCAGGACATCGAGCTCACCACGTTCGACAGCTACGACCCGTACTGGGTGAAGCATGACTGGTCCAAGAAGGCGCCGGTCAAGACGGAGTCGCGCATCGACACGCCCAAACCCTTCGCCCGTCCCACGACCGGTGTCACGATCATGATCGCTGGGGTCGCCTGGGCACAGCAGCGCGGTATCGACAAGGTCGAGGTCCGGGTGGACGACGGCGCGTGGCAGCGGGCGGATCTCGCCGCCGAGGACACCACCGACACCTGGCGCCAGTGGTCGCTGCCCTGGAAGCCCACATCGGGCCCTCACACACTCACCGTCCGCGCCACCGACCGCACCGGTCGGCTCCAGACCGAGAAACGCACCGACACCATCCCGAACGGAGCGAGCGGCCGGCACTCGGTGTTCGTCACGGCGGGCTGACGGGGCTCGGCCTGTTGCTGGGATCATCCTTGGATGACCGACGCAAACAGAAGAGATGTCCAGGCATTCTTCGGCGCGCGGGCGGCGGGCTGGGATGTGCGCTTCCCCGACGACGGACCGGCGTTCGCCGCTGCCGTCGCCGAGCTGGGGCTGCGCCCCGGCGATGCCGTTCTCGACGCCGGCTGCGGTACGGGGCGGGCGCTGCGTCCGCTGCGTGCGGCAGTGGCGACGGCGGGCTGGGTCATCGGGGCCGATCTGACCCCCGCGATGCTGGAGGCCGCGGTGCGCGCCGGGCGACAACACGACGCGCAACTGCTGCTGGCCGACGTGGCGCGGCTCCCGGTACTCGGCCAGTCGCTGGACGCCGTGTTCGCGTCGGGGCTCATCGCCCATCTGCCCGACCCCGATGCGAATCTCCGAGAACTGGCCAGGGTGGTCAAGCCGGCCGGTGTGCTGGCGCTGTTCCACCCGATCGGGAGAGCCGCGCTCGCCGCCCGGCAGGGCCGCACGCTCACCGCTGACGATCAGCGCGCCCCGTCCCGATTGCGGCGACTGCTGACTGCCACGGGCTGGCGGCTGAGCCGTTACGTCGATGAACCCGAGCGGTTTCTTGCGCTGGCCGTCCGCCGGGACTGAGTTGGGGCCCCGCGCTATGAGGCGGGGCCCACTCGGGAAGAACCAGGGAGTGAGGGCCGGTTCGACTCGTTGCCCGGAGAAGGTGGTCCAGTTGTTGACCAGACTCAGAAGATTCTTCGCCGTCGATCCGGACGGCTCCCCTCCGTTGGGCGAGCAGTCGCGCCGACAGCACAACATATTCGAGGCGGCGGCGGCCTATGTGTCGGCGTCCGCTGAGGACGATTTCGACCGGATGGACCAGGCCGTGCGATGGGTGTCGCCGGAAGCTCTGTCGTTCGGCGTCAGCGAACTGGCCTGCCGGGCCGTCATCGCCCTGGCTCGCGAACGCGGCGAAAGCCCGCAGGCGGTGGCCCGCGAGCTCCTCGGGCTGCCGACGGTTTGACCTCTCCGGTGGTGGTTTCCGGGCCCCGCACTCGACGCCGGGGTTACCCACTGGTTATGGTGCGCCGACGACTGATCAACCAGGAGGCGGCCGTGACCGGGACGGACGATGCCGACGACGATGCACTCTATGTGCTGACTGCGGTATTGCTGACCCCAGCTCAGTTTCCGAGCGTGCTCGGCGACGACTACCCGTCGGCGTGCGAGGCGCTCGGCCTCGCGCCGTACCCGGACGGGTACGGCGTCGTGCTCGGGCAGGACGGGACCGGCGCGCGGTGGACGGTGGTCATCGACGATGTGTCGCTGGTCGCGGTCGCCATCGCGTCGTGGGACTGCGGTATGGAGTACGACCTCTCACCGGACGACCGCTCCATCGTCGTCTCGCTGCCGGGCTGGCCGCTCGCGGTGGCCGTCGCGGCGCCGGGACTGCCCGCGCCGCACGATCCCCGCACCGAGGGCGGCCGACCACCGCTCGCGCCGCCCGACACCGACGCCTGGGGCCCCGCCCAGCGGCGGCTCGGCGCCGATGAGATCGCCTCGCAGTGGGCTGCCTGGCGCGAACAGCTCGGCGGCGCGGAGAGCTTCAGCGCGCCGGCGGACTCCGGAGGCAAGCCGTCAGGACCGGCCCGGCGTGTCATCGAAGAACTGCTCTGCTATGTGGACTCGCCGCCACCGCCCGGACGCATACGGTCCTCCTTCGCACCCGACGGGGCCCGCACCCTGCGCGCCGAGGGGCCCGGGTGGTCCTTGGTCGCCAGGACGGACGACATCGCCTTTGTACTGCTCGACGACCGGCCGGGCGAAGTGGTGCCGGTCGGGCGCGGGCCGGAGCTGCCCGGACTGCTGAAGGCGCTGGACACGCTGGCCGTACGGCCCGCCTGAGCGGGGAGCAGGACCGGGCCGGAGGAGCGGGACCGGGCCGGAGGAGCAGGGCCGGGCCGGAGGAGCAGGGCCGGGCCGGAGGAGCGGGACCGGGCGCCGAGCGGCCGGCCGGTCAGACGACTTCGAGGGCCCGGTGCGGCCCGTCCGGCAGTTCGGCCACGATCGGGTCACCCGGCCGTACCACACCGCCTGCCACCACCACACTCATGATCCCGGCCTTGCGGACGAGGGTGCCGGCGTCGTCGCGCCCGACCATCTGCTTGAGCAGTCCCTGCTGGAAGTTGTCGATCTGCAGGCAGGGGTTGCGGAGACCGGTGACCTTCACCACGGCGCTGTCGCCGAGGCGGAGCAGCGTCCCCGTAGGCAGTCCGAGCAGGTCGATCCCCCTGGTCGTGACGTTCTCACCGAGTTGACCCGGTGCCAGGTCGAAGCCCTCGCCGCGTGTCTCCTCGAAGAGCTCTTCGTGCATCAGGTGCACCTGACGGAGATTGGGCTGTGTGGGGTCCTTCGCCATCCGCGAACGGTGCTTCACCGTGACGCCCGCATGGACGTCGCCCTCCACACCCAGACCCACCCGCAGGGTGATGCTCTCGCGGTTCGGCTTGGTGAAGGAGTATGCGCCGTTGCTGCTGACCGTCGTGACCCTGCTGTCCGCCATGGGAGCCCCCTCGTCGTGCCGGTGATCGTTCCCCGACGATAACCCGGCGCGATCCGAGGGGGTCGGGGAGCGGCGGTCAGCGGCCGATCTCCTTGCGGGTGATCCTGCGCAGCCTCCGGCGCTGGCCGGAGTCCAGCAGCAGATACGCCACGACGGGCACTCCGATCAGCACCAGCAGGGCCGGGAAGAAGCCGATCAGGGGAATCAGGATGACGCCGGCGACCACGCCTCCGACGGCGATCATTGCGGGCTTGGACATCTTCGACGCCTCCTCAGTGGCTACTGCCACTCTCTGACTACAGGAACGCACGGCTGCGACTCGCGGTTCCGCCAGGTCCTGTCCAGCCGATCTTTGCCGGGCCCGGAACGACAGGACCTATCCGGACACCGTACTCGCGGCGCGCAGCGGCTCACCGACCTGATGCATGTGCGTGAGCGCCTGCCGGTAGGAGTCGATCAGCGAGGTCTGCGCATACGGCATGCCCAGTGCCTCGCAGTGCTCTCTCACCAGCGCCTGGGCGCGGCGCAGGTGGGGACGCGGCATGCTGGGGAAGAGGTGGTGCTCGATCTGGTAGTTCAGGCCGCCGAGCAGCCAGTCGGTGATCACTCCGCCGTGCACGTTCCGCGAGGTCAGCACCTGTCGCTGAAGGTGTCCCCAGCGCTCGCCGTCGGGGTCGGGCATCTCCATGCCCTTGTGGTTGGGAGCGAAGGTCATTCCGAGGTGCAGGCCGAAGAGCGCGTGGTGCACCAGGGCGAACACGACCGCCTTGCCCGGGGACATCACCATGAGGAGCAGCGTGGTGTACGCAGCCAGGTGCGTGAACAGCAGGATTCCCTCGACCGCCCGTTCGCCGGCGGGCTGACGGGACTCGTCGTCCTTGGCGAGCACCGTGCGGAATCCGTAGACCTTCAGGGCGATGCCTTCGAGCAGCAGCAATGGGAAGAACAGCCGCGCCTGGTTGCGGGTGAGCCAGCGGGCCAGACCTTCGCGCTCCGCCGCCTGGTTCTGCGTCCAGACCATGACGCCGACCCCGACATCGGGGTCCTTGTCGACGTGGTTCGGATTTGCGTGGTGCCGGTTGTGCTTGTCGTTCCACCAGCCGTAGCTCATCCCGAGCAACAGGTTGCTGTGGAACAGCCCGACCGCCCTGCTCACCCTGCGGTCGCCGGATATCTGCGCGTGTCCGGCGTCATGGCCGAAGAACGCGGTGCGCGACCAGAGCACCGCCAGCGGTACCGCGAGCGCCAGGGTCCACCAGGAGTCACCGGTGAGGACCATGCCGGCCACCGTCGCGGCGAGCGCCAGCAGATTGGTGGTCATGCTGAGGCCGTACCAGCCGGTGCGCCGCGCGAGGAGCCCGTGCGCCTTCACCGTCCTCAGCAGGGGGGCGAAGTCACTGCCCGTCTTCTGCTCGGGTTGAACGAGCAGCGCGGCGGTGTACGGCATGTCGGTCTCCGGTCTGTTGGCCCATGCGCTGACCTCATGAAACGTAGGGCTTCGTGACCCTGCGGAGCCATGGCGCCATCACCCGTACAGGGAGGGGGAAAGCCCCCTGCCGCAGGGGTGGTGCTGCCTCCACCCTCAGTCGGCCCCGCCGAGTCTCATGGTGGTGTCGTTCGCCGGGCATCTCCGGTGAGGTACCCTCGGCGATCCCGGCCCACAGTAGTCAAATTTGAGGAATGCGCTATCGCTGTGCACGGACATCCCACGGCAACGCTCTCCGAGATCGCCCCGCTCTCCCGCTGCTCCGCGGTGTTTCTGGCTGCGGACCCGGCCCGTGCCGGCCGGGTCGCCTTCTGGCACCCCGATGACAGCGAACCCCCGAACCACGGCTCCCTCGAGGAGCTGATCGTCGTCGGCGGTGACACCCGGCCGTACTCCGTACGGGCGATGGTGCTGACCGTACAGCAAGCCCTGCCCGTCCTCACCCGCGCCCGCGCCTCCGCTCAGTCGTCGGCTGCCGCTGCGTTCTGGGGCGCGGCCGCCGTACTCGCGCTTCAACTCGCCGCCCGCGGGCGGTTGCTGCCCGGTGTGAGCGCCGCGGGCCACGACATCTGGCGGCTCGGCCCGCTCTCGGCAGCCGACCTGGCACGGGTGCGCGAACTGGCCGCCGCCATGCCGCCGGAGGCACACGCCGCACCGCTGGACCCGACACGGGACCCGGTCCTGCTGCCCCAACCCGAGCGACTGGTACGTGACTTCCTCGACGCGGTCGCCGACGGACTGCCCCGTACACCCGCGGCGCCCTTCGCGGCCGGCGGCGCCGCCTTCACCGCGGACACACCCCAGCCGGTGTCCGAACAGCGGTCCTGGGCGGCCGACATCGCCGCGGCGCAGGACGAAGGTGTACGGATCTCACTTCGGGTGGAACTGCTCCACCGGAAGGCGGAAGTCAGCGGCACCGAGCCCGAAACGGGGCCCGGCTTCCGGGCGGTCCTGCAACTGCACAGCGTCGGCGACCCGTCCCTGGTCGCCGACGCCGCGGCGGTATGGTCCGGCGAAGCGGCCGGGTTCGGGCCGCGTGCCCGGATGGATGCACTGCTCGCCATGCGCCGGGCCGCAGGCGCCTGGGCCCCGCTGGCTCCCCTACTGTCGGCCGCCGTGCCGGACGCCGTCGAGCTGGCCGACGAGGACATCACCGAACTGCTCGGCGAGGCCGCCCCGGCCCTCGCCGCCTGCGGGGTGCACGTGCACTGGCCGCGGGAACAGGCCGGGACACTGACGTCGCGAGCCGTCATCGGTCCGGCCGCATCGGATTCCGACCGGCCCGGTCCGGCCGACAGGCTGTCCTCCGCCGCGCCGTCCGTCCTCTCCGCCGATGCGCTGCTGTCGTTCAACTGGTCGTTCGCGCTGGGTGATCGCCGACTGAGCCGGAGCGAACTCGACCGACTCGCCGAAGCCGGCAGACCGGTGGTACGCCTGCGTGATCAATGGGTGCTGATCGACCCGGCCGAGGCCAGGCGCGCCCGCGACGCTCAGGACCGCAAGGTCACCCCGCTCGACGCGCTCAGCGCCGCCCTGGCCGGCAGTACCGAGGTCGACGGTCACCGGGTCGATGTCACCGCCACCGGCTGGCTCGCGCAGTTGCGCGACCGGCTGGCCGACCCGGAAGGCGCCGTCGGGCAGGTGGTCGGACAGCCGGCCGCGCTCGCCGCGTCGCTGCGCGACTACCAGCTGCGCGGCCTGAACTGGCTGCACCGGATGACCTCGCTGGGGCTCGGCGGCTGCCTGGCCGACGACATGGGCCTCGGCAAGACCATCACGCTGATCGCGCTGCATCTGCACCGGCAGACCGACGAGGCGTCGGCGGGCCCCACCCTGGTCGTCTGTCCGGCCTCGCTGATGGGCAACTGGCAGCGGGAGATCGAGAAGTTCGCGCCGGGTAAGGCAGTACGCCGTTTCCACGGGACGTCCCGGAAGCTGGCGGACCTGGCCGACGGGGAGTTCGTCCTCACCACATACGGCACGATGCGGCTGGACACCGAAGGGCTGCGCGGGACGCGTTGGGGTCTGGTCGTCGCCGACGAGGCGCAGCACGTGAAGAATCCGTACTCCGCGACGGCCAGGCAGCTACGGACGATCGACGCGCAGGCGCGTGTCGCGCTGACGGGGACTCCGGTGGAGAACAACCTCTCCGAACTGTGGGCGATCCTCGACTGGACCACCCCGGGGCTGCTGGGCCGGCTGGGCCACTTCCGCAGGCACTACGCCCGCACCATCGAGGGCGGAGCGGACCCGGCCGCTGCCGAGCGGCTGTCGCGGCTCGTCGCCCCGTTCCTGCTGCGCCGACGCAAATCCGACCCGGGGATCGCGCCGGAACTCCCGCCCAAGACGGAGACCGACCTGGTGGTCTCCCTCACCGGGGAGCAGACCGGCCTGTACGAGGCGGTGGTTCGGGAGACCCTGGCGGAGATCTCGGGAACCGACGGCTTCGCCCGGCGCGGACTGGTGGCGAAGCTGCTCACCACGCTGAAGCAGATCTGCAATCACCCCGCGCAGTACCTCAAGGAGGAGTCGCCGCGCATCGAGGGGCGTTCGGGCAAGCTGGAGCTGCTGGACGAGTTGCTGGACACCATCCTCGCCGAGGGCGCGGGTGTGCTGGTGTTCACCCAGTACGTGCAGATGGCGCGGCTCATCGAGAAGCATCTGGCGGCTCGCGCGGTACCCACCCTTTTCCTGCACGGCGGCACGCCGATCGCCCGGCGCCAGGAGATGGTGGACCGGTTCCAGGCGGGCGAGGTCCCCGTCTTCCTGCTGTCGTTGAAGGCAGCGGGCACCGGGCTCAACCTGACCGGCGCAGCCCACGTCGTGCACTACGACCGCTGGTGGAACCCGGCTGTCGAGGCGCAGGCCACCGACCGGGCCTACCGCATCGGGCAGACCAGAACCGTACAAGTGCACCGGCTCATCGCCGAGGGAACCATCGAGGACCGGATCGCCGAGATGCTCGACCGCAAACAGGAGCTCGCGAACGCGGTCCTGGGCTCCGGTGAGGCGGCGCTGAGCGAACTGACCGACGAAGAGCTGGCGGATCTGGTGAAACTGCGAGGGAGTGGGCGATGAACGCTGCGGACGGACACGAGCGCACCTTCGCACCGCCGGGCCCCGCGGGCGGCCGGGGCTTCGCGCAGAGCTGGTGGGGCCGGGCCTGGCTGAAGGCGCTGGAGGACACCGCTCTCGACGGTGCGCAGCTCAGGAAGGGGCGGACGTACGCCCGGAAGGGAGCGGTCGGCGCGGTATCGGTACGACCGGGACGGATCACGGCCGTGGTGCAGGACCCCGACTCCTCCCGCTGCCGCAGCGATGTGCTGTTGCAGCAGCTGAGCGACCAGGAATGGGACAGTTTCCTCGACATGGCCGTGGACAGGTCGGGCCACATCGCGGCACTGCTGGACCGGGAGATGCCGCCCCATCTGGTGGAGGACGCGGCTGCGGCCGGTGTTGACCTGCTCCCCGGCATAGGGGATCTGGAGCCGGAGTGCTCCTGTGACTCCTGGGACCACTGCCCGCACACGGCGGCTCTCTGCTACCAGGTGGCCCGTCTGCTGGACCAGGACCCCTTTGTGCTGCTGCTGATGCGGGGACGCGGCGAGCGGGAGATCCTCGGCGAACTCCAGGCGCGCAGCATGTCCCGGGCGGCGCGGCCCGGACCCGAAGCACACGGCACACCGGCGGACCGCACACCGGCTGACGGCACACCGTCTGATGGCACAGCAGCGCACGGCAGCCGGCAGGAGACCGTGCAGGAGGGGGTACGTGCCGATGAGGCATTCGCCGCCCTGAGTCTGCTGCCGCCCCTGCCGCCTCTCCCCGCGCCGCCCGACGGGCCCGGCCGGCCACCGTCGCTCGACACCGCGTCGGGGCCGCCGCCCGGCATCGACCCCGCCGCGCTGGAGTTCCTCGCCGCGGATGCCATCGCCCGGGCCTGTGCCCTGCTCGCCGAAGCGGTGGAACCGGATCACGAACACCGGCCGGTGGAAGCGGGCCTGACGCCGGGGCAGGACGCGGTACGGCTGGCCGCCACTGCCCCCGAGGGACGGATCACGGCCCGGCTCGCCGAGGGATCGGGCCGCGACCCGGCCGCACTGGCGCTCGCGGTGCGGGCCTGGCAGTGCGGTGGCGCGGCCGCGCTGGCCGTGCTGGAGGAGCGGTGGACGCCGGGGACGGAGGCGCTCGCCCGAGCCCGCGCCCAGCTCGAGCAGGCCTGGGAGGACGGCGTCCGCCCCGGTCTGGAGGGGGAGCGCGATCGCTGGACCGTGGCGGGCGCGGAGGCGCAACTGCGGTATGGACGGGACGGTCGCTGGTGGCCGTACCGCAAGGACCGCGGCCGCTGGACACCCGTCGGGCCCGGGGATCATGATCCGGCTGCCGCTCTGGCCGTGGTGAACGACGAGGGGTGAGCGCCGCACCGCCCGATGGCACACGTCCGCCTGCACCCGGTCCGCCCCCCGGTATTTCGTCATGGCACTTAACAAATTACTATCCAGGAGCACGCCAGGACGTTGCGGACGCCGCACACCCCGGCACACCTGAGCAAGGCCCCTCAGAGCGGAGAGATCGATGGCAGCACCCGAAGGCCCCCTCGTCATCGGCGTGGACTCCTCCACCCAGTCCACCAAAGCGCTGGTCGTCGACACCGCCACCGGTGATGTTGTGGCCCGAGGGCAGGCCCCGCACACGGTCTCCGGCGACGGCGGGGCCCGGGAGAGCGACCCCGAGCAGTGGTGGCAGGCGCTCACGGCAGCGCTGCACCAGTGCGGGCCGGCGACCGGTCGGGCGGCGGCCATAGCGATCGGCGGGCAGCAGCACGGCCTGGTGCCGCTCGACGCCGCCGGCCGGCCGGTGCGCAAGGCGATGCTCTGGAACGACGTGCGGTCCGCCCCGCAGAGCGCACGGCTGATCGAGCAATTGGCAGGTCCCGATGGTGCGGGTCCCGATGCCTGGGCCGAGCGCACCGGGAGCCTGCCGGGGCCCGCTTTCACCGTCACCAAGTGGGCCTGGCTGCTGGAGAACGAGCCCGAGGCGGCGCGGGCCACGGCTGCCGTCCGGCTGCCGCACGACTATCTCACCGAACGGCTGACGGGACGCGGCACGACCGACCGCGGCGATGCTTCGGGCACCGGCTGGTGGTCGTCGGCGACGGAGAAGTACGACGAGGACATCCTCGCACTGGCGGGCCTCTCCCCCGCCCTGCTCCCCGAAGTGGTGGCCCCCGGGGAAACCGCGGGAATCACCCGCGAGCTGCCCGGCCTGCCGCTTCGGGCCGGCATCCCGGTGGCACCGGGCACCGGCGACAACGCGGCCGCCGCACTCGGGCTGGGGCTGCGCCCGGGGCAGCCGGTGCTCAGTCTGGGCACGTCCGGCACCGTCTATGCGGTGTCGCAACGGCGGCCCGTCGACCCCTCGGGGACGGTGTCGGGTTTCGCCGACGCGCGCGGCGGCTGGCTGCCGCTCGCCTGCACCCTCAACTGCACGCTCGCCGTCGACCGCATCGCCGCGCTGCTCCAACTGGACCGGGAAGCCGTCGAGGGGGGCGGCAGCCCGGTGCTGCTGCCGTTCCTGGGAGGGGAGCGCACGCCCCACCTGCCGCACGCCTCCGGTCTGCTGTACGGGTTGCGCCACGACACATCGGCGGGCCAGCTCCTGCAGGCCGCCTACGACGGCGCCGTCTACGCCCTGCTCGCCGCGCTGGACCGGGTGCTCGACGAGGACGCGGACCCGGCAGCGCCGTTGCTGCTGATCGGCGGCGGGGCACAGGGCACGGCCTGGCGGGAGACCGTGCGTCGCCTGTCGGGGCGGCCGGTGCAGGTGCCCGCGGCGAAGGAACTGGTCGCGCTGGGCGCGGCGGCGCAGGCCGCGGGGCTGGTGCTCGGTGAGGACCCGGCCGATGTCGCGCGGCGGTGGGACCCCGCTCGCGGACCTCAGTACGCGCCCGGTGCGCTGGATGAGGCGGCGCTGCACCGGATCGGCCACACTCTCGCTGATGCCGGCGCACTGCTGCAACAGGAGAACCGGCGCCCGTGAAGCACCGCTTGCCGCGGCACTGCCCACTCGCTCGCACCGGGCCAGGGTGCGAAGGCCCTGTCCGGTACGGCTGTTGAGCCGTTTCGCCACGCCGCACCGAGTCGTACCGTATGGCCCGCGGGCCTCTGGCACGTCGTCGGACACAGGGAGCCGGGTATGGCGGGGGAAGCGGGTCCGGGTCTGAGACGCGGGCGCTGGGCAGAGACCGGGCGGGTGCATCTGGACGAGGACCCGAACGCCGTCAAGGAGACCGGGACAGTGCACCGTTGACTGTGCCGGTGACTGTGTTCGGTGACTGCGTTCGGTGCCAAGCAAGTTGTTGCCTGAACTGTTGACCCGCAACGGGTTCGATTCTACAGTCACGTCCGCAGTTGCGACCAACGTTCGATATATCGACCATAGCGTCTGCTCATGACCCGCAGCTCGAAGGAGATCGCGTGCCCCCCACCATCGCCCGCGCCAGGACCGTCCTCCTGGCCGTCCCCACGGCTGCCCTGCTCGCCCTCATGCCGTCGGCCGCCTCCGCGTACCCGAATCCCGGCCGTGTCACCGGTGACACCGTGGTCCACGACCCCACCATGGTCCGCACCTCGTCCGGCCGGTACCTCCTGTACGCGACCGGCGGCGGCCTCGGCTACCGCACTTCCACCGACCGGATCACCTTCACGGCGGGCAGTGATGCCTTCGCCGGCAAGCCGTCCTGGTGGTCGTCGTACGCCACCGAAGCCTGGGCACCGGACATCTCGTACCACGGTGGCAGGTACCTGATGTACTACGCCGTCTCGACCTTCGGCTCCAACAAGTCAGCGATAGGTCTGGCCACTTCAGCGACCGGCCTGCCCGGATCATGGAGCGACCAGGGGGTCGTCTACACGTCCACCACGTCCAGCGACTACAACGCCATCGACCCGAACCTCTTCGTCGACGACGACGGTACGTGGTGGCTGTCCTTCGGGAGCTGGTGGACCGGCATCAAGATGATCAGGATCGATCCGTCGACCGGCAAGCAGCTGTCCTCCCGCACCACCCGCTACTCACTGGCGTCCCGGCCGACCGGCACCAAGGCCGTCGAAGCCCCGTACATCGTCAAACGCGGGAGTTACTACTACCTGTTCGCCTCGTACGACGTGTGCTGCGCCGGCACCAGCTCCACCTACAAGGTGAAAGTGGGACGCGCCACCAGCATCACCGGGCCGTACTCCGACAAGAACGGTGTCGCGATGATGAACAACGGCGGCACGCCCGTCCTCGAGTCGCACGGCAGCGTCATCGGCCCCGGTGGGCAGTCCGTCATGAAGGACACGGACGGCGATCTGATCGTCTACCACTACTACGACGGCAACGACAACGGCACCCCGAAGCTCGGGATCAACCTGCTCAACTGGACGTCCGGTTGGCCCGTCGCCTACTGATCCGCTACTCATCCGTCCGGCTGCGGCGTTCCTACCGGATGTCCTGTTCCGCCCAGACGATCTTGCCGGTAGGGGTCCGGCAGGAACCCCAGCGCCGGCACAGCATGTTGATCAACTGGAGGCCCCGGCCGCCCTCGTCATCGAGCGAGGTGTGCTGGATCCGGGGCAGGTCCGGCCCCGTGTCCGAGACCTCCACCACCAGGCGGTCGTGGAGCAGCAGGCGCAGATTCCCGGGGGCGCCTCCGTAGCGCAGCGCGTTCCCGACGAGTTCACTGACCACGAGTTCGGTGACGTCCGCCAGATCGCCGAGATGCCAGATGTCGAGCTGCTCCCTGACCAACTTGCGTGCCGCGCCCGCCGCCGAGCCGTTGGCGGGCAGGTCCCAGAGGCACAGATCGGCCCCGGCGAGCGGCCCCCGGGTAGCGGCCACCAGCATGACCGCCTCGTCGAACCGGGCATCTCCGTCGGGCGCGAGGTCACTGAGCGCGCAGGCGTCGAGCTCGGCCGGGCCCATCCCGGAAGCCCTGGACCGCAGTCGCGCCAGCTGGACGTCGATGTCCTCCGTACGCGACTTGATCAGTCCGTCCGTGTAGAGCACCAGCCTGCTGCCGGGCGGGACGGTCACCCGCCGCGAGTCGTACGGGATGACACCGGCGCCGATCGGAGCGCCGACGGGCACGTCCACATACGAGGCAGAGCCGTCGGCGGTGACCAACAGGGGCGGCGGGTGCCCGGCGCTCACGAGGGTGTAACTGGCGTCGGCGGGATCGTAGACAGCGCACAGGCAGGTCGCTACCTGGTCCTCTGCGAGGTCCCGCGCGGCCAGGTCCAGTCGGGCGAGCATCCGTTCCGGGGTCATGTCCAGCGCCAGGAGGGTCCGGGTCACGGCGCGCAGTACGCCTGTGGTGGCCGCCGCCGCGAGGCCGTGACTCATGACGTCTCCCACCACCAGGGCCGTCCGGCCGCCCGGTAGCGGCGCCACGTCGAACCAGTCGCCGCCGACCCCGAGCGGGTCGGCGGTCGGGGTGTACCGGGAGGTGACCCCGAGGCCCGGCGTGCGGGGAGTGGCATGCGGCAGCAGATTCCGCTGGAGCCGCGCCACGTGCTCGCGCTCGCGCCCGTACAACCGCGCGTTGTCCACGTACACGGCGGCCTTCGAGGCGAGTTGAGTGGCGAGCGCCAGGTCTGCCTCGGTGAAACCCGGCCGGCTGCCCACCCGGACGAAGTCGGCCGCTCCGAGGAGTACACCGCGGGCGATCAGCGGCACCATCAGATAGCTGTGCACGCCCGCTTGCCGGAGCTTGTCAGCGGCGCTGTCCGTGGGTGCCACCCGACCGTACTCACGCGGCCCGATCCTGCTCACCAGCACGGGCCGACCGGTGGCCATGGCGCGTGAGAAGTACGTCTCCCGCTCCCGCGGAGCGGAGATCTCGCCCACCTTGTCGGGCTCCAACTGCTCGGCCAGTCCGTCGATCGACGCGACGGCCATGGCCCGCTTGACCGAACGCCCGCTGCCACTCGGGCGTTCCCCTTCCTCCCCTTGCAGCACGGACTCCAGGAGGTCGACGGCAGCCCCGTCGGCCAGCCGGGGGACGGCGAAGTCCGCCAGTTCCTGGGAAGTGGTCAACAGGTCCAGAGTGGTTCCGATGCGCACGCTTGCCTCGTTGAGCCACCCGAGCTGGTCGCGGGCGACCCGGGCCCGCGGAGTCAGGCCCTGGGTCAGCGCCGCGGTGAGCCGACGCGCGACGCGAAGACCCTCGAGTTGTTTCCGGCCGTGCCCCACGTCCACTCTCCCGCCCATCCGCCGGCCCTACCGTTGTCTGCGACTCTGCCGCCCGTCACCCGCTCGGGGCTACCCTATGAGCGATTTGGCGGGCAGGCACCCGAAGATTCGCCGGAGTACTTCCCGTCGTCCGAGGCCCTTGACGTCCGCCGGTACCGGCCGTCGGGCCGGTCCCTTCGTTCGGCCGAATGAAGCTGCCCCGTTGCAGCGACGCCTGTATGCGGTTTTGCTGGTGAACGGCCGGTGATACGCCAGGCAGGCGGGTGCAGCCGAAGTGGCATCCTCAGCATGCGTCCAGCCCGGTTCCGTGAAGAACGACGAGCAGAGGTCGGGCCGCGGCGAACACCCCTCATCGGCCGCTCGACCTCTACCGGAGAGCGGGGAGCCATGTCCGATCCGCAGTCCCCCGGTGGCGGCGGTTCTCACCGCGACGAGAAGACGTCGGGCCGGCGGCCCGAAGGGCCACCGCATACCAAGACCGGCAGCCTGGGGCAGACGCTTCGCCGTACCCTGACGGAGTTCAAGGAGGACAACCTCTCGGACTCCGCGGCAGCGCTGACCTACTACGCGGTCCTGTCCATCTTCCCGGCCCTGATCGCACTGGTCTCACTGGTCGGCCTGGTCATGGACCCGAAGACGATCATTGACAAGGCGACCAACCTGGTCAGTCTGATCGGCCCGGCCTCCGCGGTGAACACCTTCAAGGGGCCCATCAAGGGAATCGCCTCCCACGGGAGCACCGGCACCGTCCTGCTGATCGTCGGGCTGGCCTCGGCGCTGTGGACGGCATCCGGGTACATCGGGGCCTTCATGCGTGCGTCCAACCGGATCTACGAGGTGGAGGAAGGCCGTCCCTTCCTCAAGCTGCGCCCGCTGCAACTGCTCGTCACGCTCCTCCTGGTGCTCCTTCAGGCCCTGGTGCTGGTAGCCCTGGTCATCAGCGGCCCGCTGGCCCGGAAGGTGGGTTCGGCGATCGGCGCGGGCGACGCGGCGGTGACCGCGTGGAACATCGCCAAGTGGCCCGTGCTGATTCTCGTCGTCGTGCTGATCTTCGCGATCCTGTACTTCGCCTCCCCGAACGCCCGTCTGGCGGGACTGAAGGCCGTGTTTCCCGGCGCGGTCCTCGCACTGATCCTCTGGCTGGTCGCCTCCATCGGTTTCGCCTTCTACGTGGCCAACTTCGGCTCGTACAACAAGACATACGGCGCTCTCGGCGGCATCATCGTCTTCCTGGTGTGGCTGTGGATCACCAACCTCGCCATCCTGCTGGGAGCCGAGTTCAACGCGGAGCGGGAACGCGGTCGGCAGCTCGCCGAGGGGGTGCCGGGAGCCGAGCGTGAACTCCAGATGGACGAGCGGGAGAAGCCCAAACGCAAGAAGCGCTCCCGGACCGCGTAGCCCGGGGTACGGGCGGAATCAGGTGCGGCGTACGCGAGTGGCGGCCAGCAGGGCGAGAGCAGCCACCTGTACCGCGGTGACCACCGTGATCAGCACCGGGATCGAGTAGGTGTACAGCGCGCCCGTCATCGCCCCACCGACGAGACTGGCGGCGCCGACCACACCGGCGAAGATGCCGTAGGCGGTGGCCCGGCGCTCGGCTGCGACGAGATCCGCGACGGTGGCACGCAGCGTCGACTCCTGAATGCCCATGGCGGCGCCCCATACCAGCGAGCCGGTCACGGCGATGGCGAGGGTGTTGGTGAAGGCCAGGGCGGGCACCGCCGCAGTGAGCAATGGCAGAGCCACCAGCACCCGGGGCCCCACCCGGTCGTACACCCAGCCGGTGGCCAGCGCGGCCGCCGCGTCGACGGCCATGGCGCCCGCGTACAGCACGGGTACCAGGGACGCCGACAGCATTCCCCGCTCCACCAGATGGAAGGAGAGCACGCCGAACGTGGTGAACCCTGCCATGGTGGCGGCGGTGAAACAGGCGTAGACCCAGAAGTCGCGCGGCAGTCGTCCCGGCACATGGTCCGTGGTGTCCTGCTGCGAAGCCGATGCCGGACCCCGCTCATAGGCTGCCGGGTCCGGCACGCGCCGGCGCAACCACACCAGCACGGCCAGTACAGCGGCCCCGGGCAGGGCGAGCACGGCCAGGGCGGGAGCGTAGTCGTTCCCGGTGAGGGCGAGCACGCCGGCCACGGTGAGCGGACCGATCAGCGCGCCGATCTGGTCCATCGCCTCGTGGACGGCGAAACCGCGCCCGCGTCCCGTCGCAGCCGTCGCATAGGAGAGGAGGGTGTCCTTGGCGGGCGAGCGCACCGCTTTGCCGACCCGCTCGGCGATCACCAGGGCACACGCCACCCACAACGCTCCCGCCAGCCCGAGCAGCGGCACCGAGACGACCGTCAGTGCGTAACCGGCGATCGCCCACGCCCAGAACCGCTGCGTCCGGTCGGTCAACGGTCCGGATACCAGGCGCAGTCCCAGTGCCGCCGCCTCGCCGGCGCCGGTGACCACACCGATCACCGTCGCCGATGCGCCCAGCGAGGCGAGCAGCGGGCCCGTGATGGAGCGGGCGCCCTCATAGACGATGTCCGCGAGCAGACTGACGGACCCGAAGGCGACGACGAATCGCCACGGTCCCATGCCGGGACGGCCCCTATGACCTCGTGGCAGGGTCATCCTGACATCACCTCTGTCGGCAACACGCGGAGAAGACACCGTACGTTCCCGCTACCTCGACGGCCGCACGCCACGTTCATGTCTGTTATGTCACAGGGGACGGTGCGCATGAGGCGTTGTCCCATGGGCACTTGGAGGGGCGTCAGCGATTGGCCGAATGAGAGAGGGAGGTGGCTGCGGTGGCGAAGACGTCACTGAGCATGCACCAGCACCCGGACATCATGGCGCTGCGAGAGCACTCGGAGCAGGCCGCGGTGAGCCCGGCGGCCCAGGGGGTGGAAGCACTGAGCGTGCTGTCCGGCCTGTACCTGGCAGCCTCGCCGTGGATCGTCGGCTTCAACGGCTTCAGCACTCTGACGGTGAACAACCTGATCACCGGTCTGGCGCTGACCGTTCTGGCGGTCGGCTTCGGTTCGGCCTACGAACGCACCCACGGCATGAGTTGGGCGGCCGCCGGGATCGGCGCATGGACGATCATCGCTCCGTGGGCGGTGGCCGGGAACGTCGACACCACATCGACGATCGTCAGCAACGTGATCGTGGGGGCCGTCGCACTCGTCTGTGCTCTCACCATGGCCGGCATGGGCGCAACACGCCGCCGGTGAGGTGACGCCCTACGCGCTCCGGGACCTGTGAAGCCCCGGACCGGTGAGGTGCGTGGAACCCGTAGTGCCTGTGAATAACGGGCACTACGGGTTTCGACGTCGGCGGGGGCCGGCCACCCGGTATCCGTGTCCCGCTGCGAGGTCGGTCTCCGGCAGTGCTGTACGTCCGCGCCCGCGGGCGTGACCGCTGCCATCGGTGCCGGCGCCAACGTGGTCGTGCTCGGCATCGCGGAACGCAACCGCACCCCGATCTTCTTCTGGCGATTCACCACATACGGCCTCACCCTCACCGCCGCCACCCTGGTGATCTCCGCCGCCTATCTCTGGCTGCGCTACTTCACCCTCAGCTGATACCGCCTCCTCCGTCCCGCCCAGTGTCATGCGGATGCCCTATTTCCTTGCCCGGTATCCGAACTGCTGATTCGTAAGATCGGGGGACCGGGGCCTCCAGGTACGGCTGGCATGTGGTGGCCCCCGAGCCACGAACCGGATGCCGGAAAGAGATACATGCCGGAAAGTGATACGCGTGTCCCCCCCACTTGCCACGCTGATCATTCGAGCCGACGCGGCAGAGAGACGGGCCCGTAATGGTGTACGTGTATGGGCTCGCCGCCGCGTGCCTGCTCGGGCTGGGCTTTGTCCTGCAGCAGCGCGCCGCAGAGCGGGCCCCGGTGGCGGACGTGCTGTCCTTCCGCCTTCTGCTCGACCTGGTCCGGGTGCCGTTGTGGCTGGCCGGGATCGGATTCATGATTGCCGGTCAGATCGTCAGCGTCTTCGCTCTCGCGCACGGTGAGCTGAGCCGGGTCGAACCGCTGCTGGGCACCAGCCTGCTGTTCGCGATGGCGCTGGCGCGACGGCTGACCGGGCTACGGCTCGGTTGGACCGGCTGGATCGGCGTGGTACTTCTCAGCGGTGGTGTGGCGGCGTTCATGATCGCGGGTCAGCCGTACAGCAGCACGGCGCTCGGTGGGCCGCTGCGCCACTGGTTGGTCGTGGGCATCGTGCTCGGCGTGGCCCTGGTGCTCGTCGTCCTGGCCCGGCGGCTGGCCGGCTCCGCGGAACCGCCGCTCCTGGCAGCAGCCGCCGGGGCCCTGTACGGGCTGCAGGACGCGCTGACCCGGACCTCCAGTGACATCTTCGACAGCGGTGCGCTGCCGGGCCTGCTGTCGAGCTGGCAGCCCTACGCCGTCGTCGCCCTCGCCCTGACGGGGCTTCTGCTGGTGCAGAGCGCCTTCGAACTGGGGCCGCTGCACATGTCACTGCCCACGCTCACCGCCACCGAACCGCTGGTGGGTATCGCCTGCGGTATCGGCTTCCTCGGAGACCGCCTCCTCGTCACTCCCGTGGCGCTGGTCGGGGAGGCGTTGGGGCTGGGGGCCATCGTTTTCGGGGTTTTCCTCCTCGGTCGTCATCCCATGCTGCCTGCGGGTGCTCATCGGGAGAACGGCGCGCAGAACGGTGTGGAGGACAGCGAGGTTCCGTGACGCAGCGGGCCGACCGCCGCTTCCGGTCGCACGCCGTGTTCCGCGAGGGGCCCCACGGTCAGTCCCGCGGAGCGGCAGCCGTCGACCAGGTCGGGCAGCATCGCGAGGGTGGCCCGCCAGCAGCCGGATTCCGCCGCCCGGTCGGTGTCGTGCAGCAGGACGGTACCGCCGCCCCGCAGATCGCGTCGCACGGTCCGCAGCACGGATTCGGGTGTCGCATCGGCAGTCCAGTCCCGCCCCCAGGCCGACCACAGCACCGGGCGAAGCCCCGAGCGTGCCGCTGCCAGCCACCGGCCGCCGGTCAGGATCCCGTAGGGCGGTCGGTACCACCGTGGTCCGGTGCCCGAGATGTCCCGCACGACTTCGGCGGCCCGGGCAACCGCACGGATGTCCCGGGACGGCACCGGCAGCCAGGGGCGGCTGTGCGTCCAGCCGTGGACGGCGAGTTCGTGGCCACGGCGGGCGATGTCGCGGCCGAGCTCCGGGTGGCTCAGCAGGCTCTCTCCGAGCACGAAGAAGGTGGCTCGTGTCGCCAGCCGGTCCAGGGTGTCGAGGAAACGTGGCGTGGAGTTCGGATCGGGTCCGTCATCGAAGGTCAGCGCGATGTGGCCAGGATCTCCGAGGCCGGCGAGTGCGGGGAAAACCTGTCGGCGCAGCTCCGGCAGCCAGGTACTGGCCGGAACGATGTGCGCGGCGAGGGCCAGCGCCGCTGCCGTGACGGGAAGGTGGCCCAGGACCGGGGCTTTCTGACTCCGGCGGCTCGTCATCAGGGCTGATCTCCTCTGCTGTCCCGCGGGTGGGTGTTGTCCTGTGGGGTGCTGCCGCTCGGTGTGCTGCCCCCTGGGGTGCCGGCCGATGAGCTGCGCGATGTGGGGGCGCCCGTGGCGTCCCAGTCACCGGCCACCGCCGGGGAGTGCGCGAGACCGGTCGTACCGGCCGCGATCAGGCATGCGCCGAGGCCTGCCACCAGCAGATGGATACCGAGCGCGATCCGCTCGTCGAACAACGCCCACCCCAGCGCCACACTCACCAGCGCGTCCCCGAGGGTGAGCGCCGGCTGCGAGGCAGCCAGCGTCCCGGCGCGCAGAGTGACCTGCAGCAACAACAGGCTCAGCAGGCCTGCCCCGCACATCGCGTACAGATGCCACGTGGTGAAGAGGTCTGCGGCGCCGTCCGAGATGTGGCCGGTGACTTCCTTGATCAAGGCGGCCGTGCAGGCGAAACAGACAGCGGTGGCGAACCCGAGCGCCGCGGCGCGCGAAGCGCCGCGGAGCGTCCGGGCGAGTGCGACCAGGGCGACCACCGCCACGGTGGCGCAGATGCCGACCGGCAGCCAGCGGCCCGCGGTCGCGGTCTCCTCACCGGCCGACGGCGCGACGGAGCCGAGAAAGAGTGCCAGACCCACAGCGAGCATCAGGAACGACAGCCACGTAAGAAGGCCCGGGCGGTGATGGAAGACCCAACTGCCCAGCAGCAGGGTGAACAGCAGTTCGCTCGCCAGTAGTGGCTGCACCACGGCCAGGCTGCCGACCGCCAGCGCGCCCGCCTGGAAGACGGCCGACAGACCGAGCGCCGCCGCTCCGGCCAGCCAGATCGGGCGCCGCAGAAGCTGCCCCACTCGACGCATCGTGCGCCGCGCACCCCGCTGTCCCCCCTTCGTCTCCTGTTTCGCCTGGTCGATCGCCGCCCGTCGCTGCAGCACGGACGCCGCCCCATTGGCCAGGGCCGCCAGCAGCGCCAGTACCGCAGTGAGGACGCTCACCGGGTCAGCCGATCAGCCGAAGCGGGCGGCGAGCCGGTGATAGAGCGTAGGGGCGACGGCTCGTACGCACCCGGGCAGCCGCAGCCAACCGGGGACGTACACCTCGTCCTGTCCTCGCAGCAGCGCCTTCCAGATCGCGTCGGCGACGCGTTCGGCGGGGATCGGCCTCGGCCGGGATCGCGTGTACGGCATACCGCGTCGTTCGAAGAACGGCGTGTCCACCACACCGGGGATCACGTGGGTGACGCGCACGCCTGTCCCCTCCAGTTCGTACCGCAAGGCATCGGCGAAGGCGGCCACCGCGGCCTTCGCCGCTGAGTAAACGGCTTCGCCGCGGACTCCGAGGGTGCCTGCCACGGAACCGATCAGCACGATGTCTCCGCGTCCGGCGGCCAGCATGTGCGGCAGCACAAGCCGGACCAGATGGACGACCGAGACAAGGTCCACGGTCAGGACCCGCTCCGCGGCGGTGGCGGGCATCGACCGGAAGGGTCCCGCCCAGCCGACCCCTGCCGCTGCTACCAGCAGGTCGATGCGGCCCGCGACGTCCAGGGCGTTCTCGACCAGCCGCTCGGTGCTGGCCAGGGTGGTCAGGTCCGCACGCAGCGCCACGGACGATGTCGTCGCGGCCACGTCGTCCAGACGCTCCCGGTCCCGGCCGCTGACCAACAGCCGCCAGCCGCCCTCGGCCGCGATCCGTTGCGAGATAGCGGCCCCGATACCGGAGGAAGCACCCGTCACCAGGGCCACACCGCTCGGAGCGCCGTAGCCGTCCAGCGCTTCCCGGCCGGTGGCGTCGCGGGAAGCGATGTCGGGAACGGTCCGTGCCATGGCATCTCCCTGCATCAGCGCTGTCAGTGCGGCGGGCCTGCGGGACACCGAAGGGTGCAGCCGCGCCGGTCGAGGTTCTGCGTAACACGAGGTGAACTAGGAGTAGCCCGAGCGGGACTCGGTAAACACTTCCCACGCCGTCATGGGACCAGGAGAAAGGCAAAATTACGTTTCGGGCAGGACAGGCGGATACTCCGGTATGGTCGGCGACCTCAGAGGTGACTATGCGTCCGTTTCCCGTACAAGCAAGTGCCAGGTTGCATGTGGAGGCATCTCCCGTCGAAACGGCTCGGACATGAGCACTGTTCCGAGGCGCTTCCTGGTTCTGAGCGCCAGCATGGGGTCCGGCCATGATGCGGTGGCCACGGAGCTGACCCGCAGGTTGGAGGCCGCCGGGAACCAGGTCGCGCGGGCCGATGTTCTGGAGCTGCTCCCCGCCGGGATCGGCAGCGGACTGCGGGCCTTCTACCGGACAGTCATCTGCCACCTGCCCGGATTCTATGCGGGTCTCTACGCGGCGTTCTTCCGGTCGGGGGGCGGCCCCCGGCCCGGCAGTGCGCCACTGGCCGCGCTGGCCGAACGGGAGTTGCTCGCCCTCGTCGGGCGCACGCGGCCGGACGTGGTGGTACCCGTCTTCCACCTCGCCGCTCAGCTCACCGGCAGGCTCCGCTCGCGCGGGGCACTGGCCGTGCCGAGTGCTGTGGTGATCACCGACTTCGCCGTGCACCGCCAGTGGTTGCACCCGGGCAACGACCTGTATCTGTGCCTGACACCTGACCTCACCCGCCAGGTACAGCAGGCAGTGCGCCGGCCGGCCGCCACGTCCGGTGCTCTGGTGGCCGAGCGGTTTCTTCGCTCCGCGCCCCCCGATGCGACGCTCACCAAGGACGGCGGCACCGAGGGCCTCTGCACGGCGGCGCCGGACCGGCCGGTGGTGCTCGTCTCGGCGGGCGCCTGGGGCGCGGGAACCCACATGGTGCGCACCGCTCGGTTACTGGAGGCCGCCGGGTACCGGCCGGTCGTGCTGTGCGGCCGGAACACCCGGCTGCGCAGCAAGGTGTCGCGGATAGCGGGCGTCTGCGCGACGGGGTGGGTCGACGACATGCCCGGCCTGATGGCGGGCGCCCGAGCTCTCATCGACAACGCGGCCGGACAGACCGCCCTGCAGGCGCTGGCCGCCGGAGTACCCGTGGTCGGTTACCGGCCCATCCCCGGCCACGGCGAGGAGGGCGTCCGCCGGATGGCCGAACACGGACTGACCGAATACGCACGGGACTCCTGGTCGCTGATCCAGTCGCTGGACACCCTCAGCGAGCCCGGTCCGGCGCGCGAGCAGCGGATCGCCACGGGCAGGTCGCTGTTCTCCGCGGACGCCGTACAGCCGCTGACGGCGCTGGCCTGCCGGGCGTAGGCCGGTGGGACGGGCCCGGTGCGGCCACCGCCTCGCGCGGACATGTTTTGTCCCTGGTGGGACGGGGAACTCCGGCTAACACTCACGCGAACGGCGAGGCCAAGGAGCGGGCAGTGAGCATGGCGGACGACAGCGCGGAAGCGAAGGACGGACGGCGGCTGGGTGACGCTGCGGCCCGGCTGACGGAGGACACCACGGAACTCGTCCGCCAGCAGCTGCGTGAGGTACGTGAGGAACTCACGGCGACCCTGCAGCGCGCCGGTATCGGCGCGGGGCTGCTGGGCGGAGCGGCGCTCTGCGGAGGTCTCGCTGTCGCGGCAGCCCATCAGACAGCCCTGCGCGGGCTGGAGAGGGTGCTGCCCCGCGCGTCCGCCGCCGCCGTGCTGTGTACCGTCTACGGCGCGACCGGAGCTACCCTGGCAGTCATCGGCCTGAAGAAACTGCGAGCCGTCGCCGATGTGTCCGACGCAGCCCTCGACCAGGCACGTCGCAGCACGCCCGGGGAGCCCGGCGCCACCTGACCGGCCCTGGAGAGACCTTCCGGGAGCGTGCCGACGGGCGGACAGGGGTGATGATGAGGAAACGTGAGACCCCCGGCGAGCGAGCGTTGCCGGAGCTGTGTGATGCGTGCGGTACGGCCATTCTGAGCGGCCTTCCGCTCTATGCCTACGTGCCGGATTCGTCGGCGGTCCAGGCCGGGAAGGAGTGGCTGGACGGTCTGCGTTTCCTCGCCGCGTGCTGCGAGGAACATCTCAACGCCCTGCGGGACCAGTATCGTCGGCGGCCGTTCATCGAAGAGGAACTCTGGGCGGGCAAGATCTCCCGTGCCCTGGACCAGCATCCCGACGGTCTCACCGCGGAGGAGCTGGGCCGAACGACCGGACTCATGCTCCCGGACATCAGAAGCGCCATGGCCTGGCACAACCGGTGGATGCATCAGGAGACGCAGCCCTAACGGCACCGCCATGACCGCATCAGCCACGGCGGGAGTCGCTCATCGGTGCTCTGCCGCCTCCTGTACCCGGGCAGCGGCCTTCTTGTCGAGAGCGACGCGTACCAGCGCGGCCGCGAAGGCGGGCAGCACGTCGGTGTCGACGAGCCGTGCCAGTTTGCGGGCGTCCTCGGGCAGCCCGACGGCCGCTGCTCCCTGCAGTGCCTTGGCATCGAGGAGGGGGGCGGCCTCCGTCCAGACGCCTTGCACCTCGCGCAGGAAGATGTTGGCGCCGGCCGGACCGAGCCCCTGGACTTCCTGCAGCAGGCGGCGCAGTTTCCCGACGTCTCCGTCGGCCTCGCCGCGCATCTTCCGCAGGTCGCCCCCGTACTTGTCCAGCACCAGTTGCGCGCCGTCACCCAATTGCGTCGCGGTGCGCTCGTCATACCGGCGATAGCCGCCGCGGCCGAGCGAATCCACCCGTTCCTGCCAGCCGGCCGCACGCATACTGCGCGCGTCACGCATACCCGACTCGCTCAGATCCCGGGCGGCGGCCACGGCGACGCCGCTGCGGATCCGGGCGCTCAGCAGACAGGCGAGTACGAGGAGCCGGTACAGCGGCTGAGGGGTGTCCCGCAGCCCGATGCCTGCCTCCGCGGCGAACGTGCGGCCGCACGTGTCGAGCAGGGCCCTTGTCGTGTCCTGTTGCGTGGGCATCCGTGTCACCGGCAGAGGCAGAACGGATGGCCTGCCGGGTCGGCGTAGACACGGAAGTCACGCTCGCCTCCGCCGTCATCGAGGTCGAGCGGGGTAGCTCCCAGGGCGAGCACCTGTTCCTGTGCCCGGTCCATGTCCACGACCTTGAAATCGAGGTGCAGCTGCTGGGAGTTGGCGTCGGCACGTGGCCACTCCGGTGGCCGGTGCCCGGGGACACACTGGAAGGCGAGTCGCACTCCGTCCGGTGCGTGGAGCTCCAACCAGTTCTCCCCGTTGTCGTGCTTCACTTCTCCCCCGAGCACGTCGGCGTAGAAGCGAGCGAGTGACTCCGGGTCGGGGCAGTCCAATGCCACCAGACAAAACGTGGCAACCGGCATCACAACCTCCAAGGCGTCGGTCTGCGGTCATCCTCGAGTGCCCCCGGCGCCCGCTCGAACCACCCGTGCGGTTACGGGAACAGCGCGACCCCGACGATGATCACTACGATCACGCCGATGACGATGGCAGCCACGGTCCAGGATCCGCGGTGCTGCACCGGTTCCCTTGGCTGGCCTCCGCGCGGCCGGTCTTCCGGGAGCTCTGGATGCTCCGGCCGATCGCGTGCGTAGAACTCGTCGTCGTTCTCGCTGTTCACCACGAGAGCCCCTTCATAGTGGCCTGAGACATATATGTGTAGGTACATTTACCCGCAAAGGGGGCAGCCATGCGCGCCTGTCCCTCCACCCGCGACGGGCCGGCGTATGGCTCTCAGCCCGCCAGTCGCTCCGGACTGCTCAACAGGCTCTGCTCGATCTTCGCCAGCAGGTCCGCCGGGTCGTCATAGACCTCCTCGACGCCCGCCTCCAGGAGTTCCTGGCGGGAGATTCCGCCGGACAGCACTCCCAGGCTGCGGACGCCGACCTGGCGGGCTGCTTGCGCGTCCCACACCGCGTCACCGACGAACACGGCCCGTTCCGGCGGCACGTCTGCCCGTTTCAGGGCCTGCTGCACCAGATCGGGTGAGGGTTTGCTCCTCCGGACATCGTCGCCCTTGGTGCCGGCGTCGATGGCCCTGTCGGCTCCGAGTGCGTCCTTCATGACCTGGAATTCGTCGGCCGAGGCGGAGCTGGCCAGAACAACGGACCACCCCCGGTCGGCGCAGGCCTTCAGCAGGTCGGCTGCTCCGTCCAACGGTTCCAGCCGTGACCAGTACTGGGCGTAGAGAGCATCGTGCGCGGCGCTCATCGCCTGATCGCCGTCCCGCTCGCGGTCTTCGCCGAGCAACCGGTTCAGCAGGTGATCGCTGCCCATGCCGATCGAACGGTGGACGGCGGCCATGGGCACCCGATGTCCGTTCTGCCGCAGCGCTTCCCACCACGCCACCGTGTGCAGATACACGGTATCCATCAAGGTGCCGTCCACATCGAACAGCACTGCGGCACTGTCCTGCTGCTGCCTCATAAGTCACCTCTGTTCGTGTTCCCGAGTGTGCATGGGGACTTCCGCGGGTGCCAACGGGCGCCGGTCACCCCGGGGCGGGCGAGTCGGCCAGCGCTGCCAGTTCACCCAGCAGCTGCTGGGTCTCGACGACGAGTTCGCCACCGACCGCGACCGCTGTTCCGTCTTCCCGCTGAAAGTCGGTGGTAAGCGAACGGTGGGCGGACATTGCCTCCTTCAGCGCGGCGTCCCGCTGGTCCTGCAGGGTTTGTGACCGTCCGGATCCCTCGATGATCTCGGCGTCCACACGGCACACGATCGCTGCCTGCTCCGCCACTTCGGCCCAGCGGGCCAGGTACGCGGACGAAGGAACAGGCAGGGGCGTGTCCTCGTTCGCGGCCCTCGCGAGGGTGCGGGTGATGGCGACGAGATGACCGCCCACCCGCTCCCAGGCCGCGTCCACTTCGGCCGGAGGTGGCAGGGGGACGTGGTGGCGCAGGCGACGGAACGGATTGAACCGGAGGCTCTCCGTGGTCCACTGCCGGGCGTCGGCCAGTGCCTGAGCCGTCTGACCGAGCCGCCAGGCACGGTCGTGCCATCCGGCGGCTCCCGCCAGCCCGTCCTCCGCACAGAGCCCTTCGGCGACCTCGGCCAGGAGCTCCCCGCTGCGGCCGGCCAGCGCCTGCAGATTGTCGTACACACTGCGCAGATGCACCGGCGGGAGAATGAAGGCATTGATGGCGACACCGACCGCGGCACCGATCAGCGTCTCGAGCAGCCGGTGGCCGACATCGCTCAGCGTGGACGCACCGTAGGTGATGACGAAGAGAGCGGTGGTGGCCCCGTACATGCCCTGGCTGCCGAGCCGGCGGTAATTGCCGAGCAGCACCATGAACGGCAGGGTGATGGTCATGGCGCCCAGGGTGGAATTCCCGGTCACGGCCAATGCCCCCGAAGCCCACAGCGCGCCGACCACGATGACCGCGAACTGCTGCACCCCGGAACGCAAGGATCGGTACACGGTGCTGGCGACCAGCGCGACGGCGGTCCAGGGCGCCATCAGCGCCAACGGCGCCTTCAGCCACCAGCCGGTCAGCGTCCAGGCGATGATGGCCGCCGCCGCAGCTTTGAGCGACTGCACCATGGTGTCGCGCTCCGGGCCCGGGTGCCTGACCGCGGAACGGGCGGTACGGCCGACCGCCGCGAGCTCCCAGCCCAGCCACCGAGCCGCAGCACAGCACTGCTCCCGCACCGCCAACCGACCTCACTCCCGTTTCCGCGTCCGCCCACTGTGTTGTCGACCGGCACAGCCACAACCGGCCATCCGGTGGCCCATGGCCCGGTACCCACAGGCGCGGAGCTCATCCACCACGGAGCCGCATGAAGGAGACGCGCCGGGGCACGCGGGACTCAGCCGTCCGCGTTGCGCGCCCGCACGGGGCGGGGCAAGGTCGGGGAGAGCCGTACACCGCCGTACATCGAACGGGCCGTTCCGCCTCTGTCGCGCATGAGTCGAAAGGTGAGCACCATGGTGGACATCGGATACACGATGATGACCGAACAGGCCGGTCCGCGCGAGCTTGTCGATCAGGTGGTCGGTGCCGAACGGGCCGGGTTCGACTTCTCCGTCACCTCGGACCATTACTTTCCCTGGCTCGACAGCCAGGGCCACGCCCCGTACGCCTGGAGCGTGCTCGGTGCCGCCGCCCAGGCGACCACGCGCATCCCGCTGATGACGTACGTGACCTGCCCGACCACCCGTTACCACCCCGCGATCGTGGCCCAGAAGGCGGCGACGATGCAGCTCCTCTCCGGGGGGCGTTTCCGCCTCGGGCTGGGATCCGGCGAGAACCTCAACGAGCATGTCGTCGGGCAGGGCTGGCCCACCGCGCCGGTCCGCCTGGAGATGCTGGAGGAGGCCGTGGAAATCATCCGCGCCCTCTTCGCCGGGGAGGTCGTCCATCATCACGGCAACCATTTCGATGTCGAGAAGGCCAAGCTCTGGGACCTGCCCGACACACCCCCGCCGATCGGTGTCGCGGTGTCCGGGAAGCGGTCCTGCGAGATCGCCGGGCACCTCGCCGACCTGATGATCTCCACCGAGCCGAAGAGCGAACTCATCGACGCCTTCGAGCGGCACGGCGGCGCGGGCAAGCCCAGGGTCGGGCAGGTCCCGGTCTGCTTCGACACGGACCGGGACGCGGCGATCGCGCGGGCGCACGAGCAGTTCCGCTGGTTCGGCGGCGGCTGGAAGGTCAACTCCGAACTGCCCGGGACGGACAGCTTCGCCGGGGCCACGCAGTTCGTGAGGCCCGAGGACGTGGCCGAGTCGATCCCGTGCGGCGACGACGTCGACATGTTCGTGGAGGCCGTACGGCCGTACGTCGAGGCGGGCTTCACCGAGGTAGCGCTCGTGCAGGTCGGTGGCGATCAGCAGGAACCGTACCTGGACTGGGCCGAACGCAAACTGCTGCCCGCGCTGCGCGAACTCCGGGCCGACTGACACCGCGGGTCCGCCCCGGCCAGGCATCCCGAAGAGGACGCCGGAAGAGGACGAGAGAATGACAGTGCACGCAGCTGCCGGCGTGAAGTCGAGCGGCGAGGTCTTCGGGGCGCCCTGCTGGGTGAGTCTGACCGCCCGGGACCTGGACCGCGCCCGGGACTTCTACCGTGCGGTCCTGGGCTGGGAGTACCGGCCGACAGGACTGGGAGACGAGTTCACCGTGGCGGTCTCCGGTGGGGTTCCGGTCGCCAGCATCGGAACAGTGGCACCGTCCATGCAACGGTCCGTCGCGTGGACCTCCTATTTCGCGGTGGAGGACGCCGACCGTACGGTCAGCCGTATCCGCGAACGCAGCGGCACCGTGGCGGTCGGGCCGCTGTCCCTTTCGGTGGGTCGGGGAGCGCTGGCCGCGGACCGGGACGGGGCGGCCTTCGGCATCTGGGAGGGGCAGCTACCGACGGACTGGGCGCTGTGGCGCAGGCGCACCCCGGCTTGGCTGGGCCTGCGCACTCGCGATGCCTTCGACGCCGCGATCTTCTACGGCGAGGTCCTGGACTGGGCCAGCGACCGCCCCGGTTCCTGCCAAGTGGACTTCGAAGGCGGGGAAGTGGTCCTGCGCAGCGAAGGACATACGCTGGCGCGACTGAGTTCCGGCGCCGAAGGGGCCGCGTCGGACCCCGACCTCCGGCCCCGCTGGGACGTTCACTTCCCGGTCGCCGATGTGGCAGCGACCGCCCGGGCCGCGGAACGCAACGGCGGTTCCGTTCTTCCGCGGCCTCATGCGGACGGCACGGACGCCACCGAGGCCACGCTGCGCGACCCCGACGGCGCCCGGTTCACCGTCACCACGCGTCCCTCTCCGGAGTGAGCAGCGGGGCGACACCCGGCCCGGCTGTCAGCCGCCGAGCCCGCCGCTCCCGAAGCCACCGCCGGAGTCCTCGTTCGCATCCCGCGGTTCTTCGGAGGTGCTGCCGCGCGTACTGTGCCCCTTCAGTTGGTGCGGAGTGAGCCGACCGTGCTCCTGGCGTGGCACTTCCTCCGGCTCACGGTTCTCCCTGGTCTCGAACACCGGGCCGCCTTCCGGCAGTCCAGGGTGCTCCTCGGGCAATGGCGTGCGGGTCTGACGAGCCCTCACTCGGCGCTCCCGGACGAAGGCGGCGATGAGTACGCCGACCACGATGAGGCCCACCAAGGGAAAGAGGTAGACGCCCGCTCCTGATGAGGCAGCAGATTCCCAGTACGTCGAGTTCATAGGGGGCGGCTACCCGGAAGAGATGCCCGATAACAAGATATTCCTCGTCCGAAGCGGCGTGGCTTCCCCTTCGATGCTCATCTTTTGCCCCAGTATGTCCGCGACGGCACAGCCGCGACCGGCTGCTGCCGGCGTCGCTGGAGGCCCCGTGAAGGATGTGGACACCCCCCCGGACTCCCGCCTGTCTTCGAGCGAAGGGCGACTGCGGACCGGGCAGGCATTCCTCTCCTATGTGACGACCACCGATCACAAGAAGATCGGCAGCATGTACCTGGTCACCTCCTTCGGCTTCTTTCTGTTCGCCGGCGTGCTGGCGATGGGGATGCGCGCCGAACTGGCCCGTCCGGGGCTGCAGATCTGGTCGAACCAGCAGTACAACCAGCTGTTCACCATTCACGGCACGATCATGATGCTGCTCTTCGCGACGCCGACGTTCACCGGCTTCGCCAACGCGATCATGCCGTTGCAGATCGGGGCCCCCGATGTCGCGTTTCCGCGGTTGAACGCCTTCACCTACTGGGTCTTCCTCTTCGGCGGACTGATGGTGATCGGCGGTTTCCTCACGGCGAACGGTGCCGCGTCGTTCGGCTGGTTCGCCTACGCGCCGCTGAACAGTGCGATCCACACCCCCGGTTCGGGCGCCGACCTGTGGGCGATGGGGCTGATCGTGGCCGGACTCAGCACGATTCTCGGGGCGGTCAACTTCATCACCACGATCGTGTGCCTGCGGGCGCCCGGGATGACGCTGTTCCGAATGCCGCTGTTCACCTGGAACACGCTGTTCACATCAATCCTCGCGCTGCTGGCCTTCCCGGTACTCACGGCTGCGCTGTTCGCTCTGGAATCCGACCGAAAACTGGGCTCGCACGTCTTCGATCCCGCCAACGGCGGAGCGCTCCTGTGGCAGCACCTGTTCTGGTTCTTCGGCCATCCGGAGGTCTATATCGTGGCGCTGCCGTTCTTCGGCATCGTCACCGAGATCTTCCCGGTCTTCAGCCGGAAGCCCACCTTCGGGTACATCGGCCTGGTGAGTGCCACGGCCGCCATCACCGGCCTGTCAGCGACGGTCTGGGCCCATCACATGTTCGCGACCGGGGGGGTACTGCTGCCGTTCTTCTCCCTCATGTCCTTTCTGATCGCTGTCCCCACCGGAGTGAAGTTCTTCAACTGGATCGGCACGATGTGGCACGGCTCGCTGTCCTTCGAGACTCCGATGCTGTGGGCAGTCGGCTTCCTGGTCACCTTCCTGCTCGGCGGGCTCTCAGGTGTCCTCATCGCCTCACCCCCGATCGACTTTCATGTCACCGACAGCTACTTCATCGTCGCGCATCTTCATTACGTCCTGTTCGGGACCGTGGTCTTCTCCATGTTCGCCGGCTTCTACTTCTGGTGGCCGAAGATGACCGGCCGAATGCTGGACGAACGCCTCGGGAAAATCCACTTCTGGACGCTCTTCGTCGGCTTCCAGACCACCTTCCTGGTCCAGCACTGGCTCGGCGCGATGGGCATGCCCCGACGGTATGCGGACTATCTGGCCGCTGACGGATTCACCGCGCTCAACACCGTCTCGTCCATCGGCGCGTTCCTGCTGGGCATGTCCACCCTGCCGTTCCTCTACAACGTCTGGAAGACGCACCGGTACGGCGAGAAGGTGACCAGCGACGACCCGTGGGGGTGGGGCCGGTCCTTGGAGTGGGCGACCAGCTGTCCACCGCCCCGGCACAACTTCCACGCACTCCCCCGCATCCGCAGCGACTCGCCGGCCTTCGACCTCCACCATCCCTCGGTGCCCACCTATGGCCCGGCGACGCCCGATACACCGGACCTGAGACCCCGGCGGGGGGTGACGCGGTGAGGTACGAGTCGTTCCTCTTCTGCGGGATCGCCCTGTTCTTCGCGATCACCGCCGTCATCTACGGCTGGTTCTCCAGGGAGCCGGCCGGCCTCGCCGCCCTCATCGTCTCGTTTCTGATGTCCTCGCTCATCGCCTTCTTCCTGTGGACCCAGCATGTGCGCCGCGGTGAGCGCCTGCAGGACCGCAAGGACGCACAGACATACGAGGCGAGCGGGCCGCTGGCCTTCTTCCCGGCGCGCAGCTACACCCCGCCGCTGACCGCGGCCGGCGCGGCGCTGACCGGCCTCGGCGTGGTCTTCGGGATCTGGCTGTTCTTCATCGGAGTGGGTGTCCTGGTGGCGGGCGTCGCCGGATTCGTCTTCCAGTACAACAACCGAGAAGCGTGACCAGCAGACGGGCACACCGGACGAGGATCGAGGATCAGCCATGCCGTTCGCGCGAAGGAAGGCGCAGCAGAGGAAGGCACAGCTGAAGGCGAAGGCGCGGGTGTCGGCCCAGAAGGGCTTCGTGGTGCTGGACAGTCGTCTGCCGGTGGCCGAAGCGGGCCGAGAGCTGCTGCGCAAGCCGTTTCCCGAGCACTGGTCCTTCCTGCTCGGGGAACTCGCGCTCTACAGCCTCCTCGTCCTGGTCATCACCGGGTCCTATCTCACGTTCTTCTTCACTCCGAGCATGACGGAGGCCCCGTACGCCGGCGCGTACACGCCGTTGCAAGGCGTCCCGGTATCGGAAGCGTATGCGTCCGTACTCCGGATCAGCTTCGAAGTCCGCGGCGGGTTGCTCATCCGGCAGATGCACCATTGGGCGTCCCTGGTGTTCGTCGCCGCCGTCGCCGTGCACATGCTGCGGATCTTCTTCACCGGCGCATTCCGTAAACCGCGTGAGAGCAACTGGCTGATCGGTGTAACCCTGTTCGTCCTGGCTGTGCTCGAGGGCTTCTGCGGCTACTCGCTGCCCGATGATCTGCTGTCCGGAACCGGGCTGCGCATCGCCCAGGGCGTCTTTCAGTCGATTCCGGTGTTCGGCACCTACCTGACCATGTTCGTCTTCGGCGGGGAGTTTCCGGGACACATCATCATCTCCCGGCTGTACGCCCTGCACGTCCTGTTCGTGCCGGGCGCCATCATCGCCCTGGTGGCGCTGCACCTGGTGCTGGTCGTCTACCTCAAGCACACCCAGTGGGCCGGGCAGGGGAAGACGAACAGCAATGTGGTGGGAACGCCGATGTTCCCGGCCTTCACCGTCCGTTCGGCGGGCCTGTCCCTCACGGTCTTCGGTCTGCTCGCGGTCCTGGGCGGCGTCGCACAGATCAACCCGGTCTACGTCTACGGCCCCTACCGCACCGACCAGGTGTCCACTGCTTCCCAGCCGGACTGGTACATCGGTTTCCTCGAAGGGTCGCTGCGCATCATGCCGCCCTTCGAGACCAACCTGTGGGGCCATACGGTCATGTGGAACGTGCTGGTGCCCGCCGTGCTCCTGCCCGGGCTCCTGTTCGGGGCCCTCTACGCGTATCCCTTCATCGAGCGATGGGTGACGCGCGGCGCCGGCGAACACCATCTGTGCGACCGGCCTCGCGACCGGGCCACCCGCACCGGACTCGGCGTCGCGGGCATCGTGTTCTACGCCGTTCTGCTACTGGCCGGCGGCAACGATGTGCTCGCCATGACGTTCGGCATCTCCCTGAACGTGCTGACCTGGATCTTCCGGGTCTCTCTGGTGCTCGCTCCGATCGTCGCGTTCCTCGTCACCAAGCGAATGTGTCTCGCTCTGCAGGCCCATGACCGCGAGCGGGTCACCAAGGGCGACCCCAGTTCCGAGATCGCCCAGGACGTCCAGGGCGGCATGCACGAGGCGCACCTGCCCCTGACGAGCGCGCAGCTGCTGCCGCTCCTGGTGCGCGACCTCCCCGAACCCTTCGCCATCGAGGCCGACCCCGAGGTGGCGCCCTCGCGGCGGAGCCGCCTGCGGGCCGCTCTGAGCCTCTGGTTCTACCGGGATCGTGTGACCACACCCCTCACCCCCGTGCAGCAGCAACACGTCACTGCCGTTACCGCTCCGCCCGCCCTGGCCGAGAAGGAGCAGGAGTGACGGTGGGGCCTCGGCTGGTTATCAATGGCAATCGCCGGGGTACCCGCGTGCCATGCAGAACACACCTTTGCGCGCAGTCGCGCTGGTATGCACCCTGAAGGCGTCCCCTGACCGGTCGAGCTCTCTTCTCCTCGCGACCCAGGTTCTGGAGTCGCTCCACCAGCAGGGCGTGACGGGTGAGGCCATCCGGATCGCGGATTTCGATGTCCGCCCCGGCGTGCAGGTCGACATGGGCGAGGGTGACGCGTGGCCGATGATCCGCGCGAAGATCATGGACGCCCAGATCTTGATCCTCGCCACGCCGATCTGGCTCGGCCATCCGTCGAGCGTGGCACAGCGCGTACTGGAGCGGCTGGACGGCGAACTGTCGGAAACCGACGAGGAGGGCCGGCTGCTCACCTACGGCAAGGTCGCCGCGGTGTGTGTGACCGGCAACGAGGACGGCGCGCACAAGATCAGTGCCGACCTGTTCCAGGCTCTGAACGATGTCGGATTCTCGATGGCGCCCGGCGCCGCCACCTACTGGGTGGGTGAGGCCATGCAGGGCACCGACTATCAGGATCTGCCGGAGACACCGGAGGCCGTAGCGGCGACGACGAAGCAACTGGCCGTGAATGCCGCCCACTTGGCGAGTCGACTGCAGGCCGACCCCTATCCGGCAAGCTGACGCCGCCGAGGCGGGTGAAGAACATGGGAAACATCCGGAACGAGCCGGCCCTGCCCACGGCGCGGGGCGAAATCTCCGCAGCCGTCATCAGCTTCCTCCGCGGCGATGGAGAGCTGCTCCCTGCCCCAGGGTCCGTGGCGGCTTCGGACGCCTACGGCGACGATCTCCAGTTGGCCCTGTATCTCTGTTACGAACTCCACTACCGCGGCTTCGCCGGCGTGGACCCCGCTCTCGAATGGAACCCGGCGCTGCTCACCGCCCGGGCCGCCCTGGAGCGGCGCTATCTGGAAGCGCTCCGCACGGACGTGACGGGTCCGACCGACGTGGACGACGCGCTCGCGGGCATCCTCGTCGAGCCGGCCCATGGCACCGGGGTGCCGCACTTCCTCGAGGAGCGCGGAGAGCTGTGGCAGGTACGCGAGTACGTGATGCAGCGGTCGCTGTACCACCTCAAGGAGGCCGATCCGCACGCCTGGGTGCTCCCCCGGCTGCACGGGCGCGCCAAGGCCGGCATGGCCGCCGTCGAGTACGACGAGTACGGCGGCGGGCGAGCTGAGAGGGTCCACGCCCAGTTGTTCGCGAACCTGATGGCCGGCCTGGGCCTCGACACCACGTACGGCGGTTATCTCGAGGACGGACACGCGGAGATGCTGGCGCTGGTCAATCTCATGTCGCTGTTCGGGCTGCACCGCCGCCTCCGTGGCTCGCTCGTGGGCCACTTCGCCGCTGTCGAGATCACCTCGTCGCCCGCCTCCCGCCGTCTGGCCGCGGCGATGAAACGCACCGGCGCGGGGCCCGCCGCCGAATTCTTCTACACGGAACATGTCGAAGCCGATGCCGTCCATGAGCAGGTGGTCCGCCACGAGGTCATCGGCGGGCTTCTCCAGGAGGAGCCGGAGCTGGCGTCGGATGTCGCGTTCGGCATCACCGCGACGTCCTATGCCGAGGACCGGCTGGCCGAGCGTCTGCTGGGGGCCTGGCAGCGTCCCGGAATGCGCTGAGATGAGGATGCTGGTTCGCTGAGGAGACCCGCACCTCTGCGTCCGAAGGAGTGATCGCACTTGATGGAGCCGTCGTGATGTCCACTGAAACAGCCACCCTGTCCGGACCGGGACGCCTGCTGACGCTTCCCGGTGTGTACGCACCGCAGCACGACACGCGAATCCTCCTGGCGGCCATGGGCCGCGAGGAGGTCGGTCCCGGTATGGATGTCCTGGATCTCGGCACGGGTACCGGTGCCCTGGCCGTGCGCGCTGCGCGACGAGGCGCGCGAGTGACGGCGGTGGACATCGCCTGGCGGGCCGTAGTGACCACACGGCTCAACGCGCTGCTCTCCCGTCAGCGCATCAGGGTCCGCCACGGCGATCTGACCGCATCGCTGACCGGCCACGCCTACGACCTGGTGATCTGCAACCCACCGTACGTACCGGGGCCGGCCTCGCGGCTTCCCGCGCGGGGCGCGGCGCGCGCCTGGGACGCCGGGAACGACGGCCGCGCCGTCATCGACCGCGTCTGCAGCGCGGCGCCCTCGGTGGTGCGGCCCGGAGGTGTCCTGCTCATGGTGCACTCCTCCCTGTGCGATCCCGCACTCACCTTGGATCGCCTGTCGTACGGCGGGCTGAAGGCCGAAATCAGCGACCGTGCGTTCGTGCCGATCGGGCCGGTGCTGCGCTCCCGGCGCGCATGGCTGCACGAGCAGGGTCTGCTGGCAGCCGACGAACACAAGGAAGAGCTGGTGGTCATCCGTGCCGAACGACTCTGAGCGCCCTCGCCGCATCACACTCAACGACGACGGCCCCCTGCTCGTCGAAGGTCCGGTCGAGGTGGTCGACGCCGACGGCCGGGTCACCGTCTCGGACCGTTGCGTCGTCGCGGTCTGCATGTGCCGCCGCAGCCGCATCTACCCGTGGTGCGACACCAGCCACCGCCGCCGAGCGAAGGCATAGGCAGCCGAGCACGGACCACCGCGAGAAGAATTCGGAACCCAACGGAAGGAACAGAGGTGTCGAACGCAGCCGGTCCCCCTCAGGACCCCACGAATCTGCACCCGCAGCCGGAATTCCCCCAGCAGGACCAGCCGCATCCGGGGTGGACCGGCCCCATGGACCCGCCACCCGACCACGGGGAGGATTCCTACCGAGGCAGCGAGCGGCTGCCGGACCGGAAGGCCGTGGTCACGGGAGGCGACTCCGGTATCGGCCGCGCCGTCGCCCTCGCGTACGCGAGAGAAGGCGCCGATGTTCTCTTCACCCACCTGCCGGAGGAGGAGGACGAGGCGCGGGAGACGTCACGTCTCGTGGAGGGGGCCGGCCGTCGAGCGGTGGCCGTCCCCTGCGACATCCGCGACGAAAAACAGTGCCGGTCGCTGGTCGAGAAGGCGGTGTCGGAGTTCGGACGGATCGACGTTCTCGTCAACAACGCCGGTTATCAGATGGGGCAGCCGCAGGGCATCAGCGCCATCTCCACCGAGCAGTTCGACCGGGTGGTGCACACCAACCTCTACGGCATGTTCTGGCTGTGCAAGATGTCGCTGCCGCACATCCCGGCCGGCGGATGCATCATCAACACCACCTCGGTGCAGGCCTACAAGCCCAGCCCCCATCTGCTCGACTACGCGATGACGAAGGGTGCCATCGTCACCTTCACCCAGGGCCTGGCACAGATGGTCGCCTCGGACGGAGTGCGGGTGAACGCCGTCGCCCCGGGCCCGGTGTGGACCCCGCTGATCCCGGCGACGCTGGAGGACACCGCCAAGTTCGGCAAACAGAGCCCACTCGGCCGCCCGGCCCAGCCGGCCGAAATGGCGCCTGCCTACGTCTTTCTGGCGTCGGCGCAGGCCGGCTTCATCACCGGCGAAATCATGAACGCAACAGGGGGGACGCCACTGCCCTGACCCCCTCGGGCGCTCATGACTCGTTGCGGGGAAGCAGGGAACCCAGCGGCCCCAGGTCCAGGTTGAGATCGTCCATGGTCAGTCCATAGCGCTCGCACAGTTCGGACATGCGGTCCTGCAGGATCATCAGGGTCAGCCCGATGCGTTCCTCCTGGTCGTCACTCAGGTCGCCCTGGTCCACTCGGTGCAGGGCGGTTCTTTCCATGAGTTGACGGAGCAGTTCCACGATGGTGAGCACCAGTTTGATGAGGTCACGTTCCACCGTTTCGGGATCTGTTCCCAGACGCCGTGCGATGTCGGCTTCACCGGTCTGCCGGGGCTGCTGGGTCGTCATGTCACTCCTCACCAGGGGGCGGGTTCGTCGGACGTGATGGAGCGGATGACCGCACGCAGATTGATGTGCACCAGGTCGACATCGGCGATGGACAGGACGAGGTCGCCGGTGAGGACCGCCCCGCCGTTCAGCAGACGGTCCAGCAGATCGATGAGGGCGACCTGGCGTCCTGCGGGTGACTCCGCAGCGGGGAAGCCCCCGACGCCGACGTCACGGGCGGGCAGCGCGTCGTTCACTGTGGGTCCTCCGTACGTGCCGCAGTGGCGGGTGGGGTGGCGAAGGAGTACGGCGCCCAGGGGCCGGTGACCTCGATCCGTACCCCGGGCACGTCATCGGCCAGCGCGCACAGCGCACTGCGAAAGCCCGCCACACCGTTCGCAGGCACCAGGTAGGCCTCATTGGCGATGTTCTCACCCGCGGCAGCGGCCAGTTCTGCCTGCTGCGGCCGGTGCACGACCCTGGCAGTGACCAGGGCGGCCACCCGGTCGGGCACGGCGGCAGCGAGCGAGCCGGCCGCTCGGTGCGCATCCTGATGGCTGCGCCGCGCCGCCCTGCGCTGCTGCAGATAGGCCCGTCCGGGCGAGGCGGGCGAGGCCGGGACGAGGGTGCCGGTCGGGGCTTGCGCGTCCCGGCGGCCGGTCTCCCGGGGGTCCGCGTACACCTTGACGCCCAACTCGACGTGGTCTTCCAGCCGGCTGAGCAGCTCACCGAACTCCCGGTGACGCTCCTGCAGCATGGTGGCCACCCGTGCGTCATCCAGATAGACCGTCGCCAGGCGCATCGGCAGGACCGTCGCGCACGCGTAGGCGGCTTCCACCACCGCGTGGTGCGTACGGGCGATCGCCTCCAGCCGCTCCAGGTCCTCCAGTTGCGCCTGCATGCCCTCGCTGCTGAAGGTGTCCCGCGGCACGGACGACACCCATGCGACCAGACCGTCCGCGTGCACCGTGCGCAGCCTGCCACCGTCCAGACCGGCCGCCCGATCGGCCGCGCCGTCCAGGGGCGTCCCGGCGCGGCCGACGGCGTAGACGTAGGAGAGCTCCGCTGCAGAGGTCGTGGGGGCCGGGGAAGGGGTACTCACTGCCGTTCTCCTTCGCTGTCGGCCCCCGCAGCCCTGCGGAGTTCGGCCAGCTCGGTCTTGAGACGGGCGTTCTCCTGCACCAGTTCCTCACCGGCTGCCGGGGCACTCTGCCGGTCCACCTGTCCCGGTGGGCGGGCGCCGGAGGAGAGCGAGGGATCGTGCTCCCACCAGTCGATGCCCATTTCCTTGGCCTTGTCCACGGATGCGACCAACAGCCTGAGTTTGATGGTCAGCAACTCGATGTCCAGCAGGTTGATCTGGATATCGCCCGCGATGACGATGCCCTTGTCCAGGACACGCTCAAGGATGTCTGCCAAGTTGGCAGAGGACCCCTGCTGGCCGTAAGGAGAAATGCCGGAAGGGGACCCCATACGGCCCGCCAGTGAATCGGACACGTGAATTCAGCCCCTGTCTTTGCTGTCTGCTCGAATCAGCGACGAGCCGATGCGGTACGGCGCCGGGTACGGGCCGGCCGGTCTTCTTCCTCTTCTTCCTCTTCGTCCTCGTACCGGTCCTCGGCCTCGGGTGCCGGTTCCGGCTCGGCCTCGGCCTCGGCTTCCGGCTCGGCGTCGGCCTCCGATTGCGCGTCCGCTTCCGGGGCGGCGTCCTCCTCGGCCTCGTCGTCCTGCTCATCGGGGAACTCGTCGTCCTCGGCGTATTCCTCGTCGAGGTCTTCGTCTTCCGTGGCGCGTGCCTCCTCGTCCTCCACCGCGTCGTCGTGTTCCACCACGACCTCGCCGTCCCGGATCTCCCCGCGCCAGCCGTCGGTGGCCTCGCCGCGCATCATGATGAACTTCCGGTAGAGCTTGAGGTCGAGTCGCGCACGGCGGCCCTGTGCGCGCCATATGTTGCCGGTCTTCTCGAAGAGCCCCTTGGGGAAGTATTCGAGGACGAGCAGTACCCGCGTCAGGTTGTCAGTGATGCGGTGGAAGGTGACTACGCCCTTCACTGTCCCCTTCGCGCCCTCCGTGGTCCACGTGATCCGCTCGTCGGCCACCTGCTCGGTGACATTGGCCTTCCAACTCCGCGTGGACTTGGCGACCTTCACCTTCCAGTTGCTACTGGTGTCGTCGGCCTTCTCGACGCTGACGACGCCCTTGGCGAAGGTGCTGAACTCCTGGAACTGGGTCCACTGGTCGTACGCCTCGCGCACCGGCACGCCCACGTCGATGTCCTCGACGATCGTCACACTCTTGGACTTGCCTCCGCCGCCCTTGCGACCCTTGCCGAACATGCCCTTGACCTTCTCCCCGAGGGTGTCCTTGAGGTGGGATGCCCCCACCGAGAGCGCCGCCTGGGCCGGTGACTTGCCCTCGCTGATGGCGCGTCCGCCCTTCGCCAGACTCCCGGCCAGCCCACCGGTGGCCTGCCCGGGCTCGGCGAGCTTTCCGACGCTCTCCCCCAGCTTCTGACCGAGACGCGTGACGGTGTGCTCGGCACGGGCCCGCAGATAATCGTGCAGCTCTTCCTTGAGCCGGTCGGTGGCCGGATTCCGCGCCACCTCGTCCTTCCACTTGCCGAAAGCGGAGTCACTCATCGCGGCCTCCCCGTGTCTTCGTCGTACGGGTTCGTGAGGCGGCCTTACGCGTGCCGGAAGTGGACTTGCCTGCCGCCGACGCGCTCTTACGGGCACGCCCCGACGTGTTGCGGGCGCGACGGGCACCGGACGAGGTCTTTTCCCCGGCCGAATCATCCGTTTCTTCCCTGTCGTCCGACTCATCGCGATCGCTCGGTCCGTCCCGGTCATCCGGTTCGTCGAGTGCTCGCGTCCGTTTCTGGAGCGAATCAGCCAGTCCGGTCGCGCGTTGGGTGAGGGCCGAGGTGGCAGCCGACTTCGTGGCCTCCACCAGTTCCTTGCGCACCTGGCCGTTGAGACGGCCGAGGGCCGGCGAGTCAGCCACCAGCCTGCCCAGCTGCGCCGGGTCCAGACTGAGCTTCTTGCCCGCCAGGAACATGCCCAGGCCGATGGCCATCTTGGCCTTCTTGGTTCGGCCCAGCAGGTAGCCCCCCGCCAGGGCCACCCCTATCTTTGCGTTGCCTTTCATCTCACGTCACCTTTCTCATGCATCGTCAGGTGGGGCTCTGCAGGCGCCGGTAGTGAGCTTCGAGCCACTCCAGGCGGTCCAGCAGCTCGTCCTCGCGGCGGTCGAACTCGTCCTCGTCGATGCCGCCGCTCAGGAGCTCCCGCTCGAGCGCGGCCAGTTCTTGGCGCACCGGCGCCGGGTCGTAGTACTCCCGCTCGGCGGTCACCAGCAGTTGGTCGATGACCCAGGCCGTGCCGCGCACAGGTGCCAGCGGGAGCGTCAGGATGTTGGTGATGAGGCCCATGGCAGGGCCCTCCCTCCAGCAGACTCGGCCGACGGGATCAGACGAAGCTGTAGGGCGGCAGCGGCCCGTTCACGGAGAACGTATAGACGTCGCCCCGTTCCTCGGCTTCTTCGTGCACCGACTGGGAGAAGGTGGCCGCGTCCTCCTGCCTGACCAGGAAGGAGGCATTGAGGAAGTAGGTCTTGGCCGGCTCGCCGATCGAGACCCTCGCTGCGTGCCGCGTCAGGCGGGCCACGAGCTCCTGGCGCGCCCGCTCCTCGCGAGCCTGCACCTCGGCCGAAACGAGCTCGCCGAGAGCCACCTTGCCGTCGTGTGCCGCCGGGTCCTGACGGGTCCTGTCGTTCAGCTCCCGTATCTCGTCGGACTCGGAGACGATCTCCCGCAGGAGGTCCTCCTCATCCCGAGCCACTTTGACGTTGTACTCGCGACACCCGGCCACCTCCTTGAGCCGGTCCAGGTAGGCGTCACGCTGCTCCCCCAGGACCGCGATCACCTGATCGTCGTCGGGTCCCACGAGGCCGAACCGCATCGGCAGCGTGGCGCCGTCGGTCATCAGCCGCTCCAGCACCGTCTGGTGCGCGACCAGATCACGCCGCTTGGCCCGCAGGTCCGCCGGTGCGTCGCTGACGACGGCGATGAGCTCCTTCGTCCTGACCGTGCGAAGTCGCGCGGCCGGCTCTCCGACGCCTGCGACGTCGGCCAGGTTCACTGGGTGGTCGGCTGCGGTGATGGCGTAGACGTAGGTGGACACTGGGGACTACTCCTCTCGGCGGCTTGCAGTACGGCGACTGCTCGACGCGGACTTGCGGGCGGGGCGTTCTTCCTTCTCGTTCTCGTCCGATCCGTCCCGGCCGCGCTGCAGGGAGTCGCTGAACGCCTCGACGGCGCCGGTCAGCGCCCCTTTCGACTTGCCCTTGGCTCCGCTCTCAGTCGCCTCTCCGACCAGGTCGGTGAGCTGGCTCGGTGCCTTGCGCCCGGATTCGAGGTCCAGCCGGTTGCAGGCCTCCGCGAACCGCAGGTAGGTGTCGACGCTGGCTACCACGACCCGCACGTCGATCTTGAGTATTTCGATGCCGACGAGGGAGACCCGGACAAAGGCGTCGATGACGAGCCCCCTGTCAAGAATGAGCTCCAGGACGTCATACAGATTGCCCGAGCCGCCTCCGCTGCTGCTCACTGAACTGGATTGCTGCACCATGCTCATGGTGAATGTCCTTTCCGCTGGAACCGTTGGTGATCTTCTCCGCGGGACTCCGGTCGGTATGCGTCGAGCCGATCGAGGATCAGCGGTCGATCTGGCCCCTCGCGTACCGACGAGTGCGTTCGTATCCGACGAGTTGACCCTGAGGGTCGAGCGAGACACGGTAAGTAGCCATCACGCTGGCGGTGTCGGGGATCTTCTCGATTTCCACGACCTCTACGTCCACGGACCAGCCCTGGTCCGTGGCCTTCAACGACGAGACGGAACTGGGCTCACGCTGCAGCAATTCGGCAAGTTGGGCCGCAGCGCGGCGGATTGCGGTGGAGACATCGAGGCGCTCCTGACCATTGCCGCCGTCCTTGTCATCCGTCGTCGCCATGATTCCGCCCGTCATATGCAGTGACTTCTCGTCGCGTCTCCCAGGACTTCTTGTGAAGTCCGGCGTGCCGCCATGTGCGGCTGACAGAGCGCGTGCCCGGGCTGTTCGAACGTATTCGTCCGCGTGACGAAGGCGGGGCTTCGTCCGCGTGACGAAGGCGGGACCACGACGCGCGGGAGGATGTTTCCGCACCGGGCAGCCGGTCACCCGGTGGGCAACCTTGCCCGCAGGAGGAGTTATGACGGATTACGGCTATTTTCTGTCCAGCGAAGAGCACAGTCCGGCTGCCCTGGTCGATCAGGCCAGGATGGCTGAACAGGCAGGCTTCACCTCACTGTGGATTTCTGACCACTTCCATCCCTGGAATGACGAACAGGGAGAGTCCCCCTTCGTCTGGTCCGTGATCGGTGCGCTCTCCCAAGCCGTATCGCTGCCGGTGGAAACAGCGGTGACCTGTCCGATGATTCGTACGCATCCAGCAGTGGTGGCGCATGCCGCAGCCACCGCCGCCGTCCAGCTCGAGGGGCGCTTCCGCTTGGGCGTGGGTACGGGCGAAGCCCTCAATGAGCACGTGCTGGGTGGTCCGTGGCCAGAAGCATCGGTGCGGCTGGAGATGCTCGAGGAGGCGGTCCAGGTGATGCGGATGCTGTTCACCGGCGAACAGAGCAGCCACCGGGGCACGCACTACACCCTGGAGAACGCCCGCCTGTACACCTGTCCCGACGAACCGGTCCCGATCGATGTGTCCGCCTTCGGCCCGCAGGCCGCGGCCGTCGCAGGCCGGATCGGTGACGGGCTCATCACCATGGCACCCGAATCCGAGTCCATCGAGCACTTCCGGCGCAGTGGCGGCGGCACGAAGCCGGTCATGGCCGGCGTCAAGGTGTGCTGGGGTACGGACCGTGAGGAGGCTGTACGGACGGCACACCGGCTGTGGGCCAACGAACAGCTGCCGGGCGAGCTGCCGCAGATCCTTCCGACTCCCCGCCATTTCGAGCAGGCCAACGAACTCGTCACCCGCGACCGGATCGCCGAGAACGTCGTCTGCGGGGATGACGCGGACGCCCATATCGCGGTGCTGAACACATACGTGGAAGCCGGATTCGACACGGTCCACATCAACCAGATCGGGCCGGACCAGCGCGGATTCTTCGACTTCTACCGCACCAAGGTGTTGCCGCAGCTGACCGGCTGACCATGTGGAGGCAGCGGCTATTCGTCCGTCTGCCCCACATGGTGTGGGGGTGTTCTCACCGCACGATGTGATACCTGCGCCGCAGCGGGCACTCGTTGACCGAAGGCCTTTTTTCGGCCCTTCTGCCCGACGATGCCCGACCCCGAAAGAAGGAGGAATCACGCCATGCCACGAGGATCCAGCGCGAAGCGCGAACGACAGTACGAGCACATCAAGGAAGGCGCGGAGGAGCACGGCGCGTCCGAGAAGCGCGCGAAGGAGATGGCGGCGCGAACGGTGAACAAGGAGCGAGCCCGGTCGGGCGAGTCCAAGCAGGCATCGAAGACCTCCACCAAGGACAGCAAATCGGCCCCCCAGCGTGGCGGCGAGCGCTCACACAGCGGCTCCGAGGGTCCGACCCGTGACCAGCTGTACGCCGAGGCCAAGAAGCGCGGCGTCGACGGACGGTCCAGGATGAACAAGGCAGAGCTCGCCAAGGCCGTCGGACGCTGAGGTCCTCCGCAGGACCCAGAACCGACACGGGCGCGATCGCGTAACGGTGATCCGGCCGGGTAGTCGCGCGAAGAGACACAACAGTGCGAGGCCCGGAAGACCCCTACCCGGCAGACCCTTACGAGGAAGGTGCCCATGACCGCGACACGCAAGGCATCACCCGACGGTGAAGGTGCGGCGAGCAAGCAGGCCGAGCTGGACGTCACGGCGCTGGAGAGGGTGTTGCGTGAGCGGGTCGACGGCGAAGTGCGGTTCGACGCGGGCAGCCGGGGTGCCTATGTCACGGACGGTTCGAACTACCGGCAGGTGCCGATCGGCGTGGTCGTCCCGCGCAGCGTCGATGCGGGGGCCGAGGCGGTCGCGGTCTGTGCTCGGTTCGGCGCGCCGGTGCTCTCCCGGGGAGGCGGGACCAGTCTGGGCGGCCAGTGCACGAACACCGCTGTCGTCATCGACTGGACGAAGTACTGCAACAAGGTGGTGTCGGTCGATCCCGAGCGCAGGACCTGTGTCGTCGAGCCGGGGCTCGTGCTGGACGAGCTCAACCGGCAGCTGGCGTCACACCGGCTGAAGTTCGGTCCCAAGCCGGCCACGCACAGTCACTGCACATTGGGCGGGATGGTCGGCAACAACTCGTGCGGTGCGTCTGCCCAGGCGTACGGCAAAACCGTCGACAACGTGCGCCGCCTGGAGATCCTGACCTACGACGGTTTCCGGTCGTGGGTCGGTCCGACCTCTCCGGAGGAGCTAGCGGATGCGGTGACGGCCGGTGGACGGCGGGGCGAGCTCTACGGCGGCCTCAAGACACTCATCGACGGCTGCATGGCCGACGTCCGGCGCGGTTTCCCGGACATCCCGCGCCGCGTCTCGGGGTACAACCTGGATTCGCTGCTGCCGGAGAACGGCTTCCATCTCGCCCGGGCGCTGGTCGGCAGCGAGGGGACCCTCGTCACCGTGCTGCACGCCGAGCTGGACCTGGTGCCGGCTCCGCCGTACGAGTCCATGGTGGTCCTCGGTTACGACGACATCTGCACCGCAGCCGACGACGTACCACGCCTCCTGGAGCACTGCACTCCGACCCAGCTGGAAGCCCTGGACGGGCGGATGGCGCAGCTGATGCGCGAGGAGCATGCCCACCTGGAATCCCTGGCCGCCTTCCCCGAAGGGGAGAGCTGGCTGCTGGTGCAGTTCAGCGGCGAGAGCCAGGACGACGTCGACGAACAGGGCCATGCGCTGCTGCGAGCGCTGGGACGCAGCGAAGACGACGGAACGGTGGCGTTCTCCGACGATCCAGCACGCGAGCAGAAGATGCTCAAGGCCAGGGAGGCCGGCCTCGGCGTGACCGCCAGGCCGCCGGACGACCGCGAGACCTGGGAGGGCTGGGAGGATTCGGCCGTACCGCCGGACCGGCTCGGTGACTATCTGCGCGATCTGAAGCAGCTTTTCACCGAGTTCGACTACGATCACCCCTCCCTGTACGGGCACTTCGGGCAGGGTTGCGTGCACACCCGCATTCCGTTCGCGCTGAAGAACGCGGAGGGCGTCGCGGCGTTCCGCGAGTTCCTCTTCCGGGCAGCGGACCTGGTTGCTTCCTACGGGGGGTCGCTGTCGGGCGAGCACGGCGACGGGCAGGCGCGCGGTGAACTGCTGACCCGGATGTTCGGTGAGCGGCTGGTCGGCGCGTTCGGAGAGATGAAGGCGCTGTTCGACCCGGACAATCGGATGAACCCCGGCAAGGTGACCGCCCCCTATGCGGTCGACGAGAACCTCCGCCTCGGAGCGAGCTGGCGGCCGGAATCCTTGGACACCCACTTCGGGTATCCCGAGGACGACCACTCGTTCACCCGGGCGGTCATGCGGTGCGTCGGGATCGGTAACTGCCGGTCGCACCGCGGCGGGGTGATGTGCCCGTCGTACCGGGCGACCGGGGAGGAGGAGCACTCCACCCGGGGGCGGGCCCGGCTACTCTTCGAAATGCTGGGCGGCCACGCGGACTCCGCCATCACCGACGGCTGGCGCTCCACCGAGGTCAAGGATGCCCTCGATCTCTGTCTGGCCTGCAAGGGCTGCAAATCCGACTGCCCGACCGGCGTCGACATGGCCACGTACAAGGCGGAGTTCCTGTCCCACCACTACGCCGGGCGCCTGCGTCCGGCCGCGCACTACTCGCTGGGCTGGCTTCCGCTGTGGGCACGTCTGTCACGGCTCGCTCCACGGCTGGTCAATGCTTCGTTGCGGGCTCCGGGACTCGCGCGCGCCGGGAAGGCCCTGGCCGGGGTGGCGGCGGCGCGAGAGGCGCCGGTCTTCGCGCAGGAGTCCTTCGTCCAGTGGTGGCAGAGGCGCCAAGTCGAGGAGCCGGACCCGGCCGACCCGCGCACCGTCGTGGTGTGGCCCGACACCTTCAGCAATTACTTCCATCCGGACATCGCGAAGTCGGCGGTGCGGGTACTGGAGGACGCGGGATTCCGCGTCGCGGTGCCGACCGAAGCGGTGTGCTGTTCCCTCACCTGGATCTCCACCGGACAGCTGGCCACGGCGAAGCGCGTTCTTCGCCGCACCCTGGATGTCCTGCGGCCCTGGATCGAGGCGGGCACCCCCGTCATCGGTCTGGAACCGTCCTGCACGGCCGTCTTCCGTGCGGACGCCCCTGAGCTGATGCCCGACGATCAGGACGTTCAGCGGCTCTCCCAGAAGTTCCTGACCTTCTCCGAACTGCTCCTCAACCACGCCCCGGACGGCTGGCAGCCGCCGAACCTCACGCGCTCCGCCACCGTGCAGACGCACTGCCACCAGCACGCGGTGCTGAAGGACGACGCGGACCGGGAACTGATGCGGCGGGCCGGTATCGACGCCGATGTGCTGGACGAGGGGTGCTGCGGTCTCGCCGGGAATTTCGGATTCGAACAAGGCCACCACGACCTGTCCATGACGATCGCCGAGCAAGGGGTGCTGCCCGCGGTACGCGACACCGCTCCCGGCGCACTGGTGCTCGCGGACGGTTTCAGCTGCCGTACCCAGATCGAGCAGGGCGGATCAGGGCGGCGGGCCATGCATCTGGCGGAGGCGCTGGCCCTGGGCCTGGACGGGCACCTGCCCGTTGAGCACCCGGAACGGCTGCTGGCCCGCCCGCAGGCATCGGCGTCCGACGCCCGGCTCGTCGCAGCGGGGGCCGCGTCGGCGCTCGCCGCCACCGCGGCCCTGGCTTACGGCGTCGTGCGCCGCAGGCGTGGATGAGCGGCGGCCGAACAGCGTGGGACGGACGGTTGAAGGAGCGACGACGATGAGCAATCTGCGGCCGCAGGCCGACCATGATCTGTATCCGCCTCAGGCGCTGCGTGACTACGCCATGATCGCCGACGGCGAGCGCGGCGCGCTCATCGGCCCTCGTGGGGAGATCTGCTGGCTGTGCGCGCCGCGCTGGGACAGCGACGCCGTCTTCTCCACTCTCATCGGCGGCTCCGGTGTCTACGCGGTGACGCCCGAGGGCCGGTTCGTACCCGGCGGGCACTATGAGGAGGGGTCGCTGGTCTGGCGCAGCCGCTGGATCACCGAAACGGGCATTGTGGAGTGCCGGGAAGCGCTGGCTATGCCCAGCGCTTCCGACCGCCTCGTCATATTGCGGCGGGTCACCGCCCAGGAGGCGCCGGCCCGGGTCCATGTGGTGCTGCACCCACTCGGCGGGTTCGGCAGCGAGCCGGTGCGCGAGGCCAAACGGGACGGCGGGGTATGGACGGCCCGGGTGGGCGACCTGTATCTGCGCTGGACGGGCGGGCAGCAGGCCCGAATCTCCACCACCGACAGCGCCGGGCCCCAATTCCTCCTGGACCTCGCGCTCGACGCGGGCGACCACCATGATCTCGTGCTCGAAATCGGCACGAAGCCGCTGACGGGCAGGCCCGTCGAAGCCGCCCGCGCCTGGGCGTCCACCGAGCAGGCGTGGGACGCCGACGTGCCCGCCCTGGACAACACGATCGCGCCCAATGACGCCCGGCAGGCGTACGCCGTACTGCGCGGCATGACCGGGGCCGGCGGTGGCATGGTCGCAGCGACGACGACCAGCCTGCCCGAGCGTGCCGAAGAGGGACGCAACTACGACTACCGCTACGTCTGGATCCGGGACCAGTGCTACGCGGGCCAGGCGGTGGCCGCCGCGGGAGCGCACCCGCTGCTGGACGATGCGGTGCGCTTCGTCGGGGCCCGCCTGCACGCCGACGGTCCGAAACTGTCCCCGGCCTACACGATCAGCGGCGGTCCGGTGCCCTCCCAGCGCGAACTCCACCTGCCCGGTTACCCCGGCGGCTACGACCGGGTCGGCAACCATGTCAACCGTCAATTCCAACTCGACGCCTTCGGGGAGGCGCTGTTGCTCCTCGGAGCCGCGGCACACCGGGACCGGCTCGACGAGGACGGCTGGGCAGCGGCGGAGATCGCCGCTAGCAGCATCGAACAACGGTGGCAGGAGAAGGACGCGGGCATCTGGGAACTCAACGACCGGGCGTGGACGCAGAGCCGCCTGATCTGCGCCGCGGGTCTCCGCAGGATGGCCGGAGCCGGAGCCGGCCGGTCCCGCGCCGAGCGCTGGTCCGGCCTTGCCGACACCATCCTTGCCGATACCGATGCCCACGCGCTGCACGCCGACGGATACTGGCAGCGCTCGCCCGAGGACCCGGCGCCGGACGCTTCGCTGCTGCTCCCTCCCGTGCGCGGCCTGCTGCCGGCCGACGATCCCCGGGCCCGGGCCACGGTGCGCGCCATCAAAGAACACCTGGCGGTCCGTCATTACGCCTACCGCTTCCGGCACGATGACCGGCCGTTGCAGGAAGCCGAGGGGGCATTCGTGCTCTGCGGCTTCGTCATGGCCATGGCCGAATACCAGCAGGGCAACGAGAACGAGGCGCTGCGCTGGTTCGAATGCAACCGTGAGGCGTGCGCGACATCGGGACTGTACTCGGAGGAGTACGACATCACCCAGCGGCAGTTGCGCGGCAACCTCCCCCAGGCGTTCGTCCATGCGCTGCTGCTCGAGAGTTCGGCCTACCTGGCCGGCGGTGCCGAGTTCTGACGCCCCTTTCCCGTATCGATGGAAGGCATGACAGTGGAACGGACAGTCGTCATCACCGGAGCGAGCGGCGGGATCGGTCGCGCTGCGGCCCGTCTGTTCGCCGAGCAGGGCGCCAACGTGGCGCTGCTCGCCCGCGGACAGGCCGGCCTGGACGCCGCCGCGGCGGAGGTCGAGGAAGCCGGCGGCCGGGCGCTCGCGCTGCCCACCGACGTAGCCGACTACGCGCAGGTGGAAGCCGCCGCCAAAGCGACGGAGAGCACCTTCGGACCGATCGACGTGTGGGTCAATGTGGCGTTCACCTCGGTGTTCGCCCCCTTCACCGAGATCGGACCGGAGGAGTTCAAACGCGTCACCGAGGTCTCCTACCTGGGGTTCGTGCACGGCACGCGCGTCGCTCTCAACAGCATGCTGCCCCGCAACGCCGGATCCATCGTGCAGGTCGGCTCCGCGCTGGGCGACCGGTCCATCCCGCTTCAGTCGGCCTACTGCGGCGCCAAACACGCGGTCAACGGCTTCACCTCGTCGGTCCGCACCGAACTCCTGCACCGCAAGAGCCGGGTGCACATCACCGTCGTACAGATGCCGGCGGTCAACACCCCGCAGTTCTCCTGGGTCCTCTCCAGGCTGCCCAACCACCCGCAACCGGTGCCGCCCATCTACCAGCCGGAGGTCGCCGCCCGAGCCGTCGTGCACGCGGCGGATCATCCGCGCCGCAAGCAGTACTACGTCGGTGCCTCCACCGTGGCGACCATCCTGGGCAACAGGGTGGCCCCCGCCCTGCTGGACCGCTACCTCGCCCGCACCGGATTCGATTCCCAGCAGACCGGCGACAAGGCATCACCCGACCGGGTGAACAATCTGTGGCAGCCGGCCGACGGTCGGCGGGGGCACGACTACGGAGCCCACGGCGTCTTCGACGACCAGGCCGCCGCACGTTCCCCGCAGACGGAACTGGCCCGCCACCCCGCCCTCACCGCAACCGCACTGGCCGGTACGGCCCTGGGCGCGGCGGCGGTGCTGCGAGGCATCCGTCGCCGCGTCAGCTCGTAGCCGCCCCGGTTTCAGCCGAAATCGAGCCAGCCCCTGGCGTTCAGTTCGGCGACGAACCGCTGGTAGGACTCGGCGAGCGCGGCCTGCTCCGCCGGCACCGGATCGACGAGCCGCCCCGGTCCGGTCATCGCCGCCGCGCTCGCCGGCAGATCCGGGTGGAGCGTACCTGCGGCGGCGAGCAGCGCCGCGCCGAAAGCGGTCTCGGCCCGGTCCGCGATGCGCAGCGGCCGGTTGAGCACGGTGGCCCGGATGCGGCTCCACAGGGCGCTGCGGCTACCGCCGCCCGCCGCGTGCAGCGGCCCGTGCACCTCGATGCCCAGTGCCTGCACCCGGTCCAGCGCGAGTCTCTCCAGGAAGGCCACCCCCTCCAGAGCGGCCCGGTGCTCGTCGGCCTCGTCCTGCGGTGCCCCGGCGGTGAAGCCGCGGGCGTCACCGGAGACGAACGGGAACCGCTCGCCCTCCCGGCGCAGCGGGTAGGCCAGGCAGGAGGCCGGGCCGCGGGCGCCGGCCGCCGCGTCCAGGCCGGGCAGGCGGGCCTGATCCACCGCGGCCAGCGCCTCACCACCGGTGTTGGAGGCACCGCCCGGCAGCCACCAGCCGTCGGGATGGCGATGGCTGTAGAGGGCACCGGCCGGGTCGGTGACCAGCTCACGGGTGACGCCTTTGAGGACGTACGTGGTACCCAGCACGCCGACGAACTGACCGGGACCCACCGCGCCGGTGGCGATCTGGCCGGCGCATCCGTCGGTCATGCCGAGACGGACCTCGCACCCGACGGGCAGTCCTGTTTCCGACGCGGCCGTGGCCGAGACCGAGCCGACCGGAGTGCCAGGGGCCTGCACAGCGGGCAGCAGGGCTGAGGGAACGTCGAAGGCGTCGAAGATCTCGGTTGCCCACTCCCCCGCCCGGGGGTCGTAGCCGGTCTTCAGCGCGTGGCTCCAGTCGAGAGCCACCTGATGGCCGGTCAGCCTGCGTCCAAGCAGGTCCGGGGTGTGCAGAACGAGTTGGCCGGGCAGCGCCCGGCCCGCGCAGCTGACCAGCTTCCCCAGCGACGCCGTCGGCCCGACGGAAAGGCCGAGGGCCCGCCAGCGTGCTGCGCCGAGTTCCTGCGCCTTGGCGTTGAAGTCCGCGGACCGCCGGTCGTCGTACATCAAGGCTGGGCCCACCGGTTCGCCTTCCGGGGTGGCCAGGACCAGGGTCCCCGAGGTGGCGGAGACCGCGACCGCGATCACTTCCCGGCCGCCGCCCGGCAGCGCGGCGGTGGCCTGCCGAAGGGCGGCGGCCGTCGCCGGCCACCAGCTGCGGGCGTCCTGTTCACTGCGGCCGCCCGCGCCGCGTACCGGCTGGGGCAGCGGCGCCCGTCCCTCCGCGAGGATCCGTCCGCCGGCGTCGGCGCACAGCACGCGTACCGCGGCGGTCGCCACATCGATACCGGCCACCACGGCGTCGGCGGTTCGGGGGGCATCGGCGGCGGGGCTCATGGGCGGGACGGGTTCCTCTCGGGCGGGGACGCGGGCACGGACACGGGCGGAATGGGTCAGAGGCGGGGGGATACACACGGGACGCGCCCGCATCGGGTCAGGTGGCCGGGGCAGTGAGTGGGTCGGCCGCTTCGTGGAGGTTCTTGCCCTGCTGGATGGCCTCCTCCGACACCCTGGGCAGCTTCAGGAAGAGTGTGAGCACAGCGGCCAGGACATACAGCCCGGCGAAGATCAGTACCACGCCGTCCCGGCCGAGCGGGCCGAGGAAGACCGAAACAATGGCGGGACCGACAAAGGCCGCGCCGCCCGCGCCGAGGTTCAGCAGGGCCATCGCGCCGCCCTTGTTCTCCGGGGCCAACGACGGCATCAGCGCGGAAATCGGCACGAACCCCGCGAGCGTGGCGCCATAGATCATGCCGACACCGACCGCGACCCAGTAGTTGCCGGTCATCAGCTTGGGCACGAAGTACAGGGCGAGCACGCTGAGCGCGCAGCCGACCGCCCCGAACCAGCCGATGGTGGTTCGCCAGCCGATCCGGTCGCTGACCACACCGAACAGCAGATTGAAGAAGATGTTCGTGGCGAACATGATCGACAGCAGCCGCAGCCAGTCGCCGTCGGTGAAGCCCATCTCGTCGGTGAAGAAGGCCGGGAGGATGACCCAGAGGCCGAACTGCGGGGCGGTGTTGATGATGCGTACCACGCAGCCGACGGCGACCTTGGGGTTGGTCCAGGCGATGGAGAGACTCCGGGTCAGCGACTGGACCGGGCGAACCCCGGGCGGAGCGAGCCGGGAGAACCCGGTGCGTTCGCGCACCCCGAGCAGACAGCAGGCACCGCCCACGGCAATCAGGCCGAGCGCGACCCAGAGCGTGCCGAACTTTCCGAGCAGGGGGTTGGTGACGGACGCGGTGAGCGATCCGAGGGTGGGCAGACCGCCGGTGAATGCGAAGTAGAACCATCCGACGGCGGCGCCGAGCCTGGCCACCGGGGCGGTGGCCGTCACCCACACCAGGAAGGAGAAGGCGAAGAGCGGGTAGCCGAAGCCGCGCAGCCCGTAGAAGACCAGCATCAGCGCGTAGTTGCCCTGGGCGGCGCCGAGGGCGAGGAAGAGCGCGTCGAAGACGATCCACACGGCCAGGCCGATCTGCATCACCCGCCGAGGGCCCCACAGTTCGGACAGCGCGCCCGACAGCCAGGAGGCGAGCATCACTGTGACGCCGTACGCGGTGATCACATAGCTCGCCCGGACTTCGCTGCCCGCGCCGTTGTCCTCGATGAACGGGGCGATCAGCCCGGACTCGACGCCGTCGCCGATCATGAAGATGAGGACCCCGACGAAGCCGAAGAGGAGCGGTCGCGGGATGCCGATGCGGTCCCAGACCGGTCCCTTGTGTGCGGCGGATGCGGCGGTGTCGCTCATTGCTCGTGCCTCCACAGTGCGGTGTCATGGGCCCGCGGACGTAGAGCCGCGACGAGAACGCATCATGACCTCTGTGAAATTAACACGCAAGACTTTAGGAAGCCCGGTTCCGCGTCGCGGCCCTGTCGGCCGTGGGAGCGACCCGGACGTCCGTGCGCTCCCGCAGCGCCGTGAGCAGCTCCGCGTCGACCCGGTCATCCACCACCAGATGGTCGAAGTCCTCCACCGGGCCGAGCCGGTGCAGCGCCGTCCTGGCCATCTTGGTGCGGTCCATCAGCAGCACCTTGCGGGTCCCGGACGCCAGCATCGCTCGCTTGACCAGCACCACGTCCTGCTCCTGGTGATACGTCATCCGGGCGTCCATCGCGGAGGTGGAGACCAGCACCATGTCCACCGAGAGCGCCTCGATGGCCTCCAGACAGGCGACACCCAGGAAGGAGTCGTGCGGGTGGGAGTACTCCCCGCCCAGCGAAATGAGGCGTATGCCGTCCCGGCCCACGAAGAGGTCAATGACCCGCCGGGCGTTGGTCACCACCGTCAGCGGGGTCTGCTCCACCAGCAGGGCGGCCAGCGCGAGCGCGGTCGTGGAGTCGTCCAGCATCACCGAGACGCCCGGCTCGACGAGCTCGGCAGCCGCTCTCGCGATGGCTTCCTTCTCCACGGTGTTGACCCCGAGCCGGTAGTCCAGGTTGGACTCGAAGACCGTGGAGGGCAGCGCGGAGACCCCGCCCCTGAAGCGCCGCAGCACCCCTCGCCTCGCCAGCTCGTCCAGATCCCGGTGCACGGTCATCAGGCTCACCCCGGTGAGCTCCGCCAACTCGGCGCCGCTCGCCGACCCGTGCGCCAGGACGTGTTCGGTGATGATCTGTCTGCGAGCTTCCGCGCCGGTCGTCGTCATGCGTCCAAGTTTCCCGCACCACCGGTGAGCGGCGCCCTGGCGGGGACGTTCATCGAGCACAGCGCGGTCCTGGCGCCCGTGACCTCGATCTCGGTGACGGCCGCGTTGTCCAGCCGGGGGAAGACCAGCCGGTAGCGGCCCACCGGAATGCCGAGCAGCGTACACAGCGCCATGCGCAGCAGCGTGTTGTGGGCCACCACCAGCACGGTGCCTCCCGGGTACCTCCCGGCCAGGCCGCGCAGCGCGGCGGACGCCCGCGCCGCGGCGGCGGACGGTGGCTCGGACCCGGGGAAGGCCCCGGCCTCGGCATCCTCGCGGAAGCGTCGTACGGCCTCCGGGTCCTCGGCCGTCATTTCCGCGATGGTCCGGCCTTCTCCCCAGCCGAAGTCCACCTCGCGCAGCGCATCGACGGCCTCGGGCTCGCGGCCGAGGGCCCGGGCGGCGGGCCGGGCGGTGAGCAGCGCCCGGCTGACCGGCGAGCAGGCCACGGCGTCGATACCGCGCTGCCGCGTCCAGCCGGCCAGTTCGTCCGCCTGGCGCAGTCCCCTCGCGGTCAGCGCGACGTCGGAGACCCCGGCGTACCGGTTCTCCGCATGCCATTCGGTCTCGCCGTGCCGGACGAGCAACAACCGGGTTGCCATCGCAATCCCCTCCCTCGCAGCCGGCCGGCCCGCGCGGGGAGGCGTCGCCGGCGCATTGATTCTGCAAAACAATGATGTTAGATCTATCAATGTCAATGATAGTGGTGAGGCGGGAGCACTCCTCCAGCTGCACCACCGTGACCCGAGGAAGGGCCCGCTCGATGCGTATCCTCGCCGCCGGCGATCATTTCGTCCGCCCCGGCCTCCTCCGCGCCGCCCTGCTCGACGAGCTCGGCGATGCCCAGGAGATCACCGAACTCACCCTGCCCTGGCCGCACGAGCCGTTCGGTCCGGTCGGCGACGTCCAGGAAGCCAGTGGCACGGAGGACGAGGTCATCAAGGCGCTGGACGGCGCCGCGATCTGTGTGACCCAGATGGCACCCTTCACCGAACGGGTGTTCGCGTCCTGTCCCGCTCTGCGCCTGGTCGCCGTCTCTCGCGGCGGTCCGGTCAACGTCGACCTCCCTGCCGCCACCCGGCACGGCGTGGCCGTCTCCTTCGCGCCGGGCCGCAACGCCCCGGCGGCCGCTGAGTTCGCCATCGGGCTGATGCTCACCGCGATGCGGCGGATCACCACCGCCGACGCCGAGCTCAAGCGCGGCAAGTGGCGCGGTGATTTCTACGCGTACGACGAGGCCGGCATCGAGCTCGACGGGGCGACCGTCGGGCTCGTCGGCTATGGAGCCATCGGCCGCATCGTCGCCCGGGTACTGCGGGCCTTCGGCGCCCGCGTCCTGGTCAGCGACCCTTATGCCGACCCGGCGGCGACGCGCGCCGACGGCGTCGAACCGGTCGCTCTCGACGAACTGCTGCGCCGCAGCAGTGTGGTGAGCCTGCACGCCCGCCTCACACCGGAGACCCGCCACCTCATCGACTCCGAAAAGCTGGCGCTGCTCCCCCGCGGGGCCGTACTGGTGAACTCGGCCCGCGGTGGCCTGCTGGACTACGGCCCGCTGCCCGAAATGCTGAGGAGCGGCCGGCTCGGCGCCCTCGCCGTGGATGTCTACGACATCGAACCGCCGCCCGCCGACTGGCCGTTGCACCGGGCCCCGAACGTCGTCACCGCTCCGCATCTGGCCGGCGCCACCCGGCAGACCGCACACCGCGCCGCCGCCATCACCGCTGCCGAGGCGGGCCGCTTCGTGCGCGGGGAGAAGCTCGCGCACCCCGCCAACCCCGAGGTCCAGGAGGGCCCGCGGTCATGAGCGTGCTGATCGGTGTCGACGTCGGGACATCCGTCACCAAAGCCGTCGCCTTCGACAGTGGGGGCACCCAGCTGGCCTCGGCGACCCGCCGCAGCCGGCTTACGCAGTTGTCGGGCGGCCGGGTGGAACAGGACCTCGACGACGTCGTACGCACGGTCGTCGAGGTGGTGCGGGAGACCGCGGCCGCACTGGGCGGGCCCCCCGCGGCACTGGCTCTCACCGGTCAGGGCGACGGCTTGTGGCTGCGCGACGCCGACGGCCGGGCGGTCCGCCCCGCCATCTCCTGGATGGACGGCCGGGCCTCCGAACGGGTGGCGGGCTGGTTGGCGGACGGCACCGTCCAGGAGGTGTACCGGCGCACCGGCTCCGGCATGTTCCCGGGCTGCCACGCCCCGCTCCTCGCGCACCTGCAGGAACACGAGCCGGAAACCCTGGCACGTGCTGCTACCGCCGGCTACTGCGTGGACGCCGTCGCCCAGCGGCTCACCGGCCAGGTCAGTGTGGACGCGTCCGATGCCACGCTGCCGTTCCTCAACCCCGTCACCCGCTCCTACTCCACCGAGGCGCTGGCCGCGTGCGGCATCAGTGACCAGGCGCGTCTGCTGCCCGCCCCCGCCGCGCCGGGAACGGTACTGGCTCTCGACGCGCAGGGCGCCGAACTGCTGGGGCTGCCCGTCGGCCTGCCGGTCACCGCCGGACCGTACGACCTGCCGGCCTGCGCGGTGGGCAGCGGCGTCCGTGAGGTGGGCGACGGGCTGCTGATCGTCGGCACCACGCTGGCCTGTCAGGTGCTCACCGACTCCGCGCTCACCGGCCCCGGTGGCTCCGCGGAGCCCGCCGGTATGTGGTTGTGCACGCCGGCTCCCGGCCGCTGGCTGCGCGCCATGCCGGCCATGGTCGGCACCGCCGCCCTCGAGTGGGTGCTCGCCCTCACGGGTAGCACCACGGCCGATCTCGACGAGCTGCTCGGCGCCAGCCCGCCGGGGGCGCACGGCGTCACCGCGCTGCCCTTTCTCTCCGGGGCCGGGGAGCGGGCCCCGTTCGTGGACCCGGAGGCCCGCGGACGCCTCGACGGGCTCAGCCTCGCCCACACCCGCGCCGACGCGGTCCGGGCCGTCTGCGAGGCCATCGGCTATGCGGCCCGCCACTGTCTGGAAACGGCCGGTCTCACCGGGACCCTCGCCGCCTGCGGAGGTGGCACCCGCTCCGGGCCGTGGGCACAGCTCTTCGCGGACATCCTGGGCCGCGAGATCCGTATTCCGGCCGAGACCGAAGTGGGTGCGCTGGGGGCGGTGCGGGTGGCACGGCTCTTCCTCGGCGAACCGGCGGAGACCGAGCCGCAGTTGTTCCGCACAGTGGAGCCGCGCCCGGCATGCCGCGGGGTGTACGAGGACGGTTACGCCACCTACCGTGCCGCCCTGGACGCGGCCCGTGCGCAGTGGGGCGGGCCGCGGTGGACGGCCGAGGACTGAGGCGTCGGCACGAACATCAGGGGTGGATGGTGCTGACCATGCGCGCGGTGCCGGTGACGGCCTGCTGGATGGTCGGCGCGATGCTCGTGCTCGCCAGTGTGAAGCCGAGCAGGGCGCAGACGATCGCATGGGAGATCTTCAGCCCGCCGCCGCGCAGGAAGATGATCGCGAGGACCAGCAGAAGCAGCAGCAATGAGACCGAAATGGCCATGGTCACCCTCCTCCGCCGCACCGGATATGCGGCTTTCGGCCGCCAGTGTGGCGGAGGAGACACCCAGTGCCGGCATAAGATCTGTACGCCGTACGGGTGTTGACTCACGGTGACCGTCGTCCGGGCGCTATCGCGGCGCCGGCAGGTCGACCAGCGACGCCAGCTCCGTCCGGTGCGCACCGGGTGAACCCAGGGCGACCGCGTCGGACTTGGCCCGCTTGAGATACAGATGCGCGGGGTGCTCCCACGTCATGCCGATGCCGCCGTGCAGCTGGACGCACTCCTCGGCGGCGTGTACCGCGACCCGCCCGCAGTACGCCTGCGCGACCGCAACCGCGAGCTCGGTCTCCGGGCTGCCGGTGGCGAGGGCGTCGGCCGCGTTGCGGGCGGCGGCACGGGCCGACACGACTTCCAGCCAGAGCTGGGCCATCCGGTGCTTGAGCGCCTGGAACCCGCCGACGGCTCGGTTGAACTGATGCCGCTCACGGGTGTACCTGACGGTCTCCTCCAGGCACCACTCGGCCAGACCCAGCTGTTCGGACGCCAGCAGTCCCGCACCGGCCAGCAGTCCCCGGCGCACCGCGGCCAGCGAAGTGTCCGGGTCGGCAAGGAGGTTGCCCCGCGCACGGTCGAAGGTGACGGCGGCCAGGGGGCGGGTGAGGTCGAGCGCGACCAGCGGTTCGACGGTGACACCCGGTGCCTGGGTGTCGACCGCGTACAGCCCCTCCTGCGTGGGCACCAGCAGTACCTGTGCGGCGATCGCGTCGGCGACCCCGGTGACCGCGCCGGTCAGGCCGGGAAGCAGCGTCTGCGCCGCGCCGGGTGCTGCGGTCAACGGCAGGGTGAGGACAGCGACGCCCTCGCCCGAGGCGAGCCGGGTCAGCAGTTCGGCGACCGGTGCGCTCCCCGTGTCGAGACCGAGCAGCACCTCCGTCGCCATGACCGCACCGGTGAGATAGGGCGCCGGGACGACGCTGCGCCCGAGTTCCTCCAGCACGACCGCGGCCTCCCGGTGTGAGGCGCCCTGACCGCCGAGCTTCTCCGGCACCAGGAGCCCCGCCGCGCCGATGTCCGCGGCGAGCGATGCCCACAACTGCGGGTCGTAGGGCGTGTCGGACTCGACCGCGACCAGCAGGCCCGGCGTGTCGACGCGGTCCGCGAGCAGCGACCGGACCGCCGAGCGCAGGTCGTCCTCGGTCTCGGAGTAGAGCAGGTCGGTCATCGGGCCAGGTCCTTCCAGGCGGCGTCCTTGTCGTTGCGCGGCTCGGACGGCAGCCCGAGTACCCGTTCGGCGACGATGTTCAGCAGCACTTCGCTGGTGCCGCCCTCGATGGAGTTGCCCTTCGAGCGCAGATAGCGGTAACCGGCGTCGCGCCCGGTGAAGTCGACGTACTCCGGACGGCGCATGGACCAGTCGCTGTACAACAGGCCCTCGTCGCCGAGCAGTTCGACCTCGAGGCCACTGATCTCCTGGTTGAGCCGGGCGAAGGCGAGCTTCATGCCGGAGCCCTCGGGGCCCGGCTGGCCTGCGACGAGCTGCTGGCGCAGCCGTTCAGCGGTGAGCCTGGCCACCTCGGCGTCCACCCAGAGGGTCAGGAGGCGCTGGTGCAGGTCGTGGGTGCGCAGCTCGGGCCGCTCGCGCCAGGTCCGCGCGACGGATCCGATCATGCCGCCCTCACGCGGGATGCGGGCGCCGCCGATCGAGACCCGCTCGTTCATCAGGGTGGTCTGCGCGACTTTCCAGCCGTCACCGACCGGGCCGAGCCGGTGTGCGTCGGGGATCCGGACATCCGTCAGGAAGACCTCGTTGAACTCGGCCTCACCGGTGATCTGGCGCAGTGGCCGCACTTCGACGCCGGGGTCGGTCATATCGCAGATGAAGTAGGTGATCCCCCGGTGCTTCGGCACGTCCGGGTCGGTTCGCGCGATGAGGATCGCCCACCGGGCGAGGTGCGCGCTGGATGTCCAGACCTTCTGCCCGGTGACGATCCAGTCGCCGCCCTCTTCGCGCACCGCGCGGGTGGCGAGCGCTGCGAGGTCGGAGCCCGCACCCGGTTCGCTGAAGAGCTGACACCACACCTCTTCACCGGTCCACAGCGGGCGCAGGAAGCGCCGCTTCTGCTCGTCGGTGCCGTAGCGCAGGACGGTCGGCGCCGCCATGCCGAGTCCGATGCCGATGCGGCGGGGGTCGTTGTCCGGCGCGTCCGCAGCGGCGAGTTCGGCGTCCACGACGGCTTGCAGCGAGCGTGGCGCGCCGAGTCCGCCGAGGCCTTCGGGGTAGTGCACCCAGGCCAGCCCGGCGTCGAACCGGGCCCTGAGGAAGTCGCTGTGGCCGGTGGTCGCCGGGGGATGCGACGCCAAGAGGTCCCGGGTACGGCGGCGCAGGTCTTCGGCGTCCGGCTGAGGTCCGTTGTCCGTCATCGGGCGGCTCCTTCCGGGATGATCACGACGCGACCGGTGGTGACGCCGTCAGCGACACGCTGTACGGCGGCTGCCGCGTCCTTCAGTGCGACACGCTCGGAGACGAGCGGCTTGATGGCGCCCTGCGCGGCGAGCTCGGTCAGCTCCGCGTGGCAGCGGCCGATCGACGCGGGGTCCTTCTGGGCGTAGAGCCCCCAGTGCAAACCCATGATCGTGTAGTTCTTGACGAGCGCGTGATTGAGTGCCGGACTCGGGATCGCGCCGCTGGCGAAGCCGACCACCACGATCCGCCCCTCGAACGCGACGCACTTGGCGGACTTGGCGTAGGCGTCGCCGCCGACCGGGTCGTAGACGACGTCCGCTCCCTTGCCGCCGGTGAACTCCTTCACCTTGGCGATGATGTCCTCGGACCGCCGGTCGATGACCAGGTCACAGCCGAGTTCCGTCGCCGTCCGCGCCTTGTCAGGGCCGCCCACGACGCCGATGACCGTGGCGCCGGCCGCCTTGCCGAGCTGTACGGCGGCGCTGCCGACCCCGCCCGCGGCAGCGTGCACCAGCAGGGTCTCGCCCGCCTGCAGACGGGCGCGGCGGTGCAGGCCGAACCAGCCGGTCTGGTAGCCGATGTGCAGGGCGGCCGCTTCCGCGTCGTCGAGCGCCGGCGGTGCGGGAAGCAGGGTGGCCTCGTCGACGACGACGTACTCGGCGAAGCCGCCGTGCGGCAGCGCCGGGTTGGCGATCACTCGCCGGCCGTCCGCGGTCCGGCCGCAGATCTCCACGCCGGGGGTGAAGGGAAGCGGCGGGCGGACCTGGTACTGGCCCCGGCAGAGCAGCGCGTCGGGGAAGTTGATGTTCGCGGCCAGGACCTTCAGCTTGAGCTGCGCCGGTCCGGCCTCGGGCTCCGGCACCTCGTCCAGCCGCATCACCTCACCGGGCTCGCCGTTCTCGTGCACTTGCCATGCCTGCATCGCGGGCCTCCACACCGTAGGCTGAACTGCGCTCAGCGCATACTAAGCGGTCGCTTGCCTCGTTGTGAACCCGTTCCCGCCCACCGCCTGTCCGGCCGTGCGGCTGGAGGGGCCGACCGGCGGGATGACTGTTCGGTTCAGCGGCGGAAGAGCTCGAAGGTGACGGCGGGCCTGCCGCCGAAGCTTCCGGCCGCGGCCTCGGCGTTCCCGGTCAGAAAGGCGCGGCAGTACGTCTCGGGATCCTCGTCGGTCAGTACCTCGATATAGCTGCGGTGCTCCAGCAGGGACCGCACCGACCGCTCGAGCCCCGCGGTCGCGTCCACCGCGTGGGTCGGCGTGGAGGATCCCGCCACGGCCACCCAGCGCACCCCGTTCCACGGCTGGAGCCCCTGTGCGGTCAGCTCGGAGAAGATCCACCGGTTTCCGGCGTCTCCCGCCGCGTCGAGTACCGCCCGGCCGACCGCCACATGGTCCGGCGTGTTCCAGGCGACCCCGCCCCAGGTGTCCCGGTGGTTGAGCGTGATGACCAGCTCGGGCCGGTGCCTGCGGATGGCGGCCGCGATGTCCCTGCGCAGGGCGGTGCCGTACTCGACCACGCCGTCCCGGTGGTCGAGGAACTCCACCGCGTTCACCCCGACGACGGCCGCACTCGCCCGCTGCTCACGCTCACGCAGCGGGCCGCACTCGGCGGGTGCGATGGTGTCGATACCCGCCTCACCCCGGGTGGCCAGCACATAGGCCACCTCGCGTCCCTCGTCGGTCCACGTGGCGACGGCGGCGGCGCAGCCGTACTCCAGGTCGTCGGGGTGCGCCACGACGGCGAGTGCGCGCTGCCAGTCGGCGGGCATGGGCTCCAATGGGTCTGTCATGGCCGCAGGATAGGACCTCGGGTGGCGTCCCGTCAGACTTCGCCGCGGACCAACGCCAGCAGCCGGTCGAGCACCCGCGGGCCGCCGGCCCTCAGACCGTCGTGCTCGTACTCGTCGGTGACCCAGGTGCGCAGGCCGCGGATGGCCCGGGCGGTGCGCAGGGCGTGGCCGGTGTCGACGTACATGTCGTCGTGGTAGATCGCGGCGGCGACCGGTACGTCATTGGCCGCCAGGCGGGCCCGGTCGTACAGCGGGACCCAGTCGGTACGGGCGGCCAGCAGTTCTGCGGTCTCCCGGAGGGGTCTCAGGGCCGGGTCCACCTCGAAGTGCCAGGGGTGCACGGACTCCCCGGTGAGCGGCAGCGGCGCGTCACCGGCGAGGGCCGGGCCGGCGTCGAAGGCGGGGAATTCGGCGCGTACCCGCTCGGCGGACCATGCGGTGGGGCGGGTGTCCTGGCCGTAGATGGACTCGTGGACCACGGCGTACAGCGGGTGCGCCGCGAAGGACAGCGCGGCGTGCACCTGCTCCTGGAAGGCATCGGCCAACTGCGGGCCCTGCGGCGTCCGGACGAAGGCGTCCGCCAGAAGGTGGTGCACGGTATGGCTGCCGTCGCCGGCGCCGAGCATGATGCCCAGCGACTGGAAGGCCTCGACGGTGAGCCGGTATCCGCTGTTGAGCACCGGCCGGTGCGCACGGAGGTGGGCGGCGATCTCGCGGGCGCGTTCGATGTCCTGCGGATAGCGCGTGTAGTGCGCAGCGGTCTTCCGGGCGATACGGGGGTACGCGGCCCGGTAGACGTCATCGGCGTGCGCGTCGAGCGACGGCAGACCGCCGGTGATGAGCGCGGCGGTGAGCCCCTCGGGGGCCGCCGACAGGTAGTGGACGGCGCAGAAGCCGCCGAAGCTCTGACCGAGTACGGTCCAGGGTGCACCGCCGGTCAGCTGCGGCCTGATGAGCTCGCAGTCGCGGACGATGGAATCGGCCCGGAAGTGCGCCAGGTAGTCGGCCTGCTCCCGAGGGCCGCCGCGCAGCGGCAGCGTCTGGCGGTTGGCGGGCGTGGAGGCACCGGTGCCGCGCTGGTCGAGCAGCAGCACCCGGAAATCCTGTACCGCCCGCCCCAGCCAGGCCTGCTTGCCGGTGAACCGGTTGGCGCCGAAGCCTGGGCCACCCTGCAGATACAGCAACCACGGCAGCCCCGCCCGGTCGGAGGCGCCCTTGCCGGAGGCGACGACCTCACGGGCGTACAGCTCGATCTGTTCGCCGCCCGGCCGCGCGTGGTCCAGGGGCACCCGGAAGCGGTGGTCGGTGAGGACGAGGCCGGGCTGGCGGTAGCTGGTCACGGGGGCTCCTGGTCGTACGGCTGGACGCCCCTCATCGTCCACCATCACCAGGACGGGTCAGACAGTGACCTCCACCAGGTCGAGACCGGTCAGGTCGGCCACCGCCCGCAGGTCCGGCAGCAACTTCCCGGTGGCCAGCGCCCAGTGGTGCCCGACACCGCTCGCGCTCCAGGCGTCGGTCCACTCCCCCGGATCGGCCCCGAAATCGACCCGCGAAGTGGTGTTGCCGATCCGCAGCAGCGGTCCGCCCACGACCTCGCCCTCGGCGGCGACGATCCGGTACCGGCCGTCACGACTCTGGCCCAGCCCCACCAGGGTGACCGGCCCGTGCCGGACGTCGAACTCGACCGAGACGCCCCAGCCGCGCTTGCCGTGGAAGACACCGAGGCCACGTAGCACCGGACGGCCCGCGCTGATCGCCAGGTGCCCCGGGCCGTCGTGGCCCATCTCGACCACACCGTCCCGGAAGTTCAGCGCCTGGAGTTCGGTGAAGGAACCACCCGCCCCGAGCCGGCCCGTGATCAGCATGGCGAGCGAGGTCCGCAGTTCGTACTCGCCACAGGCCGGCACTCCGCGCGCGGTGAGCAGCGAGGCACCGAGGATGAGGCCGGCTCCCAGGCGTTCGTGGATGTCGCCGTCGAGACCGCGATGGTAGTACGCGAGGGAGTCGAGGCCGAAGTCCGCGACCAGCCGGTCCAGGCCCGCGGCGACCCTGGCTGCCCAGACGAGGTCCTCGGTCACCACCGAATCGGCGATCTCGAAAAGCTCGCGCGCCTCTGCGAGTCTGCTCTCGGTCTCCCGGTCGCCGGTCTGCTCGACCCGGACCCGCAGATCGTCGATCTCGAGCACCTCGACATGCCCTCCGAGGTGCCCGGGCACCATGGTGAGATCCGTGGAAACGTCGTACATGCCCGGGTACAGATGCCCGAGCAGACCGTGTCGGCCCCGGCGCAGCACGGACCGCACCCCGGCCGCCCTGACCCAGCGGCCGATCCGCTCCCAGGCCCGCTCGTCGTCCAGATGGCCGGAGACCGAGCGGAAGCCGACCCCGACGCGCTCGAAGGCGTTGGCCATCTCCGGCAACGGACAGGCGCCGCAGTAGGCCAGCCAGTCCCCGGTGCCGAAGGAGGCGTGATCCATCGCCTCGGTGGGCTGCAGATTGATCAGCAGCACGGGTGCGCCGGTGCGCTGGGCGACCGGCACCAGCATGGTGGCGGTCATGTACGTGGTGAGGAAACCGACGATGAGATCGCAGCCCGCAGCACGCAGCGTCTCCGCCGCTTCGGCGCCCTCCCGCGCGTCGGAGATGAACCCGACGTCGACCACGTCCGCGTCGTAACCCCGCAGCCGCTCGGCCACCCGGGCGGCCGAGCTCCGCAACTGCGGCAGAAGTCCCGGGAACTGTGGCCAGTACGCGCCGAGTCCGCCGGCGACCAGCCCGATTCTCGGGCGGCCGGCCACGCCGGGTGTCCGTACGGCCATGCCGTGATGCCTCCGTCCTGCCGGCTCGGCGTGCCGGCTCGTCCTGCCGGCTCGTCGTCAGAAGTTGAACTGGTCGATGTTCTTCTTGTCGAAGACGGTGGGCGGGCCGAGAATGACCTCGCCGGCAGCCCGCACGGTGAACTCACCGAGGTCGCCGGCCTTGAACTTCTCCCCCTCCGCGCCGGTGATCTGCCCAGAGGCGAGGGCGGCGGCCGCGTACGAGGCGAGCTTGCCCAGCTTCTTGGGGTCCCACAGCGAGAACTGGGCCACGGTGCCGTCCTTGACGTACTTACGCATCTGGTTGGGCGTGCCCAGGCCGTTGACCACCACCTTGCCCTTGTACGAGGAGGTGCTGATGTATCGCGCGGCGGCGGCGATACCGACCGTGGTGGGCGAGATGATGCCCTTCAGTTTCGGATAGGCCTTGAGCAAACCCTGGGTCTCCTGGAAGGACTTCTGGTCGTCGTCGTCCCCGTAGGCGACCTTCACCAGCTTCATGTTCTTGTAGGCCGGCTTCTTCAGCTCGTCCTTCATGAAGGAGATCCAGGTGTTCTGATTGGTCGCGTTCTGGGTGGCCGAGAGAATCGCGATCTGACCCTGGTAGTTCAGCTGTTTCGCGATGTGCTGGACCTGGCTGCGGCCGATCTGCTCGGAACTGGCCTGGTTGATGAAGATCTGCCGGCAGTCCTTGGCGGTGTCGGAGTCATAGGCGACGACCTTGATGTTCTGCTTCATGGCCTGCTTGAGCGGGCCGCACACCGCATTGGGGTCGTTGGCCGCGATGAGGATGGCGTCCTGACGCTGCTGGGTGAGCGTGTTGATGTACGAGACCTGGGAGGAGGCCTTGGCGTCGGAGGGGCCGACCTCCTTGCCGGTGGACCCGAACTCCTTGGCGGCGGCGATCCCCGCGTTGTCCACGATCTGCTCGTACGGATTGTTGATCTGCTTCGGCAGGAAGGCCAGTTTGAGGCCCTTCTTCAGCGCTGCGTCCGGGTTCGCCTTCGCGGCGCTCGCAGTGGGCTTGTCGTCGTTCTTGGTGGAGTCCTTGGTGGTGCCGGAACATCCCGCGAGGGCGAGGCAGCAGACCGCGGCGGTGGCGGCCAGCGTGCGGGTGCGCAGGTTCATGACGTAACGGGCCTCTCTGGTCAGAACGGGGACTGGTCGGGGAGTTGGCGGCGCTCGGAGACCGCGCTGATCACCCGTGGGGTGAGCACAGACGCGATGAGCAGCAGTCCGGTGACGATCACCTGAACCTCGTTGGACACATCGTTCAGCGTCAGCAGGTTGCCCAGCAGCCCGATCAGCAGAACTCCGGCCACGGCGCCGCCGAGTGTGCCCTTGCCGCCGTCGAAGTCGACCCCGCCGAGGAGGACGGAGGCGATCACCACGAGCTCCAGGCCGATCCCGTTGTCGGCGCGGGCGCTTCCGTAGCGGAGGGTGTAGACGATTCCGGCGAAGGACGCGACGAGGCCGGAGACCGCGAAGAGCGCGATCTTGATCCGCTTGACCCGGATGCCCGCGAAGTACGCCGCGTCCTCCTGGGCCCCGATGGCGAACAGCGAACGCCCGAAACCGGTGCAGTGCAGTACGACTGCGGCGATCACCGCGAGCACGATGAACAGCGCGATCGGATACGGGACGAAGGTGCCGGGGACCGTCCTGGTGTAGGCCGCCCACTGGGCGTACGTATCGGGGAAGTCGGCCACCGCCTTGTCGCCGAGCACCACGGACGCGAGGCCGCGGTAGAGGGTGAGGGTGCCGATGGTGACCGCCAGGGAGGGCAGCCCGATGCGGGTGACCAGCCAGCCGTTCAGCAGGCCACCGACCGCACCGACCAACAGGCAGACGGGCACGATGAGCTCGAAGGCCCAGCCGGCGTCCCAGAGCGATCCGGCGAGCGCGCTGGAGAGCCCGAGCATGGACGCCACGGAGAGGTCGACCTGCCCGGCGACGACCAGCAACGTCATCGGCAGGGCGATCAGGGCGATTTCGGCGGTGTCGTCAAGCGCGGCGGAGAGGTTCGACGTGTCGGCGAAGCCGTCGGTGCTTCCCGCACCGGCGAGGAAGACCGCCACCAGCAGCACGGTGACGACGGTGTCCCAGCGGACGTATTTGGTGAGCGCGGTCATCGCCTGCTCCTCTTCCTCAGGGCGCCGGTGGTGCGCACCTGCACGATGCGGTCGGTGGTGATGGCCGCGAGCAGCAACATGCCGGTGATGGCCTGCTGCCAGAAGGAGTCGACCTTCAGCACGACCAGCGCACTGCCGATGGTGGTGAGCAGCAGCGCGCCGAGCGCCGCTCCCCAGACCGCCCCGGTGCCGCCGGTGATCGCGACACCGCCGACCACCACGGCGCTCACCACGGTCAGCTCCCAGCCGCTGGCCGCGTCGGCGACGACCGTACCGAAGCGGGCCAGCCACAGCGCCCCGGCGAATCCGGCCACCGCACCGGAGAAGGCGTAGGCGGCCAGGATCCGGCGGCGGATCGGAATGCCGGCCAGTCGGGCCGCCTCGGGGTTCGATCCGATGGCGTAGAGCTCGCGCCCAGTGCGGTAGGTCCGCAGGAAGTAGCCGGTGGCCACCAGGACAGCGGCCGAGATCAGCGGCAGATAGGGGATGCCGAGAATGCTTCCGGTGCCGAGGGCGAGCACGCCGTCGGGCACGTTCACGGCGTTGATCTGCTCGCCGTGTGCCCAGGCGTGGTCGACACCCTGGATGACGTAGAGCATGCCGAGGGTGACGACCAGTGCGGGCACCCGTCCGAAGCTGACGAGCGCGCCGCTCACCAAGCCGCAGACGACTCCGAGGCCGAGACCGAGCAGCACGACGGTGAGGGCGCTGCGGTCCGTCCCGGAGACGAAGTGGCCGCAGGCGAAGGCGGTCAGCCCGGTGACCGAACCGACCGAGAGATCGATGTTGCGGGTGATGACGACGACCGACTGGCCGACCGCCAGCAGCACCAGGATCGACGAGTTGAGCAGCAGGTCCTTGATGCCCTGGTCGTCGAGGAAGCCGGGGTTGGCGATCCAGGTGCCGAGGATCAGCAGGGCGAGTGCGCCGCCGATGCTGAGCTCGCGGGCCCGGAAGACGGTGTCCATGAACGAGCGTGCGCTGTCCCGCGCCGGCGCGGGCTTCTCGAGTGTGGTGGTCATGCCGCCTCGTTCTCCTGTCCGCCGCGGCCCGCCGCCGCGGACATCACCGCTTCCTCGGTCGCATCGGCACGCGGTATCTCGGCAACCAGCCGGCCCTCGCGCATCACCAGCACCCGGTCCGCCATACCGAGGACTTCGGGCAGATCGGAGGAGACCATCAGCACGGCGAGGCCCTCCGCGGCGAGCGACGAGAGCAGCCGGTGGACCTCTGCCTTGGTACCCACGTCGATGCCGCGGGTCGGCTCGTCGACGATCAGGATCTTCGGCTCGGTGGCGAGCCATTTGGCGAGGACGACCTTCTGCTGGTTTCCGCCGGAGAGCACTCCGACGCTGTCGCCGAGCTTGTTGTACTTGAGTTGCAGCTTCACCGCCCAGTCGGCGGCCCGCGCCGACTCGAGGGTGCGGCGGACCAGGCCACCGCGGCCGAGGTCGCCCAACCCGGTGAGCCCGATGTTGCGCTCGATCGACATCTCCATGACCAGGCCGCGCTGGCGCCGGTCCTCGGGGACGAGCGCGATCCCGGCGTCCATCGCCGCGGTGGGCGAACCGGCGGGAAGTTTCCGTCCGTTGACGGTCACCTCGCCCACGTCCGCCCGGTCGACCCCGAAAACCGCCTGCACGACTTCGCTGCGGCCTGCGCCCACCAGTCCGGCCAGGGCGACGATTTCGCCCCGGCGCACCTCGAAGCTGATGTCGCGGAAGACGCCCTCGCGGGTCAGCCGGCTGACGGACAGGGCGGTTTCGCCTGGCGAGGTCCGCTCCTTCGGATAGAGGTCTCCGAGCTCGCGGCCGACCATCCGCCGTACGAGATCGTCCTCGGTCAGGCCCGCCAGTAGTTCGGTGGCCACCAGCCGGCCGTCCCGCAGCGTGGTGACCCGCCGGCAGAGCCGGAACATCTCCTCGAGGCGGTGCGATATGAACAGCACGGCCGCCCCCTCGGCCCGCAGCGTCTCGACGACCGAGAAGAGCCGGGCCGCTTCGCTGCCGGTGAGCGCGGCGGTCGGCTCGTCCATGATCAGCACCCGGGCGTCGAAGGAGAGCGCCTTGGCGATCTCCACGATCTGCTGGTCGGCGATGGACAGCCCGCGCGCGGGCCGGTCCGGGTCGAGCCCTACACCGAGCCTGCGCATCAGCGCGACCGTCGCCGCATGCACGGCCCTGCGGTCGATGCGGCGCAGCGACTGGCGCGGCTGACGGCCCATGAAGATGTTCTCGGCGATGGACAGATCCGGAAAGAGCGTCGGCTCCTGGTAAATGACAGCGACGCCGGCGTCACGGGCGTCGGCGGGGCTGTGGAAGTCGACGGGTTCGCCGTCGAGCAGTACCCGGCCCGAGTCCGTCCGGTGAACGCCGGCGAGGACCTTGATGAGGGTGGATTTGCCGGCTCCGTTCTCCCCCGCCAGCGCGTGAGCCTCACCGGCGAACAGGCGCAGCGAGACGTCCTGCAGGGCCCGGACCGCTCCGAAGGACTTGGAGACGTCCTCCAGCGCAAGCACCGGAGCGGGGGCCGCGTCCGGGTCGGAGTGGGTCATGGAAGCTCCTCGGTGACGGACGGCGAGCGCCTCGTAGACATGAAAGGTTTCAAACCCGATGGCACGGAAGCTAGGGCCGCCGGTTGCCACACGTCAATGGGTAGACCAGCAGAAAATGAGACGCCTTGCAGATCCCCTGATCGGCTACGGAACAATCCGCCGCCGTAGCACGGTTATGAATCGATTCATGCAGGGGTTCTCCGGTGCGCGGCACGGATCGCGGCGCTGCTCGGGCAGCGCCGGGGCGCGCTGGATTAGATTGGGTGGCATGAGCAATCTCGAGCGCCCGGCGACGCTCTCCGTCTGCGGTGGCCGTGGGTTCGTCGCGGCCGAACCGGTACGTGAACTTCTCAGTCCCCGACAGGTCAAGCTCGGCGAATCGACCGAGGTACGCAGGCTGCTCCCCAATCTCGGCCGGCGCATGGTCGGCGCATGGGCGTTCGTCGATCACTACGGCCCCGACGACATCGCGGACGAGCCGGGAATGCAGGTACCGCCCCACCCGCACACGGGCCTGCAGACGGTGAGCTGGCTGCACGACGGAGAGGTGCTGCACCGGGACAGTCTGGGCAGCCTGCAGACGGTGCGCCCGCGCGAGCTGGGTCTGATGACCTCGGGCCGGGCCATCAGCCACTCCGAGGAGAGTCCCCGTCCGCACCCCCGTCTGCTGCACGGCGCACAGCTGTGGGTCGCGCTCCCCGACCAGCACCGCAACGTCGAGCCGCGTTTCGAGCACCACAGCGCACTGCCCACCGTCATCGCCCCGGGCCTCACGGCAACCGTGATCCTCGGCGAGCTCGACGGGTCCCGTTCCCCCGGCACGACGTACAGCCCGCTCGTCGGCGCCGATCTGTCCCTCTCCGCCGGAGCGGCAACCGCCCTGCCGCTCGAACCCGACTTCGAGTACGCGGTCCTCGCGATGTCCGGCGAGGCGTCCGCCGACGGTGTGCCGCTGGAACCCGGCTCGATGCTCTACCTCGGCTGCGGCCGCACGGAACTGCCGTTGCGCGCCAGGTCGGACGCCGGGCTGATGCTGCTGGGCGGCGAGCCGTTCGAGGAGGAGATCGTCATGTGGTGGAACTTCGTCGGCCGCTCCCACGAAGAGATCGCACGGGCTCGTTCGGACTGGATGTCCGGGACTCGCTTCGGCGAGGTGCATGGCTACGACGGCGGTCGGCTGCCTGCCCCGGAGCTCCCGCCCGTACCACTGAAACCACGCGGACGGGTGCGCTGAGCCGCACCGCAACCCCCGTGGCGGCCCGTCGGCCCGCCCGGCTGCCAGACCGCCGCCGCGGGGTCCGGCGGACCCCGCCGGTCCGCCGGTCCGCCGGCGATCACCTTCCCCGTTCCTAGGGGACGCCATCGCCTCGATCGCCCTCGTCACATGTTGATCATGTGTCCGGCGAGGCCGTGCACGGCCTCCTTCACAGCCTCACCCAGGGTCGGATGGGCGTGGACATTGCGGGCGACCTCGTGGACGGTGAGGTCCCATTGCTGGGCCAGGGTCAGCTCGGGCAGCAGTTCGGTGACGTCCGGGCCGATCAGGTGACCGCCGATCAGCTCGCCGTACCTGCCGTCGCTGATCAGCTTCACGAAGCCACTCGCATCACCCAGGCCGTGCGCCTTGCCGTTCGCGGTGAATGGGAACTTCGCCACCTGGACGTCGAAGCCCTTCTCCCTCGCCTGCGCCTCCGTATAGCCGAAACTGGCGATCTGCGGCTGGCAGAAGGTGGCTCGCGGAATCATCGCGTAGTCCAGCTCCATGGTCTCCGCATCCGCGATCGTCTCCGCGGCGACCACGCCCATCGCCTCTGCCGCGTGCGCGAGCATCAGCTTCGCGGTGACGTCACCAATGGCGTAGATGTGCGGCACGGAGGTGCGGCAGCGACCGTCCACCTCGATCGCACCGCGCTCGGTGACCCGCACACCGGTCTTCTCCAGACCGTAGCCGGTGACGTTCGGGGCGAAGCCGATCGCCTGGAGCACCTTCTCGGCCTCCAGGACCTGCTGGGAGCCGTCCTTGCCGGTGACCGTCACACGGACCTGCGGACCCGATTCGTCGATCGACTCGACCCGGGTCGAGGTGAGGACGTCGATACCCAACTTCCGGTACTGCTTGGCGAGTTCGGCGGACACCTCGGCGTCCTCCAGAGGCGCTGCACGGTCCAGGAACTCGACGATCGTCACCTTCACGCCGTAGTTGTGCAGGACATACGCGAACTCGACACCGATCGCACCGGCACCAGCGATCACGATGGACTGCGGGAGCTCATCCGCGAGGATCTGCTCCTCGAACGTCACCACGCGCGAGGTCCGGCGGGTGCCGGGCAGTAGCTTCGGCGTCGCGCCGGTGGCGACGATGCAGTGATCGAAGCCGATCGTGCGGGTGTTGCCGTCGTAGTCGGCCACCTCGAGCGTGTGCGGGTCGCGGAACGTGCCGCGCCCGCTGATCTCCGTGATCTTGTTCTTCTTCATCAGGAAGTGGACGCCTTTGACCCGGCCGTCCGCCACCTTACGGCTGCGGCGGTGCGCTTCGCCGTAGTCGAAGGAGACCTGCCCCTCCACCTTGATGCCGAAGGTCTTCGCCTCGCGCGTGAAGATGTGCGCCAGCTCGGCATTACGCAGCAGGGCCTTGCTGGGGATGCAGCCCACGTTCAGACAGACGCCGCCCCAGTACTTCTCCTCGACAACCGCGACCCGCTTGCCCAACTGAGCCGCGCGAACGGCGGCGACATAGCCGCCCGGACCTGCTCCGAGTACGACGACGTCGAAGTGCTCGCCCTGCTCGTCCATGAACGTTCCCTTTCGCTGGGCGGCCCCCCTCCTGAGAGGACCCGCTCACTCCCGGTCGCACAGCCCGTTCACCGCTCCACCGGCTGCCACCCGATCTTCCTTTGCCAGCATGCCCCATGAGCCGGGGCAGCCTCGCGTGCTGAGCCGAAACCGCGTCGGTGGCCAGCAGGACATTGCCGTGGAGGGGGCCCTGGGCCTCGCCGGTGCACTGATCGATGCACCGGCGACAGCAAGCCGCTGACCGCTTCGTCACCTTCGGGGTCCGCTCGCGTGCGTTCTGCTCTGCAGGACGAGGAAGGCCAGGTCGTCGGCGCGCTGCCGGGCGGGACGTACCTGCTCCAGCAGGGAGTCGATGAGGAGGTACAGATCCCGGTCGTCGGCGCGTGCGAGACGGCGTGCAAGGTCTGCGATGGAATCGTCGAGATCGATTCCCGGGGTTTCGACGAGACCGTCGGTGTAGAAGGCGAGCAGAAGTCCCGGCGTGAACGGGATCTCGGTGACCGGATAGGTGGCGCCGGGCTCGATGCCCAGCAGTGGCCCAGGTGTGACGTCAAGGGGGAACGTGCGGCGGTCCGGCAGGCGCACGAGTGGCGGCGGGTGTCCGGCGCTGGCGACGCAGACGCGCCGGCGGTCGAAGTCGAGATGGGCGTAGAGGCAGCTGGTGAACAGACCGGGGTCGAGGTCGATGAGGAGGCGGTTGGTCCTGGCGAGGACCTGGTCGGGCGGTGTTCCCAGGGTGGCGTGGGCGTGGACCCCGGTGCGCACCTGGCCCATGAGCGCGGCAGCGGCCGCATTGTGCCCCTGGACGTCTCCGATAACGGCCGCGGCGGCGGTGCCACCGAGTCGGATGAGGTCGTAGAAGTCGCCGCCGATTTCCATGCCGCGGGTGGCGGGCAGGTAACGCGCGGCGACGTGCAGGTCGGGGATGCCGGGAAGGGTGTGCGGCAGAAGTGCCTGCTGAAGACCATGGGCGAGCTGATGCTTGGTGTCGTACAGGCGGGCACGGTCGAGTGCCTGGGCGATGAGCCCGGCGAGCGCGGTCATGACGGCGCGTTCTTCGGCGGAGAACGTGTGCGGGTGCTCGTAGGACAGGACGCAGCAGCCGACCGGCCGTCCCGAGATGTTCAGCGGCAGGAAGGCCCAGGCTTGCTTACCGCTGACCAGCGGAGCGTCCGGGTAGCTCCGCTGCATTTCCTGCGGCTCCGCGAAGAACGAAGGGATACCGCTGGTGAGAGCTTGCCCGGCGGGCGTGAAACCGGTGTCGACGGGGAGGCCGTCGAGGCGCTCGATGGCCCGGGAGGGGTAGCCGCGGTGACCGGTGATCCGTAGCCGGCCGGCCTCCGCGGCGGACAGGACCAGGCCCTGGGCGCCGAAGGCGGGCATGATCTGGTCGGCGATGAGATCCACCACGTCCTGGACGCCGACGACCTCGGTCAAGGCCGCGGCCAGGTGCATCAGTTGGTAGAGCTGCCCCGCGCGGGCCGGCGTGGCGGTGTGCGTGGACAGCCGGGCAGCCGGTCTGGGCGGGGGCTGGGCGCCGGTGGGAATGATCTGGATGCTGATGCCGCTGGCGTCCGGGTAGAGGTGGAAGTCCAGCCACCGGTCCGGTGGCCGGCAAGCAGCGAACGCAACGGGCTCGCGGCTGATGACGGCGGCGCGGTAGCGGTCCTCGTAGGTGGGGTCGTCGAGCCAGGGCAACGACTGCCACGGCAGCGTCCCCAGCAACTGACCGGCCTCGCGGCCCAACAGCCCGGCGCCGCGGGAACTGAGAAAGGTGATGCGCCCCTCGAGGTCGAGCGCACAACAACCGCCGGGCAGGCGCTCGGCGAAGTCGGCGGCGGCCAGCGCGGGCCCGGAGACCGGGCCGCCGGTCTCGACGGGAAGCGCCCGTGGTCGGCCGCCCGGGAACGGGAACATCCCGGCCTCAACGGCTTCCTCAAGCGTCCGAGCCAGCATTCGGCAGCTGGCGGCGACATGACCTTGCTCCCGCCGCGTCATGTTCGGTGGACGGGTGGCCGGCCACAGCAGCAGCAGAGAACCCCACTGCCGGATGCCCGTCACGGGTGCGGCGGCCAGCGCGAACGGGTAGGGCAGTGCCATGGCCGTGCGTGGATAGGACCGCGCCATCTCCTCCTGACTGCCCACCCAGACAAGCCGATTCTCCCGGATCGCCTCGGCCACCGGAGCCGGGCCCCCCACCGGCACTCGGCCCCATGGAGCGGCGAACTCCACCGGCGCCCCGGACAGTACCTCGAGGCGCAGGACGTTCTCGGCCGGGTCGAGCAGAAAGAGCGCACCGATGGAAGCCCCGGTCCGGCGCACCGTTTCGACGAGCGCCGCATCCACCCCGCCGGCATGGGCCGCCGGGTCACTTGCGCTGGTCACGATGCACCTCCAGCGTCTCCGGATGCCGGCCTACCGAGCAGGGTGTACAGGACCGGACCCGGGCCGAGTACCCGATGACGCCGCGATATCCCGGGGAGCACCGGGAGCTTCTCTATGCGCGGCCCGGACGTCGTTCATGTTCATGAATAATAATCAAGCATCCGCATATTGACGCGTCCACGGCAACGCCTTAGCGTCCGGGGAAAGCGCTTCCTACGCACCGGATCCCCGCGAGGTCCGGCCGTCCGGTTCGTTCCAGCTGTCGAACCAATCCCCTCGCTCCCTGAATGGGGGCGAACCCAACCACCTGGAGACAAACGATGCAATTACGACCTGCTTTCGCGTGCGTCAGCCTGCTGGCCGGCACGCTCGTCGCGCTGTCCGGCAATACGGCACAGGCCGCGTCCACCCGCTATGAGGCCGAGAACGCGCAGGCGATCTGTACCGGCACGATCGACTCCAACTGGGCCGGTTACTCCGGGAACGGGTTCTGCAACGGCAACAACGCGGTCGGCGCCTACGCACAGCTGACCGTGAACGCCGCCACGTCGGGCACGGCGACGCTGAAGGTCCGCTACGCCAACGGAACCACCACCGCACGGCCCGCGGCCGTCACCGCGAACGGATCGGCTGCCACCTCCGCGTCGTTCGAAGCCACCGGCGCCTGGAATACCTGGGCGACGCAGACGGTCACGGTGCCGGTGAAGTCGGGCAGCAACACCATCAGGCTCAGCCCCACCACCTCCGCCGGACTGGCCAACATCGACTACCTCGACGTCGAGGTGAGCAGCGCCCCACCGCAGACCGGCACGGCGCTGTACGTGGCGCCGAACGGCAGCGACAGCGCTGCCGGAACGGAGGCGGACCCGACGACGCTCGCGTCGGCGATCGGCCGCGTCACTCCGGGCGGAACGATCTACGTGCGCGGCGGGACCTACCACTACGCGCAGACGGTCACCATCCCGCCGGGCAACAACGGCACATCGAGTGCCCGCACGCAACTGACCGCCTACCCGGGTGAGACCCCGGTGCTGAACTTCTCGGCCATGAGCGAGGACCCGGCGAACCGCGGCCTCGCCGTGAACGGCTCCTACTGGCACGTCGACGGAATCGTCGTCGAACATGCCGGTGACAACGGGATCTTCGTCGGCGGCAGCGACAACATCATCGAGCGCACGGTGACGCGCTTCAACCACGACTCGGGGCTGCAGATCTCGCGCATCGCCTCCTCCACCCCCGACAACCAGTGGCCGTCGAACAACCTCATCCTGAGCTCGGAGTCGCACGACAACGCCGACTCCGACGGCGAGGACGCCGACGGCTTCGCCGCGAAGCTCACGGCCGGCCCCGGAAACGTCTTCCGCTACGACGTGTCCCACAACAACATCGATGACGGCTGGGATCTCTACACCAAGACCGCCACCGGTCCTATCGGGCCGGTGACCATCGAGGACTCGCTCTCCTACGGCAACGGCACCCTCACCGACGGCACCACGAACGCGAGCGGCGACCGCAACGGCTACAAGCTCGGCGGCGACGACATCAAGGTCGACCACGTCGTACGGCGTGACATCGCCTACGACAACGGCCACCACGGATTCACCTACAACAGCAACCCCGGCACGATGTCGATATCGGACAACGTCAGCATCGACAACGCTGAGCGCAACTTCTCCTTCGACAAAGGCACATCGGTGTTCCGGAACAACACATCCTGCCGCAGCAGCGACGGGTCGAACGACAAGACCGTGGGGGACGCCGACAGCTCGAACCAGTTCTGGTCCGGCACGAACGGGTCCCGGTGCTCGTCATACGCCGGCGCGCTGAAGTGGTCCTTCGCCGCAGACGGTCACCTCGTGGTGACCTTCGGCGGCAATGCGGTGACGCCGTAACCCACCACGGTCAACGGTGCCGGTCCCACAGGTATGGCCTCTCCGGGGCACCCGGAGAGGCGGCCCCGGAGAGTTGCTCTCCTGCCTCGGTGGTGGTCCGGCGCGTCACCCGAGCCGGCCGGTCGTGTCTGTGGAGGTGCGGTGAGGGCTGTCGTCGCCCCGGCGGAGCTCGTCGGTATGGCCGGCGATGGTGTCGACGCGGGCCGCGAGATCGGGGTTCCGGGCTTCCAGGTGAGCGCGGCTGTGCAGCAGGGGCGCAAGGAGGCGGGCGGCGTCGTTGTCGGCGAGGGCTTCGGTGAGGGGGCCACGGTCACCGGCGGGGAGATCGGTGAGGGCGATGATCTGGCCGGCGAGCTGGCGCAGGTGTGCCGCGTTGTCGCGGGCCCAACCGGTGACCGTGCGGTCGGCGGCACGGCGGTCGCGGGTGGCTTGTACCCGCTCCTCCCCGGTAGTGCCGGGGGGGCCGGGGCGTACGCGCAAGTAGCGCCGTTCGGCGGCCTGTCGGCTGGCGACGCCGAGGGGGTGGGCCAGGTCTGCCCAGCTGGTACCGGCCGCACGGGCCGCTTCGATCAGTCCCGCCTCCCAGCCGGCGAGTTGCTCGCGCAGTTCGCGCAGCAGGAGCAGGGCGGCCAGCGCCTGCTCGGAGCTGGCCTGCTCGGAGCTGGCCTGCCCGCGCTCCGGGCGTGGCCCGTCCTGCGGGGTGCGGGCGGTCCGAAGGGCCTCGTCGGCGGCGCGCAGTGCCGCCGACGCAGCGAAGAAGGAGGTGGGGTCGCCGACCTGGTCGGAGTGCTCGGATGTGGTCATGGGTCGCCTTCCGTTGATGTCACCCTCCAGATGACGCCAAGCTTGTCATCGTTCCGATGACATGTTACAACAGCGGGGACGAAGCGCATTGGCAGCTACTGCCTGAACCTTTTGGAGGTGTTTCGCGATGTTGATGCGCACCGACCCGTTCCGCGAACTCGATCGGATCGCCCAGCAGCTGACAGGTACGACGGGGACCTGGTCCAGGCCCTCGGCGATGGCCATGGACGCCTACCGCGAGGGCGAGGAGTACGTCATCGCTCTGGACCTTCCGGGCGTCGCCAAGGACGCGATCGACATCGACGTCGAGCGGAACATGCTGACCGTCAAGGCGGAGCGCCGGCCGGAAACCAAGGCCGAAGACGTGCAGATGGAGCTCTCCGAGCGCCCGCTGGGTGTCTTCTCGCGCCAACTGGTCCTGGCCGACACCCTGGACACGGAACGCATCAGGGCCGATTACGACGCCGGGGTCCTCACCCTGCGGATCCCGATCGCCGAGCGCGCCAAGCCCCGGAAGATCGCCATCGGCGGAGAGTCCGTGCACCCACAGATCAGCAGCTGAACAACCCCGCAGCAGCGGAGGGCGGGAAGTGATCTCCCTCTGGCCCGCCCTCCCCTGCGCACCGGCGCCAGGAGGCAGCGGTGACCCTACGATGGGAAGCGTTCCTCGACCAGGTTCAGGAACGCGGACAATACGGCACCCATGAGGAAGCCGAACGGGCGGCGCGTACCGTGCTGGCCCTGCTGGGCGCCCACCTGGTGGGCGACATCAGGGCCGAGCTGGCCGCCCGGCTACCGGACACCTTCGCCCTGATCCTGCTCAACCCGCTCCAGTCCGCCGAGCCCCTTTCACCGGAACGGTTCGTGCGGGCCACTGCGGCGTGGATCGAGGGAGCCACCGAACAGACCGCGACCTGGGACGTCAGCGCCGTACTGAGCGTGACCGCTGATGTGGCGGGTCAAAAACTCACCCGTCGTGCCCTGCTCCAGCTCCCCCCGGGCTACGACCTTCTCTTCGGCCGACCCGACCCCACCTGAACCCACCAGCGCCCCACCAACCTTGGAAGTCAGTAGCGAAGGCGGCAACTGCCCGAGTCCGCAGAACCGCCGACGACCCTCGGAACGAGAAAGGCACACCGCACCGATGTCTCCCCTCCCGCTACCCGAGCAGACCTCGTCCGCGCCGGACATGACGTTCGACCGGATGCTGGAAACAGTCCGCTACGACGGCGTGTATCCCACGCGCGAACGTGCAGAGGAGGTCACCCGCGCCGTGCTGGCCGCACTGGGCCGTCAGCTCACCGGCGACGAACGCGTCGCCCTCGCCGCTCGTCTTCCTTCCGAGGCCGCCCGCATCTTCGCCGGACAGGTACCCGACACCGAACCGCTCACCGGCTGGGGCATGGTCAAGGACCTCGCCACCCGCACCGGTGGCACCCCCGCCACGGCACGCTGGGACACCGGAACCGTGCTGGCCGTCGTCGCCCGCCTCGCCGGCCCGGACCTCCTCGACCGGATCCTCGCCCAGCTCCCCTCCGGCTACGCGCTCCTGTTCGGCCGCGCCGAACTCGTACAGGCCGCATAGCCGACGCCGAAGGCGCTCCGGCGGGTAGAGACGTCACATGCAGACATTTCTTCCCTTTCCCGACTTCACCCGATCAGCAACCGCGCTCGACCCCCGGCGGCTGGGCAAGCAGCGGGTCGAGGCGCTGCAGGTGTTCCGCGGGCTGACCGTGCCCGGCTACGGTTGGCGCAGGCATCCGGCGGTCCGCATGTGGGCCGGGTACGAGGAGGCGCTGGTCCTTTACGGGCTGGACGTGTGCCGGGTGTGGACGGCCCTGGGGAACGCCGACACCTGCGCTGTCACGTTGGTGAACGACTTCCGGAGCTGGCTGCCGGACGCAACGGTGCGGACCCAGCTCCGGCTCGGCGTGGACGGTGACCTCCCGCCGTGGCTCGGCGCCCGGGAGTTCCACCGCAGCCACCAGTCGGCCCTGCTGCGCAAGGATCCGGACTACTACCGGGGCCGGTTCCCCGGGGTGCCGGACGACCTGCCGTACGTATGGCCGGCGTCGGACCGTGCTGCGGAACCGCGGCCGGGCGCGGAATAGCCGCCGGCCTGGCGCGGAGCACCCACCGCGCTCCTCAGCGGCTCGGGACCACGCGTTTGTGAGGTCCCGGGCCGGGCACTCGCAGGTCCCTCACAGAAGAGGAAGACCGTTTCTGTGCGCGAGAGGAGAAAGCGATGAGTGAATCCACTCCGTCACAGGCCGAGGGCGAGCGCGACGACGAAGAGGAGGAACCGGAGAGCACCGCGGGGCCGTCCGAGGTTCCCCGCACAACGCCATCCCAGGCCGAGGGCGAGGACCCGGACCGCGAGTGAGTCTGCGCCCGGCCGAGCACGTCGGTCAGTACAGCGTCGGCCACTTGCCGCGCGGCCAGGCGAGCACGGCGTAGATCTGCGCGACTGCCGCCTGCTGGATGGCCTGAGTGGTGCCGCCGGCGTCGAACCGCACGAGGCCGGTCCCGGGGTCGCGCAGCTTCGCCCACACCTGGTCCGCGTAGTCGGCCATCGCCTTCAGGTACTTGTTTCCGCCGGTCGCCGATTCGAGCAGCAGGAGGTTCTTGAAGAAGATCGAGTTGAAGTAGGGCGGCTGCGTGAGCAGACGTCCTTCGGTGACGTAGTGGGTGTAGGCGGCCTCGGCGACCCGCTCGGCCCGGCGCAGGTACGCGCGGTCGTGGGTTACCTCGTAGAACAGGACGTTGACACCGATCGGCACCCCCTGGTTGTAGGACCACACGGTCTTGTCGATGGAGCCCTTCAGGTCGAGGTTGTCCCAGTACAGTCCGTCGGGGCTCTGCAGGTAGGTGTTGGTCCAGTCGTAGAACCGTTCGGCCGAGTCCAGATAGCTGCGTCGGCCGGTGATCTGATAGAGCCGGAGCCCGAGTTCGGCGGCCGGCATGTTGGACACGGTGTTGCGGGCCTGGCTCCATCCGGCCTGGGTCCAGAAGACGCCTCCTGGATCTGCGTGGCCGGGGTCGGTGTCCCAGCCCGACTCGACGAGCTCGAAGGTCTGCTCGGCGCGCGACAGCGCGGCAGGGTCGCCGGCCTGCAGGTAGCGCTGGACCTTCTCCAGTCCCACCCACTCGTTGTCGTCGTAGAACATGTCGCCGCCCGAGCCGTACGGGGAGACGGGGTAGGAGGCGTAGCCCGGGAGTCCGGTCGTTCCGCCGGCCGTATTCCAGTAATGCTCCTGGGACTTGGCGACGTCGGCCAGTTGCGTCTCGTAACGCCGGTCCACCACCGAGATGTCGAGCGCGGCGATGTGAAACTGGGAGTGCGGCCATTCGTACGAGTACGGGTTGTCGTCGGCGGCTGCAGGGTACTGCTCGCGGAAAAGCCCGGAACCGTCGGTCGTGCCGAGGTACTTCTGCAGAGCGGCGTATGCGGCGGTGGCCCGTGCCGTCGCTTCCGCTCTGTCCACCGGGGCCGGCCGGCTCGGGTCCGGCGTGGCTGCGGAGACCGTCCCCGCAGCCAACACCGCGAGCACAACGCCGGTCAGAACGGTCCGGGAACGACGCGCGTGCATGGAATACCTCCGTTGGTTGTCGATGGCTTCCGCGAGCAGCAGCCGCACGCCGCCCCGGGCCCGCGGCCTATCCCTCGGCCACAACGGCGTGGTACGCGCGCCGGGGCACCGCCGCGACCAGGGCGCCCAGTGCACTGGCCTGGGTACGCCAGTCATGGGCGTTGGGATGACCGGCGGGGTCCGCACCGGCCCAGCGCTGCCCCAAACGGTTCCGGGAGTCCCGGTCCCGGGTCCAGATGCTGTTCGCCTGCTGGACGGTGAAAGCGCGGTAGGTGCCATCGCCGGTGGTGTCGGCCAGGTCCATCATGGAGCGCATGAAAACGCCCTTGAACTGCTTGGCGTTGTCGTCGCAGGTCCGGTCGAGGGCGTCGCACTGCTCAGTGAGCACGCCCCGCTGTACGAGGTCGGGCGAAGCGAGCGCCGCGTCGGCCAGGCGCCGGGCGGTCGCCAGGGCGGTCCGGTCGCCGGTGGCACGGTAGACCTCCAACGCACCGCCGATCGCGGCGCCCTGGTTGTACGTCCAGACGGTCCCACCGTTGTTGCGGCAGTCGTTGGTCAGTCCGTCGTTGACCAGACCCGAGTTGTTGATGAGTCCGCTGCCGGCCAACCAGGTCCAAGCCGTCTGCGCCCGGCCCGACCAGAGCGTATCGCCCGGTATGCGGTTGTGCAGTGCCGCGGTGAGTCGCACGTACAGGCCGTTGGTGATGGAGTTCTTGTAGGTCCGCTCCCGGTCCCACCAGACCCCGCCGCCGCACGTGCTGGTGTCCCAGTAACCGTGCACGTAGTCGGCTATGGTGACCGCCTCGCTCAGGTATTTCTGCTGGCCGGTCAGGTCGTACGCCTGCAACCACGCCAGGCCCCACCACTCGGAGTCGTCGATGGCGCGGCTGGTGAAGTCCCCATCGATCGGGTCGCTGCTGCGCTCCCCGGCCGGGAAGGCACCACGGTTGACCTCGAAGGTGTGGTCGACGATGGGCAGCCGGCGGGTGTTCCCGGTGCGCTGCATGTAATCCATCATCGTGGTGAGTGCGACAGCCGAGTTCCACCAACTGGACGGCCACCAGGCGGTGTCCTGATCGTATGACTGCATCAGCACATCCGCGGCGGCCTCGGCCCTGCCCTGCGGCGTCATCTGCTTCATGGCCGCGCCGGCCGGGCTCGCTGCTCCCAGCAGCATCGCCAGCAGCCCGGCCAGCAACGTGCAGAGGGTTCTGTTCCGGTAGCTCTTCGTCCGCGTGCCCGTACGCATGCCCGCTCCCTCCCTGTTCGTGACGATCAGTTCGGACCTCTGACAACGTTGTCAGGGCGGACGGCCGACGGTACTCGCGGACCTGATCCGGCGTCAATGGGAAGCGGGAAAGCTCACGGAATAGGGGTCGGGAAGGCGTCGTCGAGGGAGTCGGAGTGGACCGGCGACCAGCGAGAGGCGCATGGGCCCTGCGCGACCTCGCGGAAGTGGCCGGCGGCGACAACCGGATCAAGGCAGCGCGCCGCCGGGTCGACGACCGGCTTCCGCCAACAGCACCCGGGGGACGCGTGCCCCGAACTGGTCCAGCCTGCGCTGTGCGGCCAGCAATGGCTGCGGCCCGGATGCGGGCGCGAACGCGACCGCCGTGTCGTCCGGGGTGACGCCGGGCCAGTAGCTCTCCTTATCCGTCCACCTGCCGACGATCACGCTTGCGACCCCGCACCCCTCGAGCCGGACCCGATACACGCCCTTCTTGCTCCCCCGCGCAAGCGGTCCGTCCGGCAATCCGACTCCCGGCCCCCAGCGCGTCGGGTATCACTTCCGACAGGCCCTCGGCGGCCTCCGCATGTCCGCGCATCCGCAGACGACACTCCCCGGCCGGGGCGCACAGTTGGCGAACATCACACGCCATTACATCGGTCAAATAGGACAATTCGTCCCCATTTTTCGAAGCTCTCGTCACGGAGACCCGTACCGTAGCTGCGACCCAGGAACGGGAATCCGAGCCGCCGCGCACAGTGGGCCGCGCCTGGGCTGCCCGCCGAACGCCCTTGCCGGATGGGGCACCAGAGGCCCCGAGGCCACCGTGGGAACAGGACTCACCCTCATGCACCGATCACTGCTGTCGAGCTGCGCGCTGCGCGGACTGACCGCTGCCGTAGCCGCCGGGACCTTGCTCACGACGGCGGGCCCCGCCGCCGCGAGCGACACCTCTGCCGCAGCCACTGTGGCCGGCGGCTCCAAGGTCGTCTGTGCGTCGAACAAGCCGGGACTGGCGCCCAAGCTCTCGCGGGACATCGCGAATGCCCTCAAGAAGCGCCACGGCACGTCGGCGCTGGCTCTCTACGACCGGCGCACCGGGACCAGCTGCACGCTCAACGCCGGAAAGCACTTCGACTCGGCCAGTGTCGTCAAAGTCACCGTCCTCGGGGCACTGCTGCGGCGGGCCGAGGAGGCGCACCGGAAGCTGACGCCGAAGGAGGGGAAATTGGCCACCGCCATGATCACCAAGTCGGACAACGACTCGACCTCCGCCCTGTGGCGCGAGGTCGAGGTCGCCGGCGTCAAGCACTTCCTGTCTCTGGCGAAGATGCGGCAGACCACCCCGGGGGCGGGCGGGTCTTGGGGGCTCACCCAGATCACCGCAGCCGACCAGGTCACCCTGATGCGGCTGCTGACCACGGAGAACGCAGTCCTCAGCCCGAGCGCCCGCGGCTACGCACTCGGCCTGATGAAACGGGTGGTGCCCGAGCAGAGGTGGGGCGTACCCACCGGAGCACCCACCACCGCGACGGCGCATGTCAAGAACGGGTGGCTGCAGCGCGCCACCGACGGGTGGCGGGTACACAGTGTCGGCGCCTTCACCGGCGGTGGCCACGACTACGGGATGGCGGTTCTCTCCCAGGACAACCACACCATGGGTTACGGCGTCTCCACCATCGAGGGAGCTTCCCGCGTCATCCACCGGGACCTGGACAGCGCGGTCGCGACGACGGACGGCGGCTGAACGCGCCGGCAACACGACGACGGGGTGGCGGCCGGCCGTCGCTCGGGCCGCCGGGCGCGTTCGTCGTCCCGGGGCCATCCTGAGACGCATGACATCTGAGATAGCCGAGAGCCGGACAGTGGCCGAGCAGACCGTGGCCGGGCAGAGAGTGGGGGCCACCGCGGCTTTCCGCTTCGGCAGCTGGGACGACATCGAAAGGCGGCGGCCGGTCGGTCACATCGCGGACCGACGTCGCCTGAGCCCACGAGCGGTGCGGGCGGTGCGGGCGGTGCGCCGCGATCGGGTGGCGCGGGCGGGCGTGTCAACGGCCACGGTTGGGGCATTGCGACAGGCCGCGCATCACCCGGACGGCCGGTGACCGACGTCGTCGGAATCCGAGCCGGTCCTGGGCGCAGCTGCTCGTCCGATCCGCCTTCCGGCCCGCGCGGGTCTCCAGGGACTCGGCTCGGGTTCACGATCGCCGGGATGGCGTATCCGGGCGCGACGCACCGGACGCGCCGGTGAACGACCGTGGGACTGGCCTATCCGTTCGACCGGTCCACCCGAGGCCGTTCAGGGTTGCACCGACAAGGTGAGTGTCCGGCCGGGAGAGACGTTCCGGCCGTACGTGTCGACCACCGCGCCGGGGTTCCGGGTGTCGGCCTACCGGGCCGGCCGGTACGGCGGAGCGCAGGCGGCGCTGGTCCGGAGATCTGGCGGCATTCCCGGCCACGCCCAGGGCAGCCGCGCCTGCTCTCCGGCACCCGAACGGTTCAGGCGGGCTGGACGCATCCGGTCCCTGTTCCACGCCGGCATCCGGCCGGAGTGCACGTATCCGCTCCGGCCGGATGCGGAGAACGGCTATCAGCGGTGTGTCCCGCTGGTAGTCCGCTCGCCCAGCGGCGCCGGCCGGACGGTGCTGATGCTCGCATCGGCGACCTGGCCGGCCCACAACCGGTGGGCGGTCTCGGAGCGGTGCCGGGGTCTTCGCCGCAGGCCTCCGCCGGGAAGACGCAGCCGGCGCCCCGGGACAACGTCAACGGCGCTTACGCCGCCGCGTGAGTGAGGCCGATTCGCCGGCGGGCCGGGTACGGTCGGCTTGTGGAACTCGACACGTTCACCGATGTGCTCAACTACCCGATGTACCTCGTGACGGCCTCAGCAGCGGGGGAACAGGCGGGGTGCCTGGTGGGTTTCGCCTCGCAATGTTCCATTCACCCGGTGCGCTACGTGGTCTGGCTGTCGAAGGCCAATCGCACCTACCGCGTGGCGCGACAGGCCACACACCTCGGTGTACACCTGGTGCGCCGTGAGGACGAAGCACTGGCCGCTCTGTTCGGCGGCGAGACCGGTGACCACGTCGACAAGTTCGACCGTGTCGGGTGGCGGCCACGGGACGGTGATGCACCGGTGCTGGATGATGCCTGGGCGTGGTTCGTCGGACGGGTACTCGATCGTTTCGAGGGAGGCGACCATATGGGTTTTCTCCTGGCGCCGGTAACCGAATCCCCGCGCCCGTCCGGCCGTCCTCCGTTGCTCTCCCTCACCGACGTCGTGCACCTCTCCCCCGGCCACCCGGCCTGACCGGAAGAGCCGTCACCGCGTCCCCGGAAGCGCCGCAGCGAGCATGGCGCCGGCGTTCCGCCGGACCACGAACAGGACGCATCCCGGCAGCACGGCCAGACCCAGCAGCGGATCCTGGTTGACCAGCAGCACGGCAACGGCGAGCAGCCCGAGATTCATGAGCCCGAGCATCCAGCGCCGGGTGACGGTGTAGAGCGCGGCCAGACAGCTCCGCCCGCCGACGCGGACCGAATCGTCAGTGGCCACGTGAACCATGGCCACCACCCCCGAGTTCCCGGCCAGCAGGGCGATGACGACGAGCGCCGGGACAAGGGCGAGGACCGGAGCGGTCTCCCGGAGGAGTACCGCGTCGGCTGCGGCGGTGCCGGCGAGGAGCGCGAACGGCGCCCACATGGCCACGGCCCGCGCGAAGAGGCGCCGGTAGGCGCGGAAGTAGTCCGCTGTGGGCGCGCGTTCGTCGTTCTCCGCCCTCCCGAGGTAGCCGAAGGCGGCCGCGAGCGACGGGCCGATGCCCAGGGAGAGCAGCAGGAAGGCGATCGGGTGCCCCCATGGCTGGTGGGTGGCCTGCAGGGCCACGAGAAGCGGCAGGTTGGCCGCCGCCAGACCGAGGTTGACGACCAGCACGCGATGGACGTGGGACCAGATGAGGTCCCACGAGCCGTACGCGACGTTGAGCCGCGGGCGTCGGCCGGCGTTCGGCATGCCGCTCATCGGGGCCTCATCCCTTCATTCCGCTGGCGGCGATGCCGCGTACGAAGTAGCGCTGGCCGAACAGGAAGATGGCGAGGATCGGCAGCACGGAGAGGACCGACCCGGCCATGATCATCGCGTACTGCGCGTTGAACTGGCCGATGAACGAGCGCAGGCCGATCTGGACGGTCCACAGGTTGTTGTCCGTGAGGTAGATGAACGGCCCCATGTAGTCGTTCCAGGTGTTGACGAACGTCAGCAGCGCCAGGCTGGCGAGGGCGGGCTTGGACAACGGCAGGATGATGCGGGCCCAGATGCCGTACTCGCTGAGGCCGTCGAGGCGCGCGGCCTCGCTGAGCTCGTCCGGGATGGTCAGGTAGAACTGCCTCATCAGGAAGACCCCGAAGGCGCCGAACGCCTGCAGCAGGATCAGCGACCAACGGGAGTTCACCAGCCCGAGGTGCTGCATGATGATGTACTGCGGCACCATGTATGCCTGCCAGGGCACGGCGATCGTCGCGATGTAGCCCATGAACAGCACGTCCCGACCGGGGAAGCGCACCTTGGCGAAGCCGTAGGCCGCGAAGCTGCCGGTGAGCACCTGAAGGAACGTGATGACGACGCTGAGGATCAGCGAATTCCCCAGGTAGGTCGCGAGCGGGATGTCCGTCCAGATGTGGACGAAGTTGTCCCAGTGGTAGCTAGTGGGGATCCACTGGATGGGCACCGTGAAGACGTCCCGGTCGGCCTTGACCGAGGAGATCACCATCCAGACGAACGGCAGAAGGATGACCGCCGCGAGTACGACGAGGACCGCGTAGAGCCCCACCCGACCTGTCGTCCCGCGGATCCCCCGGGAGGCGGGCCGGTTCGTCCGGTCACTCGGCGGACTCGGCGTCGCCCGGTCCGGCGGGCTGTCCTTTCTCATCACGGTCGTGTTCATCGCTCGCTCCTGCGCTGGAATTGGAACTGGACGAGGGTGATGACCAACACGATCGTGAAGAGTGCCAGCGAGATGGCCGAGGAGTAGCCGAACCGGCCCTGGGTGATGCCTTCCCGGAAGATCAGCTGGGAGAGCACCAGCGAGGAGCGGCCCGGGCCGCCCTCGGTCATCACCTGCACCAGGTCGAAGATCTTGAAGCTGGAGATGGTGAGCATCATCAGCACGAAGAACGTGGTGGGACGCAGGCCCGGCAGGGTGATGTGCCAGAACCGCTTCCATGATCCGGCGCCGTCGACCCGCGCTGCCTCGTACAGCTCGATGGGAATGGTCTGCAGACCGGCCAGGAAGAGCACCATGTAGTAGCCCATGTCCCGCCACACACTGGTCAGGATGAGCGCGGGCAGCGACCACTGGGTGGAGGTCGTCCATCCCGGGGGGTGTGCTACGCCGAGGTGGTGCAGCAGTTGGTTCACCGGCCCGACGTCGGGGCTCAGCAGCATGTTCCAGACGACGGCGACCGCCACCAGCGAGGTGATGTACGGGAAGAAGAACGCGGTGCGCAGGAGCCCCACCCCGCGCAGCTTCTGGTTGAGGAGCACCGCGAGGCCGAGGGAGGCCGCCAGCGTGAGTGGGATGTGTCCCGCCGCGTACCAGGACGTGTTCCGCACCGCGGTCCAGAAGTTGTCGTCCCCTGCCATCCGCCGGAAGTTGGCGAAGCCGATCCACTTCGGGGTCGAGAAGGAGTCCCAGTCGGTGAAGGCGACCACGAAGGCGCCGATGACCGGTACCAGGGTCAGGGCGGCGAAGCCGATGAAGTTGGGCAGGATGAAGCTCCAGCCGACCAGTGCGCTGCGCCGCCGCCGCCTTTTGACGGCGGCGGCGTTCGTGGTGGAGAGCGTGGTCACTGGACTTCGGTCTTCACGCGGTGGTTCATCTCTTCGATGCCCTTGTCTATGGACTTCTCCCCCGTCATCACCAGCTGGTGCTCCTCGGTGAGGATCTGGTCGATGTCCGAGGACTTGTCGCTGATCGGCATCTCCAACTGCACCTTGGAAGGCTTCATGGCCTGCCGGGACAGCGCGTCGGTGGGCATGCCCTTCACCCCGAAGAAGGCCTTGGTGATCGCGGCGTCCGTGTACGACGGCACGATGCCGATCTTGGCAACGGCGGTGGCGCCTTCGGGACCTGAGGCCCACTCCACGAACTTCTTGGCCGCGTCGGCGTTGCGTGCCTTCTTGTTGACGGCGAAGGCGGTCGGCGAGCCGAAGGTCACGGTCTTGCCGTTGTGGGTGATCTGCGGCATCGGAGCCATCCCCCAGTCGACCGGGTTCTTGCCCTGCGCCTTCTCGGCCAGGAGGGCTGCGGCCCACCAGGTGCCCATCGGGACCGTCGCGGCCTTACCGGTGGTGAGCTGGGAGTCGTAGCTGACCTTCTGGCTGGTGGCGGTCGCGAACGACAGTGCGGCGCCGGATTTCTGCAGGTCCAGGGCGGTTTTGTACTGGTTCTTCATCCACCCGTAGTCACCGCTGAGCAGGTTTCCGCCGGTCTGCGCGGAGGCGATGGCCTGCACCACCGAGCGCCAGGTCTGCAGGTAACTGCCGTAGACCTTGGACGACCCCGAGCCATGGGTGAGGCTCTTCGCCAGGGCGTCGTAGTCGGCCCAGGTCAGATGGGACAGATCCTTCTTGCCGACCATGGCCTTGTTGTAGAACAGCACCCAGAAGTCCTGACGGTAGGGCAGCGCGTAGTAGTCGCCCTTGAGATCGAAGTTGTCGAGCCCTGCGTACGACGCCTTGTTCAGCTTCTTGACGTCGTCGGTGAGCGGCAGGAGCTGGCCGCGGGTGGCGTACCTGGCATAGTCCGTGACGTTCTTCATGGTGAGCACGTCGGTCGTGTCCCCACCGGACAGCATGGTGGTGACCTTGTCGGAGTAGTTGTCGGCGAGGATGTCGACGGGCTGAACGTCGATCTTCGGGTACTTCTTCTCGAAGCCGTCGATCAGTGTTTTGAACTCGGGGGTCTGCTGGTAGTTCCACAGCGCGATCTTGACGACGGTCCGCCCGTCGGAGGTGGTCCCTGATCCGCTGCTGCCGCAGCCCGCGGCGCCGAACAGGGCAACGGCGAGCGCGACAGGCAGCACTCGTGCGGTGGTCTTTCTCATGGTGCGGCTCCTTCGGGGTGGCGAGGATGTGCGTGAGGCTCAGGCGCTCAGGCCCTGGGCCCAGCTCTCCGCGGTGATCTCCGCGGCGAGCGGCTGTCGGGCGGTCCAGCGGACCAGTTCGTCCAAGGCGTGGTCGGTGAGGCGGCCGATCTCGGTACCGAGCGAACCGGCCACATGCGGTGTGACCATGACCCGGGCCAGGCGTCGCAGTGGGGATTCCGGGGGCAGCGGCTCCGGGTCTGTGACGTCGAGGATGGCGAACAGCCGACCGGACAGGCACTCGGCGGCCAGCGCGTCGGGGTCGATCAGGCTGCCGCGGGCGGTGTTGATCACGGTCGTGTGGTCGGGGAGTTTACGAAGCTGCTCGGCACCGATCAAGTGCCGGGTCTCACGGAGTTCCGGGGCGTGCAGTGACAGCACGTCCACCCGGGGCAGCAGATCCTCCAGGTCCATCAGCGTGGCACCGGCGCGTGCCACCTCCTCGGGATCGGCGTGCGGGTCCGCGACGAGGCAGGTCGTATCTCCCAGCATGTTGAGCAGGTCGACGACCTTGCGGCCGATCCGGGAGAAGCCGACGACGCCCACCGTCCGGCCGTAGTTGGACAGGTCCCCGTAACCGCTGACCGAACCCCAGCCCCCGTAGGCCCGGCTTTCGTCGGCAGCGAGAAATGGGGCCTTCTTCCCGGCGAAGATGATGGCTGCCAGGGTGTATTCCGCGACGGGTATCGCATTGGCGTCGGCTCCGCTGGTGACCCGGATACCGCGCCAGTAGACCTCGTCGTCGACCAGTCCCCGCACGCTGCCGGCGCAGTGCAGCACCGCGCGGAGCGCCGGTGCGGCGGCCAGACGCTCACGGGTCAGCCGTGGCGCTCCCCACGAGGTCAGCAGAACCTCCGTCTCGGCCAGGCGTCTGCGCACCTCGTCGCTGTCGAGTTCGTCGGTCCAGACCGGGTCGCCCAGGGTCGCCAGCTCTGCGAGCCGTGCGATGCGGTCGGCGTCGAAGTGGGCATCGAAGCTCGACCCGCTCATCACGACCAGCACGTGCGGCTTCGTCTGCATCGAGTCTCAAGTCCTTCCGATGGGAGCGTTACCTGAGCGAGATGGGGTTCCGCTCCGAACAGGTTGAGACAGGAATAGTGGTAGACAGAGCCCAACCACTAGTGGTGAAACAACTTTGAACCTGAACGTTCAGAAACGAACATCAGACAGGGAGGGTGCCGCCGATGACCGACGACCGACTCTTCGCTTCGCAGCGCCGGGAACGTGTCATGGAGGAGTTGCGTCGGCATGGCGCCGTCCGGGTCGGCGACCTGGCACAGTCCCTGGGGGTCAGCGAGCTGACCGTCCGGCGGGACATCGCCGCCCTGGCCGAGCGCGGTTTGCTCACCAAGGTGCACGGAGGGGCGACCTTGCCGACCGACCTCGACCCGTCACGGGCACCGGTTCGTCGTCAGCGTTCCGGAGCGGCCCAGTTCACCATCGGCGTCGTCGTACCGTCACTGGACTACTACTGGCCGCAGATAGTCAGCGGCGCCCGCACCGCGGCCGCCGCGCTCGGCGTCAACATCCAGCTGCGCGGGTCGAGTTACGACCCGGTCGAGGACCGGCGGCAGATCAGCCGGCTGATCGCGTCGCAACAGGTGCAGGGGCTGTTGCTGGCGCCCAGCCTGGAGGACGACGGCGTCGACGAGATGATCGACTGGATCGGCCGGCTGCCGGTGCCCACCATGCTGGTCGAACGGCAGACACCGCACTGGACGCCGACCCCGCGCCAGCTGGAGTGGGTACGCAGCGACCATGCCCTCGGCATGGAGATGGCCGTGCGCCACCTCCACGAACACGGGCATCGCAGGATCGGATTGGTGTTGTCCAAGGGCAGCCCGACCTCGGCCCATCTCGACGTCGGTTGGACGCGGGCCTGCACGGAGCTGGGCCTGCCAGGTGATTTCGTGGTCAGGGAGAGCGTAGGTCTGGACGTGCCCGGCCATCGCGAGATCATCAAGGGCGTTCTCCAACGCTGCCTCGCCTCGAACATCACCGCGCTGATCGTGCACAGCGATCCCGACGCGATGTCCATCGCCCAGTACCTCACGGAGCAGGGCGTCTCCATCCCCGGTGACATGGCGATGGTCAGCTACGACGACGAGGTGGCGCACCTGGCAGAGCCCGCCATGACCGCGATACGTCCGCAGAAGGCACGCGTGGGACGGGTAGCCGTCGAGATGATGGTCTCCCGCCTGATGGAGGGCAAGCGCCGCCCCGGACAGCGGGTCCTGGTCCTGCCCGAACTGGTCATCCGCAACTCCTCGGTGTCGGCGACCCATCGGACGGGGACCGCCTGGGCGTGACGGAAGCTGCGTCAAGAGACCGGAGTCAACGGCTGCCTTCGTTTGTGTTCGCTTCTGTTCGACCTGGTGCGTGCTGGTTGACGCGACCGGCACTGAAGTCTTGAGTGAACGGCCGAAGAGCATCAGGAGTCACAGTGAACGTCAAGCGCCCTTCAGCGACCGGATTTTCAGCGACCGGACTGCTGCACCGGCGGCTCGCCGGGATCCTCACCCCGGACGTCGACCGCGATGTGCTGGCCGAAGTGCTCAGTGGTGCGCACCGGCGCGTATCCGCACCCCGCGTCGAGGACCGCGCGGCGTGGGACACGGTCGACCGGCAGACCCGCCGCCGGCTGCTGGAGGAAGCGCAGAAGGAGCTCGTCGCGCCCGCGCCCGTGCTGCGCGGTTCCGACTGGGCGAGGACCTTTCGTGACGGCGTACGCACGGCGTACGAGGACGAGGCTCGTGCCCTGCGGGACCGCGCTGCGCTGCTCGCTGTCGCGGCGGTGCTCACGAACGAGGAAGCGCCCGCCGGCGCGCCGCCGGGCAGCGCGCCGTACCTTGACGCCACGGCGGACACGTTGCTGGTGCTGCTCGAGGCGAGCACCTGGTGCTGGGCGCCGCACGACCGCTTCGCCGCGGAGCGCGCCGAGATGCTGCCCGACCCGGACCGGCCGTTCCTGGACCTCGGTGCGGCCGAGACGGCCCTGCTTCTCGCGTGGGCGGATCACGTGCTCGGCGTGCGGTGGGACGAGCGTGTGCCCGGGCTGCGCCGCAGGATCCGCAGGGAAGTGACGCAGCGGGTGCTCGGGCCGTTCCGTGACGTCAGGGACTGGCACTGGATCGGACGGGACGGCTCGGCACACAACTGGAACGCCTGGATTCACCACGCGGTGCTGACCTGTGCACTGCTGCTGGTCGAGGACGACACGGAGCGGGCCGGGCTCGTCCGGTTGGTCGTGGAAGGGCTCGATCACTACCTCGCCGTGCTGCCCGACGACGGAAGCGTCGATGAGGGAGTCGCCTATTGGTGGCTCGGGGTAGGGCAGCTTCTGGAGTGCCTGGACCTGCTGGCCGACGCGGGCGGCCCGCCCCTCGACGCCCGCGACCTGCCCGTGGTCAGGCAACTCATCCGCTATCCGCACCTGATGCACCTGGGCGACTCCTGGTACGTCAACGTCGGTGACGCGCCGGCCCGGTCATCCGGCGATCAGCCCTGGCACCTGCTCTTCCGCTGGGGCCGGCTGCTCGGCGACGGCGAGGTCCGCGGCCACGCACGCGCGAGCCACCACCGTACGGGGACCGGTACCGCGCATCCCCGCCAAGGGCTAGGCCGTGCGATCGCCGGCCTGACGGACCCGGAATGGCACGCCGCGACAACCCGCTCGGCGACCTCGGAGGGCGGTGAGGGCGGCTGGCTCCCCCGGGACGTCTGGCTGCCGCGCGCCCAACTGCTGGTGACGCGTGAGCGCGCCGGTACCAGCGAGGGGCTGACGCTGGCGGTCAAGGGCGGCCACAATGAGGAGCGCCACAACCATCTCGACGTGGGTGCGTACTGGGTGGCGCTCGACGGCCGGCCGATGATCGTGGACATCGGCAAACCGACCTACACCGCCGCCAGTTTCGGGCCCGACCGTTACGAGGCCTGGCCCCTCCGGTCGAGTTGGCACAACGTTCCGGAACCGGGCGGTGAGCAACTCCCCGGTGCTCTGCACGCCGCCAGGGAGGCTGCCGTCGACCTGGGCCGGCACGCGACCGCCTGGCGCGCGGATCTCTCAGACGCTTACCCCGACGGGCTGGTGGAGCGGTGGAGCCGCCGGACTCGCCTGACACGCGCCACCGGTTCCCGGCCCGCACACATTGTCATCGAGGACGAGCCGCGCCCCGTACCGGACCGGTACCTCCTGCGCCATGTCCTGGCAGGGCGGGTCCGTCTCGACGACGGATTCGCTGTGGTCAGCGCCGAAGGCGGGCGGGCCCTTCGGATGAGTTGGGACCCGGCGCTGCTCGAGGCCCGTGCCGAGGTCCGCTCGCTGGGTGATCCCGAGTTGCGTGCGTCCTGGGGTGACTCGCTGACTCGGCTCACTCTGGCCCCGCGCGTCAGCGCCTCGGGCTCGGCCGGAGAACCCGCACGGGTGCGCATCGAACGGGCCGGTTGACCACTACAGTGAAGGTATGTCCGGTGAATTGGTGCCCGATCGCGGCGAGCTGCGCGCGTCCCACGAGGATCGAGACCAGGTAGTGGAGCAGCTGCAGATCGCTGCCGGAGACGGTCGGTTGACGGTGGGCGAGCTGGAGGAACGGCTCGACGTGGCGCTGACGGCCCGTACTCATGGAGAGCTCGCGGCGCTGCTGACGGATCTGCCGGCAGCCGGTTCGGCCTGGGCGGGCGCGGTCGCGGCCGCCGCTCCGAAGGAACTGTCACGGATCACGGTCGACAGCGGGAGCGCGAAGCGGGACGGTGCCTGGGTGGTACCGCAGCGCATGGAGATCGAGGCCAGAAGCGGGAGCGTCGTTCTTGACTTCACCCGGGCCGTCATCGCGTTGCCCACCTTGGAGATCGAGGCGTCGGTGCGCAGCGGGTCGGTGAAGCTGGTGGTTCCGCCGGATGTTTTCGTGGATGTGGATGACGTGGCGGTGAGCAGCGGGAGCGCGCTCAGCCGCGCGCAGATCGTCCCGGGGGCACCGGTCCGGCTGCGCGTCCATGTGACGGGGAAGGTACGCAGCGGCAGCATCACGGCGGGGCCGCCCAAGCCCCCACGTCGCAGTTTCCTGCAATGGCTGTTGCGGCGCCCGCGGCCGACGACGGCACTCCCCCGCTGATGCACGGCCGGCTCCTCAGCTGACAGCGCCGGGTTCCCGCACCCGCCGGATGACCGGCGGGCGCGGGGACAGATCTTTCAGCGAGCGGTCAGTTTCCACAGATGGTCGGCGGTGCCGTTGTCGTCCCACTGGAGGACCTGGGCGCCGGAGGAGGTGCTCATGCCGTCGACACCGAGCAGCAGACCACTGTTGTAGTTGGCGATCTTGTAGTAGCCGCTGCCGGCCGGAATGAGCTGCCAGAGGTGGTCGTCGGTGGCGTTGTCGCCCCAGATCAGAGCCGTGCCTCCGGCGCTGGTGCTCTCACCGGTGATGCCGAGCAACAGACCACTGGCCTGGTTGACGATCTTGTAGCGGCCCGAGCCTGCCGGCACCAGGGTCCAGTTCTGGTCCGTGCCCGAGGACGAGGCGGCCTGCACCACGGTGGTGCCCTGTGCGGTGCCCGCGCCCTTGGTGTCGAGGGCCAGGCCGCTGTTCCTGTTGCTGATCCGGTAGCGCCCGGCCAGCGAGGTGGAGTTGCCGCTGGGGGTGACGACCAGGTGGTAACCGTCGGACGCGTTCATCGCCACCGGAACGGTGATGGATCCGTTGTTCACCGTGTAGTCGCTCTCGGAGATGGTGAATGGTGCGGAGACGGCCGTGGTGCGCCCGCGGGACGGGGTGTATTCCAGTTTGACGTGCACCTTACTTCCGAAGGCCGACAGCGAGCCGAGTCCGTTGACGGTGACAGCCGTCGAACCGGTGCCGCCGCCGAAGATGACGCTGACCTGCTTGCCGTCCCCGCTGAGCGAGGCGGCGCCGTCGATGCCGGTCTGGGCCGGGGGCGTGGTGGTGAGCATGTTTCCTGACATGTCGCCGTACCACTTGTACAACCAGTAGGAGCCGTTGGGCGCTCCGCCGGTGTCGGTCAGGGTGTCACCGAGGGTGCCGTAATGATTCCAGAAGGCCAGCTCGGCGTCGTGGACGCCGGCCCGCTCGAACTTTGCGACGTAGCCGATGAGGGAGCCGGGCACGCCTATCTCGGTGGGTGTGGCGTATTCCTCGATGGCGATCGGCCGCGGGCTGATGCCGAGGCTGCTCTCCAGGGAGCGGTAGGCGGCGACGTGGGCCGCGATGTCCTTGCTGCCCTGGAGCTCGTGCCAGGCGATGATGCCGGGAACGGTGCCGCCGGCCTTCGCGTCGGTGAGGAACTGACTCATCCAGCCCTGGTTCCAGGCGGAGTAACTGGGGCCCTGGATGGGGGTGCTGCTGTCCTTTGCGCGCACCTCCTTGTACGTGCGTGCCCATCCCGCGTCGAAGGCGCCGGCGTGGGCGGTGTCCCAGGTCCAGTCGGGCTCGTTCCAGAGTTCGTACGCACTGACGTTGGTGGCACCGGACGACTTCACTGAGGCGACCTGGGTATCGACGGCGGACAGCCAGTCACTCCAACTTACCCATTTGTACGGAAAGTTCGGGTACCAGTCAGGCATCCGGACGACGACCTTGGCGCCCGCCCTGGCCGCCTTGGGAGCGACGACCAGGGAGTCGCCGGCCGGACGGGGCTCGCCGTTGGGCAGCTGATGGCCGCCGGGGGCCATCTGAACGAAGGTGTTGGGCTTCAGTGGCTGGACGAGGCTGTCGGCGGGTGTGCCGGCGTCGGCGAGTCCGTAGAGGCTGCCCGTGGCGACATGGGTGACCGGGCGCAGCTTCTGGTTGGCGTTGACGACCAGGGTCGTGGACGCGGTGGGGGCCGCGTCGGCGGATGTACCGCCCGTGAGGACGGTCGCCGCTGCCGCCAGGGTCGTGGCCAGGACGGCGGCGATGGGACGGCCGAACGGTCGTCGTGGGTGGAGGTGGTGACGTTGACGGGATCGCTGGTCGGACATGACAGCGGCTCTCCTGAGGACAGCTTGGGCTCGGATGCGGAAGTGAATGCGGCGACCGCCCTGACCGGTCGACCGGGGACCCGTAGCAGCGTGTGATCCTGCGCGCCGTACGGGAGCCGGGCGGGCCCCGGGCCACCGTCGCCCGCGGGCGGGAGGTGTGCGTCACCGGTCAGTCCTTGACCGCGCCCGCGGTGACCCCGGCGGCCACGTAACGCTGCGCGAGGACCAGGAGGACGGCGGTGGGCACGGACGCCACGACGGCGGTGGCCATGATGGAGTTCCACTCCTGGTTGTTGTTGCCGATGTAGTGGTAGATGCCGAGCGTGATCGGGCGCAGATCGCCGCCGCCGTCGAGCGTGTTGGCGAAGACGAAGTCGGACCAGGCCCACAGGAAGCCGAACAGTGAGACGGTGACCACGGCGTTGCGGCTCACCGGCAGGACGACGGACCAGAAGGTGCGCCAGGTGCCCGCGCCGTCGATCCTTGCGGCGGCGGTGAGCTCGTCGGGGAGGCCCGACATGAACGCAGTGAAGATCATGACGCCGAACGGCACGGCGATGGTCGAGTCCGCGACGATCAGGCCCCACCAGGAGTTCAGCAGGCCGAGGTTGAGGAAGATCCCGTAAAACCCCATCGCCATGACGATGCCGGGGATCATCTGGGCGATCAGCAGTACCAGGCCGAGCAGACCACCGCCGCGGGGGCGCAGTTTGGCCAGCGCGTAGCCGGCCGGCGCGGCGATGACGAGGGTGATCGCCACGGTGCCGAGACCGATCAGCAGGCTGGTACCGAGGTAGGGCATCTGGTCGTGCAGGACGGCCCGGTAACCCTCGAAGGTGGGGTGCAGCGGGAGCAGGTCGGGCGGGGACTTGCGCATGTCCTGCTGCGGGGTGACGGAGACGTTCAGCATCCAGTACACCGGGAACAGCATGATCGCGGTCAGCAGGACGCCGATGACGGTGTTGCGGCGCGAGTGCCGGATACCGTGGGAAGAGGTCACGGTTGCTGCCTCCTCTGGACGCGGATGTAGAGCAGGCCGAAGACGAGAGCGATGATGATCAGGATGTTGCCGACGGCGGCCCCCGGGCCGAACTGCGGGAGCAGCGTGCCGAAGCCGAGTTGATACGACCAGGTCGCCAGGGTGGACGAGGAGTCGCCAGGACCGCCCTTGGTCATGATCCAGATCAGGTCGAACACCTTGAGGGTGTACACCAGGCCGAGCAGCAGAGTGATCGCCGAGACCGGTCGCAGCATGGGGAAGGTGATGCGCCGGAACTGCTGCCAGCCGCCGGCACCGTCCAGGGAGGCGGCCTCGTACAACTCGGTGGGAATGTTCTGCAGGCCGCTGTAGAGGATGACCAGATTGAACGGGATACCGATCCAGATGTTGGCGAGAACGACCGAGGTCAGTGCCCAGTGCGGCGAGCTGAGCCAGTCGACCGGTGACACACCCACGAGGTGGAGGGCGTAGTTGACCACGCCGGACTCGCTGTTCAGCATCCAGGACCAGGTCGACGCCGACACGATGAGCGGCAGCAGCCACGGGACGAGGAACAACGCCCTGAGGGTGGCAGCCAGCCGGAAGTGCCGGTTGAAGAAGACGGCGAGCCCCAGCCCGGCGACGTACTGGAAGAGGATCGACACGAAGGTGAAGACCATCGTGTTACGCAGTGCGGGGCCGAAGGTCGGATCGTGCAGCACCTGGGAGAAGTTGTCCCAGCCGGAGAAGGGCGCGTTGTTGTCCACGAAGGACCGGACGGTGTAGTGGCGCAGACTCAGGTCGAGGTTGCGGTAGAGCGGATAGGCGTAGAAGGCCACGAGATAGGCGACGAGCGGGGCCACGAAGCCCAGCGCGGTCAGCTGGTTCCTGCGGCGCCGACGGCGGGCCGGGGGACCGGTCCGGCCGTCGGTGCCCGTTGCTCCGGACACGGCCGGCGCCCGCTTCCGGCGGTCGACTCGGGCGAGGGTCATGCGAACTCCTGGGTGCGGGTGTCGGTGTCCGGAACGCGATGTGCTCTGCCGCGCGCGATCAGCCCTTGGCCTTCGCGGCAGCCGTCTGAGCCGTGTCGAGGGCGGCCTGCGGGCTCTTCCCACCGGACAGGGCCGCCTGTACCGCGGTCCACATCGGCTGCGAGATGGCGGGGTATTTCGTGCCGAGGCCACCGCTGGTGCGTCCGCGAGCCGCGGCCACGGCCGTCACCCACGGCTGCAGCTTCGGGTTCGCCTTGACCTGCCGGCTCTGCACCGTCGCGGTGGGAGCGACGTAGGTGAGGGTGGTGTCGCTGGCCAGCAGGTTCTTGGAGCTGGTCAGGCAGGTGACGATCTCCTTGCTGACGTCGTAGCGGGAGGTGTCCCTCTGCACCGGGACGGTGACGAACTCTCCGCCGGTGGGGACGGGCGCGGAACCGCCGTTCTGCCCGGGGATGCTGACGACCCCGTACGGGAAGCCCGCCTTCTCCGCGTTGGCCAGCTGCCAGGTGCCGTTCTCGCTGAAGGCGTAGTCGCCGGTGGCGAACTCCTGCCAGTTGGTGGTCTGGGTGTTGTTCAGCACGTCCTTGGGTGCGTAGCCCTTGTCGACCCACTGCTTCCACAGGGACAGGGCTGCCACGCCATGAGCGGAGTTGAGCTTGGTGAGGTCGCCGCCGGCGCCCCAGAACCACGGGAGGAACTGGAAGCTGCCCTCCTCGGTGCCGATCGCGGAGAAGGTGATGCCCTTCTTGCCGGCTGCCTTGACCTTTTCCAGGGCGGCCGTCAGGGAGGCCCAGTCCTTGACGGACGCGGGGTCGACGTGCGCGGCCGTCAGGATCTTCTTGTTGTAGTAGAGGGCAAGCGTGTTGGCGCCGATCGGTACGCCATAGGCAGCGCCGTCCAGGGTGCCCGCGCCGATGATGTTCTTCTGGATCGAGGACGTGTCGAGACCGAGGTCGCTCGTCTTGTTGAGGATCCCGGCCTCCACCAGGGTGGAGACGACCGGGTTGTCCACCATCATCACATCGGGGGCGTTGCCCTGCTGGGCGGCCAGCAGGGCCTTGTTTCCCAGGTCCGTGGTGTCGTAGCCGGTTCGCTTGAGCTTGACCCCGGCTTCGGTACCGCACTGGGTGACGCGCTTGCCCCAGTCTGAGGAGGCGTCGAACTGCGGGTAGGGATCCCAGAACGTGTACGTCTTCGACGTGCCGGATGACGCCGAGGAGCTGGAGCCACCTCCGCAGGCGGCGACGGAGGCGACGGTGCCGACGGCGACCATCGCGGCGAGGAGGGAGCGGCGGGTGTTTCTCATCGTGGAGACCTCGTTGTCATGAGTGGCCGGGGTGGGAAGGACGGGTGGCACAGGCTCAGAAGGTGGGCAGCCAGACGCGCATGCTGCCGTCCTGCCGGTTGGCCCAGGCGTAATAGGGGATGGCGGTCAATTCGATGGGCTCGTCCGTCGAAGGGGCCGCTTCGGGGGCGGCTCCGGCGGAGCGGTAGGGCCACCAGTCCCCCTCCGGCAGCTGCCGGCGATGGCCCGCGGCCACCACGGTGGTGACGCCGCCGAGCAGGTCCGGTCGGTGCCGAACGGCCGGCGGGCGGGTCGTGTCGACGACGATGTCGTCCAGTCCCCCGGTGGGGTGGTCCACCTGTTCCAGGCAGTACACGAGGGGCCCGCGCTCGATGGCCACACAGCCGCGGACCGCGTCGACCCGGGGGTCGGCCGCGGTGAGGCGCGGGGCCATCCCGAGTTCCAGGACGACCTGATCCCCTGTCACCCAGGTGCGCTCCAGACGCAGCCAGCCGTCCTCGACGGGCGCGTCCGTGTGATCGTACGTCCGGTCGCCGCACCGCACTCGGTACTCGTGACACCACTGCGGGACCCGGGCGGACAGCGTCCAGGGACGGTCCCCCGGGGTCTCCTCGACCGTCAGGGAGACCACGCCCTGCCACGGATAGTCGGTCTCCGCGGCCACGGTGACGGGGGTACCACCGAGGTCCCCGCGGTAGCGGCCCGTGACGTACTGGTGAATCTGCAGGCCCTTCCCTTGGGCATCGGTGGAGGACAGGTAGTGCTCCAGCCCCGCCAGCAGCCGCATGACGTTCGGAGGGCAGCAGGCGCAGCGGAACCACTGGGTACGGCGGGCCGACTGGTCGCCGCCGGTGTCCGTGTGACCGTCGCGGACCTGCAGGGGGTTGACATACAGCCAGCGCTCGCCGTCCAGGGAGACGCCGGCGAGAAAGCCGTTGTACAGGGTGCGCTCGATCAGGTCGCTGTAGCGGGCCTCGCCGGTGAGCAGGGCCATGCGCCAACTCCACTGGATCGAGGCGATGGCGGCGCAGGTTTCGCAGTAGGCACGTTCGTTGGGCAGCTCGAACGGGTCGCCGAAGTCCTCCTCGTCGTGGTGCGCGCCGAGCCCGCCGGTCAGGTGGGTCTTGGTGGCGGTCATCGCGTGCCACAACCGCTCGGCGGCGGACCGCAGTTCGGCGTCGCCCGTCTCGGTGGCCAGGTCCGTCGCGGCGGCCAGCAGATAGAGCTGGCGAACGGCGTGTCCCTCGACCGTGGTCGCCGCACGCAGCGGCACCCGGTCCTGGCAGTAGGCCTCGCCGCCCAGCGCGCCGTGTCCGAAACGGTCCAGGAAGTATCCGGCGAGATCCAGATAGCGCCGCTCGCCCGTCTCCCGGTACAGCTCGACGAGGGCGGTCTCGACCTCGGGATGGCCATCGACCCCGTCGATGGGCCTGCCACTGCCGGAAGGGCCGAAGACCGAGTCGATGTGGTCGGCGAAACGGCGTGCCACATCGAGCAGTTCGTCCCGCCCGGTGGCCCGGTGGTGGGCCACCGCCGCCTGGATCAGATGCCCGGCGCAGTACAGTTCGTGACCCCACCGCAGGTCCTGATAGCGCTCGCCTCCCCGCCGGATCTGGAACCAGGTGTTGAGGTAACCGTCGGGCTGCTGCGCGTCGGCGACCAGCGAGACGATCCTTTCCACGTCGGCCGCGAGCCGGCCGGTTTCAGCACCGCCCTCCTCCTCCCGCCCTCGCTGAGCGAGCTGCCAGGAGGCTGCTTCCAGCCACTTGTAGACGTCGGTGTCCACGAACGGGTAGGCGCCCTGGTACTCCCCCTGGGCCGCGCCCGCTGCCAGGCGCAGGTTGTGCAGGTTTCCCGCGGACTCCAGCAGACCGGGGCCCTGCGGAATGGAGGTGCGCGCGTTGACCTCGCGTCGGGTGTGCCAGAAGCCGTCGCGCACCTCGGTGGTGGCGGGGTGCAGCGCGGCATGGGCACCAGGCCCGGGGCGGACCGGACCGGTTGGCGTCCCGCCCTGTTCGAGCGCGGCGGAGAACTGAGGGGAGGGCAGGGTTGCGCGTGAGCGGGGCATGGTTCTCCGAGAGGTCTGGAACGGGGCGCGAAGACCGGCGACGGGACGACGACCAGGTGGACCTGGTCGGGCGTGCGGGCCGGGGTGGCGCCCGTACAACCGGAAGAGGCAGCCGTCTTCCGAGCTCGTTTTGAGCAATCGTTTTCCTGCGGCAAAGTAGAGGCCAAGCCGTAGACCGGGTCAAGAGGTGCGACGGAATATTTTTCAGTTGCCCACGGTCTGGCACGGGGCATCGATGACTGCGACGATGGTGCCGCTCGTGCCGTCAGGAACGCCCGAGGAATGTCGAGGAAAAGGATTGTTCGTGACCGATGCTCCAGGTTCTCCCTCCGCCGACCGCGCGAAGCTGGCCGACGTCGCCGCCCTGGCCGGCGTCAGCGTGGGCACGGCCTCCAAGGCATTGAACGGCGGCGGCCGGATGCGGCCCGAGACCAGACAGCGGGTGCTGAACGCTGTGGAGACGCTCGGGTTCCGGCCCAACCAGCACGCGCAGAGCCTGCACACGGGGCGCAGCTGGACGGTCGGGCTGATGACGACGGACGGCATCGGCCGGTTCAGTACGCCGGTGCTGCTCGGCGCGGAGGATGCTCTCGGAGCGGGAAAGATCTCCGTGCTGCTGTGCGACACCCGGGGCGACACCATCAGGGAGCAGCACCACCTGCGCAGTCTCATGGACCGCCGGGTGGACGGCATCATCGTCACCGGCCGCCGCACGGATGCCCGCCCACCGCTGAAGGGCATCGCGCCGATACCGACCGTCTACGCTCTCTCCCCCTCCACCGACCCGTCGGACATCTCGGTGATCTCGGACGACGCCGGCGGTGCCCGCCTCGCCGTCGAGCACCTGCTGGCGACGGGCCGCACCCGGATCGCCCATGTCACCGGTCCGGAACACCATGCGGCCGCCCGTGACCGCGCCAGGCATGCGGTCGAACTGCTGGAGCACTCGTCCCTCGGCCTGGCCACCGGACGGATCCACTTCGGCGAGTGGAGCGAGGCGTGGGGGCGGCGCGCCGTCGACGCGGTCCTGCGGACGGCACCGGACACGGACGCCTTCTTCTGCGGCAACGACCAGATCGCCCGGGGGGTGGCGGATGCGCTACGGGAACGGGGGCTGAGCGTTCCCGGCGAGATCGCCATCGTGGGCTACGACAACTGGGACACCATGGCTCTGGCGTGCCGGCCACCCCTCACCACGATCGACATGGACCTCAATGAAATCGGCCGGATCGCCGCGCTGAAGCTGCTCGAGGCGATCGACGCCGCACCGGCGCCGGGCGTGCACCCCGTGTCCTGTCGTCTCGTGGTACGCGAGTCCACCTGAGCGGCGTCACAACAACCGTTGCTCGGTGGCGACCGCCACCGCTCCCGCTCGGGTATCGACACCCAACTTGGCGTAGATCCGGCTCAGATGGGTCTTGACGGTGGCCTCGCTGATGAACCATGAGCGTGCCGTCCATCTGCCGCGCCGGATACGCATGGCGGGCAGCCCGTGCCCGCGCACCCGGCCGGTAGCGGGAGCACCAAGTGCTCCGGGAGGATTTCTACTTCCGCACCGAGACGCTGATCTCGCTGGCCGAGAAACACGGCCTGACGGCCCGTTTCATGGCCGACTGGGAAAAGCTGTCGCACGGCCAGTCCAAGATCCGGGTCACCCGACGACCCGTGCCATGAGCAGCGCCACGTCGTCGTGCTTGTCCGGGTTCCGGAGCTCTCCCAGCAGCCGGTCGCAGGTGTCCTCCAGCGTCCGGTCCTCCGTGCGGAGCAGTTGGAGCAGGGCGTCCAGCCGGGTGTCGATGTCGTCGTGGTGCGTTTCCACCAGCCCGTCCGTGTACAGGACGATCCGGTCACCCGGCGCGAGGTCGATGGTCAGGTCCTTGAAGGCGACGCCCCCGACGCCCAGCGGCGCGCCGGTCGGCAGGTCGAGCAGCTCCGGGGGTCCCGCGTCCCGGACGACCACCGGGGGAAGATGGCCGGCGGTACTCACACAGCACTGGCCGACCGTCGGGTCGAAGACGGCGTAGAGGCAGGTGGCGAGCCAGGGGTCCAGATCGGTGATGATCTCGTCGAGGTGCCGCAGTACCTCGGCGGGCTGGAGCGGGAGGCGGGACAGCGTCTGGGTCGCGGTGCGCAGCCGGCCCATGGTCGTGGCGGCGTTGATACCGCTGCCCATGACGTCCCCCACCACCAGGGCGGTTCTTCCGTCACGCAGGGCGATGATGTCGAACCAGTCGCCGCCGACCTCGTACCCGGACCCGGCGGGTTCGTAGCGGGACGCGACTTCCAGGCCGGCCAGGTCCTTCGGTGTCTTCGGGAGCATGCTGCGCTGGAGGGTGAGTGCGGTGTCACGCTGCTGCCGGTACAGCCGGGCGTTGTCGATGCAGACCGCCGCCCGCGCTGCCAGCTCGCACGCCAACAGGGCGTCGTCCTCGGTGAAGGGCAGCGGGTTGCGGGCGCGCTTGAGGTCGAGAGCGCCCAGCACTTCGCCCCGCGCGATCAGGGGTACGGCCAGGTAGGAGTGGACTCCGGCCCGGGTGAGCCAGGCCGCCGCCCGGCTGTCACGGGCGACGTTCGCCATCTTCTGCTCGTCGAGGTGCGCTTCCCTGACCGGCCGGCCGGTGCGTACGCACCGGGTGACAAGCCGATGGGCACCGTAGTCGGCTGCCTCCCCCGGACGGTCGGCCGCGGCCGCGGCGATGGTCGGATAGGCCGCGGCGACGGCCAGCGCCCGGATGACCGCCGGGCCCTCCTTGGGGGTCGGCTGGCCCTGCAGAACGGTGTCCAGGAGGTCCACGGCAGCAACGTCGGCCAGTTCGGGGACGGCGACGCTCGCCAGTTCGCGGGCGGTCTGCTCCAGGTCGAGGGTGGTCCCCACGCGGACCGAGGCATCCGCCACCAGGGCGAGCCGGTGCCGGGCCCGTTCCGCATCGGCGGCCGCCCGGTACCGGTCGGTCACATCGATCACGGAGACCGCGAGTCCCAGCACCCGCCCTGCGGAGTCCTCCAGCCGGTACATCGATACCGACAGGGCCCGGTCGGTCTCCGGGGTGCCGCGCCGGTCCATCACCTGCCGGTCCAGCACGGGCTCGCCGGTCTCCATGACCTGACGCATGGACGCCTCCGCCTCGGCGTCGACGAACGGCAGGATCTCGCCCACCCGCCTGCCGAGACGCTCCGTCGACCGCTTTCCGTCCATGCGTTCCAGGGCGGCGTTGACGGCCAGATACCGCAGGTCGGTGCCGAGGACCGCGAGGCCGATCGGCGCCTGGTCCACCAGCCGCACCGACAGGGCGAGGTCCCGTTCCACTCGGCGCAGCGTGGCCTGATCGGTGGCAAGACCCAGGGCGTAGAAGTCGCCGAGGTCGTCCGTCAGCCGCATGTTGCGGAACTCCAGGAGCCGCGTTTCTCCGTTCTTGTGACGCACCGGGAACACCCCCGCCCAGCCTTCCCCGCTGCTCATCACCTCGGCGAACAACCGGAGCACCAGTTCGAAGTGTTCCTCGGCGACCAGGAGCTGGGCGGCGTAACGACCGAGCGCCTCTTCGGACCGGTAGCCCAGCAGCTGCTCGGCCTGTGGGCTCCACAGCACCACGCGCCCTTCGGCGTCCAGCACCATGGCGGCCACTCCGAGGACGTCCAGCAGCCCGCCCGCCGGCGAGGGGGCGACTCCGACCCGGTCGGGCTCGCTGTCACCGACCCCAAACCCTTCAGCGCCGCCCATAGCCGACCTTTCCCCTGCCGTCACTGCCGCCGGTCACTGCGTTCGGAACAGCCCTGGCTGTCGCCTTCCATGGTCCCCCCGCGACGCCCGCATGCGCAGTGCGACGCCCCGCGAATCCGGCGATGGCATACCGTACCGGGCCGGCGGTCGAGCGCCGGTCAGCCCCGGTAGGTTTCCAGCAGCCGCAGCCAGACTTCGCTGATCGTCGGATATGCGGGTACGGCGTGCCACAGCCGGTCGATGGGCACCTCCCCGGCGACCGCCACCGACGCCGAGTGCAGCAGTTCGCTCACGCCCGGGCCGACGAATGTGGCACCCAGCAGCACCCCCCGGTCCACATCGACGATCATCCGGGCGTGGCCGCGGTACCCGTCCGCGTACAGCCCGGCGCCCGCGACACCGGACATGTCGTAGTCCACGGCCGTGACCCGGTGACCCGCCCGCTCGGCTTCGGCGAGCGTGAGACCGGCCGATGCCGCCTCCGGGTCGGTGAAGACCATCTGGGAAACCGCGGCGTGGTCGGCGGTGGCGCAGTGGGCTCCCCAGCGGTCCGTCTCGAGGAGGGGTACACCCTGGGCCCTGGCGGTGATCGCCGCGCCCGCGATCCTGGCCTGGTACTTGCCCTGGTGGGTGAGGAGCGCCCGGTGATTGACATCGCCCACCCCGTAGAGCCAGTCGATGCCCTCGACCCGGCAGCTGTCGTCCACGGTCAGCCAGGATCCGGGTTGCAGTCCCACCGATTCCAGGCCGATGTCGTCGCTGCGCGGAGCCCGGCCGGTGGCGACCAGGACCTCGTCGGCCCCGACCCGCTCGCCGCTCTCCAGTACCACCGTCGCCGGGCCGTCGCCGCGTTCCACCGAGGCGACGGAAACCCCGGTACGCACATCGGCACCGGCCTCGGTGAGCGCCGCCGCGACGAGGTCCCCGGCGAACGGCTCCATCCTCGGCAGCAGTCCTCCGCCGCGCACCAGCAGGGTGACCTGTGAGCCGAGGGCCTGCCAGGCGGTCGCCATCTCGGCGCCGACCACTCCGCCGCCGATGATCACCAGGCGCCCCGGGGCCGCCTGGGCGCTGGTCGCCTCCCGGCTCGTCCAGGGCCGGGCTTCGGCCAGTCCCGGAGTGTCCGGTACTACCGCGCGGCTACCGGTGCACACGGCCACCGCGTGCCGGGCGGTCAGTACCCGTTCGCCGTCCTTACCGGTCACGGTCACCGTTTTACGGCCGGAGAGCCGGCCGTGCCCGCGGTAGAGGTCCACGCCGATGCCGTCCAGCCAGCCGACCTGGCCGTCGTCCTTCCAGTGGGTCGTGCACGTGTCGCGATGGGCGAGGACGGCGGCGGTGTCGAGGGGTCCCTGAACCGCCGGGCGCAGTCCCGGCACCCTGCGCGCGTCGGCGCGCGCCGTCACCGGGCGCAGCAGCGCCTTGCTGGGCATGCAGGCCCAGTACGAACACTCGCCGCCGACCAGTTCACTCTCGACCACCGCCGCGCTCAACCCGGCGGCCCTGACCCGGTCGGCGACGTTCTCCCCCACCGGACCTGCTCCGAGCACCACAACGTCGTACTCCGTACTTCCCCTGGGATCTGTCATGGAGACAGTCTGGTCCGGGGTGTGCCCGGTGGCCACATGGGCAGTCGGAATACGACATGGAAGAGCACGGTTGTCGCGGGTGACGCCCCAGACAGCCACGAAAGGCGGACCCCGCATGAGCACGGTCGAACTCACCAAGGACAACTTCGACGATGTCGTGACCGACAACGACTTCGTCCTCATCGACTTCTGGGCTTCTTGGTGCGGTCCGTGTCGGCAGTTCGCCCCGGTCTACGAGAGCGCCGCGGAGCGTCATGCCGATCTGGTCTTCGCCAAGGTCGACACGGAGGCGCAGCAGGAGCTGGCCGCCGCCTTCGAGATCCAGTCCATTCCCACGCTCATGATCGTGCGGGACAACGTCGCGGTCTTCGCCCAGCCGGGCGCCCTGCCGGAATCCGTTCTGGAGGACGTCATCGGGCAGGCGCGCGCGCTGGACATGGACGAGGTCCGCAAGTCCGTCGAGGAAGCGAAGAACGCTTAGCGCCGGCCATATCGGCGCGCTGGTTCGCCGGAACCGGCCGGGGCGGCGGCGCGCCCCCCCCCCCCCCCCCCCGGGGCGGGCCGAGCAAAGATGGGGGGGCCGGTGACCCCCGGCCGGGGGGCCCCGCAGAT
>NZ_JBFBAL010000006.1:325884-416377 GCF_040682175.1 Streptomyces sp. NPDC051320
GAGGAACACCTCCGCACGGCGGATGCGCGGTTCGGCTCGGAGGTCCGCCGGTACCCCGCCTCGCCCCGGGCCCCCCCCCCCCCCCCCCCCGGCCGGTTCCGGCACTAGAAAGGATGGTCGGCCGGTTCCCCGCGGACCGTGGTCCAGCGCAGTTCGGTGAATGCCTCGAGATTGGCCTCACCGCCGAACCGCGCCCCGGTTCCCGATGCCGCCACCCCGCCGAAGGGCGCCACCGCCTCGTCGTTGACCGTCTGGTCGTTGATATGGGTGATCCCGGTGGGGATGCGGTCCGCGAGTTCCAGACCCAGAGCGGTGTCCCGGGTGACGATGCCGAGCGAGAGACCGTACGGGCCGGTGGCGGCCATACCCGCGGCTTCGTCGAGTGTGGCGAAGGACCGCACGGGCGCCACCGGTCCGAAGACCTCCTCCTGGTACGCGGGGGTGAGGTCGTCGGCGTCCGCGAGCACGGTGGGCCGGTAGAACAGGTCCTGGTGCGACCCGCCCGCGGCGAGCTTCGCACCCCGGGCCGTGCTGGCCTCCACCAGACCGTGGATCTTGGCGAGTTGGGCCGAGTCGATGATCGGCCCCAGATGGACCTGCGCACGGTACGGGTCGCCGACGGCCAGCGAGTCCGCCTTGGCGGCGAGCCGTTCGACGTACTCCGAATAGAGCGACGCGTGGACGAGATGCCGCCCGGTGGTCATGCAGATCTGGCCCTGGTGGAAGAAGGACCCCCAGGAGGCCTGCGCGACGGCCGCTTCGACGTCCGCGTCCTCCAGCACGATCAGGGCCGAGTTGCCGCCGAGTTCCAGATGCGCCCGCTTGAGCCTGCGGCCTGCCGCCTCACCCACCGCACGGCCTGCGGCGGTGGAACCGGTGAAGGAGATCACCGGTACGCGCGGGTCGTCGACCAGCGCCTGTCCGGCCTCCGCGCCGCCCGGCAGGATGTACAGCAGCTCCTCCGGCAGTCCCGCCTCGGCGAAGACCGCACCGAGGGAGATCCCCCCGCAGACCGCGGTACGCGGGTCAGGCTTGAGCAGCACGGCGTTGCCGATGGCCAGGGCGGGGGCGACGGAGCGAATGGAGAGGATCAGCGGGGCGTTGAAGGGGGCGATGACACCCACGACACCGACCGGGACGCGACGGGTGTACGAGAGCCGCGGTTCCTCGCTGGGCAGGACCTGTCCGGTGGGGCGGGAGGCGAGCGCGGCCGCCTCGTAGCACTCCTCCGCCGCGACGTGCAGCTCGAAGGCGGCCTTGCCCGGTACGGAGCCGGATTCGCGGACCAGCCATTCGGTGAGTTCGTCGGCGTGCGCGGAGAAGAGGTCGCCCGCCTTGCGCAGCACGGCGGCGCGCAGGAAGTGCGGTGTACGGGCCCAGGCGCCCTGGGCCGTCCTGGCTGCCTCGGCCGCGACGGCGATGTCCTCGGCGGTGGCCAGGGTGACCGTCGCGAGCGTCTCGCCGGTGGCGGGCTCGGTGACCGGAGATTCACCGCCGCCGAGCTTCCGGGCCTGCCAGGTCTTGGGATCGAGCAGAGGCATGACGCATCTCCAGCGGCTCAGGGACGTTCAACGCGAGTGTTCAACGAGAGCGTGCAACGGGGTGTTCGAGGGCGGTCGTTCATACGCGGGCGCCGCGTACGGCATCGTAGTCATCCGGTCGCCAGGCCGTACCGGAAAGGGCTCCTGCCCCGGGTCTCAGCGTTCGAGTACCAGCGCGAGCCCCTGACCGACCCCGATGCACAGCGCCGCGAGCCCGGTGCCCGACCCCGCGGCGGCGAGTTGATGGGCCACCGAGCCGGCGAGACGCGCTCCGGAGGCCCCCAGCGGGTGCCCGATCGCGATGGCGCCGCCGCGTGGGTTGACGAGCGCCGGGTCGAGTTCCGGCCACTCGGCGAGGCAGCCGAGTGACTGCGCGGCGAAGGCCTCGTTCAGCTCGAAGGTGGTGAGGTCGGCGAAGCTCCTGTCCGCTTTGGAGAGCGCCTGCCGGACCGCCTCGACGGGGCCGAGTCCGAAGAGCTGCGGCTCGATTCCGGTCACCGCCGACGCCCGGATCCGGGCGAGCGGTTCCCGGCCGGTGGCCCGCAGCCCCGCTTCGTCGACGAGCAGCAGCGCCGCCGCGCCGTCGTTGAGCGGTGAGGCATTCCCGGCGGTGACGGTGCCGTCCGCGCGGAAGACCGGCTTGAGCTTGGCCAGCGTCTCCATGCTGGAACCGGGGCGGATGCACTCGTCACGCAGCAGACCGGCGCCCTCGTACGGCACGACCTCACCGTCGTACAGGCCCGCATCCCAGGCCGCCACCGCCCTGCCGTGGCTGCTCAGCGCGAACGCGTCCTGCTGTTCCCGGGTGATGGCATGTTTGTCGGCGATGAGCTCCGCACCCTCCCCGAGAGCGACGGTCCACTCCTCGGGCATCCGGGGATTGGTCATGCGCCAGCCGAGCGTCGTCGAGTGCAGCTGCTGATGCCCTGCGGGGAAGGCGCGTTCGGGCTTCTGCATCACCCAGGGGGCGCGGGACATCGACTCGACACCGCCGGCGACGGCGACCGAGGCGTCTCCGAGGGCGATGGCCCGCGCTGCCTGGATGACGGCTTCCAGGCCGGAGCCGCACAGCCGGTTGACGGTGACCCCGGGAACGGACGCGGGCAACCCGGCGAGCAGCACGGCCATCCGGGCCACATCGCGGTTGTCCTCGCCGGCCCCGTTGGCGTCGCCGAAGTACACGTCGTCGATGCGCGCCGGGTCGAGGTCCGGTGCGCGGTCCACGAGCGCCCGGACCACATGGGCCGCGAGGTCGTCCGGGCGTACGGAGGAGAGCGCACCTGCGAACTTCCCGATCGGCGTGCGGACTGCGTCGACGATGTAGACGTCGCGGATGCTCATCGAATCTCTCCCACGCCCATCCCGCGCCCGCCCGATGCGTTCGCCTGATGAACTTTTGTTCATGATTGGCTACGCCCGAGTCTCTGCTTCGTGCCCTCCCGTGTCAACGGGCCCGGGCGGTCAGCCGTTCGCGAGTACCTTCCATAGCCCAGGGTCCTCGAATCCGAGCGCCCACAGCGAGGTGTTGCGGACTCCGTACTTCCGCAGGGCCCCCAGATGCACAGCGACACCGCGGGCGTCCTGGTACCAGACGGTTCTGGGCACCTTGCCGTCGCGGTAGGTGAAGTGCGGGGTGCCGGACACCGTGTCGAACTGATAGGAGGCGCCTTCCTTGCGGCGCAGCTCCTCCGCCTGCTTCCAGGTCACGTTGCGCGCGCTGCCCTCGCCGTCGGCCCGCCAGTCCCAGCCGTAGGCGGGCAGCGCCATCTCGATCTTCGCGGGCGCCACCAGCGCGGTCGCCCGCCGCAGGATCTCGTCGTACCAGTCGGTGGAGGCCACCGGCCCGGGCTCGCCGCTCGCCCAGTGCAGGTCGTACGCCATGATGCGCATACGGTCGACGGCGCGGCCGATCGCGGCGTAGTCCCAGATCCGCCCGGTGCCCGCGGTCTGGGCGGAGACGGTCACGACGCACTGTTTGTGCCGGCTGTGGAGGGCGGCGCAGAGGTCGGTGACGAAGGCGGCGTAGGCGGACCGCACCTTTTCGTAGGTGGCCGTGGGCGTCGTGGTGATCGTCTCGTAGTCGATGTCGACGCCGTCGTAATCGTTGCTGTCGGCGAGCGCGACCAGGGCACCGACCTGCGCGGCACGATCAGTGGGTGTGGTGAGGATCTTCGCGAGCCGGCCCGGCTCCATGGTGTCCATGTCCATGACGGTGGGCACCACGTCGATGCCGGCCCGGTGCAGCCCTTCGACGATCCGGGCGTTGCCCGCGCCGGGATGTCCTTCGAGCCGGCCGGCCGAGGCGATCTTGTACCAGAAGGGGCTGACGGTGTGCAGTTGACCCGCATGGCTCAACGCGTCCTGGTACGCGTCCTCCACGTCCCAGTACGGGAGCCACGCCGAGGCGGTCCGGGTCGCCGCGGCACCGCGGGAGGAGCCCGCCGGACCCGGCGATCCTGCGCGGGCCGGATCCGGCGGCGCGGAGAACGCCAGGGTGGCGGGAAGTGCTGTCAGCAGCAGACAGCCGAGCGCGGCCAGGGAACGAAGACGCCGGCGGCGGGGGTGCGAAATGACCATGGACCGAGCCTGCGGCCGGAACCCGGGACCCGCCCCGCGGGATGCTCCGTCCAGGCTCTAACGTGACCGGATGACGACCTGTCGCGACGCACACGCAGACCTGCCGGGCAGCACCGGCCCGCACGCCACGACCGAGGCCGAGCCCCGGGCCATCGGACCGGTGCGCACCTCCTACGCGCCGGACCGCGACGGCGCCCCGGACCCCGGCGAAATCGTCTGGACATGGGTGCCGTACGAAGAGAACGACGGCCGCGGAAAGGACCGTCCGGTGCTGGTGGTGGCCCGGGAGACGGCGGGCACCCTGCTGGCCGTACGGCTCTCCAGCAAGCGCCATGACCGGGACCGCGAGTGGCTGGCCATTGGAGCCGGCCCGTGGGACCGGGAGGGTCGCGAGTCCTGGGTGGATCTTGACCGGGTGCTGCGGGTCCACGAAAACGGCATGCGGCGGGAGGCGTGCGCTCTGGACCGGCCGCGGTTCGACGCCATGGTACAGCGCCTGAAGGAACGGTACAGCTGGGGCTGAGCAGCCACGCGGCCGACCGCGCGGTTCGGCCACGGTGAGCACGAGGTGAACGTCCGCGCAACGGCGATCGGGGCCCTCCATGGCCCACTTGTGCGGACCGCCGGCAGTGGCTTAGGTAGGACGGAGCATCCTTCGGAAGGCACCGGAGGAGGCTTGCCGGTATCTTCGGACCGAGGAGCCGATCATGTCCCTACCCCTGCTCAGCGAAGTGGACGCGGAGGACCTGCTCCGATGCATCTGCTTCAAAACTGGCCCACCGCGACGTATCGGAGTCGAGCTCGAATGGCTCGTCCACGATCTGCGCGATCCCCGGGTTCCGCTGTCCGAATCACGGATCGCACAAGCCCATGCCGCGGTGCGGGCCCTGCCGCTCGCCGCCGCGCTCACCTTCGAACCCGGCGGCCAGCTGGAGCTCAGCTCGCTTCCCGCCACGTCCCTCAGCGAGTGCATCGGATCCGTCTCCGCCGACCTGGACGCCGTACGCGGTGTCCTGCGCGGCCAGGGCCTGGTCCTCACCGGCCTCGGCCAGGATCCCTGGCATCCCCCTCGCCGGCTGCTGCATGAACCTCGCTATGACGCGATGGAAGCCTGCCTGGACCGGAGCGGGCCCGCGGGCCGCGCCATGATGTGCGGGTCCGCGTCGATCCAGGTCTGTCTGGACGCCGGGAACGAGGAGCCGGGTCCGCTCGGCTACGGAAGACGCTGGCGGCTGGCGCATCTGCTGGGCGCCGTCCTGGTGGCCGCCTTCGCCAATTCGCCGCTCCGGCAGCGGCGCCGCACCGGTTGGCTGTCCACCCGGCAGTCCCAGTGGGCCGACCTCGATCCGGTCCGCTCGCTGGCCCCGGCCCTCGGCGCGGAGCCGCGGGACACCTGGGCCGCGCATGTGCTGGACGCACCGGTCATGTGCATCCGTGACGACAACGGTCCCTGGACGACGCCGGAGGACCTGACGTTCCGCACCTGGGTGCGCACCGGGCTGCCGAGACCGCCGACCCGCGAGGATCTCGACTACCACATGAGCACCCTCTTCCCGCCGGTCCGGCCGCGCGGACATCTCGAACTGCGCATGATCGACGCCCAGTCCGGTGAGGACGGCTGGATCGTGCCGCTGGCGGTGACCACCGCGCTCTTCGACGACCCGGCGGCGGCCGAGACCGTGTACCGGGCCGTCAAACCCCTCGCTGAGATCGCCGGCCCGTGCCAGGCGCCGCGCAATCCGCTGTGGACGAACGCCGCCCGGTCCGGTCTCGCCGATCCGGAGCTGCGCGCCGTCGCCGCGGTCTGCTTCGACGCGGCGCTGGACGCACTCCCCCGGATGGGCGCATCCACGGCGGTGCAGAACGCGGTCGCCGCGTTCACGTCCCGCTACGTCGATCGGGGCCGCTGCCCCGCCGACGATCTGCTCGAGGCGGGGCTCGGCCCCGCTCTCCCTCCCGCTCAGCGGATCGACCACCGGAAGGACATCCGGCCATGACCGACGACTCCACGGCGCTGCGGCAGAGCGCGCTCAAAGCGCTCTCCGGCGCGCGCAGCCGCACCACCGCCCTGACCGAATGCGTCGACGACCGTGACCTGACAGCGCAGCACTCGCCCCTGATGTCCCCCCTGGTCTGGGACCTGGCGCACATCTCCAACCAGGAGGAGCAGTGGCTGCTGCGGGCGGTCGCCGGCCGGGAGGCGATACGCCCGGAGATCGACTCGATCTACGACGCGTTCGAGCACCCGCGGGCGATCCGCCCCACGCTGCCGCTGCTTGCCCCCGCCGAAGCCCGCAGCTATGCCACCGAAGTACGCGGCAGGGTTCTCGACGTCCTGGAAAGCACCCCGTTGCAGGGACGGCCCCTGGTAGAGGCCGGGTTCGCCTTCGGGATGATCGCCCAGCACGAACAGCAGCACGACGAAACCATGCTGATCACCCACCAGTTGCGCGCAGGCCCCGCCGCGCTCACCGCTCCGGCGCCGCCTCCGGCGGACGCCACCGGACTCCCGGACGAGGTTCTCGTCCCGGCCGGCCCGTTCACCATGGGCACGTCCACCGAGCCGTGGGCCCTCGACAATGAGCGGCCCGCACACAGCCGCCTCGTCCCGGCTTTCCGGATGGACACCAGCCCGGTGACCAACGGCGCGTTTCTGCACTTCATCGAGGACGGCGGTTACCGGGACGCACGCTGGTGGACGGATCAGGGCTGGGATCTGGTCCGCGGTCACGAGCTCGAAGCGCCGCTGTTCTGGCGCCGGGAGGGCGGTCAGTGGCTGCGCCGCCGTTTCGGGGTCGTCGAACCCGTCCCGTCGGACGAACCGGTGCTCCACGTGAGCTGGTACGAGGCAGACGCCTATGCGCGCTGGGCGGGACGGCGGCTGCCGACCGAGGCCGAGTGGGAGAAGGCCGCCCGGCACGATCCGGCGACCGGCATCTCCCGTCGCTATCCCTGGGGCGACGGGGAGCCGACAGCCGAGCGGGTCAATCTCGGCCAGCGGCACCTGGGGCCCGCGTCCGTCGGCAGCTATCCCGCCGGCGCGTCCCCGCTCGGTGTACGGCAGCTGATCGGCGACGTCTGGGAGTGGACGTCGAGCGACTTCCTGCCCTACCCGGGTTTCGTGGCCTTTCCCTACCGCGAGTACTCCGAAGTGTTCTTCGGCCCCGATCACAAGGTGCTGCGCGGCGGCGCCTTCTCGGTGGACGAAGTGGCCTGCCGGGGTACCTTCCGGAACTGGGACCTGCCGGTGCGCCGCCAGATCTTCGCCGGCTTCCGTACCGCCAGGGATGCCTGATGTGCCGCCACATCGCCTGGCTGGGTGAAGCGGAGCCGCTCGGCGACATCCTCGTGAAGCCCGTGCACGGTCTGTTGCGCCAGTCCTGGGCCCCTCGCCACCAACGGTACGGAACGGTGAACGCGGACGGTTTCGGTGTCGGCTGGTACGCCGAGGGCGACCCGGCCCCCGCCCGCTACCGGCGCGCCGGGCCCATCTGGGCCGACCTCTCGTTCGCCGACCTCGCCCGGGTGGTACGCAGCCGCGCGGTGCTGGCCGCCGTCCGGGATGCCACCGCGCCCGGAGCCGACGGTGAGGCCGCGGCCGCGCCCTTCGCGGCCGACCGCTGGCTGTTCAGTCACAACGGTGCGCTCACCGGCTGGCCGGTGAGCGCCGCGTCGCAGGCCGCGTCCCTCCCGGTGGTCGAACTGCTCGCCATGGAGTCGCGCTGCGATTCGGCGCTGGTCTGGGCACTGGTGCTGCACCGGCTGCGGGAGGGTGACGGCGCGGGCCAGGCACTGGCCGACACCGTGCTCGATCTCGCCGCCGCGGCGCCCGGCTCCCGGCTCAACCTGCTGCTGACGGACGGCCCGTCCATCACCGCGACGGCCTGGGGCGACACACTCTGGTATCTCGCCGAACCGGGCCGCCGCACGGTGGTGGCCTCCGAGCCCTACGACGACGATCCACGCTGGCACCGGGTCCCGGACCGCACCCTGCTGGAGGCGACCCGCACCGACGTCCTGCTCACCCCCCTCAAGGAGCCCCCCGCGTGAGCCCTTTTCAGCTGACCCGCACCCTGCCGGAGGATGCCACCGGAGCCGCACTGCGTGCCGATGTGCTCCACGGCCTCTCCCGTACGCCGAAAACGCTGCCGCCGAAGTGGTTCTACGACGCCCGGGGCAGCGAACTCTTCGAGGAGATCACGGCGCTGCCCGAGTACTACCCGACCCGCGCCGAACGGGAGATCCTGCTCTCCCGCGCGGGAGAGATCGCGGTCGCCACCGGCGCGCGCACCCTGATCGAGCTGGGTTCGGGCTCCTCCGAGAAGACCCGCCACCTGCTCGACGCGCTGCCCGGCCTGGAGGTGTACGTTCCGGTGGACGTCAGCGGCAGCGCGCTGAGCGCTGCCGCCGATGCGCTGCTCGCCGAGCGGCCGGCCCTCTCCGTACACGCGCTGATCGCGGACTTCACCCGCGAGCTGACACTGCCCCGCACCCCGGGTCCCCGGCTCGTCGTCTTCCTGGGCGGGACGATCGGCAATCTGCTGCCCACCGAACGCGCCGCCTTTCTGCGGGCCGTGCGGGAACTGCTGGAACCCGGCGACGCGCTGCTGCTCGGCACCGACCTGGTCAAGGACGCGTCGGTGCTGGTTCCCGCCTATGACGACCGGAGCGGTGTCACCGCCGCGTTCAACAAGAACGTGCTGAGCGTCATCGACCGCGAGCTCGGCGCCGACTTCGATCCGGCCGCTTTCGACCATGTCGCCGTCTGGGACAGCGAGAACGAGTGGATCGAGATGCGCCTGCGGGCCAACAGGGCGCTCACCGTCAAGATTCCGGAGCTCGATCTCGTGGTGCACTTCGACGCCGGCGAGGAGATGCGTACCGAGGTGTCGGCGAAGTTCCGGCAGGACGGCGTCCGGTCCGAGCTGTCCGCCGCCGGCCTGGAACTCCGGCACTGGTGGACCGACACCGAGGGGAGGTTCGCGCTGTCGCTCAGCGCTCCACCAGCTCGTCGGTGAGCAGTTTCGACGCGGCCTTCGCGGCTGTGCCGGGGTCCTCGCCGTTGAGCACCTTCGTCATGTACGGCTTGATCGGGTTGTCCGCCTCGACCGCCGCCCACTGCGGCGAGTTCGGGGTGGCCCGCCCGCGGGCAGCGCCCGCGGCCATCGCCGCGGTGCCCTCCTCGCCCTTGACGGCGCCGGCCAGGGTGGTCTTGTTGGGGACGTAGCTCATGGTCCGGGCCAGCTCGGTTTCCCACTTCTCGCCGGCCAGGGCTTCGACGACGTCGACCGCCGCGTCGGCGTTGTCGGCCTTTTCCGGGATGATCAGGTCGGAGCCGCCGGTGAACACCGCGGCCGGCTTGCCGGCCGTCTTGCCGGGGATGGGGAAGAACCCGAGCTTGCCCTCGAGTTCCGGGTTGCTCTTCACAATGGCCTGCGCGGTGCCGGGCACGGCGATGATCTGGGCGATGTTGCCGCCCGCGAAGACATCGGCCTGCTGGGGGTGTGCCTCGTCCGCGTTCCTGGGGCCGTCGCCGAGCGCCTGCAGAAGCCGATAGAAGGCCATCGCTCGGAGTGCCGCCGGGGTGGCGAGGGCGCCGGTGAACAGGCCACCCGACTCGACGGCGAGTTCGCCGCCCTCGTCCCAGATGAAACCGGAGAGGGTGTACCAGTCCTGGCCGGCCAGATAGATCCCCTGCTGATCACCCTGGTTCAGCTGCTCGGTGTCGTTGATCCATGCCTTGCGGGTCCGGGGCAGCTCGTTGATCCCGGCGTTCCTGAAGAGATCCTTGTTGTAGATGACGACCCGGTTCGCCGCGTACCAGGGGATACCGAACTGTGCGCCGTTGATGCTTCCCGGGTCGGCGAGCCCGGGCAGCCAGTCCTTGCTGCCGAGGTCCCTCACCGATTCGAGGGTGAGGTCGCGCAGGGCTCCGCTGTCCGCGTACATGGCGACCTGGGTGTTGCCCACTTCGATCACGTCGGGACGCCCACCGGTCTTCGGCCCGTCCGTCAGCGCGGCGTTCACCTTCGCGCCGATGCCACCCCACTCCTGGATCCGGATGTCCAGCCGGGTGTCCCGGTGCTTGCTCTCGAAGTCCTCGGTGAACTGCTGGATGAACTCGTCGGACGCGCTGCCCTTCATCAGCCAGACCAGCACGGTCCTGGAATGGCCGCCGGTGCCCGGCAGCGAACCACAGGAGGTGAGCGACATGACCGAGAGCAGAGCGGTACAGACGAGGCCGAGACGGCCCTTCACGACAGGGCGGTATTTCACGAAGGTCACCTCTGCGTATGGAAACGGCAGTTCATGACCCGACGTGGGGGAAGCTCAGACGGCTTGACCGGGCATGGAGGGGAGTTTGGTACAGACCAATCGCCGCGGTCAAGGGGTAGCCGCCCGGTCGTGAGCGGCTTGTGACGGGGTACGACATCTCGCGGAGCGCGGGCGGGTGGGGCACCGTGGAGTAGTCCACCATCGAGCGACGGGACGAAAGGAGTGCGACGCCATGTCGGACAACACCTACCGGGTGACGGAGATCGTCGGCAGCTCACACGAGGGCATCGACCAAGCCATCCGTAACGGCGTGACCCGGGCTTCAAGGACGCTGCGCGAACTCGACTGGTTCGAGGTCACCCAGGTCCGCGGCCACATCGTGGAGGGGCGGATCGAGCACTACCAGGTCGGCCTCAAGGTCGGTTTCCGGCTGGAGGACGGCGAGTAGGGCCGGCTACCGGGGCCACGGCCCGACCGGGGAATGCGGGACCCTCCGACGCGTTGAACCCTGTGTGAGCTCCGCCATCTCCGCCACCCGGTTCTCGGTACTCGACCGCTCGCGCGTTCGCGCCGGCCACGACGGTCCCGGGGCGCTGCGTGACACCGTGCGCTTCGCGCAGCAGGCCGAGGCTCTCGGCTACCACCGCTTCTGGGTTTCCGAGCATCACAGTGTGCCGGGCGTCGCCGGCTCCGCTCCCACGGTGCTCGCCGCTGCCGTGGCGGCAGCGACCTCGACGATCCGGGTCGGTACCGGCGGGGTGATGCTGCCCAATCACCAGCCGCTGGTGGTGGCTGAACAGTTCGGCGTACTGGAATCGCTCTTCCCCGGCCGGATCGACATGGGCCTCGGCCGCTCCGTGGGGTTCACCGACGGGATACGCAGAGCTCTCGGTCACGGCAAGAAGGACGCCGAGGAGTTCGCCACCCTGGTGGCCGAACTGCTCGGCTACTTCTCCGGCGAACAGTCCGCGCATCCCCACGTGCACGCCCGGCCGGCCGAAGGGCTGCGCATCCCCGCTTTCGTGCTGGCGACGGGCGCGGGCGCGCAGGTCGCGGCCGCGGCGGGGCTGCCCCTGGTGATCGCCGCCGTCCGCGGGGAGGGCGAGATGCTGCGCGCCGTCGACGGCTACCGGGACGCCTTCCGCCCGTCCGCCTGGGGCGAGCAGCCGTACGTCGTGCTCTCCGGCACGGTCGCGGTGGCCGCCACCACCGAACAGGCCCGCCGGATCCTGCTGCCCGAGGCGTGGTCCACGGCGTACTCACGCACGCACGGCGAGTTCCCGCCGCTCGCCCCCGCCGAGACGATCGCGGGCCTGCGGATGACCGAACGTGAGCGCGCCCTCTTCGATGAGGCGCAGCGCGGACAACTGCACGGCACCGAGGACGAGGTCGCGGACGGGCTGGAGAAGCTCATCGACCGCAGTGGGGCCGACGAGTTCCTGGTCACCACGAGTACGTACGACCGCGCCGCCCTGCTCGACTCGTACCGGCGGCTGGCGCGGATCACTGCCTCACGCTGATCGCCGTGCCGGGCGACATCTCCCATGGCCGGACGTCAGCGGCTGACCTTGCGGGTGGCGCGCAGCCACTCCTTGTTCATCGCGGTGATCGAGGGCAGCGGGATGCCCTTGGGGCAGGCGGTGGCGCACTCGCCGGTGAGGGTGCAGCCACCGAATCCCTCCTTGTCCATCTGCGCAACCATGTCCAGGACCCGGGTCTCCCGCTCCGGCACGCCCTGCGGCAGCACGTTGAGATGGTTGACCTTCGCCGAGGTGAAGAGCATCGCCGAGCCGTTGGGGCAGGCCGCCACGCAGGCGCCGCAGCCGATGCACTCGGCGTGCTCGAAGGCGAAGTCGGCGTCCGGCTTGGGCACGGGCGTGGCATGCGCCTCGGGAGCCGCACCGGTCGGGGCGCTGACGTAGCCGCCGGACTGGATGATCCGGTCGAAGGCCGAGCGGTCCACGACCAGGTCCTTGACGACCGGGAAGGCCGAGGCCCGCCACGGTTCGACGTCGATGGTGTCGCCGTCCTGGAAGGCCCGCATGTGGAGCTGGCAGGTGGTGGTGCGCTCGGGGCCGTGGGCGTCGCCGTTGATCACGAGGCTGCAGGCACCGCAGATGCCTTCACGGCAGTCGTGGTCGAAGGCGACGGGCTCGTCGCCCTTGACGGTGAGCTCCTCGTTGAGGGTGTCGAGCATCTCGAGGAACGACATGTCCGGCGAGACGCCATCGACGTGGTAGGTGGTCATGGCGCCGTCGGTGGTCGCGTTCTGCTGGCGCCAGACGCGCAGGGTGAGCCTCATGCGTAGCTCCGCTGAGTGGGGTGGACGTACTCGAAGACCAGGTCTTCCTTGTGCAGGACGGGTGCCTCTCCGGTACCGCTGAACTCCCAGGCCGCGGCGTAGGAGAACGCTTCGTCCCGGCGTTCGGCCTCGCCGTCGGGCGTCTGTGACTCCTCACGGAAGTGGCCGCCGCAGGATTCGGCCCGGTGCAGGGCGTCGAGGCAGGTCAGCTCGGCGAGTTCCAGATAGTCGACGACGCGGTTGGCCCGCTCCAGCGACTGGTTGAACTCCTTGCCGGTGCCCGGCACCTTGATCCGGCGCCAGAACTCCTCGCGGAGTTGCGGCAGCCGGTCGAGTGCCTTGCGCAGCCCCTCCTCCGTGCGGGACATCCCGCAGAACTCCCACATCAGTTCACCGATCTCACGGTGGAAGGAGTCCGCGGTGCGGTCCCCGTCGACGGAGAGCAGCAGATTGAGCCGGTCCTCGGTCTCCGCGATCGCGGAGACGACGGCCGGGTGGTCCGCATCGATCTCGTCGTGGTGCGGGTTGCGGGCCAGGTAGTCGTTGATGGTGGACGGCAGCACGAAGTACCCGTCGGCGAGGCCCTGCATCAGCGCCGAGGCGCCGAGCCGGTTGGCCCCGTGGTCGGAGAAGTTGGCCTCGCCGATCGCGAACAGACCGGGGACGGTGGTCTGCAGGTCGTAGTCGACCCAGAGCCCGCCCATCGTGTAGTGCACGGCCGGGTAGATACGCATCGGCGTCTCGTACGGGTCTTCCGCCGTGATCCGCGCGTACATGTCGAAGAGGTTGCCGTACTTCTCCTCGACGGCCTTACGGCCCATTCGGGCGATCGCGTCGGCGAAGTCCAGGTAGACGCCCTGCCCGCCCGGCCCCACCCCGCGGCCTTCGTCGCAGACGTTCTTGGCGGCGCGTGAAGCGATGTCGCGGGGCACCAGATTGCCGTAGGACGGGTAGGTGCGCTCCAGGTAGTAGTCGCGCTCGTCCTCGGGGATCTCGTTGGCCGGGCGCATGTCGCCCTTCGCCTTCGGGACCCAGATCCGCCCGTCGTTGCGCAGCGACTCGCTCATCAGGGTGAGCTTGGACTGGTGGTCCCCGGTACGCGGGATGCAGGTGGGGTGGATCTGGGTGAAGCACGGGTTGGCGAACCAGGCCCCGCGCCGGTGGGCCCGCCAGATCGCCGTCGCGTTGGAGTTCATGGCGTTCGTCGAGAGGTAGAAGACATTTCCGTAACCGCCGCTGGCCAGCACCACCGCGTCCGCGAAGTAACTGCTGATCTTCCCGGTGATCAGGTCCCGGGCGACGATGCCGCGGGCCCTGCCGTCGACGACGATCAGGTCGAGCATCTCGGTGCGGGGGTGCATCTCGACATTGCCCGCGGCGATCTGCCGGCTCAGCGCCTGGTAGGCGCCGAGCAGCAGCTGCTGGCCGGTCTGCCCACGGGCGTAGAAGGTGCGCGAGACCTGCACCCCGCCGAAGGAGCGGGTGTCGAGGAGCCCGCCGTACTCCCGGGCGAAGGGCACGCCCTGGGCGACGCACTGGTCGATGATCTCCACGGAGATCTGGGCGAGCCGGTGGACGTTGGACTCGCGGGACCTGAAGTCCCCGCCCTTGACGGTGTCGTAGAACAGCCGGTAGACGGAGTCGCCGTCGTTGCGGTAGTTCTTCGCGGCGTTGATGCCGCCCTGCGCTGCGATGGAGTGGGCCCGCCGCGGTGAGTCCTGATAGCAGAACTGCACGACGTGGTAGCCCTGTTCGGCGAGGGTGGCGCCTGCGGAGCCGCCGGCCAGTCCGGTGCCGACGACGATCACGGTGTGCTTGCGGCGGTTGGCCGGGTTGACCAGTCCGGCCTCGAAGCGACGGGTGTCCCACCGCTCGGCGACCGGGCCCCGGGGGGCCTTGGTGTCGACGACCGGCGCGCCGGTCCGGTACCGCGCGTAGTCGTTCATATGGGGTTCGGTCATGTCAGTTCACGACTCCGGTCATGACGGCGACGGGTACGGCGATGAAGCCCACCGTGAGCACCAGCGCGAGAACGTTGGCGGTGGTCTTGAGCACCCGGTCACGGGTGGGCTTTCCCGCGCCGAGGGTCTGGGCCGCGCTCCAGAAGCCGTGCCTGATGTGCAGGCCGAGTGCGAGCATCGCGACGATGTAGATGACATCGCCGTACCAGGTGTTGAAGGTGGCGACGACGTTCTCGTACGGGTGTCCCGGCTGGGCGTTGCTGTTCACCGTGAGGGTGGTGAGGTCCAGCAGGTGCCAGACGATGAAGAGTGCCAGGATGATGCCACCCCAGCGCATGGTGCGCGTCGCGTAGCCGGCGCGTCCGCGTTTGTGCGTATAGGCGACCGGGCGGGCCCGCACATCCCGGCGGCTGAGCTGGTAGGCACAGACGGCGTGCAGTACCACCGCTGCGACGAGTACCACTCGGATGATCCACAGCGCCCACTCGTAGTGCAGGAACGGCTCGCCGATGGTGCGCAGCCAGTGCGCGTAGTGGTTGAAGTCCCCCGAGCCGAAGAAGATCTTGAGGTTCCCCAGCATATGGACGACCAGGTACAACAGCATGATCAGGCCGCTCACGGCCATGATCGTCTTTTTGCCGACGGTCGAACCCCAGACCGTCCGCGCCATGGACGGCCTTCGCTCCGTCTTCGTTGCCAGTGCCATGGCAAGAGACGTTACGGCGACACCGGACAAGAGGTCCAAGACATGGAACGCCTCATATCCATAGGCATGCACTATCGCCGCGTTATGGTGGCCAGTATGCAGTTCCAGCAGCTCAGCTATTTCGTCGCCGTCGCCGAGACCCGGCACTTCACCCGCGCCGCCGAGGAGGTGCATGTCGCTCAGCCGTCGCTCTCCCAGCAGATCCGGGCGCTGGAGAAAGAGCTCGGCGCGGAGCTGTTCAGCAGGGCGCGGGGGAATATCGCTCTCACCCAGGCCGGCGAAACCCTGCTCCCGCTCGCCCGCCGCATCCTGGCGGACGCGGAGACGGCCCGTCATGAAGTGCAGGAGCTGGCTCAGCTGCGCCGGGGGCGGGTCCGGCTCGGCGCGACGCCGAGTCTCTGCACCGGACTGCTGCCCGACGTGTTGCGCGCCTTCCACGACCAGCACCCCGGTATCCAGCTGCTGATCGAGGAGGGCGGCTCGCACGACCTCGTACGGGAACTGGCGCGCGGCGCACTCGATCTGGCCCTGGTGGCGCTGCCGCTGCCCACCCCCTCCCCCGCACTCACCACGATCGAACTGCTCCGGGAGGATCTTGTGGTGGTGTCGTCGACGGCGGCCGGCGCCCCACGCTCACCGCTGCGGATCACCGATCTCGAAGGGGAGCCGATGGTGATGTTCCGGCACGGGTACGACCTGCGGGATCTCACCCTGTCGGCCTGCCGGGCGGCCGGTTTCGAACCCTATTTCACCGTCGAGGGCGGCGAAATGGACGCGGTACTCGGTTTCGTGCGTGCCGGGCTGGGTGTCGCCGTGGTCCCCAGCATGATCGCCGTGCGGGCCGGGAGCGGACTGCGGGTGACACCGCTGGCCCGCCCGGGACTTCGGCGCACGATCGCGCTGGCGCACCGCAGCGACGTCGCGCCACCGCGTGCGGCGCGCGTTCTGCAGGACGTACTGCTCGCCAGTCACACGGCGTCGGCCAGCGACAGACTGTGAATCCGGTCGGGTGCGCCCGGCCTGGCGTAGTACCAGCCCTGGGCGGTGTCGCAGCCGAGGTCGCGCAGCTGCTCGGCCTGCGTCCCGGTCTCCACCCCCTCCACGGTGACGGCCAGCTGCAGGCTGTGCGCCAGCGCGACGATCCCCTCGACGATCTTGAGATCCACCGGGTCGGCGGGAAGCTGCTGCATCGACTGGGTGAAGGAGCGGTCCAGCTTCAGCACGCTCACCGGCAGCCGGCGCAGATTCGCGAGGTTGGAGTAACCGGTTCCGAAGTCGTCGAGCGCGATGTCCACGCCCATGTCGGCCAACTGCCGCAGCGGCTTCAGGAGATCGTCGTCCGCCCCGATCAGCGCCGATTCGGTCACTTCGAGGCACAGCGCGCCGGGGTCGAGGCCGGTGCGTTCGAGCACGGCGACCGTGTCGGCGACCAGCCCGGGATGGTAGAGCTGAGTGGGCGAGAGGTTCACATTGATCCGCAGCGGACCGCCGTCGTGGTGCGCCGGATGCCGCTGCTGCCAGCCTCTGGCCTGCCGCACGGACTCCTCCAGCACCCAGCGGCCGAGCGGCACGATCAGTCCGGTGTGCTCGGCGAGCGAGATGAACCGGTCGGGTCCGAGCACTCCGTGCTGCGGATGCGACCAGCGCACCAGGGCTTCCGCGCCGTGCACGCTGCCGTCGCCGAGATGCACCAGCGGCTGGTACTCGATGAAGAACTCGCCGCGCTCCAGCGCCGTGGGCAGGGCGGTGGTCAGTCCGTGCCGGGTGATGGCGCGGGCATCCGCCTCGGCATCGGCCAGCTGGTACCGGTTACCGCCGGCGGCTTTGGCCCGGTACATCGTGATGTCGGCACTGCGCAGCACCTCGGCGGGGCTCTGCATACCGGACGGCCCCTCGACGACGCCGATGCTGCCCCGGACGGTCAGCTCCCGCCCGTCGATCCGGATGGGAGTGGCCAGCGCCGACAGGATGCGCGCCGCGAGCTCCTCGACCTCGTGCGCGGTGTCGTCGCCGGTGGTGAGGGCCACGAACTCGTCGCCACCGAGCCGGGCCACCATCTCGCCGGACGCGGTCGCGCAGCTCTGCAACCGGTCGGCCACCTCGACGAGCAGCCGGTCACCGGCAGAGTGGCCGAGTGAGTCATTGATCGCCTTGAAGCCGTCCAGGTCGAGATAGCACAGGCCGAATCGCGTCCCGTTCTTGGCGGCGAGCGCCTTGTCGAGCCGCTCGAAGAACAGGGTCCGGTTGGGCAGGCCGGTCAGCGCGTCGTGCGTCGCCTCGTAGCGCAGCCGCAGATTCAGCAGCCGGCGCTCGGTGGTGTCCTCCATCAGCGCCAGCTGATACTGCGGCCGGCCCTCCGCGTCACGCAGCAGCGACACGGTCAGGTTCGTCCACAGGACCGTGCCGTCATTGCGGTAGTAAGGCTTCTCGATGCGGTAGTGCTCGCGCTCGCCGCGCACCAGCTCCGCATGCAGTCCCCACACCTGAGGAGCGTCCTCGGGGTGCACCCACTCGGTCACTTTGCGGCTGCGTACGTGATGGTCGAGGCCGCCGAACATCTGCAGCAGGGCGTCGTTGACCTCCAGGACATTCCCGTCGAGGTCGGCGATGCCGATACCGATCGCCGCGTCCTCGAACACCGCGCGGAACCGGGTTTCGGTGACGTGCAGCGCAGACTCCGCGGCGCTGCGGGCGGCGAGTGCCGAGCGGGCGATGGCTTCCTGCTCGGCGAGGGTGCGTTCCCGCAGCGCCTTGGAGAAGCCGGCCGCGATGGCGTGCTGCAGACGGGCGCAGCGTGCCCGGATCTCCTCGGGGGTCAACTCGGCCGCTGCCGCGCTGCTGCCGCAGTAGAGCACCAGGTAGGAGTCGACCACACCGAGGGTGTGGCTGAGCGCATCGGGGTCGGTGCAGTGCGCGGCGACCAGATCGGCCCCGACCCGATGCGCGGGGGCCGGGTCGAAGGGCCAGGCGTGCAGGGCGTCGCTCAGTCGGCGGGCCAGCGGCAGCAGGTGCTTCTCGAACTCGGGCCTGGTCAGGGAAGTGGCGGTGGACGGGAAGATGGCCCGGCTCCAGATGGTCGCAAAACGGCCCAGTCTGTCCTCGGGGCTGTCCTGGTCCGCGGTGGATCCCGGCTTCCGCTGCGGCATGTTCACGCCTTGAGCCCCACACCGACGTAGCCGGAAAAGGCGTACGGATCCTCCTGGTCGACCGGTGTGTCGGGCCGCCATTCCGGCATCTTGACCAGGCCCGGCTCCACGAGTTCGTACCCGTCGAAGAACCGGGCGACCTCCTCGCGGGAACGCATGACGAGCGGGTTGCGGATGTTCTTGTAGACGCCGACCGCTCCGCCCGCCTGTTCCTGCGGTACCGGGATGCCCTCGTACGAGGCGTGGGTGACGATCAGCAGGCTGCCGGGCGCCAGGGCGTCCCGCAGCGCCACCACGGCCGCGGACGGGTCGTCGGAGTCCTCGATGAAGTGGAGCACGGCGACCAGCAGCAGCGCCACCGGCCGGTTCAGGTCGAGGAGTTCCCCGACCTCCGGGCTGTCCAGGATGTCCCGGGGCTTTCGCAGATCGGCGGCGACCACAGCGGTCAGGTCGTTGCCTTCCAGCACGGCCTTGCTGTGGGCGACTGCGACCGGGTCGTGGTCCACGTAGACCACGCGGGACTCCGGGGCTACCGCCTGGGCGACCTCGTGGACGTTTCCGAAGGTGGGGATACCGGAACCGATGTCCAGAAACTGCGTGATTCCCCGGTCGGCCGCGAATCGGACCGCGCGGCGCATGAAGGCACGGTTCGCCTGCATCACCTTGGGCAGGCCCGGCATGAACTCCATGGCTTTACGGGCGGCTTCCCTGTCCACCTCGAAATTGTGCGAACCGCCCAAGTAGTAGTCGTAGATCCGCGACACACTCGGCACCGAAAGATCGATGCCCTGCGGGGCCCAGGCAGGACGCTCCATCAATGTCTCCAACGAGTCGGCACGACGGTCCGGCCATGTCCATGGCCAGTGTTCGAGCCGAATCTACTGACCCACCGGCAAGAGAGCGAGCAAAAACGGAAATTGGCGGTCCGTTATTGGTCACACGCCGCTGGCAAGTGCGACCGGCCCGTCCCTGCGTGGGGGTGCGGGGACGGGCCGGAGTGCTGGAAAGGAACACGGAGCAAAGGGGCTGGAGCAAGGGGGCAAGGCGCAGGGTACTGGAGCCGTTACTTTCCCGCACCCACCAGTTTCGCCTCGGGGGTGATCGCGTACCAGGTGCCGCCGACCCCCTGACCGTTGGTGTCACCGGGTTTGATGTCCCCGGAAAACGTGTAGACGGGCCAGCAGTTGATCGACTGCTGCTTCAGCCCGTCGGGGCGGTTGAAGGTGACAAAGCCCTTTTTGATGATGCCGGCCGTCTGGTCCTTCGGCACCGGTGCGACGACCGGCCACTTGGAGAGGCAGGCCCCGGTGCACGCCGACTTCATCGGCCAGGCGGAGTCCTTCGTCAGGCGGTAGACCGTCATTCCCCGCTTGTCCACGATGATGTTGCCGAGCTTCGGGTCCTTCCGCACCGAGAGCCCGGGCATAGAGTCCGCCGATCCCGCTGCCGTGGCGCCCGCTGCGGCGGGTGCCGCCTTCTTGCCGTCGGGCGCCGACGCGTACCAGGTGCCGCCGACACCCTGGCCGTTCGCGTCACCCGCTTCGGTGTCCTTCGCGTACCGGTACATCGGCCAGCCGGCGATCGTGAGCTGCTTGCTGCCGTCGGCCCTGGTGACCTCGCCGAGCAGCGCGGCATCCGTGCCGGGGGCCGAGGTGACACTGCCGGCGGGCACCGCCGGCCAGGCCTTCGCGCAGTCGCCGTCGCAGTTCGACTTCGGCGGGCTCGCGGTGTCCTTGTCGAAGCGGTAGAGCGTGAATCCCGCGCTGTCCGTGACCACCTTCCCCAGCTTCTTGCTGTTCCAGACGGCGAGCTGACCGGCCGGCTTCTGGTCTCCCGAGGCGGAGACCGATCCGTATCCGCCGTCCGTCCCGTATCCGTCGTCGCCCGGCTGAGCTGCCGCCTGTCCGGCGGGCTGCGCGTCGCCCACGGTCTGCCCGTTCGGGGACGATGTGCCCTTGTCCTGACCGCACGCCGTCGTCAGCGCCAGCACTGCCACCGCCGTCACCGCGAGTGAGGCGTTCCGCCAGGTATTCATGTGAACTCCTGCTGTCCGTTGGGGGTGCGGCGCACGTTGTGTGCCGTAGTTGGCCCTAGGTACGGGTGGCAGCCCCCCTGCCGTTCAATGGACCGCGAGATAATTCCGGTACGCCGGCGGTCAGTTCGGCGCCCCAAACACAAAACAGTAGATCTCCCCTCGTTCCGGCGAATCCGGGCCGATGGCGGAGTGGGCACCGGCGGCCTGGATCATGCTCCTCGGCATGGACCGATCGCCGGGAACGCTCATTCCGCTCGCCGCACGGCTGGTGGCCGCGACGGCATTCGTCTGGCTGACGCTGATTCCCGTGCCGGCGGCGGCGAGCAACTGCTCGTACGCCTCCATCTCCCAGTCCGGGCAGGTCGCGTCTGGCACCGTGGTGGCGGTCGGCGGCAGCGGGACCGGCAGTTGTTCGGCGGGGCCGAAGCCGGCACCCAAACCCCCGCCACCTGCACCGCCTCCTCCCCCGCCACCGGCTCCCGTCCCGCCGCCGGTGTACCACCCGGCGCCTGCCCCGCCGCCTGTTCCGCCACATCCGCTGCCTCCGCCGCCCAAACCGTCGGTGCGGCCGAAGCCGGCGCCGAAGCCGGTGGCGCTCCCGGACTACCGGGCACCGGTCCACAAGAAGCCGTCGAACGGGCCGTCCATCGTCACCCTCACGCTGCTGATCACGGCTCCCGCGGTCTTCGCCGTGGCCGTGCTCCGTCCACGCTCCTCCCGCTGACCGTCGGAGACACCCTTGTCGGAATGGCTTGTTCTCACGATCGCCATGGCGGCCGCCTGTGCCGTCGTCCTGACCATCGCTTTCCTCAACAACCGGCGCGTCGGCGATGACGACGACCCCTCGGAGACTCCGGACGTCATCGAGTACATGACGATGATGATCGGCGTGATCTATGCGATCGTGCTGGGCCTCGCCATCGCGGGCGTCTGGGAGGGCCGCAGCGCCGCGCAGGAATCCGTGCGCCAGGAGGCCCAGGCCCTGCACGAGGTGGATGCCCGCTCCGCGGTCTATCCGGCCGCCGTCCGAGGACGCATCCGCACCGATGTCGGTACGTACGTCAGCTACGTGCTGGACACCGAGTGGAAGCACATGAGCGAACACGGCGAGCTCGCGCCGCAAGGCGGCCGGCTCCTCGAACAGGTGCGCAGGGACGTCACCGACTACAAGCCGCGGAACGACCACGAGGGGCAGGCCTATCAGCCCCTGGTGGACCAGGTGGCGGCGGCCGACGACGCCCGGAGTTCCCGTGGACAGAGCGCGGGGGCGACCATGCCGGGGGTGGTCTGGTTCGGCCTGATCATCGGTGCGCTGATCACGGTCGGACTGATCTTCACGCTGCAGATCCGGCGCTCCGCCAAGGAGTTGCTGCTGGCCGGGCTCTTCAGTGCGCTGATCGCGTTCCTGCTGTTTCTGATCTGGGATTTCGACGCACCCTTCGGCCGCGGCATCTCGGCCACCGCAGCACCGTTCCTCGATCTCTTCCCGCACGTCATGAAATAGGCGGCCGAACGCAGAAGCGATAACCTCCTCGCGTGACAGATCAGCAGCCTCACCAGTTCGAACGCGGTACCGACGGTCCCAAAGTGATCGTTGCCGGCATAGACGGTTCTGATTCGTCGCTGCGTGCCGCCGCGTATGCCGGGGGGCTCGCGAGACGGCAGAACGCGCTTCTCGCGATCGTGTACGTGCAGCCCGTGCTGTCGACGGGGGCCTCGCTCGGGGCCCCCGTTTCCGACACGACCGGCGAGATCGCCGAAGAACTGGTGGCCGAACTCCGGGCGGCGACGGAGCGGGTGAAGGGGATATTCGCTGTGCGCTGGGAGTTCCACACCTTCCGTGGAGATCCCTACAACGGTCTGGTCACCGCTGCCGACGAGCTCAAGGCGGACGCGGTGGTGGTCGGCGCTTCGGAGTCGGCCGGACACCGGATCATCGGGTCGGTGGCCGTCCGGCTCGTCCGGGCCGGCCGGTGGCCGGTCACCGTCGTCCCCTAGCTCCTCCTGTCCGGCGACGCACGCACGGACCAATCCTGCGCTTCTGGCCACGCGCCGGCTCCGGCACCGGTTCAATGCACTCTGGAGTGCCTGGGCGATCCCGGGCAGCACCTGGCCGAGGTACGAAAGAGGCGAAACGGGATGCGTCCCGAGAGCACCAACGGGACCGGCGACGGCGAACTGCTGGTACCGATGGCATGGATGTACGCCGAGTACATCGCCGATGAACTGCTGCGCACCGGTCAGCTGATGCCGCCGACCACGATCGAGTACCGGGCAGGGCGGGACGCCCTGGCGCTGACCGTCTTCCTTTCGGACGGTGCCACCGGCGATGTCCGAACGGTGGCACGGCTCGACGAGTGGCTGTCGCTCACGGCTTACGACTCCGGCTGGCGGGAGTGGGTCTGCGGACGGCTCGACCGGCTTGCGGCGACAGCCTCCGGCGGCCCTGATCTTCCGCTGGCCGCAGCGGCCTGGCACTGGCTCGAGGGCACCGAACTGCTGGCAGCGGACCTCGACGCGGTCGAGCCGGGCGGTGCGGCTCCCGACACGGCGGAGGGTGACTGGCCCCAGGTGTGGACCCCGGCCTGGCAGTTGGGGCTGCCGCTGGGCCACCTGGCGATCCACCTGTTCTAGCGCACCGGGCCGAACGCGCACCGCTGCGGTCATGGACGTCGAGTCGGCATGTGCCCGACGCGCGGGCGGGGGTGAGTGATTCGGCGGTGTGCCGCGTACCTGAGGGTGACCTGAAAGGACGGCTGCATGAGGTCACTGGAACTCCACCGCGCTGTCGGCGCGTATGCCATCGGGGTCCTCGGCCCGGCGGATGCCTTCCGCTTCGAGGAACACCTGACGGGCTGTCCCCGGTGTGCGGTGTTGCTGGAGGAATTCGGCAGCGTGGAGGCCTTACTGGCGGATTACGCACGACAACTGCCACCGGGCGTGGAAGCCGGCGTCCCGGCGAGCGAGGCGCTGCTGCACCGGCTGCTCGACGGGGTGCGGGCCCGTCGGCGCGCAGGACGCAAACGGCGGCTGGCCCTGGTGGCGGCGGCCGTGGTATTGGCCGGCGGCGGCACTTTCTCGGTCGCCCGGTCGGCCGGGGACGGGCCGGGGGCCGGGGTGCGGTGGGCCGCCACCGACCGCACCACCGGGGTGTCGGCGGCGGTGGCCGTGCAGTCGGCCGACTGGGGAACGGATGTCGACGTCGACGTGCGGGACGCTCCGCACGACGAGGTCTGCAGCCTGGTCGCGGTGGGCCGGGACGGCGAGGTGCAGACGGTGGCGACCTGGACGGCGGGCAGGCGGGGACCGCTGCACGCGAAGGGTGCGACCGCGCTCCCGCCGGACGCGATCGACCACTTCGAGGTGCGCACGTCGGGTGGCAAGCGGCTGCTGTCGGTGGGGCCTCAGATCCCGTAGACCCGTGCGGCGGTGGTCTCGAAGACCTGCCGGCGCTCGTCGGGGCTCAGCTTCGCGGTGAGCCGGTGCGCCGTGTCGACCACCTCGGCGTACGACGCGTCGAGGGTGCACACCGGCCAGTCGGAGCCGAACATCAGGCGTTCCGGGCCGAATGCCTCGAGGACCGTGTCGGTGTAGGGGCGCAGTCCTTCCGTCGTCCAGTCCTGGCCTGCTTCGGTGACCATCCCGGAGAGCTTGCACACGGTGTTGGGCCGGGCGGCCAGGGCACGTAGGTCCGCGGCCCACGGTTCCCGGGTGCCGGAGGCGATGGGCGGCTTGCCGAGATGGTCGAGTACGAAGGTGAGTTCCGGCAGTTGTGCCGCGGCCGCAGCGGCGACCGGCAGCTGGTGGGGCAGCACGACAAGATCGTAGGCGAGCCCCGCGGCTGCGACGGCGGCCAGTCCGCGTCGCACCTCCGGGCGCAGGAGCCAGGCGACGTCCGGTTCGCCCTGCACCTGGTGGCGGATACCGACGAGCTTGTCGCCGCCCGGGAGTTCGCGCAGAGCGGCAAGCGTGTCGCCGACGCCGGGGACGGTCAGGTCGGTCCAGCCCACGACCCCGGCGACCGGTTCACCGGCCGCAGCCAGTGCCAGGAGTTCGGGGGTCTCCCCGGCGACGGTGACGGTCTGCACGACCACCGTGGCGTGCACGCCCGCGGCGCGGGCCGCCGGGAGAAGGTCGTCGAGGCCGAAATTCCTGCGCAGTGGCGCGTGTTCCGGGCCGGTGAGCCAGTCCTGGTCCCGGACGGAGAGGTCCCATACATGGTGGTGGGCGTCGATGGTTCTCATCGGGTCACTGCCCCCGACTGCTGGACCCCGGAGAGTTCGTCCCAGAGCGCGTCCGGCAGTGGCAGACGCAGCAGGTCGGCCGCGTCGTTCACCTCGGCGGCGGATCTGGCACCGGTCAGCACGCTCGCGACGGCGGGATGCCGGGACGGAAAGCGCAGGGCGGCGGCCCGCAGAGGCACACCGTGCCGCTCGCAGACCGCCTTCATCCGCAGGGCGCGGTCCAGCACCGCCGGGGATGCGGCGCTGTAGTCGTACATGGCTCCCGGCCTGGGATCGGCGAGCAGACCGGAGTTGAAGACACCGCCCGCCACCACGCTCCTCCCGCGAGCGGCAGCCTCGGGCAACAGGCCGCAGAAAGCGGACCGGTCGAGCAGGGTGCAGCGTCCGGCACACAGCACCAGGTCCACATCGGTGTCGCGGAGGAAACGGGTGAGCATCCGGGTCTGGTTCATCCCGGCGCCGATGGCGCCCACCACACCCTCGGAGCGGAGACTCTCCAGCGCCGGATAGGCATGGCGGAGGGCGTCCTCGCCGTGGTCGTCGGGGTCGTGCAGATAGACGATGTCGATGCGGTCCAGCCCGAGGCGGGCCAGACTGTCGTCGATACTGCGTCGCACGCCGTCCGCACTGAAGTCCCAGACTCTGTGGTGCGAGGCCGGTACGGCGAAACCGTTTCCGAGGTCGTCACCCTCGCCGGGCCCGGGCTCGAGCAGTCGTCCGACCTTGGTCGAGACGACGTACTCCGCTCGGGGTCTGCCACGCAGTGCCGAGCCCAAGCGATATTCCGAGAGACCGAGTCCGTAGTGCGGCGCCGTGTCGAAGTACCTGATGCCCGCGTCCCAGGCCGCGTCCACGGTGGCCTGGGCTTCCGCCGGGTCGACAGGTGTGTACAGATTCCCGATACCGGCCGCCCCGAAGGCGAGTTCCGTGACATCGACCGAACTGCTTCCGATCTTGGTACGCCGCATAGTTCGAATATTCATCGGATCACTGGGGGCGTCAACACCTCTGCGGCTATCTCTCGTTCGTTGCCTCGAGCAGTTCGGCCAGCTCCACGGGGAACAATTCCGCGAGCCGCTCCGCATCCGGCATCGCCCTGCCGTCCGCCACCACCCCGACATGCACCTGCCCGCCGTAGGCGGAAAGCGCCACCGCGAGGCTCTGACCGTGGGCCAGTGGCGCCATCGGATAGATCTCGCGCAGCGGGCTGCCACCGAGCGACAGCGTCGAGCGCGGCAGCGGCACGCTGGTCACCAGGACGTCGAAGAGCATCCGCGCCGCGTTACCCGCCAGTTGGGCGCCGAACCGGTGGGCCAGCGGGGGCAGCCGGTCAGCCAGTACGGCCACCGCACCGGCCCCGCGCAGCGGTCCGGCCGCCTTGTTGCGGTCCATGGCGCAGCGCACCGCACCGAGCCGCCGCCAGGGGTCCGGCTCGGCGACCGGCAGCCCCAGCAGATACGCCGAGAGGGTGTTGCCGGAACCCTGGGGTGCGCCCGGGCGACGCCGGGACACCGGCACCAGCGCACGCGGGTCCGCCGAGGGCAGTTGCTCACCGCGCTCCACCATCCATCGCCGCAGTCCGCCGGCGACCACGGCGAGCAGCACGTCATTGGCGGTGCCGCCTGCCCGTCTGCGGATGCTCAGGACGGTCTTCTGATCCAGTACGGCAGTGGCCAGCTGCCGGGTGCCGCTGGAATGCGCGGCCAGCACCGAGCCGCCCCACAGATCGAGCCGGCTGGCCCGCACCACCGACGCTCCGATCCCCATGGCCTGGCCGAACTCCTCGATACGCTCCCGCGCGAACCCGGCGACCTGATGGGGACCGGGGAGCCAGGAACGCGGCGGCACGCTGCGTACCCGTCTGTCGCCTGCCGTGCGGTCGTCGGCGATCTGGTCGAAGATCCCGGCACCGATCGCGACGGCCCGCATTCCGTCCGCCAGCGCGTGGTGCAGCTTGACCAGCACCGCGAAACGGTCGGCGCCGGCAGCCGACAGTACGTACATCTCCCAGGGCGGCCGGCCCCGCCGCAGCGGACGCTCCATCAGTTCCCCGGCGAGCCGGTTGACCTCGGTCGCGAAGTCCCCACCGGGCAGGCCGACCAGTCGAACATGACGGCGCACATCGAACTGCCTGTCCTCGGACCAGGCGGCGCCGCCGAGCGGGAGCCAGACACCCCGTACGCACATCCGCAGGCGGGGGATCGCGGCGGCGCGGGCCGCCAGAAGATCCAGAGTCTGCTCGTCGGAGGCGTCCGGCGCGGCTTCGAAGACCGCGAGAGCACCCAGGTGCATGGGGTGTCCGGCCGATTCGAGGTGCCAGAAGGCGAGATCAAGCGGGGCCAGTAGCTCGGAACTCAACAGATCCTCGATGTCGTCGGTGGGCGGATGCCGACCCCCGGCAAACTTCCGGGTTCAGCAGTCAAGCGGCAAGGGTCGGTTACGGTCAAGTACGACCCTGATACTTACCGTTACCATTCGGTATCCATCACATTGCCACTCATTCCGCGATCGCGAACTCGCACTGTTGCCACCGGGTACTTCGGCCGCGTACGCCTGCGGCACGACCCTCAACGGGCCCATCGTGGCTGCGGCGTGGGCGTCACGCCCCCGCAGGTCACCGATGACGGCGCCCCGGGGCCCTCGGCGACGGGCAGGGTGCGGTCCGCCTCGACCAGCCGGATCGGGATGGAAACCTGCCTGGATCCGCCCAGGCGAACATACGTCCGGCGTCCGGCGGCATCGGTGAGGATGCCGCCGGACGCCGGGAGTGCGTACGGCAACCGTTCAGTCGATTCCCTGCAGGATGTGCGGCTCGGCGAGGTCGTCCTCGTAACCGGCCAGCCTGATGGGGGCCGACCTGGCCCAGACGTCCAGGCAGAGCAGCTTCTCGGGCCCGCCGGCCCGATTGCTGCGTTCTGCTGGACGCTGTTCGCGCTTTGTCATGGTCTCTGATGTCACCGCGCACTCCTCTGTGTCGCGTAACCGCATGGACAAGGGCAGTTCGGACGCGGTGGCGCCGGTTTCCTGGCGGGACCGCGGCCTCGGTGCGTGCCTGTCCCAGAACGGGCCGGGGAGTCTGGTAGGGCCCCATCGGAAGTCCGTCATCCACCAGAGTAACCAAATGAGCGGGGTTCCGCTCGATAGGGACCGAACCCGTTGGCCAAGTTTTCTTTGCCTGCCGTTCAGGTGCATGCCGCTTCGGCCATGATCGGCCCAGATCCGGAGTACGGCATCCGGGGAGCAGCCGCCCGGGTGCCGCCGTCCCGATCGGCTGCGCCGGAGTACGTCCGCCCTACCAGTTGGCGGGGGCGTAGTCCTTGAGGAAGACGCTGTGCAGGTCCTCGCCCGACTCTCCGCGCACGATCGGGTCGTACACCCGGGCGGCGCCGTCGACCAGGTCGAGCGGGGCATGGAAGCCTTCGTCCGCGAGCCGCATCTTGTCGGGGTGCGGGCGTTCGTCCGTGATCCACCCGGTGTCCACCGCGGTCATCAGAATGCCGTCGGTCTCGAACATCTCCTGGCCGCTGGTGCGGGTGAGCATGTTCAACGCGGCCTTCGCCATATTGGTGTGCGGGTGTCCCGCGCCCTTGTATCCGCGGCTGAAAACGCCCTCCATCGCCGAGACGTTCACCACATACTTCCGCTTGGCCTCGGCCGCGGCCATGGCCGGGCGCAGCCGGCTGATGAGAATGAAGGGCGCGGTGGAGTTGCAGAGCTGGACCTCGAGCAGTTCGACGGCGTCCACCTCCTCGACCGTCTGGATCCAGCTGTTGGTGTCGTGCAGATCCGGTACCAGGCCGCCTGCGTCGATCGCCGTGCCGGCCTCGATCCTGGCCGGCGAGGCCGATCCGGTGACCAGCGCCAGCTCGGCGACGTCCTGGGCGCTCAGTCCGCCGGGGCGCGCACTGGGCAGGGTCAGTTGGGCGCCGCTGCCGAACGCTCCGATGACCTCCGATGAGGGCAACTCGCCGGCGGGCAGCGGCGCCGCTTCGGCGGCGATCAGTTCGCTGTACGCCTGGGGAGAACGCCGCACCGTCTGCGCGGCATTGTTGATCAGAATGTCCAGCGGCCCGGCGGCGGCAACCGAGTCGGCCAGTGCGACGACCTGGGCGGGGTCCCGCAGGTCGATGCCGACGATCTTGAGCCTGTGCATCCAGTCCGCGCTGTCCGGCATCGCCTTGAAGCGCCGCACCGCGTCCTTGGGGAAACGGGTGGTGATGGTGGTGTGCGCACCGTCGCGCAGCAGCCGCAGGGCGATGTACATCCCGATCTTCGCCCGGCCGCCGGTGAGCAGCGCCCGCTTGCCGCTCAGGTCGGTCCTGGCATCGCGGCGGGAGCGGTTCTCCGCGGCGCAGTTCCGGCAGAGCTGGTGGTAGAAGACATCGACCTCGACGTACCGGGCCTTGCAGATGTAGCAGGACCGGGGGCGCTGGAGTATCCCGGCGATCTCCCCGCCGGCCGTGGAGGAGGGCAGCACACCCTGGGTCTCGTCGTCGATGCGGTCCGCGGAGCCGGTTGCGGTGGCCTCGGTGACCGCCTTGTCATGGGCTGTCTTGGCGGCCCGGCGCTCCTGCCGGCGGCGTTGCTTCACGGTCCGGTAGACCCCGGCGGTGGCGCGGCGCACGGCGACGGCGTCCGGATGGTCGACGTCGATCTTGTCCAGCTCGTCGAGCACGCTGAGGCAGAGAGCCAGCCGCTCCGGATCGATGCCGGGGCCGAACGCCTGGCTGTCCTCTGTCACGGTCATTGCGCTTCCTCTGTCGTAGTCCCGGTCGCAAGCGGCAGTCGGAAGCGCAGAAGCGCTGGTCAGACGCGCATCGGGGCCCAGTCGGCCATCGACCAACTCACGAAGGTATACGCAGTCCGGCCGAATGCCAAAATCCGCCCACTGTCTCCCGGATGACGCCTGAGGGCAATTTCTGTGTCACACATTCGGCGGCCCTTCGCCGTTTCGTCGGAAGAGACAGCCGTTTTCGTGAGTATTGTCCCGCTTGCGCCAATGGATTTCATGGCGCGACAGGTATGTGCGTCACGAACAGGAGCCTTCCTTGCCCACGACCGCCACACCCCGCACTCCCTTCCGCAAGACCCTCACGGTGGGGGCCGGTGCTCTGGCCACTGCCGCGACCATCGCCGCCACGCTGCTCGCCGCCGCCCCGGCCCAGGCCGCGCCCACCCAGCCGTACGGCACCGTCACGGCGCGGACCGGCCTGAACATGCGCCAGTTCCCCAGCACGGACTCCTCCACCCGCGGCGTTCTCGCGTACCACCAGCAGGTCGGTCTGCAGTGCAAGGTCCGGGCCCAGTACATCGACGGCAACACCGTCTGGTACCGCCTCCGCACCAGCCACAACTGGATCTCCGCGCGCTACGTGGCCAACACCGGCTACGTGCCGTACTGCAAGGACGTGCTGAAGAGTGACTTCGCGCCCGACCTGGCCGCGCAGCACGCCATGGGCTGATACGCCCCGGCACAAAACCGCCCGCCCCGGTCTCCGGAGGCGGGCGGTTCGCATGTGTGGGTCAGCCGATGGCCGGCGGAGCAGCTGAGGCGCCGGTGCCCCAGTCGGAGGGCCTGGAGCCGACCGTGAAGGTCAGGTCACGGCCGGAGCGGATCTCGTCGGTCGTGAGGTACGTCTTCGGGTGTGCCTTCCCGTTCACGGCGGCCGACTGGATGTACCGGTCGGTGTCCGAGGCGCCCGGTGCGCTCACCGTGAGGTGACCGTGCGGGTAGTAGCGCCGGTCCAGGGTGAGGTCGACCCGCTGGAAGGCGGGCGTCGAGAGGCCCCAGGTGTCGGTGCCCGGCTGCACCGGGAAGATCCCGATGGAGGACAGCACGTTCCAGGCGGACATGGTGCCCAGGTCGTCGTTGCCCGTCATACCGGTCGGGGTGTCCGTGAAGAGCGTCAGCGCGGCATGCACCACGTCGGTCGTCTTCCACGGCTGGCCGGTGGAGAGATAGGTGTAGGGCGCGATCAGGTCGGGCTCGTTCTGCGGGTTGTACTTGTCCGCGTTGTAGTAGTCGTACGGGCCGTTGACCCACACCTCACGGGCGGTCTTCGCCGGGTCGGCGAGCAGCTGGTCGTAGGCGAAGAAGGAGTCGAGGCGCTGGTTGGCCGCTTCCTCGCCGCCGATCAGGCCCACCATGCCGGGGATGTCCTGCGGGACCATCCACTGGTACTGCCAGGACGTGCCCTCGTGGAAGCCCTCACTCTGCGCCGGGTCGGCCGGGCCGGTGAAAGCACCGTTCTCGTCGCGGGCACGGAAGAAACCGGTCGACGGGTCGAAGATGTTCCGGTAGCTCTGGGCGCGGGCCGCGTAGCGCTTGGCGTCCGCCCGGTGGCCGAGCTCGCCGGCCATCTGGCCGAGCATGGCGTCCGAGAGGGCGTATTCCAGCGTGGCAGAAGCACCGTGGTCGAAGTCCGAGTCACCGGGCTTGGCGTGCGGGCGGTTCTTGATGTACGGGGCGAAACCGTCCTTGATGTACTGGACGTTGGCCTCGCGGCCCACCGCGGCGGAGTCCGCGGGCGGGGTCCCGTCGGCGTTCTTCTTGAGTGCCTGGTACGCCTGCTCCTCGTACCCCTTGAGCAGCCCCTGCTGATAGGCGTTGGTGAGGAAGGGGGTGACCGGGTCGCCGGTCATGATGTTCGTCTCGACCGTGCCGTAGCCCCACTTGGGCAGCCAGCCGCTCTGCTCGTCGATCTTCAGGACGGAGATCGCCATGTTCCTCTCCTCACGCGGTGCGAGGAGAGAGAGGAGCTGGGTCTGGGTGCGGTAGGTGTCCCAGAGTGACCAGTTCTGGTAGTAGTCGAACCCCTTGGCGCGGTGGATTTTCTGGTCCCAGCCGGTGTACCGGCCGTCCACGTCACTGCCGATGTTCGGCGCGAGGAAGGACCGGTAGAGCGACGAGTAGAAGGTCCGACGCTGGGTGTCAGTGCCGCCCTGAGCCCGGACCTCGTCCAGCCGGTCCTCCCAACTCGACTGTGCGGCGCGGTGGGCGCGGTCGAAGCTCTTGCCGCCCTCGGCGTGCAGGTTCCGGTCGGCGCCCGTGGCGTCGACATAGCTGATGGCCGTGGTGGCCTCGACCGTGCGGTCCTTGGTGGTGTCGAATCGGACCCACGCGCCGTTGCCCGCCGTACCGGTGGACGTCTTCGAGCCCTCGGTGACCGTGCCGTCCTTCCAGGTGCCCGATGTGGTGAAGGGACGGTCGAAGTGCGTGACGGTGTAGACGGTGTACGGCTTGGTGTCCTGGCAGAATCCGCGGCCGGTGATGGCGGTGCGGATCGTGCGGGAGTCGAGGACCTGGACGGTGGTGGACACCGTGCTGTGCAGCGACTGCCCCGCGTTCAACAGGACGTTGGCCTTGTCCGTGGCGGGAAAGGTGTAGCGCTGGACGCCGGTGCGCTTGGTGGCGGTGAGTTCGGCGGTGATGCCCGAGTCCAGGCCGACCTTGTAGTAGCCGGGGCTCGCCGTCTCGTCGTCGTGGCTGAACTTCGCCGCGTACTTCGCATAATCGGTCTCGGTGATGTCACCGGTGGTGGGCAGAATGGGCAGATCGCCGCCGAGACCGCAGCCCACACCGGAGATGTGCACGCTGGAGAAGCCGCGGATCTGGTTCTGGGCGTGGTCGTACCCGGTGTTGTGACCGGTGTCCGGGGAGAGCTGGACCATACCGAAGGGGACGGCGGCACCCGGGTACGTGTTGCCCTCGTTCTCCGTTCCGATGAACGGGTTGACCAGGTCGGTCAGTTGCTCGCCGTGGTGCGCTGCGTCGGCCTGGGCCGTCGGCGCGGCAAGGACTCCGCCGAGCAGCGTGACGGCCGCGACGGCCGTCCCTGCTCCGCGCAGCCGTTGGGTCCAGTGCATGGGTGTGAACCTCCAGAAGCTCATCGGCACCGCTGTCGGCCCAGGCCCCCGGCCCCCTCCCGACAACGTTGTCAAACGCGATCATTGTTGGTTCCTGTCGGGCTCGCGTCAAGACCTCCGACCGGAAAGCCTGACCGGAGCCGACAGGAAACACCGCCGGGAGGACGACTTGCGACGGACAGCCGTACTGCTCTGGTAGTACGCAGGATTGGGTGCCTGAGGACGACGACTTCCCGTGCCGCGCGGGAGATCGTTGAGGACATGAGTGCCCTTGTGTGGTCCGTGCTTCTGTCGCTGGTCTCCGCGGTCGCGTATGCGGCCGGGGCGATTGTGCAGGAGCGCGTGGCCACCACCGCCCCTGGGCGCCCCTTTGCGCCGCTGCGGCATGGCGGTTGGTGGGTCGCCATGACGCTGAACGGTTTCGGCGCCGCGCTCCACGTGGTGGCGCTGGCTTACGGTCCGCTGAGTCTGGTACAGCCGCTGGGCGCGCTGACCATAGTGTTCGCGCTCCCGATGGCTGCCGCGTTCGTCCGGCGCAGGGCCGGGGCGACCGCCTGGCGCGGTGCCGTCATGGCCACGGTCGGTCTCGCCGGGCTTCTGTCCCTGACCGGCAGTGCGGACACCTCATCGCTTCCCGGCGGCGAACGGGTCGTGCTGGCGCTCGCGACCTTCGGCGGCCTCGCCGTGCTGTTCCTGGCCGCGCGCCGCATGCGCAAGCCGGTGGTGCGCAGTGTGATCCTCGCGGCGGCCGCGGGCATGGCGTTCGGCGCCGCCTCGGTGTTCACCAAGACGGTCGCGGTGGACTGGACCTCCGAGGTACCGGCCGCCGAGTGGGCGAGCCTGCTGGCGATCGCGGGGCTCGCGACGACCGGAATGCTGCTCTCCCAGGCGTCGTATCGCGGGGCCGGTTTGGCCGCTCCGCTCGCGACGGTCACCGTCGTCAACCCGGTGCTTGCGGCGGCGATCGGCGTCACCCTCTTCGGTGAGAATTTCCGGTACGGCGCACTGGGCACCTCGCTGGCGCTCGGCTGCGGCGTGCTGGCAGCCGGCGGACTGGTCCTGCTGACCACGGAGCGGCTCACCGCCGCCCGGACCCCGCGGTCGCGGGCCGATCGGACTGCGCAGCCGGAACCCCTGCCTCGGGTGACGGCGCAGTACGGAATTCCTCAGCGGGAGCGGCTGTCGGGCGGCACGGCGGACCGGGGCAGCGATCAGGCGGTGACACCGCCTGCCTTGAGGTAGGCCAGCGGGTCGATGTCGGTGCCGTAACCGGGGCCGGTCCGGATCTCGAAGTGCAGATGCGGGCCGGTGGCGTTGCCCGTCGACCCCGAGCGTGCGATCCGCTGGCCCTCGCCGACGGTCTGGCCGGCCCGTACGGTAAGCGCGGACAGGTGACCGTACTGGCTGTACTTTCCGTCCGCGTGCCGAATGACGACCTGGTAGCCGTAAGCCCCTCCCCACCCTGCGGAGATCACCCGGCCCGCCGCTACCGCCTTCACCGAGGTACCGGTCGGGACCGGGAAGTCGATGCCGGTGTGGTGGCCGCTGGACCAGGAACTGCCCGATGCGCGGTAGGGAGTGCTGTGGTGGACGGCCACCGGTGCGGTGAGTCGGGATCTCTTGACGGCTGCGGCCTGGTGGCGCTGCTGCGGTGCAGCGGTCGGCTTGCTCGTGGCGGGCCCGGCCTTGGCCTGGTGCCGTTCTCCGGATCGCGTCGTGGGCTGCGGCTGTCCATGCTGCCGACCGCTCAGAGTCAGCCGCTGGCCGGGAAAAATCAGGTCGGGGTCGTCGCCGACCACGGCCCGGTTGGCCGCGTACAGCTGGTGCCACCCGCCGGTGATCTTCTCGGTCTCCGCGATACGCGACAGCGAGTCGCCGCCGACCACGGTGTAGCCGGCGGGGTGGCCGGCGCGCATTTCGGCCCGCTCCTCGTGCTCGGCAGCCGGCTTCGCTCGGGCCTCGGAACTGCTCGTGGGGTTGGTCTTGGGCTTGGTGGTGGGCTTGGTGGTGGGCTTTGTCGTGGGCTTCGGCTTCGGCTGCACGACGATCCTGGGCGCCGCGCCACCCGGGGCGAGCCCTGCCCGTACCGAGCAGACCGGCCAGGCGGTGGGCCCCTGAGCCCGCAGCACCTTCTCGGCTACCGCGATCTGCTGCTCCTTGCTCGCCAGATCGGCACGCGGGGCGTAGACCGCGCCGCCGTAGGCCTGCCAGGTGGAACTGCTGAACTGCAGGCCGCCGTAGTAGCCGTTCCCGGTGTTGATCTTCCAGTTGCTGGTCGACTCGCACCGTGCGACCTTGTCCCAGACATCAACCGATGCGGCGCCCGCCGAACCGGCGGTGAGCAGCGGCAGTGCGATGCCGGCGCCGCCCGCGGTGACCGTCAGCGACGCACGGTTGATTCGGCTCGGCTGGTAACGGCGATGACGACCGGTCGCGGTCATACTCGGCTCCCCCACTCGCGTACAACATGGCGCACGCGCAAAAGTACGGGCCCGGCGTAGGTACTGACAAGAGCGCGGGACACGCGTCCCGGCCGCACCCCCATGCCGTGTTCCGCCCCTCGTCCGCGCCAGGGTGACCGCCCGTCACCGGGCCGGTGCCGGCGAGCGGTCCTTTCAAGCCGGTCACGTGCGGGCGCCCGCGATCAACACGGATTCCGCAGCGGGATCGGTCCTGATCGGTAGGTCGTACCGGCCGGCCGATCCCCGAGCAGTTACCTGACCTCGCAGGGGCAGTGGAGCCGTCCGCCGCTCGTCGTCGCCACGTGGAGCCCGGTGGAGGCGGGCTGGATGGTCCTCCCGTATGCCCGCACAGTCCGGCACCCGTCCACGACCGCGGTGCGCGTCGCACGTGACGGAGCCGGGGGCGACACAACTAGCGCCCGGTCGGGGCTCCTGATGTCGTCCCCCGGCACCTGCCCCGGGGCGTGCGTCGAGGCAGGCGGGGCCGGTTACTTGCGCTTCTTGCGGAGGGCCGCGAGGTTGGCGTAGCTGATCTTCGCGTCCGTCAGCGACTGGCCCGGGTCGGTGGAGCTGGGGGCGTTGTCCTGCTCGACCATCGGGTTGTGGTAGTTCCGGGAGCCGACGCGGGTGAAGAAGGTGGCGTAGTCGATGTCGCCCGTGCCGAACGGAACCATGTCGTAGCCGTCCCCGCTGGCGGTGTTGACGACGCCGTCCTTGGCGTGGAACAGCGGGTAGCGCTTGTCGTGTCGGACGACGAGCCCGGCGGGGTCGAAGATGTTCTCCTGCTGTGAGCCGTCGGGGGCCGTGTAGGTGTGGAACTTGTACTTGGCCACGTGCGCCCAGAAGATGTCCATCTCCAGCCAGACGGTCTTCGGGTCGGTGATCCCGAGGAAATACTCCAGCTTGCGGATACCGGAGCTGCGGGTCGGGTGGCCCTGCGCGTCGAGTGGGCCGTGGTCGAGCAGGAAGTTGTAGGCAGAGTCGTGGTTGTGCGTGTAGAGCTTGAGGCCTTCGCCGCGGGCCATCTCGCCGAGCGCGTTCCACTTGTCGGCTGCCACGTCCCAGTCAGCCTGGTAGCCGCTGTTCGCCGGGTCACCGCCGGTGCCCACGTGGGCCATGCCGAGGATGTTGGCGATCTCCAGATGCTTCTTGAAGGTGTCCAGGTCGGGTGTGGACAGCGGCCAGGAGCCGGGGATGAAACCGTGGTTGCCCTGCGCGCGGAGGCCGTACTCGTCGAGCCAGGAACGCAGCAGCTTGGCCCCTTCGACGGATTCGAGACTCGCCCCGCCGGGGGCGTTGGGGTGCTGGCCGTATCCGGCGAACTCGACCTGCTTGTAGCCGTAGCGGGCCATCTCCTTGAAGACCTCGCGGAAACCGGAGGGCAGATTGGTGGAGAGGGGGTCGCGGCCGGTCGCGTCGCGGACGGTGTAGAGGATGATGCCGCGCTTGGCGGCAGGGATCAGGACGTCTCCGCCCTGGTTGTCGCCTCTGCCCTTGTCCTCGGCCAAGGCGGGCGAACTGCCGAATACGGGAACCGCGATCGCCGCGGCGGCGGCTGCCGTGCAGGTGCTCAGGAACCGGCGGCGGTTGATGCCGAGACTGCGGCGCAGGGCCTCGTCGGTGCCGTCGGTACGAGGGACGTCAGGAAGGTGCGTCACGTGTTCCTCTTTCTTGTGGTGGTCGGCGGCCCATACCTGCTGAGGTTGCTCACGGTGCATGGGACCGACGTCGTCAGTGGGGGGTGGCGTCTGTGAAGGAAGGCGGGTCACGCGCACAGGAGCGCCGTACGCCCAGGGGCGGGAGAAGCAGCCGGACACCGGGTCGTCGTCCTCGCGGGCCGGCACCGACGGCGGGTGCCGCGTAGCTTGCTCGGGCAAGTAGGGGGAGCCGACGGACAGTTCAGCCGGGTCGTAGGCGTAGTTGTGGCGCATCCCGACGAGCCGGACGTTCTTGCCCGCGTCGCTGAGAAGTCGGTCGATGGCCGACGGACCTTCGCAGCGGCGCCGACGGCCTCGAGGTCTGCCGGGCGGCAGGCGAAGAGGCGCGGTCCCAGTGGTCGGCGGCGGCGAACGTCGTGCGGGGTCCAGGGGCGATGCGGTCGAGGATGACGTGGCCCCGGGCCGTCTTTCGCTCGCAGAGGGGCCGAGTCACCGACCGAGTTGCTCTTCACGGCTTTGCCTCTCGGGGGACGAGTGAGGTGCGAGGCCTGCGTCAGCCTGTGGGAGACGACGCGCATACCCGGTCCTGCCGGGCACCCATCCCGGTGCCGGGGACGCACCTGCGGATGAGCACTGAGAAGCGCGGTGTGGAGCTGCGGGGCGATCAGCGGCGTGGCAGGACGGCTCCGTGCCGCGTGGATCCAGGAGGGCGGCAGCGGGGTCGAAGCCGCCCTCCCGGGGTCAAGGGCCGATCGACCGGCCGTGGTGACGGGGAGGTCGTCGACGTCGTCGAGTGATCCCGTATGTCGCTGAGCGGCTTCCCACCGTTGTTCGGGCTGTGGCGCCACTCCCGGCCGGGTTCTTGCTCGATCTGAACCGTTTCCTGTGCACGGACTGTTCTCCAGAGGGATGACATGGGACGCGCGCCGTCGACTCGCGTCCCGGGAGATCACCAGCAGGGGACCGTTCTTGAACCGGTACTTCGATGGGGAAACAGCAGGACCGTAACCGTCTTCGTCCGATACGGAAACCCCTTCGTACGAAAGTCTGTCAACTTTTACCCTCTTGTGGAGAAACGGGATGATGCGCCGACCCATGCAGTCGGGCCGTATCGATCACGTCTTTGCCGCGAGCGCCAGCAGGTCGGCGCCCGGCGCGCGGGCCCTGTCGGGTGGGGGTGAACACGGAGAGGCCGTCGTCGGCGGCCGCCACAGTGTCGTACGCGTCTCGCCTCCCGGCCCCATACGCATGCGGATGGTCGTCTCCCGGCCCACGACGACGGTCCGTACGACTACCCGCCCCCTCCGGACACCACCACGAAGTGCACTGAGGCGACTCGCCCGTTCACCGCATCGGTTCCGGCCGATCCGCACAAGAACGTGGCCGGGCGTCGTCCTGGCACAGTTGAACCCGAGCCCGCCCGGCGGGAATGGGGCGATGCACGACCCGCCCGCCATTTCCCCTGCTCACCGGGGGTGCGCCGTGACCCCGCTGCGCAAGGACGAGCCGTCCCGCAGCCACAGGGAAACCCTATGGGTGACCCAGGGGGCTGGCCCGTTGACCTGTGGCCGAGGGCTATTTAAGGTCACCGACAAGGAGGCCGTCGGTCATGCGCCTCCCCCGGGCACCGCGACGGCGCGGCCGACCCGTTCTCCCGCGCACGCGGCCCGCCGCGTCCGCTCCATCGGACGACCAAGGAGGCCGCACGCCGGTGTCCCGTACTCCATCTCCCCCCGTGGAATCCTCCTCGGGCAGCGCACTGCGCCGCGACCTGAAGGTCACGGACACCGCCGCGTTCTCCATCGGTCTGATCGGCCCGGTCGGTGCCATGGCGCTGCTGGGCGTGGGCGCCGCCGGTCTGCTGGGCCGGGGCGCGACCTGGGCCTTCGTTTTCGCCATCCTCGGGGTCTGCCTGGTGGCGTACGGATTCGTCAAGCTCTCCCGGCACATCACCCACACCGGTTCGGTTTTCGCACTGGTCGGCCGCACGATCGGCCCGCGCACTGGTTTCGTGGCCGGCTGTCTGCTCTTCATGGCCTACGTGACGATCGGAACCGGCTCGACCATCGAGATCGCCCTCTTCTCCAACCGAGTGCTCAGTGGGGTGCACCTGGCCGCCGGGGTGACCGAGTGGTACTGGACCGCACTCGTCGCGCTCGCCGTGACGGTCCTGCTCTCCTTCAGCGAGACACGCGTGATCACCCGCACGCTGCTCGCCTGCGAATTGGGCGGCGCCGTACTGGTGGGTCTACTCAGCATCGTCGTGCTGATCCGTACCGGCGTCGGACATGCCCCTGGTCACGCGCGGCTGAGCTGGGCGTTCCTGGAGCTGCCGCACGGCACGGGTGCGGGGACCATCGCTGCTGCGGCGGTGTTCGGGTTCCTCGCCTTCGCCGGGTTCGAGGGAGCGGCCACGCTCGGCGAGGAGACCGTTGATCCGAAACGGCAGATACCCAGGGCCATCAAGATCACCGTGGTGGTCGTGGGCACGTTCTTCCTGCTGACCATCGTCGGCCAGTCGATCGGGTACGGCACGGATGCAGCAGGCGCTCATGCCTTCGCCGCTGCGGACTCGCCCTACTCGGATCTCGCTCAGCGGTATGTGGGGACGCCTATGGCCGTATTGCTCGAACTCGTTGCGAGCCTCAGCGTCTTCGCCATCACCCTGGGTACGGTCGGAGCCGCCGCCCGCGTCGGCCTCGCTCTCGTGCGGAGCACCGGATGCAGCGGGCCGGTCACCCGGCTGACCCGGCGGGGCGCGCCCATCGGCACGGTCGGCGTGGCCACGCTCCTGATCGCGGTATTCGTCACCGCCCAGCGTTTGGCCGGCACCGGAGCTCTGGCCGCCACCTTCCTGTGGCTCGGTCTGGGCTCACTCGCGCTGCTGGTCGCCTACGGGCTGGCCACGATCGGCGCACTGCGCTACCTCTTTTTCAGCGGGAGGCCGAAGGCCCCCCGCTGGCAGGTGATCATCCCCGTGCTGGCGACGGCCTTCGTCTGCTACACGATCTACAGCAACGTCGCTGACGCCGAAGGCGTGTCCGGGCTGTTCCCCTGGATCATCCTGGCCGTGACCGTGGTGACCGCAGGTGTCGCGCTGGGAGTGCCCGGCCTCGCAGCCCGGGTCCGGCGGCAGATCGGCGCCGCGCCCCCGGCATCCGCTTCTCTCCTCGAGGATCCGGCCTCGGGGAAGGTGAAGGTCTCGCCATGACCCGCATCATGTGCCGGCCGCTCGCTCCTCGGCTGGGGGATCTGGCAGCCAACCAGCGTGCCATCCTCGGGGCCATCGAGTCCGCAGCCGCCGAGGGCACCGATATTCTGGTCCTTCCCGAACTCGCCACCTGCGGCTACGTCTTTCACTCCGCCGCCGAGACCGCCTCCTGCGCCGTCTCCGCACGTGGCCGCGTCGTGGCCGAATGGAGCGCCGCGGTCAGCGGCGACATGGTCGTCGTGGCCGGATTCGCCGAGCGCGGCACGGACGGTCTGATCCACAACAGTGCCGCGCTCGTCGACAGCGGAGGCGTGCGGGCCGTGCACCGAAAGGCCCACCTCTGGGACCGCGAGAAGCTGTTCTTCGAGCCCGGGGACCGGCCGGCACCGGTCGTGGAGACGGCGTTCGGCAACGTCGGTGTGCTGATCTGCTACGACTTGGAGTTCCCGGAGTACACGAGGCGGGCCGCCCTCGACGGTGCCGATCTGCTCGCCGTGCCGGTCAACTGGCCTCTGATACCGCGTCCACGCGGAGAGCGCCCGCCCGAGGTCGTCATCGGCCAAGCGGCAGCCCGGGTCAACAGGACCGTCGTAGCGGTGTGCGATCGGGGTGGCAGGGAGCGCGGGCAGCGATGGACGGAAGGCAGCACGATCATCGGCAGCGACGGCTGGGTCCTCTCGGCGGGCGACGGCGCGGGCCCCAGCGGCGTGCGTGCGGACGTCGATCTCATCGCATGCCGTGACAAACGGTTGACGGAGCACTGCGATCTCTTCGGCGACCGGCGTCCCGCCCTTTACTGACGCCGAGACATACACGGGCCGCCCGGGGTTATTTCGCCGGGCGGCTCTGCGGCGTGCCGCTGGATTCAGCGTCGGCGTGTCAGCATGCGGTGTGCCAGCCGGGCCATCTCCCGTGCGGCGGGCGACAGTTCTGATCCCTGGCGTTGAATGAGCGCGATGGTGTCGTGCATGGGCTCGTCGAAGCCCGTGGTGTGCAGCCCGGCGGGGAATGACCCGCTCTCGGCGACCGCGCGCGAGACCACAGTGTCGCCCACCCCGTGTGCGACGAGGTCCAGGGCCTGTTCCACATGCTCGACCTCCACCCAGGGTTCGATGCGCATTCCGGCGAACTGCGCGCGTTCAGCGATCTGTCGGCGGGTGGGATCCCGCCAGTTGTAGTGCGCGTCGTACAGCACCAGGCGGGCCTGTGCCAGGTCGGCGATCGAGACGGGGCGCTGAACGTGGTCGGGGTCGCGGCTGACGTACAACACCTCGTCGCGCAGCAACGGGGTCACCTTGAGCGCGGTGTCCTCGATCGGCAGCACCACCAGGCCGGCCTCGATGGTGCCTGCCGCGACCTCCTCGGCGACCTCGACCGAGTTGAGCCCGACCATCCGCACCCGTACACCCGGATGGTTGCGGTGGAAGTGCTGGACCAGATCGGACAGGACGTAGAAGGCGGCATTGCGCAGCAGCCCGAACGTCACGACACCGCCCTGCAGGGACCGCAGGGCGCGCAAGGCGTGTGCTCCCTCGTCGACGGCTGCCAGCGCGCGTTCGGCGAACGGCAGCAGCGTGCTGCCCGCACTGGTGAGCAGCAGTCTGCGGCTGCCGCGGACGAAGAGGGTGACGCCCTCCTCGTCCTCGACCTTCCGGATCAGTTCGGAGACGGAAGCCTGCGCCACGTCCATGCTCTGCGCGGCGGCGGTGAAGGAGCCGAGACGGGCCGCGGCGACGAAGGACCGGAGCTGCTTGAGCGTCAGGTGGGTGGCGATATCCGAGAGCGAAGGCTGTTGCATAGGAAAACCCTATGCAGTCCCTAGGTAAAGTCAAGGTTGTCCTGTGACTCCCCAGGTTCTAGCGTCATCTGCATGCGATTCAACCCCTCCCGTCTTGCGGAGTTCGACGGCTCGTACCGCTTCCTCAAGCCCCCGTCGGACGCCCCGGCCGCCCAGCGCGATCCCGCGGTTGCCTCCCGTGTCTCCGACATGCTCTCCACCATCCAGCGCGACGGCATGGATGCCGTCCTGCGCTACGCCAAGGAACTCGACGGCTGGCAGCAGCCCGACGTCGAGATAGGCGCGGCGGAACTCGCCCGTACCGGCGACAAGCTGCCGGCCGGCGTGCGCGCCGCTCTCGAACTCGGCCAGGCCAGGACCAGCGACTTCGCTCGTCGTCAGCGTGCCCATCTCGTCGACTTCGAGGCGGAGCTGGCGCCGGGCCTGGTGGCTGGGCAGCGTTACGTACCGGTGCAGCGCGTCGGCGCATATCTGCCCGCCGGACGTTTTCCGCTGCTCGCCGGTGCCTTCATGACCGTCGGCGTGGCGAAGACCGCCGGTGTTCCCGTCGTGCTCGCCTGCACTCCTCCCGGCCGGGAGGGCACGGCGGACCCGGCCGTCCTCTACGCCGCCCACCTTTCGGGCGCCGACCGCGCCTACGTGCTCGGTGGCGTCCAGGCGCTCGCCGCCATGGCGTTCGGGCTGCTCGGGGAGCGTCCGGTGGACATGCTCGTCGGCGCGGGCAACGCCTATGTGGCCGAGGCCAAGCGGCAGCTCTACGGGCAGGTCGCCATTGACCTGCCGGCAGGCCCCTCCGAGGTCGCCGTCCTGGCCGACGAGACCGCCGACCCAGGCCTTGTCGCCGCGGACCTGCTGGGCCAGGCCGAGCACGGTACCGAGTCGCCCGCGGCGCTGGTGACCACCTCCCTGCAGCTCGGCGAGGCGGTGATCGCCGAGATCGACCGGCAGTTGGAGACTCTCGCCACCCGTGACATCGCGGGCCCCGCCTGGCGCGACTACGGCTCGGTGACCTGGGCCAAGGACGCATCGACGGCCATCCAGCTGATGGACGAGCTGGCTCCTGAACACCTGGAGATCCAGACCGCCGACGATGACATGTACCTCGCGGGCCTGCACAACTACGGCTCGGTCTTCCTCGGCCCCTGGTCGACCGTCGCTTACTCGGACAAGGGGATGGCGGGCACCAACCATGTCCTGCCGACCGCGGGCGGCGCCAAGCACAGCGCGGGTCTCTCGGTCTCGCGCTTCCTCAAGCCCCTCACCTACCAACGGGTGAGCCGGGAGGGCACGGAGGAGCTGGCCGGCGCAGTCGAAAGCATCTCGGCCTACGAGGGAATGGCGGCGCACGGCGCCACCGCAACCCTCCGTCTTCAGGCGCTCCGCAACGGGGAACAGGCATGAAGCGTCCCGAGAACAGCAGCGCGCCCGCCGCGCAGGAGCCGGCCGAAGCGCCCCCGGCCCGCCCCGAGCAGCCGGCCCCGGCACCCCAGCCACATCCCGCCGCGGACCGCACCGACCGGGCGCGGAGGCGGCACATGCCCCCCGACTACAACATCGCGCTCCGCCCGGCCAACGGCGCGGATGCCCCTGGCTTCGTCCCCGGCGAGCGCCGCCACCCGATGCGCGGGTTCGAGGACGAGTACAGCGACATCGTCGACTACATCGTCCGTATCACCCACCGCATCTGGGAGGACCAGGACGTCGGCTACATCTACGACACGTACGCCCCCGGCTGCCGGCTGCACGACGACAGCGGTCTGAAGATCGGCGTCGAGCCGCTGGTCAGCGGCACCATGGCGAGCATCCATGCCTTTCCCGACTGCCGTCACTATGCGGACGAGGTCATCTGGGCGGGCGACGACCGGGACGGCTTCGTCACTTCTCACCGCGCCCAGAACATCGGAACGCACACCGGGGACTGGCAGTGGGGCGCCGCCACCGGAAAAGCCCTGCGCACCTGGGTGATGGCCAACTGCGAGGTGGTCGAGAACGAGATCACCGAGGAATGGGTGCTCTACAACACCGCCGCCAAGCTGTCCCAGCTGGGCATCGATGTGCGCGAGGCGGCCCGGTCCTTCGGCAACGCAGGCGGTCTCGACCCGCTGAGCGACCGTACGCTCGGCGATATCGACCGTCTGGTGGGCGGCCGCAAGCCGCTGCCCTATCCCCGGCGCCGAGACGACAACGGCTTCGATGTGGACCACCTGGTGCGTGCCCTGTTCCACGACGTCTACAACCGGCGTGACCTGAGCGCGATCGACCGCGCCTACGCGCCCAACGCCCGGTGGTACGGCCCTTCCAACCGCTCCGGCTACGGGCGCGCCGATGTCCGCGGAATGGCGCGCGGTCTGCTCGCGACCTTCCCCGATCTCGGCCTGCAGGTCGACGAGGTCTACTGGATGGGCAACGAGGCCGACGGTTTCCGCGTCTCCGTGCGCTGGACGGCGGTGGGCACTCACCGGGGCCACGCGCTGTACGGCCGCCCCACGGGACGCCGGGTATATCTGTGGGGGCTTTCACAGCTGTACCTCTCGCACGGCCGCATCACCGAGGACTGGATGCTGTTCAACGAGTTCGACGTCCTGGCCCAGTTGCTCCGTGACGACCCGGTGGGGCTGGTGGTCGGCTGATCCACGGGCCGGCCGACCGCGAAGCCGTGGGGCCCGCACCCGGCAGGTATGGGTGCGAGCCCCACGGCCCACGGCAAGCGCCGCCGGAGCGGCCTCCGGACCGACCCGGCCCGGAGGCCGGGTCGGTCCGGGGCGGCTTGTCCGCCACGCCAGGGGATCGGATCAGGGAACGCGGGCGTGCGTGGCCCGTGGCACGAACTCGGTGGGCAGGATCAGGCGTTCGCCTGCGGGATCGGCCTCGCCGTTGATCCGTCGTACCAGCAGGCGCGCTGCCCGGTACGAGAGTTCGCACAGGTCGTGCCGGACCGTGGTCAGCCGGAACACCTCCCAGTCCGCCATGGGGAGGTCGTCGAAGCCGATCACGGTGAGTTCCTCCGGAACCCGGAGCCCGGCCGCGACGGCTGCGTTCAGAACGCCGATAGCGACCACATCGTTGCCGCAGAAGACCGCCGTCGGTGCTTCGGCGGCCGCAAGCAGAAAGGGCAGCGCCTGATATCCCGTGTCGTACTCGAAGGATCCGCGCGCCACGCGGTCCTCCGGCAGACCGATCCCGGCATCGGCCAAGGCCAGCCGGAAGCCGAGTTCACGCTCGCGCCCGGTGGTCGTATTGGATGACCCGAAGATGCCCGCGATCCGGCGGTGCCCCAACCCGACGAGCACCTCGGCCACCAGACGGCCACCGCCCTCGTTGTCGACGACGGAAGCGTAGTCGCCCCGCTTTCCGGTGTCCCGGTTGAGAAACACATAGGGCATGCCACGGCGGTCCAGCTGCGCCGGAAGACGCGACTCGGTGGTCGCGGTCGCCAGTACAACGCCGTCCAGCGACTGATCCAGGAGGTTCTCCCCGGCCACAGCTTCATCGGAGCGTTCTGTGATGAGCATCATCCGGTAGCCCAGGCGCTGGAGTTCGTCGTGCAGAGGAGCGACGACGTGGGGATAGAAAGGATTCGTCAGGTCCGTCACGATGACCCCGATGCGACGTGTGGAACGGGTCGCGAGAGTCCTTCCCGCCTCGCTGGGTACGTAGTTCAACGCCTGCGCGGCCCGCTTGACCTTCTCGCGGGTCGCGGCTGACACCCGGTGGTCGTCCCGTAGGGCCCGGGACACCGTCGGCTGTGAGACACCCGCCAGCCTCGCCACGTCGTGACTCGTAATCGCCATCGACCCTCTTCTCGTCGCCCAGTACGCCGACGTTGACGCCCAAGCCGAACACTATACGTATGTAGTCGGCACGCCGGGGAGCCGCCCGCCCCGGACCTCCCGGTTCGGCGTGGCGAGAGCTCGCGCCCCGAAGGGCAGCATACGCCTGAACTCGATCACGGATGAGCCCTTGACATCGCCCGATGGAAGGCTTGTCATGGTTAATACATACGTATTCACTCCGAAGGAGCAACCATGCCCGATGTCGTCGTTTCAACCGCGGAGCTGGGTCGCCGCACGGTCCGCCGCAGCGACTTCGTCTCCTGCAACCAGGCGTTCATCGACTGCCGTACGCCGGGCTCGGACCGAAAGGAGAACTACGCGATGATCGGCCCCGGTGTCTCACAGGCCGCCGGCCAGCACGTCAACCTCCGACTGCCGCACGGTTTCAACATCGGTGCCGCGGCCATGCCGCACGGCATCACCAACAACCTTCACCTGCACTACACGGCTGAGGTGTTCGTCTGCACCGAGGGCGAGTACCTGCTGCGCTGGGGCGCGGACGGTGACGAGGGGGAGCTGCTGCTCAAGGCGGGAGACATCGCGTCCATCCCGACCTGGATCTTCCGTGGCTTCACCAACACGGGTCCGGACAACGGATGGCTGTTCACCGTGCTCGGCATGGACGACACCGGCGGCATCATCTGGGGCCCCTCGGTACTGCGTGAGGCGGAGGGGCACGGCCTGTACCTCACCGCCGACAACGAACTGATCGACGCGGTCGCCGGCGACGGGATCCCGGCCGACGCCGAGCTGACCAGGCCCATGGAACAGGAGTACATCGACCGGCTCCGGCACTACAGCCCTGCTCAGATGAAGCGCCGCATCGCGGCGGCGGACGAACTCGTCTGGTCCGAGCGGCCCTTCCTCGACAGCACGCTGGCCCGCGGAGGCGTGCGGCTGAGCTGCGTCGTCGGGTACGGCATGACGGAAGATCTGCACCAGGAACCCCGGATCTTCAATCCGCACGGCCACAACATCGCCTGGCTGCGCGCCGAGCCCGGCCAGGGCGTCTCCCTCCACCGGCAGAGTGAGACACAGACTCTGATCATCAAGGACGGCCTCTGGGAAGTCACCCTGAACCGCACCGACCCGGTCTCGGTGCGGCTGGGACCACGCGACATTCTCTCCGTTCCGCAGGACGCCTGGCGCACCCTGCGGAATGTGGGGGACACGGAGGGCGATCTCCTGGTCGTGAACTCGGGCGACGGCCGGGTGCGCATGGAGTGGGACGAGGAGGTCGTCAAGAGCGCCGCCGACGCGGGGCTCGGCATCGACCACAACGGCTACGTCGCCCCGTATGCTCTCCTGCCCCGCTCCGCGCGCCGCTGGTGACCACCGCCCCCCGGAGGGAACCCTCCGGGCCCCTGCCGCTGGTGGCGCTTCCCGGCATGCTCTGCGACGCGCGTCTCTGGTCCGACGTGGTGTTCCCGGACGGCCACGAGGTCCATCACCTCACACTGACGAAGCCGGACATCGGCGAGCTGGCCGACGACGCCCTGTCCTCGGTGTCCGGTCCGTTCGTCCTGGTCGGGCTCAGCCTCGGGGCCATCGTCGGCTTCGAGGTGCTGCGCCGGGCACCGGAGCGGATCGCCGGCTTCTGCGCGATGTCGACCAACCCGGGCCCGCCCCGGCTCGAGCAGCACACAACCTGGCACGCGATGGACGAACTGATCACCGACGGCCGGTTCGCCGACGTCGTGGACCAGACGCTGTCCGGCATGTTCGACGTGCCGGATCCGCCGGAGGCGTTGGCGGATCGCTACCGAACCATGGCCCACGCTGTTGGCCCGGACGCCGCCCGTGCCCAGCTCGCCGCGCAGGCGACCCGCGCCGACGCGTTGGGCACGCTGCGGAAGGCCCGATGCCCTTCGGTCGTGCTGTACGGCACCCGGGACAGGCTGTGCCCGCCGGACTTCCACCGGTCGATCGCTGGGGCCATCCCGGGCGCGCTCCTGCGCGAGCTGTCCGGCGCCGGTCATCTGCTGCCGTGGCAGCGGCCACACGCCGTTTCCTCCGCACTGCGGGACCTGCTCAGGGAGGCGGAACGGGCTCGACAACCACAGACCAGCACCACCTCTCCCCCTGCCTCCTCCTCGCTCGTCCGAACCTCATCACCGCATTCGACACTCGACCTGAAATGAGAGCCGTCCATGCCCCGTTTCCTCAAGTCCCCCGTCCCCGCCGGTCAGGTGCGCGCCGCCCGGGCGGACGTCGCCGACCGCGTCAGCGCCATCCTCGACGACATCCGCGAACGGGGTGACGAAGCGGTCCGCCAGTACTCCGAGAAGTTCGACAACTGGAGCCCTGAGTCCTTCCGTCTCGGACCTGACGAGATCAGGAGGATCGTCTCCGGAGTGCCGGACACGGTGCTCGACGACATCCGCTTCGTTCAGCAGCAGGTGCGTACGTTCGCCCGAGCACAGCGAGATTCGATGCGTGATGTCGAGATCGAGACGCTGCCCGGTGTGCACCTGGGGCACCGGCATGTGCCGGTGGCCGGCGCGGGTGCCTACGTGCCCGGCGGGCGCTACCCGCTGACCGCATCGGCGCACATGACGATCGTGACCGCGAAGGTCGCCGGTGTGCCCCGGGTCGCGGCCTGCACTCCGCCGATCCGTGGTGAGATCCCCGCCGCCACGGTCGCAGCGATGCAGTTGGCGGGTGCCGACGAGATCTACCTCCTCGGCGGGGTCCAGGCCGTCGCGGCCCTCGCCATCGGAACCGAGACCATCGGCCGGGTGCCGCTGATCGCCGGGCCGGGCAACGCCTACGTCGCCGAGGCCAAGCGCCAGCTGTTCGGCGAGGTCGGAATCGACCTGTTCGCCGGTCCCACCGAGATCCTGGTGGTCGCCGACGAGCAGGCGGACCCGTTCGTCGTCGCCGTCGATCTGCTCTCGCAGGCCGAGCACGGCCCGGATTCCCCGGCCGTCCTCGTCACCACATCCGAGCAGCTGGGCCGGACCGTGCAGCGGCACATCGACCGGCTGCTCCCCTCCATGCCGACCCGGGACTTCGCCGAGCCGGCCTGGCGCGACCACGGAGAGATCGTCGTGGCCGATTCCCTCGACGAGGCCTTCGAGATCGCGGACTCCTACGCCAGCGAACACGTCGAGGTCCTCACCGAGAACCCGCGCCAGGCGCTGGACCGGATGCGCGACTACGGCGCACTCTTCCTCGGCGAAGGCACGTGCGTCTCCTACGGCGACAAGGTCATCGGAACCAACCATGTGCTGCCCACCCGGGGCGCCGCCCGCTACACCGGCGGCCTGTGGGTCGGCAAGTACCTGAAGACGGTGACCTACCAGGAAGTGACGGAGACCTCCTCGTCGGCGCTGCTCGGCGAGGTGTGCGGGCGGGCCGCACGCGTCGAGCTGTTCGAGGGGCATGCCCGCTCCGGTGACGTACGGGCGGCCAAGTACGGCAACGGCACGCTGCCGTGGAACGACGAGGGCGCCGCATGACCGGCAGCACTGCCCCGCTGGCCGGACGGACCGCACTCGTCAGCGGGGGCGGCAGCGGACTCGGCAGTGCCATCACGCGTTACCTGCTCTCCGACGGCGCCCATGTGGTGATCACCGGCCGTCACGAGAGCAGGCTCAAGGAGGCGGCGTCGGTCTTCGGCCCGGACGTCACCTACCGGGTCTGCGACGTCTCCCAGCCCTCCGACGTCGAAGCGCTCGCCGAGAGCCTCGCCGGTGAGGAGATATCGGTCCTCGTCAACAACGCCGGGATCGCGGGGCCGGTGGCTCCCCTGACCGAAATCTCGACGGACGACTGGGACGAGGTCTTCGACGTCAACGTCCGGGGAGTGTTCCTGATGTGCCGCGCGTTCCTGCCGGCCATGGCGGAGCGGGGTGCCGGGGACATCATCAACATCGCCTCGGTGTCGGGAAAGCGCCCGCTGCTGCGCCGCACGCCCTACTGCGCGTCGAAGATGGCGGTCATCGGCCTGACCGCGACCCTGGCGGGCGAGGCCGGCCCCTCAGGGGTCACGGTGAACTCCCTGTCCCCCGGGCCCGTCTCGGGGCCCAGAATGCAGCGGAACTTCCGCCTCGAGGCGGAACGGACCGGCTGCAGCTACGCGGAGGCGGAGGCGGCCTTCGTGTCGCGGTCCGCGCTCGGGCGGATGGTCACCGAGGAAGAGGTCGGTGCAGCCGTGAGCGCGATGCTGCGGATGCCGGGGCTCTGCGGTGCCGACATCGACCTGTCCGCGGGGATGGTGGCGCGATGACGGCGGCGAAAGAGGGGCGCCGTTCCCTCAGACAACGATTGGCCGCAGGGGAACGGCTCTACGGGGCTCTGCTCCGGCTCCCGTCGGAGACCCTGGTGGAGATGGCGGGCGTCGCGGGTCTCGACTACGTGGTCATCGACTGCGAGCATGGTCCCGCCGACATGACGGCGCTCCAGCACCACGTGACGGCAGCCGCGGCGCAGGGGCTCGAGGTGCTCGTCCGCGTCGGCACGTCCGAGTCCGCACTTGCGCTGCGCTGCCTGGATCTGGGAGCAGCCGGTCTCATCCATCCGCACGTCGACAGCGCGCAGGATGCGCGGCGTGCGGTGGCGGCCGACCGATACCCACCACTGGGGCAGCGCGGGTTCGCGACGTACAGCAGGGCGGGCCGCTTCGGCACGGTCTCTGCGGCCGACCACTTGGCCGCGGCGGAACAGACCCTGGTCGTTGCGATGATCGAGACGGCCCGCGCCTGCGCCGCCGCCGACGAGATCGCCTCCACGGAGGGCGTGGATGCCGTCCTGGTCGGCCCGGCCGACCTGGCGGCGGACTGCGGCTTCCCCGGTCAGGACGTGATCGACGGGCTGATCGGCACGACGCACCGGGCGACCCGTGCGGCGGGCCGGTCGGTCATGACTATCGTGCCCGGCGTCGCCGGTGCCCGGGCGGCAGAGCAGGCAGGTGCCCAGCTTGTGCTCTACAACATGGCGCACGTCCTGATGGACACCTTCCGGACCCTGGCCGCACCTCGGCCCGGGGGCGGGGACCACCGACGCTGACGGCCGGGCCGGCCACCGGCCACCCGCCATCGATGCACCGCGATTCACCTCTTGACGTCCTCCGCCACCGCTCCTTAGTGTTCGGCGGAAGTTCATACGTATGCATTGCAGGTAACCGCGCGAATGGAGAAGCCATGTCCGCTGTAGTGCCGCCCCCAACCGCCGTCGATTCCGAGGGGATCGACGGGGAGAAGCGGAATGCGATACGCCGAGCCATCGGCGCGGGAAGCATCGGGAACTTCGTAGAGCAGTTCGATTTCGGCCTCTACGGCTATCTGGCACCGATTCTGGCCCCCTCCTTCTTCCCCGACAGCAACCCGACCGCGGCAGTGCTCAGCACCTACGCGATTCTTGGTATCGCGTGCCTGTTCCGCCCCCTGGGCGGGACCCTGGTCGGCCGCTGGGGAGACCGGGCGGGCCGCAAGAAGACGCTGCTGTGGACCATCGCGTTCATGGGAGTAACCACCGCCCTGATCGGCGCTCTGCCGACGTACCAGCAGATCGGGCTCTTCGCCCCCCTCCTTCTACTGCTGCTGCGCGTCATCCAGGGCATGGTCTCCGGCGGCGAGTATGTGGGAGCGGTGGCCTTCATCGTGGAGTGGGCGGAGCCCAAGCGGCGCGCCTACTACACGTCGTACGCCTCCAACAGCTGCTTCCTCGGCATCCTCGCCGGGGCCGGTACCGCGGCGCTGACCAGTTGGGTGTTCCACGGCCCGGCACTCGACTCGTGGGGCTGGCGCATCCCCTTCCTGCTCACTCTCCCGCTGAGCGCGATCGGGATCTGGCTGCGCAAGCGCATCGCGGAAACGCCGGAGTTCGTCCGCGCCACGCAGGACGGCACCCAGGTCGTCAAGGCGCCGGTCCGCGAGGCGCTGCGCTCGCAGTGGCGGCCCATGCTCGTCTTCTGCGGTGTCTCGGTGATGCTGGCGATCCTGTCCTACAGCTGGGTCACGTTCTATCCCCAGTACCTGACCGGCACACTGGGCCTGCCTCGCTGGATGGCCCTGATCTCCAATGCGATCTCGATCGCCGTCCTCATCCCGCTGCTGCCACTGGCCGGGATCCTCTCGGACCGGATCGGCCGCAAACCGATGCTGATCGCGGGGGCCATCGGGTGCATCGTCCTGGTTCCGCTGGCCTTCCGCGTCGGCCAGGAGGGCACGTTCGGCACGGCGATCGTCAGCCAACTGATCTACATCATCCCGGAATTCTTCCTGACCGGCATCGTCACGGTCTGCGCCGCGGAGCTCTTCGCCACCCGCACCAGGTTCAGCGCCAGTGCCATCGCGTACAACAGCTCCTTCTCCATCTTCATGGGCATCACGCCGTTCATCGCAGCGCTGCTGGTCAGTACCTTCGGCACGATCTACGCCGTGTGGGTGTACCTCGCGGTGGCGGCGGTACTCGCCCTGGTCGTGGTCAGCGCCTTCATGACGGAGACGTTCCGGAGCCAGCTGGGGGCCGACAAGTTCGCACGGTGAGCCTCCTCGGCCGCAGGGACCACCCTCTGCCCGGAGCCCGCACCAACCCACCGTGTCCGAGACAGAATACATACGCATACATCTACTCGAGAGAGGGACAGTCTCATGCCCTTGGACCCCGTTGCCTATCTCCCGTACAACGATCCGGACGACTTCATCCGTGAGGTGACCGACCGCATCTGGGTCGGTCGGGACGTGGCGTACATCGTGGACAACTACGAACCGGACTCGATCGTCCATACCGGCCTTGGCACCCTCGTCGGTCGTGACGGTGTGATCGAGGGCAGCACGATGCGGATGGGCAGTACGCCCCAGCACATCGGCCAGGCCGAGGACGTGGTGTGGGAGGAGCGCGGCAGCGACGCCTTCCTCAGCTCACACCTGGTCTTCTCCGCGGATGAGCATCTGGTCGGCGGTCAGAACATCCGTATCCGCAAGCGGACTGTCGCCAACTGTCTCTACCGCCGGGGACGGATGGTCGAGGAGTGGGTGGTTCGCGACGAGCTCGCGGACTGTCTGCAGCGCGGCGTGGACCCGGACGACGCGGCGCGCGCACTGCGGTTCCAGGGATACACCGGTTCGATGACGGAGGAACCTCCGAAGAACGTGCTGCGGGCGGGTGTCAGCGGTACGCGTCCGGACGACTTCCGGCCCGAGTGCGAGATGGTCCTCGAGTTCATCGACGAGGTCTGGACGCAGCGCCGGCTGCACAGGGTCAACGACTTCATGGTGCGAGACCTCTTTCTGCACACGATCGGCGACCGGACCGTCATCCGGCCGGAGCGATACCAGAGCGATCTGCTGGCCATGGTCGGCGCCTTCCCCGACGCGCGGTTCGCGGTGCGGGACGTGCAGACCAACTACTCCGAACGTTACGCGGGGCTGCGGGTGGCCGTCCTGTGGACCATGCAGGGCACCTACCGGGGAACGCCTGCCTTCGGGCAACTGACCGACAGCCCCGTCACCGTCCTCGGAGTCTCCCAGTTCTTGATCCAGCAGGGCCGGATCGTTCGGGAGTTCCGGGTCTACGACGAGATCTCACTGCGGGCCCAGATCAACAGCGCCCGCGGTGACGGCCCGCCGGCCGAGGCCAACATCTACTGAACCGGACGAACAACCGTGAGCCGGCCAAGGCGATGCGGCGCGGGCTCCTTCAACGCCATGGGCCTCTGGACCTTGCCCGCCTGCCCGACAGCCATCACCTGGGCCCACCGGAGGACCGGCTGCTGCCACGGACGTCGAGCTGATGGGGGATCACGACATCCAGAGGAGGCACCGCGGCGGCGGGGCTGTAGATACGGTCGGCCAGACACTGCAGCGCCCGTTCCGCGATCTGCTTCTTGTCGGGCACCACGGTGGTCAGCGGCGGATAGGCGTATCGCGCGTCCTCGATGCCGTCGAACCCCACGAACGCGAGGTCCTCCGGGATGTGCAGTCCGCGTTCATGCGCCACGTGCATCGCGCCCAGGGCGAGTTCGTCACTGAACGCGAAGACGGCGTCGGGCCGCGCATCCCGCTCCAGGAGCGAGGCCATGGCCTCGGCGCCGTCCTCGCGGTGCAGCGCCGCCACCGGCCTCTCCAGCGCCGGGTCGGGTGACAGCCCGGCACGGCGCAGAGCGCGGTGGTAGCCCTCCAACCGCTGGCGGGCCGTCTCGTTGTGCAGATGGGGCTGGACACCGATCGCCGCGATCCGCTTGCGCCCGGTGTCCAGCAGGTGGGTCGTCGCCTCGTCGGCCGCGAGGACACTGTCGACGGCGACACGATCCGCCAGCCCTTCCGCGTGTTGCTCCCCCAGCAGGACTACGGGCACATTGCGGGCGCGAGCAGTCACTTCCTCCGCCCTGAGGGCCCAGGGGCTGGTGATCAGGCCGTCGACCAGCCGCCCCCCGGTTCCTTCGAGGAGCCGCCTCTCCGCCTCGGCATCGCCGTAGGTCTGATCGATGACGACCGTCCAGGACCGCTGCTGAGCTGCGGCGACGATGAGGCCGGCGAGCTCGCCGAAGTACGGTGAGTGCAACTCGGGAATGGCCAGGCCGATCAGCCCGGTACGGCCGGCGCGCAGGTTGCGGGCAGCGAGGTTCGGGCGGTAGCCGAGTTCGTCCAACACGGCCTGCACCCGTGCCCGGGTCTCCTCGGCCACCGGTGCCGAGCCACTGACGACATTGGAAACGGTGCGGATCGATACCCCGGCCCGGGCGGCCACATCCTTCAGGCGACTGCTCACGGTGGTCATCTTGGCATGGGCCGATGCGGTGGACCAAGAGAGCCAAGAAGCCGAAAGACGGGTATTGCAACGTTGCATGCGTCGTTGCACGATGAGGTGAAGGCAGTATGGCGCAAGGAGGCCCGCCCATGACCACGCACGCATATCCAGGCATCTCCCCGGAGGGGCTGGACGTCGACGTGTCCGCCGATGTGGAAGCCCTGTACAGCGACGGCATCACCGCCCGGAAAGGCGCGTTCACCAAGGAATGGGCGGACCGGCTCCGGGAGGACGTCGACGCGGCCTTCACCGACGCGTTGGCGCGTCCCGGCGGCGCGGTGGGGCGCGGCCCGAACCGGTACTACGTCGAGATCCACCCCGAGCAGATCAGGGGCTTCGTCGAACTGGTCGACCATCCCTGGGTGCGATCACTCTGCACGGCGGTGCTCGGACCGGACTACCGCATCGTGGAACTCGGCTTCGACGTTCCTCTGAAGGGCGCCGTCAATCAACCGTGGCACAGGGACTTTCCGATGCCCGAGGAGACGCGCCGCGGGCGGCGTCTGACTTCCCTCGCCATCAATGTGACCACCGTCGACACCGGCGAGGACATGGGCCCCTTCGAGATCGCGCCCGGGACACAGTGGGACGACAGCCATGAGTTCGAGCACGGCATGTTCCCGCCCAAGTTGCACTACGACGGTTACCTGGAACGCGCGGTGCGCAAGTATCCCCAGCGGGGGGACATCTCCGCCCGCACCGCGCTGGCGATTCACCGCGGTACGAAGAACGAGTCCGCCACGTCCCGTCCCGTCGTGGTGCTCGGCATCGACGGACCGGAGGCGAGCAACGGCGACCGGCACGACACCGCGGTCACCCGTGCCTACTGGGAATCCCTGCCCGAGCGTGCCCGGCGACACCTCGACTGCCCGGTGGTGGACGAACTGGTACCGGTCACCCAGAAGCACACCATCGAGGGCCTGGTCATGGGCAATGTCTGAGGCGGCCGGTGTCACGGGCGACCACCCGTGACACCGGCCCGCCGGCCGCCGGCCCGCCCATGTCTACGCGGTGGCAGCCGTCCTGCAGCGGCATCGGCATGCAGTCCGTTGTCCGGCTGGTCGGACCCGAGATCCTTCCGCTCAGCGTGCGTGGACCGGCCACCGGCCTGGCCACAGTGACCGTCTGGGGCGACCCACACCAGGCCGCTGGAGGAGATCGAGCGGGCACTGCGCGCCCCCGGTTCGCTGCGGCGAAACCTCGCCGGATGACATGACCCGTGTGCGACGGGCCGGGCGGGCAGGCTTGCCCCGCTTCCGGGGGCCTGCCCGGTGCCGGACGAGCGGTGCTGCCGTGGCGTTCGGACTGTCAGAACTTGCCGGCTGTCCGGCTTGGGATGACGCTGGGTGCAGAGCGGAATGTCAGTCATGGCCCACGCTCCGACAGGGACCTCGTCGGGAGGGAGTGGCCATGAGTACGTGCCGGCGTCGCTTCGAGTCGGCACCGGCACCCGCAACGCCACGATTCAGGTGCCGCAGCCGATGTGGAAGGGGGCGGGTCGCATCATGTACCTCGGCATTGTGCGTGGTCTCGCCGCGGGAGCAGCCGGTACGACGGCCCTGCACGCCATGACGTACGGGGACATGGCCGTGCGTGCGAGGCCTGCGAGCACTACACCGGACGAGGTAGTGGACAGACTCGCCGAGAACTTGGGCCACCCCGTACCGGGAGAAGGGCAAGGCCGGGAGAGCCGGCTTTCCGGCCTCGGCGCTCTTTCGGGAATCGCTGTGGGGTGCGGCGTGGGTTCTGCCGTCGCGCTGACGCGTCGCGCCGGTGTGCGCTTGCCACTGTGGCTGGGCGGACTGGTCACCGGGGCGCTGGCCATGGCGGCCACCGACGTGCCGATGGTCCGCCTGGGCATCAGCGATCCGCGTTCCTGGTCGGCCGTCGACTGGGCCTCCGACGTGCTGCCTCATGTCGTCTACGGACTGGTGACGTACGGCCTGATCACCGCCGGGGACCGGCGGACATGACCGCGGCCGCCCATGCACTGGCCCGGGCGGGCCTGATCGGGGCCGCAACGGGCCTGCGCAGCCAGTACGGACTGGCCGCGGTATCCCTGACCGGCGCCCACCACCCGGCAGGGCCCGGGGTTTCCTTCCTCACTCGGCGGTGGGTCAGAGTGGTGACCGTCTCCGCAGCAGCCGGCGAGTTCCTCGCCGACAAGTCACCGCGCATACCCGACCGCCTTTCACCAGCAGGCCTGGGCCCACGGCTGGTCTTCGCCTCACTGGCAGCCGCCGTACTGACCGTTCGGCACCGAGGCGCAGAGCCTGTGCTGCTCGGCACCGCCGGCGGCGCCTGCGCCGCCGCGGCCACCGCTTTCGCAGGGGCGAAGTGGCGCGAGCCGTCGTCACACCGTGCTTTTCCCGACGCCGTTGCAGCGGTGATCGAGGATCTGGTCGCCCTTGCCCTGGCTCGTGCTGCCTGCGGGCCGGTGCATCATGCCGGCTCGGGCGACAGCCCGGCCCTGGCGGAAGTCGAGGAAGTCATGCCGATGGACGGAAATGCCCCTGGGTCCGGTTCGTGGGAGGTCATGTGATGGTCGTCCAGATTCTTCACAGAGGAGGACTGCGCAGTTCACATATGCATCTGGCGTCGCTGAGTTCTGTTCTGTTGTGTATCGGTTTTTGGACGCGAGCCAAGGGCTATGACCAGGACGAGCGGGGCAATGCGGAGCGCCGAGCCCTCTTCGTCGGCCTGTGGCCACCCATGTTCTGGTTGATCGGGCAGTCGCTGCGGGACCTCGAGAGGTGAACCGGATGGGCGGCATGGCGTCGTGTCGCGTTGCAGAGGGGACGGGACGTGCTGCGTGAGCGCCGCCTGCACCATGACCGGGCTGCCGGACGCCTGCGCGCTCTGTCCCGCTTGGACGTCAACTACCGCTTGCCGGCGGGGTCCGCCCCTTACTGGAACGCCGGCTGGAACCAAGACAGGTTGTGGTGCACTCTCGCCCGCGAGACCCCGGGAGACCCCGTTTCCGGCGGTGCCTGGGACATCGCCTGCCGCTTGGTGCACGACTATCAGTTTGCAGAACCCCGCATCGTGCGCGCGTTGTATGTACGCGACGACGTGCTCCTCGGCCGGAACATGCTTCTGGAGGGACGCTTTTGCGGTCTCCGGTTCGACATGGGTGTTCGCGTCACCTCCGTCATCGACGAAGCACGAGGCACGGGAGAGACGGCTCGGCGCGTGTGGGGGTGGGGCTACGAAACCCTGCAAGGCCACTTGGAACAGGGTGAGATGACCTACGAAGTGGTCAAACACCTGCGCACGGGCGAAGTGGAGTTCGTGGTGACCGGCCATTCCCGTCGGGCACCGCTGGCCAATCCGGTTGTCGCGCTCGGCTTCATCCTGTTCGGACGGATGACACAACACCGCTTCTACCGAGCGAGCGGCCGCCGCCTGCGCCGACTCGTCCAGGCGGAACTACAAGGGTCCACTCCCCTGTCGGTCCAGACGGTACCCGGCAACGCCGCCATCGCCCTCGCCCCCAGCCCCGCGCCGGACGGCCGGTAACGCCCGAGCGGCGTGCCACGCGTACGGGGACACCCGCTGTCAGCAGCCCTGCGCCCCGGCGCACAGCTCCGGGGAGACGGACCGGGTGACAATGCTGATGCCTCCCCGTGGCCGGCCTCCGGCGATCGCTGCCGCCTCCAAGCAGAAGTGCACCCACATGTTGAACTGGATCTCTTTGCTGATGCGCAGCCTGCCGTAAAGCACCTCGGAAAACCGGTCACCGGCCCGCGCCCACGCCTCTACCTGAAAGCACAGCAACTCGTCGGCGGCAGCGGCCCGGAATTCGATCTGCCCGGCTTCCAGATGCCCGCGCAAGGTGGCAAGCCGAAGAGATACCGCGTCACGGTGCACGACGCGTACCGGCCCGTCCCAGGGCCCGGGCATCTGTACCAGGTACTCGTCGCCGGGACAGGCAGACCTGTCCGGACCGACCGTCTTGTGGAAGACGGCCGCACCGAAGGGCGCAGCCCGGTTGAAGTCCTCCGTGATCCGCTCCATGAGCATCTCGGGCTCCATCCGGGAGCCCTCGATAAGAACAGTGAATCGGCGATGCAGCAAGGGACCCGAACCGTCCAGCAGACGCTGGACACACTCGTCCACATACTCGGCGGGCAGCGCCGGTGGAAGGTCGCCGCCGTCCCCTTCCTCCTCGCTGCGGTGCAGTGCGGTGACGCGCCACACATAGCGCCAGGTAACCAGGGTCAGACCGAGGGGAAAGCGCAGCAGCGTACCTGCCCGACGGCCGAAAGGCGGCCGCCGCGGCTGCGCCGTACGCGGTGCTCTCATCCGCCCAGGATGGCACCGGCCCCGGTCGGTCGCCACGCAGCATTCACCGGGGTACACCGGCCGGGCACAGCGGCCGGGGCCGGTGCCCCGTCAGCGCCGGGACACCGGGCCGGGCTGTGGCTCCGGCTCCGGTACCGGGTCGGGCCCGGGCGGCTGCGGAATCGGGTCCGGCGTCGGGGGCGGCGCGGGCGTCGGCCCCGGCACCGGACTCGGCCCGGGTCCTGGCCGGGGCCCCGGCCCGGGTGGCGGTGTGGGCGCCGGGGGTACGGGGTCCGGTCCGCCCGGTCCCGGAATCGGGGGTGCAGGATCGGGGTATGGATGCGTCACGGTGAGCCTCCCTCGGTGACGGCCATTGTCCTGACCAATGTCTCCCGGTACGGGTGCCCGTCCCCGCCGGACCCAACCAAACGCGCCGCTGCCCACAACCCCGGACGAGGACTGGAGAGCACCGGGACGGTACTGCGCATACGCTCTGCGGCGTCGGCCATCAGATGGCGCATCCGCAGGCCGGAATGGTCCCGGTCCCGCAGCGCGTCGAACACCGGGACATGGACGGACGACGTGTGCAGCAATGCCGGCATGATCAGGACCTTCCCCGCTGCGGCTCACCGATCCCGCGAGCCCGCCGCGAGCTGCTTCCTGGCCTTCCCCATCAGCTCCGGCGGAGCCTCCGGCGCTTGGTCGGGGTGGCGCCCGGCCCAGCGGGCTGCATAGGGGCAGAGCGGCACGACCGGCACGCCCTCCCGTGCGGCGACGGCGTAGAACTCGCCGACCAGCGCGCCCGCCACCCCCTTGCCTTCATGGCCGGGCTCCACGACGGTGTGCACCGCGACGAGAGCGGCGGGCACCGCGTCCAGAACGAAGTAGTCGATGCGGCCGATGACCCGGCCGCCGTCGCGCGCTTCCAGCCGTCGCTCGGCCCGGTCGTCGCGGATGGCCGCCATGGCTCAGGCTCCCGCAGTGAGCGGACGGGCGTGCGGGCTTCGTTCCTGATCCGTACCGGGCACCGGCGCGGAGGCATCGGCGCCGAGCGCAACGATCCGGTTGTCCGCGTCGACATGAACGATGCGCGGCTGAAGTGCGCGGGCCTCCGCGTCGTCGACCTGGGCGTAGCTGATGAGGATCACCAGATCACCGGGGTGCACGAGGTGGGCGGCGGCGCCGTTGATGCCGATGACGCCGGAGCCGCGCTCGCCCTCGATGACGTAGGTCTCCAGTCGAGCGCCGTTGTCGATGTCGACGATGTGCACCAGCTCGCCGGGCAGCAGATCGGCCGCTTCCATGAGCTCCGCATCTACCGTGACGGACCCCACGTAGTGCAGGTCGGCCACGGTGACGGTGGCGCGGTGGATCTTGGACTTGAATATCGTTCGTATCATTGAGGTACTCCTGGCCATAGGCTCCCTGCCTGCATTTTTGCAGGTCAAGTGCTGTTTCCACACTCTACAACGAATCGCAAGTTCAGGCAGCTGCGCCTGGGTTTTTCAGGACTCATGCTGACCACTTGCTGACCTTCCTGACGCATCATCAGGCAGCGATGGAGGGCCCCCGACCGCTCTCCCGACCTCCACCCCACGACCCTCAAAGCCTACGCAGCACTCCTCTCAAGAGCGCTCGTGATCATCGTCACCCCAACAGCAGGGTTACGCCCCGGACGCATACGAGGGCCCTGTCTTCGCAAGAACCTTCGAAGCAGCGCGCCTACCTAGCATTGAATCCCGGTTCGGCAAAGCCGGCGACTCTCGTGACTATGGCCACGACCCATCCACCGTCCCACCGCCACAACGGAACGCGACCCGCTACTCGCAAGGAGCCGCCTCCCCCATGGAATCGCAGCCGCACCCCTCCGAAAACAGCCGACCACGCAAGCATCGACCCGTAGAGGCCGTCCTCATGGAAACCTCCGAGGTCGCCGCTATGCTCAGCATGTCAACGAGTTGGGTCTACAGGGAGGCGTCGAAACTGGGCTTGAAAGGGTACAAACTCGGCCGAGGAAAGAACGCCAAGGTCCTGTACAAGTGGGCTGAGGTCTTCAAATGGCTGGAGCAACAGAAGGTGCACTGAACTTCGATCAAACTCGGAACTCCAAGCCGCCGCATGAACCAACGAGAGCGCAGGCCACAGGGCCATACACAGCGCTGACCAGTTGTACGCGGAGTACAAGGAGCCGCTGTACGCCGCTCCCCCGCTGCTGCAGCGCATGGTCGACGCGGGCCGTCTCGGCCGCAAGACGGGTTCGGGCTTCTACCCGTACTGACCGTCCTACCGACAGGCCCGGCGCTCACGTCGCCGGGCCTGTCGGGGGCGCATTGCCCGAGGTCAGACCCAAGTGCGGCCCGCAGCGCCTCGCCTTCGAGACCTACGCATTACGAGTACCAAAGTAATCATGCCAAGCAGTGTTGACCCGTACCCTCTCATGCCGTCCTTGCTGGTCAGGACGCATGAGCCGTCCAGGCTCCACTGTCCCGTGCTGCGCCGTCCAGAGGCGTCCGCGCTCCCCTTGCGCTCCCCGCCACGGTCCCCTGGTCCCCCTTTGAGACCTCGGGCGATTTCAGAGTCCGCTCAAACGGCGTCGCTTCTGCTCCCCTCATCTCGGGGCTTCTCCGCGGCGACTGCTTACGACAGCGGTCCGTACCGCCTCTTTCCGGGCTGTAACAAGCCAACAGGCAGCCGCTGTCCATGCCCCGCGTCTGCCCGTCTTATCCTGGCCACCCGGCAGAGGCTCGCCAGCAGCACCGTCTCCGGCCTCGTCGGCCAGATGATCACCACCGGGCCCGTCGCCCTCGAGGTCGACCCTGCCGACCGCCGTGCCTCCGTCGTCGTCGTCGCCGTCGTCGCCGTCAGGATGCAGCCCGTCGAGGCGACGATGTCGAAATTCGGCAGGACCTTGATGCCGCGGCGCTCTGTGTCGACGAGGGGCGGCGCGGGGATGTAGGCGGGGGCGCGGCCTGTGGCGTACGCACCAATTGGGTTCAGGCGCAGGGCGAGCAGGCTGGCATAGCGGGAGAGTTGGTCAAGGTCGTCGCCGCCCCGGTTGTCGCGGTAGTCCTCGGGGGCGCCGACGGGCGGAACATACTCGATGCCGATGAGGCCGAGGGTGGCGGCGTATTCGACAAGGACTGCGAGCGTGTAGCGGTCCTGGAGCATGGGCCAGTCGTGGAATCCGTCGTAGCCGAGGCTGTCGTATGCAGCGCCCACCATGGCAGCGCCCGGCCTCACGTGTTCGAGTTCAGTAGCGTGGAGGGATGAGAACACGCGGGGGGAGGCTCGCAGTCGTCGCGAGTCTGGCAGGCGGCGCGGTCCTGGTACTGGGCGGCTGCGGCAGGATCAGCCCAGGGGACACCGGCACGGGGGACATGAGCGCGGCAGAGCTCGGGTTCAAGAAGTATGCGGGCGGGGTGGACTACCCGTCGGTGACCGGCCCGCACAACAAGGGGTATGTGGCGCCCCGCGAGGGTCTGCGCCAGCTGGTGCCGCTGGGTGACTGCGCCCTGGGCGAGGGGACGTTCGCCAACGGGTACCGCTATGTGAACGTCAACTGGACTGGTTCCGGCGGCTGTACGAAGCTCTCGATCACTCCGAAGCCGGGCGCCGACGACGAAACCGACGTGCCGTACTCCATGCGCAGCGGCTGGCCCGGTGGCGGCCTGCCGGGCGACGTGGTGGTGCCGTGGGGCGACGGTTCACTGATCGGTGTCGGCGCCATGTTGACCCGCCGGGCGCCGAACGGCGAGCAGTTCCGGCTCGCCACGCTACCGCTGACGTTCAACACCCACCCCGAGCAGGAGACCGCGGACGACGCCTCCGTGAACACCGCGGTCAAGGTCGGCTCGCTCCTGCTGATCGGCGGCGGCCAGACCGTCGACCAGATGGAGTCTCCGTACGTGTTCGCGTCCGACGACGCGGGCAAGACCGTGCGTCGCGTGCCGCTGCCGACGATCGACGGTCGGTAACCGTCCACGCCCGTGGGCGACTTCGGCGTCAACGGCAAGGAGGTCGTCGCCTTCGGTGCGGCAGCGACCAACGCCTACGACTTCCACTCCTCGGGCACGATCCCGTTCTGGAGCAGCGCGGACGGTGGCGCGCACTGGATGTCCGGCGAAATCACCGGGATGCCACCCGGCACACAGGTGCACAGCGTCCTGTACGCGCCGGACCACTGGTTCGCCGTGGGCGGCTATGCCAGGGCCGGCGCCTTCTACGACTCCCTCCCGCTGGTTCTCACCAGCAAGGACGGCATCCACTGGACCCGGATGGGCACCTCGGCGATGGACAACGGCGTGATCACTGCCGCGACCGTCGACTCCGCGGGCCACCCGGTCCTGGTCGGCTCGGCCCCCCGGCCCAAGTCCAAGCCGAACACCCGCACAGTGCTATGCGGTTCCGTCTGGGTCGGCAACGGGACGACCACGGGCTGGAAACGCGGCGGCCTCGGCTGCAGCGAGGACCCCCCGAGCGCGGCGGTCACCCTCGCGGACGGGCGCGTGCTGATCGTGGGCAACCGGGACCTCTGGCTCTCCCGAAGCCCGGGGCCGGGGCGCGGTCACGGGTCTTGATCTCTCCCCGCGGCGGGTGGGCGTTGCTGAGTCGGGCCGCAACCCGTTGTCGTTCATGTGGTGAGGTGAAGTCGGACGACGGAGAGCGAGAGGCGGAGGGGACGATGGGTGGGCGTGCGGCGTGGCGGCCGTTTCTGGAGCAATGGAGCGCGGAGTGGATCGCGGGGCACGACCCGGACACAGACGCACCGCTCGCACCGGAGGTCGTGCGTGACACCTGGCTCGGGTTCGCGCCGGCCAGTGAGGCGGAAGTCGCCGCGGTCGAGACCCGACTGGGGCACCGGCTGCCGCCTTCGCTGCGGGAGTTCCTGCTCGTCACCAACGGGTGGCGGGACGCGGGTAACTTCATCTACCGGTTGGCGGGAACCGCGGAGCTGGAATGGCTGCGGGACACCGACGACCGCACCTGGATCGAGGCCTGGGAAGACCTCGCGGAGGACGACGTCGAGGAGGATGAGGACGGTGAGGAGGCGTTCGGCGTTCGGGAGGCGAAGGTTCTCGCCCGTTCCCTGCGCCTGTCCCTTGAGGGTGACGCGGCGGTCATGCTGCTCGACCCTGACGACGTGGAAGAGGACGGCGAGTGGGCGGCGTACTGGCTCGCCTCCTGGTCCGGTGAGGGACCGCAGCGGTACGGCTCCTTCCACGACCTCATGCGCCGGCAGTGGGTGTCCTTGCACGCCCTGCGCAAGCCGCCGGGCGCCACCCGGGACCACTGGGACGCGGAGGTCGAGCGGGGCCGATACGAGGCGCTGGCCGGGGCGGTCGACGGACCGCTGGCGGTGTTCGCCCAGGCACACGAGTACGGGCGGGAGCGGGCCGACGTACTGAGCATGCAGATGAAGGCGATGCTCGGCGATTGGCGCCGCCGCGTCGCGAGCCTGATGTGGTACCGGCCGGGGAACGACGACCTCCTGCTCAGCCCGCTCTTCGCCGCGGAACTCCTGCCGCTCCTGGTCCGGCAGGACCAGCTCGCGCGCCCCCACGACCTGCGGCCCCTGCCGCGGCTCAAGGAGTACGCGCCCGCACCTGTGCGGGCGCTCGTCGCCGACTACGAGGCCCGGGCGGCCGAGCCGGGTTTCCGGCTCACCTTCGGCGGACCCGAGTTCGACGCGGCCGTGCACGCCGTCGCCGACCGCCTCGCTGGGATGCCGGCCTTCCAGGCTCCTGTCGAGCCGCCGCTGCGGACGGGTCCGATCGTCGTCACCCTGTACGCGGGCGGCGGCCTGCGGCCCGAACCCGACCCACTGTCCGACCCCGCCGAGGTGCGCACGGCCCGCGCGGCCCTGTGTGACGAAGCCTAACCCGAACTCCGTGCAGCGCTGCGCCTGTGGCACCCGGTGTGCGAGGACCATATTGCCCCGATATCCCCGTTCGCCGACCCGGCCTTGGCCCAGCTGATCACCCCGGACCGCGGCCGCGAGATCCTGGCCACGCCCCGCGGTACCGACCCCGGCGTCCATTAGGCTGCAAGTTCCAGCCGCCAGGGACAGCAACAGCGTACGGGGGAAGGGCATGACCGAGGAAAGCGACGGCGTCGTGATGTACTGGCGGCCCGGCTGCGTGTTGTATGAACCTGCTGCTGAGCCTGCTCTTCACCCGCCTGCGCTACACCAAGCGGAACATCTGGCGGGACAAGGACGCAGCGGCGTTTGTCCGCTCCGTCGCGGACGGGAACGAGACGGTGCCCACCGTCACCGTTGCCGGGCACGCCATGGTCAACCCCTCGAAGCGACAACTGCTGGACGCGGTCCGCGAGTACGCGCCGCACCTGCTGGTGTCCTGACCTGGCGCTGAGAGCAGAGGGCCGGGGCCCACGGCCTGTGGTCGGTCTGGTCCCGGTCGAGGGCCGTCTGGCGCCACTCCAACGCGAGCCCGCTCTGCCGTCGTACAGAGGCAGTCGATCACGCAGACCTTCCATTACAGGGACTGCGACGGCGTCGTAAATGGCTCGCCTGACTTCCTACCGGGTCCGCGCCCAACCCCTCCACCTGCGCCAGATGGACAGCGGACACCAGCACGGGGTATGCACGCGTATCGCCCTGCTTCATCATCCCGGAACTCGAGGACAATCCGTGCGTCAAACCCAGCTCATACCCGGAGCGGCCGTCTTGCTACTCGCAGCCGCTCTCGCGACCGGAGCAGAGCCCTTTGAAGCTCTTCGGGGATGGTGAAGCGGGTGCATGCGCTGCCGTGATACGGCAGGCCACACACCCGCTGTTGTGCGTGCCGGGACAGGATCGCGGCTGTCGTCGCCCGTGCTGGTCTCGTCGAGGTCCTTGTGTCTTCCCCGAAAGCGCCCGAGGCGGATACGGTCCGGATCTGGCTCGACTCACTGGACGAGGCGGTTGTGGAGCGAGCCGTTCGTCTGGGAGCCCAGCGGCTCTGGCAGCCTGACCTTCGCCGTGGCCGTGCTCTCCTTGGTGACCCGGAAGTTCTGTCCCCGGACGGCGAGGTGAAGGTGACCTGCACCCACACGACGTCCGTCATCGAATCGGTGAGCACTGCCTTCAGCTTACGCACGCGTGCGTGAGCACCCCTGGGCGCCCGCATGTCGAGGAGCAGCGTGCGCCGGTCCCCGCTGAGACGGACTCCGGTGACCGCGGAAGGCTCCATAGTGATCCACGGGATCGGCTCGGCTGCCACCGGTGAGGTGACCTCCCCTCCTCCGCCTCGATGACCTCGCCGCGGACGCTGTCGGGTGCGCCGATGACGCTGCACTCGGCGACCGCGGGGTGCTGGGGCCCTCACGACTCGGAGCCTGGCCAACGTGCCAATGGCCCCCGGCCCGCGCGAGCTCCACAGTGTTACGCCCCGCTGGCGCGCGGCAAGTGCTGCTCCGCCCAGATGGTCTTGCCGGATTGGTTATATCGACTCCTTCCATTCCGGGCCGCTCGAAGGGGCCCAAAAGCGGTCCCAGCCCGGTCGACCGCGCACGGCCGGGCAGCAAGCACCACGTCCTTGTCGATGGGCAGGACATCCCACTCGCGGTATCGCTGACCGGCGGAAACCGCAATGATGTCACCCAGCTCATGCCACTCCTGGCGAAGATCCCGTCGGTGCCAGGGCTCGTGGGAAGACCGCGTCGGCAGCCCGGCATCCTGCTCGGTGACCGTGGCTACGACCACGACAAGTACCGGCGCCTGGTCCAGGCTCAGGGACGCCTTCAAGCCCTACCTGCATCAGCGCTGGCAGGAAGGCTGCACCAACGCCCGGACACTGTTCGAAGAGATCAAGTCCGCCGGGTTCCAAGGCCAGTGCACGATTGTCCGCGAGTACCTGCGCCCATTGCGATCCGGGCTGGGATAAGGCCGGCCGCGCGTCCAAGCCGCCCTCGGTGCGCGATGTGACCGGCTGGATTACCAAGCACCCCGACAGCATCGCCGAGGAGGATGATCTCGAGATCAAGAGCATTCTCACCCGGTGTCCCCAGGTCAGCACTGCCGCCGAACTCGTCCGCTCCTTCGCCGAAATGATGCGCGACCGTGCCGGCCACCACCTGGCCAAGTGGCTCGATGAGGCCGACGCCACCGACCTGCCGGAGTTGCAGTCGTTTGTGGTGGGGATCAGGTCTGATCTTGGGGCGGTGACGGCGGGGTTGACGTTGCCGTTCAGTTCGGGCGCGGTGGAAGGCCAGGTGAACCGGATCATGCTCAAGAGGCACATGTTCGGCCGGGCCGGAATGGACCTCCTGCGCAAGCGTGTCCTCCTCGCCCACTGACCGCCTGCCGGAAACGACTCGGCGGTCACTGTTCGTCACGCCTGCACTGAAAGTATTCCAGAACCCGAATTCGGCCGTTGCCGACACACCCTCCACTTCCCCGAACGCTGGCCCTGGCAGGACGCCTTCGACGCCCTGTTCCATGCGGTGCACACCCCGCCCCCACCCGCCTGACCAGGACATTTCCGATGCGCCCGTGAGGGCCCGACAGCTGTGGACAGGTGGAAACGCTGGGCAGACCAGCGGCCTTCCCCTGCCCACAGCCGAAAGCACCGACACGATCACCCGCGAACTGAGCCGGTGGATCAAGGCTGACTGAGCGGGCCAGTGCTCATGTCCGCAAGAACTGCTGAGTTCGCCGGGTCACCAGGCGCAACGATGCTGGGCGGGACTTTACTCGGCGCCTGGGCAGAGCATGTGAACGTCATCGAACAAGAAATAGGAGACCCCCGCTTACCACAAAAGCACAGCACGCCCAAACCGCGACTCGTCAGGGACTCTTGCAGTCGGTCGATTCGACAGACAGGAGCGCACCATGAACGAGAACAAGACCCGCATGCCCGAAATGGCATTCCCCACGTTGCACAAGGCAGCGGTCTATCTCGGAATCTCTCCCAACACCCTTTACGTGTGGCGCCATCGCCGACAAGGGCCGCCCAGCTTCCAGATGGGCCGACGCGTGATGTACAGGATCTCCGCGCTTGACGAGTGGGTGGACCGGCAAGAAAGGGCTGACTCTCGATCGAATCCTGCCTTGAATCCACTGAACCGCAAGCCGCTGCGTCGCGCATCGTGACGTCCACGGCAGCACAGAGCATCGAGACCAACCCGACATCAATTCCAACTGTGACAGCGGGATATGACCTGTCGCGAAAAAGCGTTCCCAACACCGTCAAGTACCCGGAACGCGTCATTCGCACAGGTAGGAGGCCCCCACCTCAACTTCCGTCGGCCGAAGAAGCCGCTGCCGTGGCTCCTGATCGGCACGCTGGCCGCTGTCCTCGTGATCCTGGCCATCGTCATCGGCGTTGCCTCTGCACTCAGCGACGGAGGCAGCCAGGACAGTCCACTGGCACCGCGTCCGCGGTCCGCACCATGATTCTGACCAGGGATCCGCCTATTTCCACCGTCTCGACCAGCACCGACGACAGGTGATGCAACAGTTCCGCCAACTCGACATCGCACGCCACCAGGGTGGGCTCGATGGTCTCGACCCACGAGGAAGTGGCGACGACAGCGACATCGGCGTCGGGCAGCTCGTCGACCGAGACTACGACCGCCACCGGCGGCGCCCCCGGCACCACCAACGACAGCGGGGCGCCAGCGATGCCCGGCTGGATGTCGGCCGCGCCGACGATGCGGCAGTCGGTCCGCGATGCGAGCGCCTCGGTGATCGCCAGGCCGGTGGCTCCCAGCCCGACGATCACCACGTCGACCACGGGCATCAGGCGTCGTCGTTGAAGTCGGCGTACGAGTTGCGGGCCTCCCCGCCGTCCTTGAGGAGGAAGATCGGGTCGGCCATCGTGCCCTGGTAGTCGACGAAGCCGGTGCCCGGAGGGCAGACCGACCAGCCGAGCAGCTGCTGAATGTCCTCGTCGAAGGACTTCATCACCTCGGTCGAGTACGTCAGGTAGGCGTTCTCCTCCTGGCGGAGATTGCCGAGGTCGAGGCCGAGAGTCAGGCCAATCCGGTTGCTGTCCGAGGTGTTGGTGCCGCCGCCGTGGAACGTGCCACCGACCCAGATCAGGGCTGATCCGGCGCTCATCACCGTCGGCACCGCCTCGTCGGCACGCGGGCCGCGGTCGTCATCCCACTTGTGGCTTCCGGGCACCACCATGGTGCCGCCGTTCTCGGCGGTGAAGTCCGTGACCGCAACCATGATCTGCACACGGGCCTGGCGGTAGCCCTCGGGGTGCCTCCACTGCCAGACAGTGTCGTCCCGGTGCAGCGGCTGGGCACCCTCGCCCGGATGGATGTCGATGATCGAGGTGACGCCGACCTGGTAGTTGGGGGCCAGCTCGATCAGGTCCTCACCGACGTAAACCGGCTTCGGGACCTCGAGGAAGTGCTGGGCGATGCCGGCATAGTGCGGGTGCCGCACAGCGGTCGCCGCGTGCTGGGTGTGCTGGAAGACGCCGTACAGCCGCTTCGTGCGGTGACCGGAGAAGTCGTCCTGACCCCACGGCGTGTTCGCCATGGCGGCGTCGATGTCTGAGCGCAGCTCCTTGAGGACGTCGGCGTCGAAGAAGTCGCGGATGATGACGCCGCCGTCACGCTCGACGACTGCGATCGCTTCCTCCGTGCTGCAGGTGGCGTCAAGGGTGGTGAGGGTGGTCATGGCGCTGCCTTTCGTGTTGCTCTGTGTTGAATGGTGGGTCGGGTTACAGCTGCCCGAGGACCTTCTCGAGCGCCTCGGCGGTCGCCTCGACGTCGGAGGCGGTATGGGCGGTGGAGAGGAAGACCTTGCCGGAGGGCATAAACAGGAAGCCTTGGCGGACCATCCCGTCGAGGATCACTTCCCACAGACCGCCCGTGCCGTGCAGACCGGTCGCCCCGTCGGCGGGCGCGTACTGTAGGAGCGAGCCCACGCGGTTGAAGGTGCCGCTGCTCGGCACAGCGTCGAGGGCGGCCCCGACGACGGCGTCGAAATACGCCGAGATCGTGCCCAAGGTGTCGTACACCGCAGGATCGGCCAGCACCCGCATCGTGGCCTCGACTGCCGCGAGGGCGATCGGGTTGCCGTTGAAGGTGCCGGCGTGGACGACGCCGTCGTCGACCTGGTCGATCAGGTCGGCGCGTCCGACGACAGCACTCTGTGTGAAGCCGCCAGCCATCGCCTTGCCGAAGACGGAGAGGTCGGGGCGGACGCCGTACTTCTCTGCGGCGCCGCCGCGGGCGATCCGGAAGCCCGCGATCACCTCGTCGAAGATGAGGACGACGCCATGCTTGTCGCAGAGCGACCGCAGCGTGGGCAGGAACTCGGCGGACGGCGCCTCGACCCCCCCGTTGCTCAGGATCGGGTCGACAAGCACGGCAGCGATGTCGCGCTCCAACGCGTCCGCCAGGAGCCGCTCAGCCAGGGCGACGTCGTTGAAGCCACCCACGACCAGGTCGTCGAGCACGCTGGGCGACTGCCCCTTGCTCCCCGGCGCGGCGGGCTTCCCGCGGTCGGCTTCGGCCAGACCGGCATACACCGAATCGTGCCAGCCGTGGTAGCTGCGGGCGAACTTGAGAACGCGCCGTCGGCCGGTCGCGGCACGAGCGAGGCGTAGCGCGACCTGCACGGCCTCGGTGCCCGTGTTGCTCCACAGCAACCGCTCCCCGTGAGGTACGGCGTCGAGCACGGCCTCGGCGGCCAAGTACTCGAGCTCATGGCCGGTGCCGACCACCTGCATCCGGGTCACCATCCCGCCCACCGCCTCGGTGATCCGGGGATCGCCGTGCCCGAGCACCAGCGGACCCCACGCCATCACATAGTCGAGGTAGCGGTCGCCATCGAGATCCCAGACGTACGCACCGCGCGCCTCGCGGACGAACAGGGGGTGGGGCTGCATCGCAGCACGCAGGCCGGATCCCACTCCCCCACCGACGCTGCGCCTCGTCCTCTCGAAGGCGGTCCGCGAACTCTGCAGTGCCACGTTGACTCCCGCCCCTGTCCTCAGCCGTCGAGGCCGAGATAGTCACCGAGTTCGGCGTAGTCCACCTGCCACAGGGCCGCGCCGTTCGAGGGGTACTGCGACCGGAATCCGAGCATCCTCTGCACGCGCGGCGACAGCGTCTTGGCCAGGTCGAGGTCGACCAGGAACGGATAGGCTTCCTCGCCCGTGAGGAAGCCGAGGTTCAGGGCGAACGAGACGGCTCGACGGTACTCTCCGGACGTCCGGTTCGCGCCTCCGCCGTGGACCGTCTTGCCGCTGAAGAACAGCGCATCGCCGGCGACCATGACGGCGGGGATGGTGTCCTCCGGCGCACCGCGGTCCTCGAAGTCGTCCCAGTGGTTGCTGCGCGGGATGACCCGGGTCGCGCCGTTCTCCTCGGTGAAGTCCGTGAGCGCGACCAGGAAGTTGACGACGGCCTCGGGGCCGTTCTTTCCGAGGGCGACGAACGGATACCAGTTCTCCAGGTCACGGTGCAGGGGCTGCGCGTCGTTGCCAGGACCGATCTCGATCACCTGGGCTGTCGTCATCCAGTAGGTGCCGGACTCCGCGACGAACACCTCGTCGCTCAGGTCGTGAACCAGCGGGTGGTCGATGATCTCGTTGCGGAAGGTCGGGCTCAGCGTCACCAGGTTGGTGAGTCGCTTGGTGTTCGTGCCGTGGAACGCCTCCATGAACTCGTCATCATGGGTCGATCCGGGTCGCAGCACCTGCATGGCCGGCTCGACGTCCGCGTTGAAGCGGTCGATCTGATCGCGGCTGAGGAAGTTCTTGAGGACCACCCCGCCGTCGCGGGCCACGATCGCGAGGATCTCCTCGATCGGGGTGTCCCGAGAAACGGACTGCAACGACTGGGACTGCGTGGACACGGTCATGGAAGAAGTCTCCTTGCGTCGACCGACTTGTTCAAACGACTGTATCATTTGATTCACATGATGGGGAGCCCCCCTTCACTTCGCTTTGAACCACACCGTCGGGAGACGACATGACCCAGCCGCTCTGGCAATCACTGCTCGACGAGGAGGCACGTCAGGTGGCTCGGCAGCTGGCCGACCTGCTGCCTGGTCCGCTGCATAACCTGGGTCTTCAGGGCGTCAGGGACTTTGCGGCTCCCCTGCCTCCGCCGCGCAGCACCACGATGGCGGCCGTGCGCGATCACCGGGTAGGCGTGCCTGCGGTGCTGGTGCGGGAGTACTGCCCCTGCCCCTCCGAGCAGCCGGCGTCGCCGACCGTCCTGTACGTCCACGGCGGCGGCTTCACGGTGGGCAGCCTCGATGGCGTCGACGAGCTGTGCCGACTGATCGCCGCCGGAGCGGAATGCACGGTGTTCTCGGTGGAGTACCGGCTGGCGCCAGAGCACCCGTATCCCGCCGCTCTGGACGACGTCCGCACCGCGCACGCGTGGCTCACCGCGAATGCTGCCGCTCTGGGGGTCGACCCGCACCGTATCGCGGTCGCGGGCGACTCTGCCGGGGGCGGCCTGGCGGCGGCGCTCTGCCTCGACCTGCGCGACCGCGGCCTGCCGCAACCGGTCCTGCAACTTCTGGCCTACCCGGCTGTCGACGACTCGTTCGAGCGACCGTCCTGGACCGAGTTCGCCGACGCGCCGCTGCTCGGCACCGAGGACGCCCGTTGGTTCTGGCGTCAGTACGTCGGCGAGGCCGGCGTCGCTCCGGACGTGCTCGCCGCCCCGATGCGCGCAGCGAGTCTCCGTGGCCTGGCCCCGGCGCACGTGATCACCGCCGAGGTCGATCCCCTCCGCGACGACGGCGAAGCATACGCCGACCGCCTCGCGGAGGAAGGCGTGCCGGTCACGCGCCAGCGGTATCGAGGCGTCTTCCACGGGTTCTTCACCGAGGTCGACACGTTCACAGCCGCCGGAACGGCGGTGACCGACGCCTGCGGAAGGCTACGGGACGTCTTCGAATCAGGCTTGGCCGCGAATCAGCGCACCAGCATGCCGAGCGCCTGATCCGTGCCGATCCGGCGATAGGACTCGGTGACAGGGCCACCATCCACCAGCGTCCGACGGCTTTCGACAGCCCGCTCGTGCACGTGCGCAGGCTGCTCGTGCAGCGACGACTCGCAGCCACATCCGGTTTCGAACTCGGCGCCGTCCCACCGCCCAGCGAAGTCCTCAGCCGTCATTGCGCCGTAGGCATCAAGGCCAGATTGAGGGTCGAGCGTGAAGGACGCGTTCATCTCCGTAGCCGGATCGAGGCCGGTGATCGTGGAGTCGGGGTTCGCGACTCGACCCCCAGCGGAATAGGCACAAGCGCTCGTCAGTCGCTCCAGGACCGAGTTGCGTTCGGACCAGCCTGCGGAGGTCAAGCGCGGGAAGTCAACTGCGGTCTCCGTCACATCCGGCACCGCGAGGCAGGTGATGGCTCGGTCGTTGAGCGCGGCGAGGCCGGCCAGCGGACCGTTCTCCACGAAGACCTCCTTTCTGGCGGGCCAGAAGTCGAAGGCGCCGAGGTCGCCGAAGCATCCCCCCACGTGGATGGCGTAGATCTCGGGATAGATCCGCAGCCCCTCGCGGCGAGTCGGGACGGCATCGAAGTGCTGAGCGGTGGCGGCTTGGACCAGCAAGCTCGTGCCGAGCGCACCGAAGGGTTCCACGACGACGATCGCGAATCGATCGTGGGGCCGCCACACGGGGAGCAAGTCCTCGACCTCGGAGTCTCAGCCGTCCACCCGGACAGCGAAGTGAGACTTGTCGAACTGTGTAGCGGTGTGAATGGTGGCTCCTCGGGTGGCGAGCTGATTCAGTCGTCGGCTGACCGGGAGTGCCCGGACGTGCCGCTACAGGTCGAGGCAGAGCGGGCCTGAGTTCGGCTCCGCCCGGGAGACGAAGATGCAGAGCGTCTCGTTGCGCTCCTGCTCCGCCTTGGTCAGCACTGAGTCGCGGTGATCTGCACGCCCGCTCAAGAGGTCGTCACGCAGGTGCCGCCGGTGCCCTGCGCCGGAACCGTGCGAGTGATGCCGCGAACCATCACCGTCTCCACGGCGTGGAGCACCGGTTCGGGACCGCACGCGTAGGTTCCCGTCTCGTCGTCGGAGGCCAGCGCGCGCCGTACACCAGTCGCCAGTCGGCGCCGGCGAGCTCGAGGTTGTTGCGCTGCTTGCTCACCTCGACCAGTTCGGCAGCTCATCAATCGCGTGCACGTCGCCGCATCCTCATCTCCGCAGCGTCGCTAGGCGTCACCGCCGTACGCCATCAGCATCTTGCGTGCGGTCTCGGCCTCGCGGAGGACCGCCAGATCATCGCCGTGGGTGATCAGCTGCAAGCACAGGCCGTCGATCACCGCCACAAAAGCCCTCGTCAAGGTCTCGAGGTGCTCCTCGGGAAGCGGAGCCAGCGCCTGCCGGAGGCAATCCTTCCAGGTCTGGATGAACATGTCGTAGATTCGCGACGCGAACTCCGGGTATTGCGTCTCGCCCAGAGCCAGATCTCGATCTGCGCCCGATTGGGGGCCGGGTTCTCGATCGCCCATTGAACGGTCTCCCGGAGCAGCCGAGAGACGAGAGCGATCGCAGCATGGTCGGAAGCGTTCGCTTGCGCAAGGTCGCTGCGGACGACCTCGGCCAGGTGTTCGAACACGGCCCAGAGCGGCTTCTCCTTGGCCTGGAAGCAGTAGTGCAGCGTTGCCAACGGCGCCCGGGCCTCGTCGGCGAACTTCCGCGTGGTTGCTCCATCGACGCCTTCGCGGGCGATGACCGTCATCGCAGCGTCGATGACGGTCATCGCTGGACCTGCGTGGGAACGCGCGCCATGGTCAATATTCCGTCCGACTAAGTCATCTGAACATGCGCACGCTAACAGGTGTCACGCGTGTGACTTGGCCCGGTAGGGGCCTCAGCGCCGCGATCGGCTGAGGTCGTCGTACGCCGCTGCGAGTGCCAGGTGGCCCTTCTCCTCGGTGACCTCCGCCAGCACGTCGACGAAGGCGCCCAGCATGGTGGCGGGCTGCCCTTTGTGCTGCATGTCCGAGCGATTGACGAGCATCGAATCGAAGTGGGTTCGCATCGCAGCCTGGTCGGTGGCGAAGTCTCCGCTCTCCAAGTGCTCGACGGCAACATGGCGGGCATGCGAGGTCAGGGGGCCTCCGAGCCGTTCGTGAAACTCCAGGAAGGCGGCGGGGCTGACTCCGTAGTGCGCGGCGTAGGCGGCGGCCTCGTAGAACGCGGCCACCTCGATGTGGTGGGCGATGCTCCCAGCCGAGCCGAGGATGTTCGGGAGGGCCGGGTCCGCCCCGTCGTACGTCGGACGAGCGAGGACGGAGAGGACATCCGCGTGTTCGTCGAAGACCGAGCGGTCGCCGGCGTAGGACAGACCGGCGGAACCGGGACCCAGACCGTCCGGGTAAACGTAGATGTTCCCGTCCAGGTACCGGCCACCGCGCTCCTCCACCCAACAGCTCATCGTGCGCGCCTCGTCGGGCGTGCCCCACGTGACGTTCACGACAGTGCATCCGGCGAGGTCGGCCCGATCGAGGACCGCCCGGACATGTTCGTACCGGTCGAGACACACCACCGCCAGCGGCACGTCGCTCACAGCAGAGGCCGGGTCCTCCACCAGCTCGGCGCCGGCCGCCACGAGGGGTTCCGCCTTCGAACTGGTTCGGTTCCAGACCTTGGTGGCCAGTCCTTGCTTCAGGAACAGCCGGGCTAGGGCCGCACCCATAGGTCCGAGACCGAGTACCGCTACGTCGCTACGTGTCATGGGTGCTTCTCCTTGTGTGGGGTGCACCACCGCACGGTGGCCGTGACGAGCTTTCCGTCCTCGACGTCCACGACGACGGTGTCGCCCGGGGCGAGGTCGCCGGTCAGGACACTCCGCGACACGGCGGACGTGACCTGCTGCTGGACGACGCGGGTAAGCAACCGTGCGCCGTGCTCCTCGTCGTGGCCGAGCCCGGCCACCAGCTCGCGGGCCCCATCGGTCAGCCGCAGGCCGATCCCGCGATCGGCGAGTCGGGCGGCCACCGCGGCGACCTGCAGCTCCACGAGCCGGGCGACGTCCGCTCGGTGCAAGGGCGCGAGCTGGACCACGTCGTCCAACCGCGTGACGAAGTCGGCCCGGAACTGCTCAGCAGCCGCAGCGGCATCGACGAGGCTCGAGGTCATCGCCAGCACCACGTTGCGGAAGCTGACGACCCGACCCTGGCTGTCGGTCAACGACCCCTGCTCCATCACCTGGCGCAGCAGCGCGTGGACGTCGGGGTGGGCCTGCTCCACGTCGTCGAGGAGCACGACCGCGTAGGGCCGGCGGCGTACCGCTTCGGTGAGCTGGCCGCCCTCCTCATAGCCCACGTAGCCCGGGGGCGCGCCGATGAGCCGGGCGACCGACTGCTTCTCGGTGTACTCCGACATGTCCAGCTGGATCAGGGCGTCGTCACTGCCAAACATGAAGTCGGCGAGCACGCGGGCGAGATGCGTCTTGCCGACACCGGACGGCCCGCAGAACAACAACGAGGCGAGCGGACGCATCGGGTCGGCGAGCCCGGCGCGCGCGTTGCGGAGGGCAGCTGACACACGGGCGACAGCGCCTTCCTGGCCTACGACGTCCTGGCCGATGCGTTCCTCCATCGTGGCGAGCTTCTCGAGCTCCGCTTCCTGCAACCGCGTGACGGGGATACCAGTCCATGCGGCGACGACCCGGGCGATGTCGTTGTCGCCGACGACGTCGCTGTCTGATGGCAGCTCCACGCTCTCCCGCCCATCGAGTTCGATCCTGCGCTGGGAGCCCGCCTCGTCGATCAGGTCGATCGCCTTGTCCGGAAGGAACCGATCGGGGATGTAGCGCTTGCTGAGCGAGACCGCCGAGACGAGTGCAGCGTCGGTGATGCGAACGCCGTGGTGCGTCTCGTAGCTGGACCGCAGTCCCCGCAGCATCGTGACCGCGCTGGCGAAGTTCGGCTCCTCCACGTGGACAGGCTGGAACCTCCGTTCCAGGGCAGCGTCCTTCTCGACATACCTGCGGTACTCGTCGAGCGTGGTCGCTCCGAGCGTGCGGAGCTCGCCGCGCGCCAGCATCGGCTTCAGGAGGTTCCCGGCGTCCACCGCGCCCTCGGCGGCGCCCGCGCCCACGATCGTGTGCAGCTCGTCGATGAACAGGACGATCCCGCCCTCTGCGTTACCCACGTCGGTCAGGATCGCCTTGATCCTGTCCTCGAACTCGCCGCGGTAGCTTGCGCCTGCCACGAGTGCACCCACGTCGAGCGCGACCAGCCGCTGGTTGCGCAAGCCGGCCGGCACGTCGCCTGCAACGATCCGCCTGGCGAGTCCCTCAGCGATCGCCGTCTTCCCGACGCCTGGATCACCGATCAGGACAGGGTTGTTCTTGCGGCGACGGCCCAGCACCTGCACCACCCGCTCGATCTCGGCATCCCTGCCGAGAACAGGATCGAGCCTCCCCCGAAACGCCAGCTCGGTCAGGTCGCGACTGAACCGGCGGAGCTGGGTCGAGACGGGTGCAGGGCGCCACAGGACGTCGAGGTAGGTCAGCTCGGGGTCGGCGTCCTCGACGACTGCCGGGCCACGCACCTGAAGGACCGCGTCGAGCATCGACCTGCGGTCGATACCGAACGCTCCGACGATCTCCCCGACACCGTCGCGGCGAGCCGCCAACGCGATCAGGAGGTGCTCGACCGACACGAAGGCGTCGCCGAGCTGCTTCGCCTCGTGCTCGCCGGCGCGCAGTACCGAGCTCAGCGCCTGCGCGTCGACATCCACCGGAGCGCTGAGCTCGGCGGCCAGGGCCGCGACGTCGACGCCGAGTTGCTCGAACACCGGTCGAGCGATCGTTCCGTCCTGCTGGAGCAGGGCGCGCATCAGGTGCCTAAGACCCGTAGCGGCCGCATCGGCCCCAGCCATCGAGTCCGCAAGATCGAGTGCCTCGAGCGCCCGCCGGGTGTAGGCCCTGCGGATTTCAGACCGTGAGGCGGTGGGCTGCTCGACCTCCACGATCATGCTCGCGCCTGAGCGGACGTTGATGCAGCGGCCGATGCCTTGGCGCGTGCAGGCACCTTGGACTCGATCATCTCCCGCGTCATGAGTCGCTGGGCGTCGACGGCAGCCTTCTTGCCCATCTCGACCGCACCGTCCATCCACGCCAGGAAGGTGTGCGCGATGTCGGCCGTGGCGAAGTGGAGCCGGCCCTCCGGCTTGCTCAGCTCGGAGTGGGACTTGCTGATTCGACCCGGCTTGTAGGCGATCCAGTCACCCTCTCCCGTCCACTCTTCATCTACAAATGGGTGGATGTCGTAGTCGATCAGTTCAGCACCGGGATAGAGCGTCTGGACGAAGCGCTCCACCCCCTGGAAGTCGGTGCCGAAGCTCTCACGCTCGGGGTGCTGGAGGAAGAACCCCACCATCAGCTGGTCATCGCCCTCCATCTCCGCCTGGGTGAACATGAGGGCGGCACCGTGGGAGGTCTCCGGGTCGGGGAGGGTGTAGGGCAGCGGGGTGGCACCGCGGACCTGGGCCCAGACCTTCACACCGTAGGCGACGTGGTTCTCACGCGTTGCTGCGTCCTTGTGAGCGCTCAGCGGCGGGTTGAATTCGATGTTCTTCCAGCACGCCATCGGCGTCGCGACCACAACAGTCCCCGCCGAGAAGGTCTCGCCGGAACGCGTGGTCACGAGCACTCCGCTATCGCTCTGCTCCACCCGGTCGACGGGGGTGCCGAGCCGGATGTCTGCACCCGAGTCGTCGGCGATCGCCGTGATCAGCGTTGCCGTCCCCTCCGCCAGGTACTCGTCGATGACACCCCAGGCGCGGATGAAGCTGTTGCCCATCTGAGCAATGAACTGCAGAGGAGGAAGCGCAGACACCTCGTCCTGATAGCGACCCGTGAAGAAGTTGCCGAACGACGCTACGAAGGCGCGTGCCGCGTCACTCACGCCAAGGTTGTCGAGGTACTCAGAGAAGGGGATGTCCAGGTCCTCAAGCCGCTGCTTGTCGAGCGGGATGCCGAGCTCGATGCGGTGCGAGTCCGAGATGACCTGGTGCACGGCCCTCTCGAGGTCGAACACGTCCTCAAGAGGAACCGGGAGTGGGCCCGGGTTGTGCCGGCCGTTACGAAGCGTCGGGTAGTTGACGGGAGCAGGCGAATGCTTCAACGTGAGCCCGTAGCGCTCGATCTCAGCCATCATGTTGACCTGCTGGTCGGGATAGACCCACTGACCGCCGAACTCGACGGTCCCCTCCCAGCCTCCGATCTTCTTGTGTTCGGACCAGGTGCGGCCACCGAGACGGTCTCGCGCCTCCAGCAGGAGGACCGAGTACCCCTGCTCTGCCAGGTCGCGGCAGGCCGTCACCCCGGCGAAGCCTCCACCGATCACGATCGTGTCGAAGTCATGCTTTGTCATCTCGAACTCCTTTGACGTGGGGCGTGGACCCCGCTGTGAATCGTGTGCGTGTCATTCAGGACCGGACGGGCGATGCCACAGCCGCTGACGCCTTGGCGCGTGCGGGCACCTTGGACTCGATCGCCTCGCGAGTCATGAGCCGCTGCGCATCGACGGCCGCCTTCTTGCCCATCTCGATCGCACCCTCGAACCAGACCAGGAACGTCTGGGCGATGTCAGCGGTAGCGAAGTGCAGTCGCCCCTCGGGGCGCGTGGTTTCCGTGTGGTGTTTGCTGATGATGCCTGCGGGCAGTGCCAGCCAGTCGCCGTTGCCCGACCATTCGTCCTCGTTCCAGTCATGGAGCTCGAACGCGACCAGCTCGGCTTCCGGGAAGAACGCATGAAGGAACGCCTCGACGCCCGCGAAGTCCATGCCGAACCGGTCGTTGTTGTCCGGGTGGTTCGTGTAGAAGCCGGTCATCAGCTGCCCGTCCTCGCCGAGGTCGGTGTCGGTGTAGAGACACCAGGCACCGTTCTCGGTCTCGGTGTTCGCCAGCGCGAACGGGAGGTGGGGTGCCTTCTTCACCTGCATGTGGACCTTGACCGACGCGGAGTTGTGGTGGCCACCGGCCGGCAGCATCTTGCCCTCGCTGAGGTGCGGGCGGGTCGAACGTGATGTTCTTCCAGCACGCCACGGGGGTCGCCACCACGACCGTGCTCGCCGTGAAGGTGTCGCCGGCGATCGTCGTCACAGCGGCACCTCTCTCGTCCTGGCTGACCGATGCGACCCGCGTACCGAGGCGGACGTCGGCACCCGAGTCCGCAGCCATGGCGTCGACAAGCGTGCTGATGCCCTCCGCGGTGTATTCGTCCAGGACACCCCACGCGCGAATCAGGCCATAGCCCATCTGCGCGACGAACTGGAGAGGCAGCAATGCCGAGACCTCGTGCGGGTAGCGACCGGTGAAGAAGCTCCCCAGGAAGGTGAAGAAGCCGCGGGTGCCGGGACCGACCTGGAGGTTGTCGAGGTACTCGCTGAAGGGGATGTCCAAGTCAAGGACGTTCTGCCGATCCAACGGGATGCCGAGCGTGATGCGCCTCGCGTCGCTGATGATCTGGTAGGACGCCCGCTCGAAGTCGAAGATCTCCTCGACCGGCACGGGCAACGGCCCGGGGTTGTACTGGCCGCGATCGACCGTCGGGTAGCACTCGGGCATCGGGCTGTGCACAACCGTGAGGCCGTAGCGCTTGATCTCAGCCATCACGTTGACCTGGCGGTCGGACCAAACGTACTGGCCACCGTGCTCGATGACACCCTCCCAATCGCCGATCCGGCCGCGCTCGGAGAAGACCCGGCCGCCGAGGCGGTCTCGAGCCTCCAACAGCAGGACCGAGTAGCCCTGTTCGGCCAGGTCGCGGCAGGCCGTCACGCCGGCGGAGCCTCCGCCCATCACGATGGTGTCGAAGTCACGGTTGGTCATCTCGAACTCCCTTGTGGTGCGTCGACCCCGGACCTCCCACTCGGGGTCATGGGTTGGTCAGGCGACGCCAGCCGCGGCGAACTTCTCAGCGACGCCCGCTTCGTCGGAGAAGGCAACCTCCCGCACCACCTTGAGCGTGGCGAGGTCGAACTGGTACGCGATGAACAACGGCCAGCTGATCGTGACCTCGTCGCCCGACGGCGTCTCTGCACTCATCGACGCTTCGAGCGTGACGGCAAGGACGTCATGGACCCGGTGCACGGTCGCGAGATCTACCGAGAAACCACTGTCGGCGGACCACAGCTCCTGTACGTACTCCTTGAGGGCGGCCTTGTCCCTCTCCTTGCCGTTCTCAAGGAAGACAAGGGCGTCGTCGTAGCAGGCCATCAACGCGTCGATGTCCTGGGCCTCCATCGCTGCGGCCAATTCGCCAAAACGGTCCTGGAGGGCGTCGTGTTCCTGCGTCGTGCTCATGATGCTCCTTCGATGTTGATCCACGTGGTCTTCAGTGAGGTGTACTTCTCCAGGCCGTGCACGCTCCGGTCTGCGCCGTGGCCTGACAGCTTGTGCCCGCCGAAGGGGACAGAGCTGTCGCCCTCCTCGTAGCAGTTGACCCAGACCAGTCCGGCGTCGATCTCGCGCGAAAGGCGGTGTGCCCGGCTGAGGTCCGCGGTCCAGATGGCCGAGCCGAGGCCGTAGTCGGAGTTGTTCGCGATGGCGATCGCCTCCTCCTCGGTGGAGAAGGTGAGCACCGACAGGACCGGGCCAAAGATCTCGTGCTGGGCGAGCCGGCTGCCAGGATCGACGTCGGTGAAGACCGCGGGCGAGACGTACAACCCGTCGTCACGCTTCTCGTCCGAGCCCATCACCAGGGTGGCGCCGTCGGCGATACCCTTGCGGATCTCGTCCACGACGTCGTCGCGGTGGACGGCGTACGCCAGGGGGCCCATGGTGGTGGCCGGGTCCAGCGGATCGCCGATCACGTGGGCCTCGAGGTGCTTGACGACCCGGGCGACGAAGTCGTCACGGATCTCCTCGTGCACCACCAGCCGTGAACCGGCGGTGCACATCTGGCCACTGTTGAAGGAGATGGCCCAGGCAGCCGTGGCCGCCGCCTTGTCGAGGTCCGGCGCGTCCGGGAAGACGATGTTGGGCGACTTGCCGCCCAGCTCGAGCGAGACCGGCTTGGCGTTGGACTCCCCCGCGTAGGTCAGCAGCTTCTTGCCAACCTCGGTGGAGCCCGTGAACGTGAGCGTGGCGACGTCATCGTGCAGCGCCAGCGCGGAGCCCACGACGGAGCCGCTGCCGGTCACAACCTGCAGGACACCCGCCGGGAGCCCGGCCAGAGCGGAGAGCTCGGCGGCCCGAAGCAGCGACAACGGCGTCTGCGTGGCCGGCTTGACCACGACGCTGTTGCCTGCGGCGAGCGCCGCCGGGATCTTGAACATCGCGAGCGTCATCGGGAAGTTCCACGGCGTGATCGCACCGACGACGCCGAGGGGCTCACGCGTCACCAGGGCCAGGGCACCGTTGCGGCCGCGCGGTGACTCGTCGTACAGCTTGTCGACGAGCTCGCCGTACCAGCGGATCGTGTTGATCGTCGTCCGAAGCTCGACGTTCCAAGCGACGGTGACCGGCTTGCCCATCTCCAGCGCGAGCAGTAGCGCCAGCTCGTCGCGGTGTTCGTCCAGGAGGTCCGCCCAGCGGAGGAGCACCTCGCCGCGCTGGCGCGGCTCGAGGAGGGACCAGCTGCCCCGCTCGAAGGTCCGACGTGCACTCTGCACGGCACGGTCGACATCTGCGGCGTCCGCGCTGGTCACGTTGGCGATCACGGATCCGTCGCGCGGGCTGATCAGCGGGAGGGCCCGCCCGGACGCCTGGTCCCAGGCACCGTCGATCCACATCGCCGACGGGATCGCCGTGCGCGCCTGCAGGTCGAGCCAGTCGTCGAGGCTGGTCAGCGTGCTCACGCGGGGCGTTGTCATGCCATGGCCTTTCTGTCGAGGACCAGCTCGTCGGCGGTACGCCGCGATGCTGCGTCCACCAGCCAGTCGAAGATCGGTTCGGGTTGGGTGGCGGTCCACTCGGGATGCCACTGCACGCCCACGACCGGGCGGTCGGCGAGCTCGATGCACTCGACCACCCCGTCCGGCGTACGGCCCACCACGCGGAGGCCGTTGCCGGGACGGTTGACCGCCTGGTGGTGCCAGGAGTTCGTCACGCGCCGAGCGCCGTAGACCACGTGCGGCACGGACCCCTCGGCGAACTCCACCACGTGGCCCGGGTCGCCGTCGCTGGGCGCGGCGTAGGAAGCGGAATGCACGATCGGTCCCTCGTCGAGGTGCTCAATGAGGGTGCCGCCGAGCACGACGTTGAGCAGCTGATGGCCGCGGCACACGCCGAGCAGTGGCGTTCCGGAATCAACCGCGGCGACGATCAGCGCGGCTTCGTAGGCGTCGCGCTCGGCGTCGTGGGCGTCGTGGTCCCACCGGGGATCCACGGTCGGGTCGACCGCGGCGAGCCCACCCCAGCGGGCCGGATGCACGTCCTGGCCGCCGGTGACGACGATGCCGTCCAACTGAGCGACGACGTCGGCCGCATCGGCCGCGAACGGGATGAGGACGGGGATGCCGCCGGCTGCGGCGACGCCGTCGGCGAACGCCGAGAAGTAGCTGCCGATCCGCTGCTCGCGGAACCGCTCGGAGGTGTTCGCCACCATGCCCAGCGCGAGCTGGCGGCCGGTGATGCCGATCAGCGGCTTCATGCCCGGCCTCCGATGCGCGCCACGACACGGATCTCGTCGCCCGAGGCGAGCGCCTTGAAACCCTCGTTGATGGTGGCCAGGTCGAACTCGGCGGTGACCAGGTCGTCGAGTCGCAGGACGCCCATCCGGTTGAACTCGGCGTACATCGGGATGTCGACCTTGAAGTGGTTCGACCCCATGAAGCAGCCTTGCAGCCGCTTCTCCTCGAGGAACAGCTCGGCGCCGCGAATGTCGATCTGATGCCCGTCCGGGATCATCCCCATCACGGTGGCCGTCCCTCCGGCGCGCAGCATCGCGAACGCCTGCCCGACCGTGCGGCCCGACCCGACGGCCTCGAAGGCGTGGTGGACGCCGCCGCCCGAAAGGGCCCGGACGGCGGCAACAGCGTCACCGTCGCGCGCGTCGACGACATCGGTGGCGCCGAACTCGAGGGCCTGCCGCAGCTTCTTGGGTACGACGTCGACGCCGATCACCTGCGAAGCGCCGGCCAGTCGTGCGGCCTGGAGAGCGGCGAAGCCGACACCCCCGAGCCCGATCACGGCCACTGACTGCCCGGGACGGACTCGCGCGCTGCGCAGGACCGCGCCCATGCCCGTCGTGACCGCGCAGCCGAGGATGCTCGCGGTGGCGGGCCGGACCTCGTCGGAAATGGCCACGAGGGAGTTCTGGTGCACCAGCGTCATCTCGGCGAACCCGCCGATACCCGCGGTGGGCCGAACCGCTTCGCCGCGCGCGTTGGTGAGCCGCGGCCTCGGGCGCTCCTGCTGGAGCCGGCCGCGATCGGCGCACAGGGTCTGCCGACCGTCGAGACAGTAGGAGCAGGTCCCACAGAAGACCGACAGGCAGGTGACGACGCGGTCGCCGGGCACGAACCCAACGACGGCGCTGCCGACCTCGACGACTTCCCCCACGACCTCGTGCCCAAGGACGATCGGCACGGTCGTCTCGAATGTGCCGTCAATCTCGTGCAGGTCGGAGTGGCACAGCCCGGCGTGCTCGACCCTGACCAGGACCTCCTCGGGAGCCGGGTCGTCGAGGAGGAGCTCCTCGACCTCCAGCTGTCCGGGCGCGCGGTTGAGGACCGCGGCCGCGATGCGCCTGCTCATACGAGCTCGAAGTAGCGGGCGGACTCCCACGCCGTGAGCCCGGTGTCCGGGTCGCCGCCGCCCATGGTGTGGAACGCCAGCCACTCCCAGCGGCGGGTACCGAGCCAGTACCTCACGAACTCCTCACCCAGCACCTCGGGGAGGACCTTGTCAGCCTCGAGCGCAGCAGCGGCCTCGGTGATGGTGGTCGGGAGCAGTTCCACGCCCGTGCTCTCGGGCCGGCACCACGCCAGCCCAGCGAGCGGCTCCGGGGGCTGCACGTGGTTGATCACGCCGTAGAGCCCCGCGCCGGCGACCGCGGCCGCGACCAGGTAGACGTTGGAGTCCGAGCCCGGCAGCCGGTACTCGATGCGGGAGTAGGCGGGGTGGCCGGTGATGGCGCGCACGGCGGTGGTCTTGTTGTGGTGACCCCAGGTGACGGTGGTCGGGGGGCCTTCCAGCGGAATGAGTCGGCGGTATGAGGTGATGAACGGAAGAGCGATCGAGGTGGTTCCTGCCATCGCTGCCATGACACCGCCGATGAAATGCTCCATGACTTCGGAGGCGCCATCGGGGCTGTAGAAGGCGTTGCCCTCGGCGTCGGTGAGCGAGAGATTGACGTGGGACGCCTGGCCCCACGCATCGGACCACTTGGCCATGAAGGTGACTGTGCGACCGAGCTCGTAGGCGACCTCGCGCATGATCTGGCGCGTGCGCGCCCAGCGGTCCGCGACATCGACGACGTCCCCGACCGCGACGTTGATCTCGACCTGGCCGGCCGCGGCCTCGTCGTTCCACGCCTCCCAGGCGATCCCGACCGAGCGCAGCCGCTGCTCGACCGCCTCGAGGTACTCGCGCCAGTCAGTGGACTTACCCAAGACATAGGCCGATCCGGCCGTCCCGCCGAGCGGTGTGAGGCCTTGGTAGCCCTTGGCGCGAGCCGTCTGCACGGACTCCTCGAAGATGGTGGCCTCGATCTCGATGGCGCCCTTGACGCCGAACCCCAGCTCTGCGGCCTGCGCGGTGACCTTACGCAACAGGTTGCGCGGACACACACTCACCGGCTCGCCATCCTGAGTCCAGAAGTCACCGATCACCGCCGCGACGCCAGGCCGCCACACGCACAGCGTGTTGAGGTCGGGACGCAGGAAGATGTCATCCATCTCGCCGCGCCAAGACGGGAACGCGAGCCCGAGCACCGGGAAGTTGCCCAGGTCATTGCCGAAGACGATGTCCGCGAACGGGTAACCCTGTTCGAGTCTGCCGAGGAACTTCTCGCACGACAACGTCTTCCCGATGAAGGTGCCGTCCAGGTTCGTGGTCTGGATCTGCACCGAGGTGATCTCGTTGTCGACCATCCACTGCTTGATCTCTGAAGCCTGCGTCTCAACCACCGAACCGCACCTTCCAGTGAGCACCGCACATCGCTGACATGTGTGCGCCAGATCCGACGACCGTGACCGCCCCAGCGGCGACCGCGTAGAGAAAGTGGTCGACCTGGCCACTGAGAACCGCCGAGAGGGCCGGCCCGTAGCCATGGACCTCGTACACGTCGCCTCCCTCACCGAAGGCGATCTCGGCCTCCTCGTCGAGGCAAACCAGGACCAGGCGGCCGGGGAAGCCGGGCGTGCCCTGGTTCACCTCCCAGAAGTGGGCGGCCGCTTCGCGCCAGGGGGGCAGCGGCGGCGAAAGCAGCTGAGCGGCCGCGAGGCCGACCGGGTCCGTCGTCTCGCCGACGGTGTACTCCGGGTCGAACAGCAGGTCCGCCTGCTCCGCGCCGTGAGCGAGCCCGTGGCTCACGAGCACGCCGGACCCGTCGAACGTCAGCGACGCGCACTGCGCGTCGGTGACCGAGCGCAGCGCGATGGCGCCGTTGGTCTGCGTGATCAGCTCGCGCAGCTCCGGGGCCTGGGCACTGGCCCGGAGGGTCCGGGCCAACGAGAGCACGAGCGGCGTGGGGTCGGCCTCCGTGGCGACAATTGCTGCTGGGCTGTTCATGACTCACCTGCTTCATTGCTGATCGAACGACTAGATCGATTGACCAAGTATGGCCCGGGTCACCCCGGCCGTCAATGGCCAAATGACCCGGGTCCAGGGATCAGGACGCCACCGGCGAGCCGGGTGAGCTCGCGTCGGCAGCTCACCGGGCCTGTCGGTTCGAGCAAGCAACAGATCGCCCCGACCCCCTACGGGGTCGGGGCGATCTGTCGTTCGGAGCGTCAGGCGCGCGCGGCCGGCGACAGCAGCGCGGCCGCGACGTGGGGGCATCCACTGCAGGAACGCCGCCGAGGACGGTGGCCAGGTAGAGGTTTCAGGAGGCGAGGGTTCCGAGGTCGACCGGGAGGCATGTGCCGGTGATGGCCGACGCCTCTTCCGAGGCGAGGTAGGCGATGGCACTGGCTACCAATGAAGGCGTTCGAAGGAGCAGCACGGCGTGAGGATCCTGTACAGCCGAGGCATGACCGAGACCTCGTCGCTCGGCGCGGTCGCGCATCCGCCGGCCTGGGCCTCGGAGGATGAGGCATGGCCCTACCGCGTCAGCCAGGGTCAGCTGCGCACCGGGGACGTCGGCCGGATCAGCCTGGACGGCTATCTCACGCTGGCCAATCGCACCAATGACGTCATCAAGTCCGGCGGTGAGTGGATCTCCTCGGTCGGCCTCGAGAACGGTGTCATGTCGCACCCGGACGTGGCCGGGGCCGCCGTCTTCGGCGTACCCCCGACGAGAAGTGGGACGAACGTCCCTGTGTCGCCGTCGTTCTCTGCGAGGGCGCCACAGCCGACGTGGAGGCGCTGCGCGCCCACCTCTCCGGCTCCTGCACGAAATGGCAGCTGCCCGAGCGGTGGACGTTCATCGCCGAGGTTCCGAAGCCGAGCGTCGGGAAGTTCGACAAAGGACGCTGCGCAAGCAGTAAGCCGCGGGCAAGCTCGACGTCGTCAGAGCCAGCTGAGCTACAGCGCATACGAACGACGACATCGCCGGTGGCCGAGCGGACGTCGGCTACCGGCGATGGGCGTTTCAGCAGGTCCTACATGCGACCGATGTGCCGGTAGATGTCAGGCCGGACGCGCTTCAGGGTCACCGCGTAGAGGACGCCTGCCCCGGTTGCCCCCGCGAGCACGACATACGTGATCGTCACCGCCCCGCTGCCCGGGATCAGCAGCTCGATGTTCTTCGTGGCCAACCACAGCGTCACGACGAGTCCCGCGAGGGCCAGCACAGGAGCGATCACGCGGTGCCAGACCGTGGTGTCGGACGGACGCGTCCGCCTCATGAACACGAGGACGGCGAGCGTGGTCAGGACGAAGAGGATCTGGAGCGAGTAGCCGAAGATGCCCCACAGCTGCGCATACAGGACCGACGGGTCGGCCTTGAGGAGCACACTGACGAGGTAACCGATGACGACGACGGCGCTGGCGAAGATCGACGCCTGGTGAGGCGACCCGTGCCGGGGGTGGACGGCACCGAGGCGGCGAGGCAGGATCCGGTCGACGCCGAGGTTGAACAGGTAGCGCGCAAGCACGCCATGGACGGCGATGAGCGACGCGAAACCGCTCGTGATCACCAGGACCGAGACGAGATGCACACCGACGCCGCCGAGGAAGGTCTGGAAGGTTGCGGTGACGCTCCCGGTCGGGTTGGTGGCTGCAGAGGTGACAGCGTTGGCCGGTCCGTAGGCCTGGATGATCACCCACGTGGAGACGGCGTACCCGACACCGATGACTGCGACGAAGCCGTACGCCGCCCGCGGAATGGTGCGCGCCGGGTCGCGAACCTCGTCACGGAAGACCGCGGTCACCTCGAAGCCGCTGAAGCTGAGCGCGGCGAACAAGAGGCCAATGCCGATGCTCCCCGACGTGATGTTGTGAGGAGTGAAGGAGGACGCCGACAGGCCTGTCGCACCACCGCGCGCGAGGACGACCGCCTGGTAGACCAGGATCAGCAGCGACTCACAACACATGAAGAACGTCAGGAAGCGTGCCGACAGCTCGATGTTGAAGTAGCCGAAGATGCCGACGATGATCTGGCAGACGGCCGCCCAGACCCACCACGCGACGTGCGGCCCACCGAGTATGTCAGTCACGAAGCTGCCGATGAGGACACCACCGAGCGCGTAGCCGCCGAGCAGCAGCAGGTAGTAGGTGGTGACGGCGAGGAAGGACGCACCCAATCCGGCCTCGCGACCGAGGCCGAGCGCGATGTAGGAGTAGAAGCCTCCGGGGTTGTCGATGTGCCGCGACATCTTGAGGAAGCCGCTGGCGAACAGCGCGATGATCGCGCCCGACAAGAGGTAGCTGACGGGGGCGCCCAGCCCGTTTCCGTAACCGATGGTCAACGGCAGGAATGCGACGACCGCTACCAGGGGGGCGTTGTAGGCGAGGATGCCGAAGAGCAGCTGGAAGGCGTTGAGATCGCCGCGGAGCTTGTGGTCCTCTGCCTCAGGTGGCGCCATGGCGCCAGTGTCTCGGCTGTTGTCGATGCCTGTCATGCGTCTTCCTTCTGTCCTTCTCGGAGGCTGCCGCCGGACTGAGCGCGGCCGGTTCGAGGTGATGCACAGCACGCCATGCTGGACACGGTCATTTGATCAGGTAAACTGATCAAGTCATATGTAGCTTCCGTAGTTCCGGGCAGTGCGGGCGAAACGGTCCCCGGAACCCGCGCAGTCGACGTCGCCGCCCAATCGGCGGCCTTGCTCACATACAGCGGGGTGGGGCCGATTAGGGATACAAGTCGCCTAAGTCGCATGATCCAGACATCCGACCTTGGCAATTTCTTGATTTTCTGCGCGACAGCGCTCGCGGCTGACCGGCATCGCGCACGCCAGGTAGACACGGCTCGCCGCTGTTCAGCACCATGGCGATGGACAGGGACGCCGCAAGAGCTTGCGATGCCGCCATCCCAGCCATTCACACGCCCATACCCGGCCGGCCACGCCTCCCGGATTCAGAGGGTCCGAAGCTTCACCAGGGCCGCGATGTCCTCTTCGCCCAGCCCTTCGTCGACGCCACGGCACAGGGTGGCCACGGCAGCCGTGAGCATGGGGGCCGCGTCCCGCGTAGGCATGGACGCAAGCCAGCCTTGCGATGCCTCTTGGTAGACCTTCAGCGATGCCTGATCCGTCGCGAACTCGCCGCCTTCGACGCGCTGCAGAACGTCCCGCATCTCGCCTTCCAGCTGCGATGAGGCGTATCCGAGGAGCGACTCGATCACGCTTGTGGACGCGCCGAAGGCGGTCATGTGCCGGGTCGCTTCGATAAAGGCGATCACGCTCGAGATGAAGAAGCCGCCAGTAAAACTGGCATCGATCACGCTGGCGGCACCGTAGTCAGGGCCGACATGCAGCGAGGAGCCGGCGAGGTCGTACACGAGACTTGCGTGGGCTTGCCACAGCTCGTCGCTGCCGGCCACAAGGATGCAGGCCTCCTGCGTCCCGATCTGCTTGGGGTACGCGAGGATGGCCCCGTCGAGGTAGGAGACTCCGCGAGCGTCGGCCCAGCGGCCTATCGCGACGCTGTCCTCCGGCCCACCACTGGTGACATTGAGAACCGTCACCCCGGCGAAGGCCGCCGGGCCAACGGATTCCAGCACTTCGCGCGCATCCGCGGGGGTGCCGACGCAAAGGATGGCGATCGGCGCGGATCGGACGGCGCCCTCGGCGGACTTCATCACCTGGGCTCCGTCCACGACCAGGGCGCGCGCACGGGCAGCCGATCGATTCCAGACAGCGACCCGGCGCCCGGAGGCGAGCGCCGCACGGGCGAACGCAGAACCCATGTTCCCGCATCCGAGCACGGCAACATCGTTCTCTACAGACCCAATGGACATTCTGAACTCCTCAGCCCTCAGTCGTAGGCAGCTTGAATCCGGATGGAAATGATCATCCGACTGGATCTGATGACTAATTCGGATGAGTGACTTTGGCACGGGCGGAAATGGGCTGTCAAGAACCTGAAACAGTTGGACTTGTGGCTGCTCGAACAAGGGTGGTTTTCACAACCGAAAGGGCGCCCTGCTCGCGGACGTCATGCCTGTGTCCGCGCTCAGAGCGCCTCTGACGAAGTCGAAACCTGGGCCGCATGCGGCAGATCAGTCCCCGGCGTCCCCTGGCACCTGACGCAGGATCTTGTCGAGGGCGTCGGCGGTGGCGTCGATGTCCGCCTGGCGGTGCGCTGTGCTGAGGAAGATCTTGGCCGAAGGCATGAACA